>NZ_JAKRMY010000010.1 GCF_022346005.1 Corynebacterium sp. ACRPS
GAAGGCGACTACGTGGCTGGCTCCAATATCGCCGGCTTCAAGAAGGTGGCTGACGCCATGCTGGCACAGGGCGTTATCTAAACTCCCCTTCATTCACGGCTCCCCATTTCCCCGCACCCGCAAGGAATACGACCGTGAAGGCGACTACGTGGCTGGCTCCAATATCGCCGGCTTCAAGAAGGTGGCTGACGCCATGCTGGCACAGGGCGTTATCTAAACTCCCCTTCATTCACGGCTCCCCATTTCCCCGCACCCGCGGGGAGACGGGGAGCTTTTGCATTGCTGCGATGGCACGGCAGCTGTATGCGCCAGTGCCGCAGGTATGTGGAGGGAAAATGGGTTAATCGCACACGGGAAGCGAATTGAACTCGGAGAGCTTTAGCCTTCGTTGCATCGGCCTGAGGATCCAAGGCGCGCCCTCCACACAATGCGGGGTGGCGCGTTGTAGAATTCCCAGCATGTACCGTGTCTTTGAATCCCTTGATGAATTAGTTCAGCATTTGGAGCAGGCTTCTGGCTTTCCCATGACCTCCAATTGCTTGGTCCCCCGCCATGAGATGCTGGCGCTTCTCGATGACCTGCGCAACGCGCTGCCCGTAGAAATCGACGATGCGCAGGACGTTTTAGACAAGCAAGACGAGATTATCCGCGGCGCCGAAGAGCGTGCGGATAACACCATTAATGAGGCGTCTGCGGAGGCCACCGACATGGTGAGCCAGGCGCGCCAAGAGGCCGATACCACGGTTGCGCAGGCAGAAGAACATGCGCAGCGGCTAGTGGCCGATGCCGAGGCACGCGCTCAAAACACTGTTGAGCAAGCCCGCGCAGATGCGGACCGCACCATTGCTCAGGCCAATGAGGAATACGAGCGCTCGGTGGCTGAGGGCCGCCAGGAACAAGAGCGTTTGGTTTCCGAATCTGAAGTTGTGCGCCGCGCCAACGAAGAAGCCAACCGGATCGTGGAGACCGCATACACCGAATCCAACCGGCTGCGCACGGAGTGCGATGACTTTGTAGATAGCAAGCTCAGCGAATTTGAAAGCTCCCTCAGTGGCCTCTTGCGCACCGTAAACTCCGATCGTTCCGCCCTGCGCGGTGGGGCCGGCGTGCGCTCTCGCGGCGGCGACTACCTGCCGTCCACGAACGCCGGTTCTTCCCGCGGTGGTGCTAGCACCCCGCGCTACGGTGAGGGCGACGGCTACGAGCGCCGTTACACCGAGCGCTAAAGGCGTAAGTTACAAGGCACGACGCTTAAAAAGTCCTGCTGCACGGGTGATTTGCGAAAATCGCGTCACCGTGTAGCAGGACTTATTGTGCTTGTGGGAGGCTAGACCGAGCTGCGAGAGTTG
This sequence comes from Corynebacterium sp. ACRPS, assembly GCF_022346005.1. Taxonomy (GTDB): domain Bacteria; phylum Actinomycetota; class Actinomycetes; order Mycobacteriales; family Mycobacteriaceae; genus Corynebacterium. Next base: position 1,350 of record NZ_JAKRMY010000010.1, read on the forward strand.
GAGTAGCGCGGCGTGGGGGACGATGAGGGGGCATCGGCAAGCGCGGCGTCAGCAGTATTCGTAGCAGGGTGAGGGCGCTGGCTCTGGACCGCTACGAAGGCTACAATCCCCGCGCTGACCAGGCCGGGTAAGAGGAAGGTGACCAGGGCCGTGGTGAAGTAGGAGGTGAGCGAGGTCATCGAGCCGCTCATAAAGTCTTGGGGGAAGAACATCGCGCTAAGACTAATAACCGCGCCTGCGGTCAGGAACATGGCGCCGACGCAAAGCAGCGCGCAGGCAAGGGCTTCGCGCGAGAGCCACGTAATGGCGGCGGCGCTGGCGGAAAATACAAGGGCGCCGGTAAGCACCGTGAGGTCGAGGCCGGAGGGAATGACCAAAATCGCGCCGGAGATAAGCCCCGCACACATGCTGAGGATGAGGGCGGAGGAAAGGCGCAGGCCCTTGTCGCCGTAGATGCCAGAGTGGTCAGCCTTGGGCAGGCGATGGAGGACTAACCCAGAGATGACCAAGAAGGTGGCGGGAAGGCAGCACAACACTCCGAATCTAGGAGCGATAGCGCTCAAATCTCCTGAGGCCGCGGCCAAGTGGTAAGTCATGCTTTCAGGCTAAGGCCGCCGCGGCCTGCAGGAAAGGGAAAACCGGCAAGCCATAGCGCTTTATGCCCAAACCTTCAGTTTCTTGCCAGAAAATGCGGTCGTGCCAGCAACTACGCGGAGTTTGCGAGGCAGGGTAGACTACCAACTGTTATGACATCTCCATTGAAGTTCGATGTGGGCGAATTATTAAACGCCCAAGGCGCTGACGTAATGCCGGAACAACGCACCCAGACGGGCCCTGCACCGGAAAGGATCGGCGTGGAAATGATCGCCATCCCCAAAGGCGAAGATCTCACCGTTGCCGCGACCCTGACCCCGCTGGGTTCAGGCGTTCTGGTTGATGCAGATATCTCGGGTGTTCTCACGGGCGAGTGTGCGCGCTGCTTAAAAGAGCTACACCCGCAGCTGGATTTGCACGTGACCCAGGTTTTTGCCGCCGATGAATCCTTTGTCAGCGGCGATGACGCCGATTCTGACGATGCCGGTTCGGGCGATGAAATCCCCGAAATCCAAGACGATGAGCTGGATCTACTCCAGGCGGTGATTGATGAAGTCGGCCTGAACCTTCCCTTCGCCCCCGTCTGCGAAGACGGCTGCGATATTCAGACCCCAGAGGGTTTGACCACCGGAATCTCCGGGGAAGAAGAGGAAGAGGAGAAGATAGACCCGCGCTGGGCAGGTCTGGAGAAGTTCCTATGAGCCGCAAGAAGAAGCTGACCGGGCACGAGGCATGGGAGGCCGCCTTTGCGGCGGTGGACCACAGCTCGCTCTTGGAATCGCTCGGCGTTGCCCTGGAACCGGACAGTCTGCGCTTGGCGCTCACACACCGTTCCTTTGCCAATGAAAACGGCCACCTGCCTAATAACGAGCGCCTTGAGTTCTTGGGCGATGCCGTCTTAGGGCTATCGGTGGCCGCGAAGCTGTACGTGACGTATCCATCGCGCCCGGAATCCGATATCTCTAAGATGCGCGCCTCCATTGTCTCGCGCTATGGGCTTTCCGATATCGCGCGTGAGATTAACCTGGGTCCGCATATCTTATTGGGCAAGGGCGAGCAGTCCACCGGTGGGCGGGATAAGGATTCCATCCTTGCGGATACCACCGAGGCGATTTTTGGTGCCATTTACCGCGAGCACGGCTTTGAAACCGCCCGCGATGTCATCCTGCGCCTCTTTGCGGAAAAGATCGATAATGCCTCCGTCAGCGGGCGCCACTTGGACTGGAAGACCACCTTGCAAGAGCTGTGTGCTGAGTTGAAAGCACCCATGCCGGTCTATTCGGCTACCGCTACCGGCCCAGAACACGATCAAACCTTCAGCGCGGTTGCCACCGTCGCCGGGCTGACCGTGGGAAATGGGCAGGGCCACAATAAGAAATTAGCGGAGCAGCAGGCCGCGCAAGAAGCATGCCAAACCCTGCGCGAAACCCCGTTGCTGGTGCAAGGGACCGCCCATAAAGAAGGCTAAATAATGCCAGAGTTGCCCGAAGTAGAATCGGTGCGCCGCGGGGTGGAAACCTACGTCGTGGGCAAAGAAATTACGGCGGTAGACATTGCGCACCCGCGGGCGAACCGCGGCCAAGATGAACCGCTGGCGGGCCTTGTCGTGGGCAAGGAAATCGCCGCGGTGGCCCGCCGCGGCAAATTCATGTGGCTGGAATTCGTGGGGGAGGACCCGATGGATAGCCACCGCGACGTGCTTTTTATTCACTTAGGCATGTCGGGTCAGTTGCGCATCGGCCCTACCGATTCGCCGCACCGCCGCATCACGGTAGGGCTCAGCGATGGCACCGACCTGCACTTTGTGGACCAGCGCACCTTTGGATACTGGCTATATGCGCCGTGGTCCAAGATCTCCCATATCGGCTTGGATCCCCTGGAACCCGATTTTGATATCGCTAGCGCTGCGCGCCGCCTGCGGCAGAAGAAAACCGCGGCAAAAACGGCGCTATTGGATCAATCGCTGGTATCTGGCATTGGCAATATCTACGCAGATGAAGCGCTGTGGGCAGCACGCATTTCACCGCGCAAGAAAGCTTCTGCGCTGCGGCAAAAAGACGCCGTGGCGCTATTAAGCGCGGCGCAGACCGTGATGTCTGCCGCCCTCAAAGCGGGGGGAACGAGCTTTGATTCTTTGTACGTTAACGTCAATGGTGAATCCGGCTATTTCGCGCGCTCGCTTGCAGCTTATGGCCGCGCTGGCCAGCCATGTTCCCGCTGCGGCACGCCCATTGAGCGGTGTGTTATCGGGGGACGCTCGAGCCATTATTGCCCCCACTGCCAATAATCTCGCACCCGTGAGGTTCACGTTGTGCACCTTCAGGCAGTAAATTAATTCGCATGGAATTTCTCGAAAATGTCGTCACGACATTTAACGATGGCGTGTGGACATACATCCTGCCCTGGCTGCTTATCGGTGCAGGCCTGTTATTTGGCGCTCGTACCGCGGTGGTGCAGATTCGCAAAGTACCCGATATGCTGCGCGCCGTGGTCGAGCGACCCAACAGCGATGATGAGGATGAGGGCGCAGGAAGCGGGGGAATCTCCGCATTTAAGGCATTTACCATCTCCGCAGCATCGCGCGTGGGCACCGGCAACGTTGCCGGCGTCGCGGTGGCCATCTCCGTAGGCGGACCTGGCGCCGTCTTCTGGATGTGGATCATCGCCCTCCTTGGTGGTGCGACCGCCTTCGTGGAATCCACCCTGGCGCAGCTGTGGAAGGTCCGCAATGGCGATACGTACCGCGGCGGGCCGGCCTACTACATGAAGCGTGGCCTGGGCTGGGGCCCGCTCGGCGTTCTTTTCTCTATTGCTATCGTCTTTACCTTTGGCTTGGTCTATAACTCCTTCCAGACCAACGCCATTGTAGAGGCCGTGGCCTTTTCCTTCGGCCGCGAAGACGATGCCACCTTTGGCTCCATCATTGGCATCATCATCGCGATTGCCGCGGGCCTCATCATTTTTGGCGGCGTGAAGCGCATTGCCAATATCACCCAGGTAGTCGTTCCGTTTATGGCCCTGGCGTACCTGCTCATAGGTGGCTTCGTGGTCATTACGAACTTTGACAAGGTCCCGGGCATGCTGGGCGATATCATCGGCCACGCGCTTGGCTTTAAGGAAATCGCCGGTGCGGGCATCAGCACCGCTATGATGAAGGGCATCCAGCGTGGCCTGTTTTCCAATGAGGCCGGCGAAGGTTCTGCTCCTAACGCGGCGGCGACCGCCACCGTCTCCCACCCGGTAAAGCAGGGCCTGGTGCAGACCTTGGGCGTGTACTTCGACACCATCGTGGTCTGTACCATTACCGCCTTCCTGATCCTGCTTGGCCCGGAAGTTGCCTACGGTGAAGAGGCCGAGGGCGTTTCCCTTACCCAGGCGGCCTTGTCCGCCGAGGTTGGCCACTGGGGCATTCACTTCGTCAGCTTCATCCTGTTCTTCCTGGCTTTTTCTTCCATCTTGGGCAATTACTATTTGGCAGAAGCCAACCTGGAATACCTCACCACCAATAAGACGGTGCTCAATACCTTCCGCCTCGTGGTGCTGTTCTTTGTCTGGTTCGGTGCCGTCGGGTCCCTGCCATTGGTCTTCGCCCTGGCGGATACCGGTGCGGCGACGATGGTGATCCTGAATATCATCGCCATTGTTCCGTTATCCGGCGTGGCCATTCAATTGCTGAAGAACTTCAACGAGCAGCGCAGTAAGGGAGTCGATCCGGTCTTCCACCGCGATATGCTTCCGGGTGTGCCCGGCGTGGAGTGCTGGGACGGTTCTGACCCAGTGACCCGCCGCAGCGCTGCGGACCGTAAAATCTTGCGCGATCGCGGCGAGGCCGATCGCTACTAATGAGGATGGTGCAGTGACATGGAAAGAATGACGGCTTTTGTGCACGGCAACGTGCAAGGAGTGGGCTTTCGCTGGTGGACGCGGTCGCGCGCACTGGAATTAGGCCTTTCTGGGCATGCGACCAACCTGGCAGACGGCCGCGTGCAGGTTGTTGCTGAGGGCCCGCGCACAGACTGCGAGAAGCTCTTGGAACTATTGCAGGAGCAACCGAGCACCACCCGCCGCCCCGGCAGCGTCGATTTAGTGGTCGAGCAGTGGGCTGCTGCGAAGGGCGAAAGCGGCTTTGTCGAGCGCTAATAGCCAACCCAATGCTTGCTGCAACTCGTGTCTTAAAGGCTTGCTACACTATCCCAAATGCACCTGAAATCGCTGACGCTCAAAGGCTTTAAGTCATTCGCGTCGGCGACGTCTCTCAAATTTGAGCCGGGCATCTGCGCTGTTGTCGGCCCGAACGGTTCCGGCAAATCCAACGTGGTCGATGCCCTTGCCTGGGTCATGGGAGAGGCTAGCGCAAAGACCCTGCGCGGCGGCAAGATGCAAGACGTCATCTTCGCCGGGGCAGGCGACCGCAAGCAACTGGGCCGAGCCGAGGTCACGCTCACCATCGATAATGCCGATGGTGCGCTGCCCATCGAGTACTCCGAGGTATCTGTTACCCGCCGCATGTTCCGCGACGGCGCGAGCGAATACGAAATCAATGGGGCAAAGGCCCGGTTGATGGATATCCAGGAGCTGCTTTCTGATTCCGGCATTGGCCGAGAGATGCACATCATCGTGGGGCAGGGCAAGCTTTCTGAAATTCTAGAATCGCGCCCCGAGGATCGCCGCTCCTATATCGAGGAAGCCGCAGGTGTCCTCAAACACCGCCGCCGCAAAGAAAAAGCCCAGCGCAAACTCACGGGCATGCAGGCCAATTTGGACCGCCTGCAGGATTTGACTGATGAGCTGGGAAAACAACTCAAGCCCTTGGCGCGGCAGGCAGAAGCTGCCCAGCGCGCGGCCACGGTGCAGGCTGATGTGCGCGATGCGCGCCTGCGCCTGGCCGGAGGCCGCATCGTCGGCCTGCGGCAGAAGCTTTCCGCTGCCGAGCAGACCGCGACGGTCTTATCTACCCAGGTGGAAGAGACCACGGCGCAGCTCGAAGAAGCGACCGAGCACCAAATGGAGCTGGAAACCCAGCTGGAGGAGGTCAATCCGCAAGCGGAAGCGGCCCAAAAACTGTGGTTTGATCTCTCGACCTTGTCCGAGCGCATTGCGGCGACCCAGCGCATCGCAGAGGAGCGGGCGGATAATGCCGGGTCCCAGGTCGCCTATGCCGGCCAGGATCCGGATGATCTTGAGGCCAAGGCGACGCGCGCGGACGAGGAACACGAGGAGCTCGTGGTAGCGGCAGAAGAAGCTGCGGAGCGGTTAGAAAGCATTCGGGAGGAAGTGGCGGAGCGTCGGCAAGCATTCGAGGCCGCCGAGCACGAACATATGGCACAGGTGCGCGCCATTGCGGACCGCCGCGAGGGAGTTGTGCGCCTTTTTGCCGCCGAAGAAAAGGCGGCGGGGCAGGTAGCCAGCGCGGAAGAAGAGCTGGCGCGGCAGGAAGAGGCCGTGGCTTCGCTGCAGCGCCGCACCCAGAATGCGCAGGCAGAAGCCGCTGAGGTAGCGCAGAAGTTGGATAATTATGCCGCGGAGCGCCAGCCTTTGGAGGAGGCGCATACGCGGGCTGCCAGCGAGTCCGGTGCTGCCGATAAGCGCTTGGATCAGCTCCGCGATGCCCAGCGCGAGCGCGAGCGCAGTGTCTATACGTTGCGGTCCCGCATCGATACGCTGTCCCAGACCATCCCCGAGTCGGTCGAGGTGGGCGAAGAATTCCAGCCATTGGCCGCGTATATTTCCACCACCTATGAATCGGCGGTTGCGGCCGCGTTGGGCACCTTCGCAGAGGCGCAGGCGGGGCAGTTGACCGAGGGCTTGATTGCGGATCTGGAGAAGGGCCCGCGCTCGGCGCTGCTAGATGCGGCGGCTTCAGCGCCCGCGAGTTCGTGGCGCGTCGATGCCGATCTGCCGCCGCAAGCTTCCTGGTTGCTGGATCACGTCACGGTGCAACCTGAGGTTTCGGTGGCGTTGCACCGGCTGCTTGCCGATGTCGCCCTCGTCCCCGATATTGCCCACGGCCGGCGCCTCGTGGCCGATGATCCGCGCCTGCGCGCCGTGACCGCGTCCGGGGTTGTCATCGGCGAAGGGTGGGTCGAGGTCGGCACCGGTTCCTCGTCCACCGTGGAGGTCACCGCCCGCATCGCGGAGGCTGAAGAGGAGTTAGAGCAGGCAAATCAAGCCCTGCACGAGCTTTCTGGCACCTTGAAGGGGGCAAAGATTGCCGCCGAGGATGCCCGCGTGACGGCCGCATCCGCCAAGGCAGCATTGCGGGAGCACGATACCGAGGTTGATGCCTGGAAGCGCGATCATCACCGCCTGGAGAAGCAGTACGAGGCAAATAAGGCGGAGCTGGAAAAGTCCGCGCAGCGCGCCACCGAGATCGAGATCCGGTTGCAGAAAGCCAACCAGGAGCTTGCCGATGCCCGCGATAGGCTCGCCCGCGTCGATGCCGACGATCAACCAGACGAGCCCTCGTCCGCCGATAGGGATGCCGCCTCGGCCGCGCTGGAAGAGGTAAAATCCATGGAAATGGAGGCCCAAGTCGCGGCCCGCTCGGCGCAAGAGCGCGTGGGTCAAGTTGCCGGCAAGGCCGATAATTTGCGGCGCCAGGCCCAACACGAGCGCCAAGCGAAGGCCCGCCATGAACAGGCCATGGCCCGCCGCAAGGCGCAGGGGCAATTGGCATCAGCGGTGGCACGGCACGCACAGGACTTGGCAGCCCGGGCAAACCAGCTTTTAAGCCGCGCCACCTCCGAGCGCGATGAGTTTGTCCACGAGCGCAACTCCTTAAATTCCCAATTGCAGCAGGCCAAGCAGGCGGTATCGGCCGCACGTCAAAATAGCGACCGGCTAACAGCACGGGCGCATGAAGCAGAGCTAGCTCGTTCGCAGGCGCAGGTGCGCCTAGATGAAGCCGAAAAAAAGATTGGCGAACAACTGGGCATCGCTATCGCTGACCTTTTGCGCGATTTCACCCCGGGCGAAGACTTCGACCGCAGCGCGGAAAAGTCGCGACTGCAGCAGGCGGAAAAGGATTTGAACTCCTTGGGCAAGGTCAACCCCTTGGCCTTGGAGGAATATAAGGCGCTGGAAGAGCGCTACAGCTACCTTTCTACGCAGCTAGACGATGTCATCCAAGCCCGCCAGGATCTCGCCGGGGTGATTTCGGACGTGGATAAGCAGATCCTGCAGCTGTTTACCGATGCCTGGCGGGATGTGGAAGCAGAGTTTCCCAAGGTATTCAATACCCTCTTCCCGGGTGGAGAGGGCCGGTTAATCCTTACCGAGCCAGAAGACATGCTCACCACCGGCATCGAGGTCGAAGCCCGGCCGCCAGGCAAGAAGGTCAAGCGCCTGTCGCTGCTTTCCGGCGGCGAGAAATCCCTTACCGCGCTGGCCATGCTCGTGGCGATCTTCCGTGCGCGCCCCAGCCCGTTCTACGTCATGGATGAGGTCGAGGCAGCGCTTGATGATGTCAACCTGCGCCGGCTCATCGCCTTATTCGAGGAACTGCGGAAAGATTCCCAGCTCATTGTCATCACGCACCAAAAGCCGACCATGGATGTGGCCAATGTCCTCTATGGCGTGACCATGCGCGGCGATGGCATCACCCGGGTCATCTCCCAGCGCATGAATCCAGCCGGACTCGCGCCGGGAGCCGAGCAAGCGAGCCAGGATGCGACGCGGCTTGGAGTTGATGCACCGCAATCAACGGAATAGAAGATTTCGCCGCCCTTATGTGCCGCAAGCCCGAAAGGCTGGCACTATAGAGGCATGAATTCTTTATGGTTATGGATCGGCATAGCAGTCGTTGTCATTGTGCTGATTGTCGTCTTCATTGCAATCGGCAAAAAGCGCGGTGAATCCAAGAAGGTTTCTTTCGAAAAACCCAAGGAAGAGCCCAAACAGCTAACCCAGGAGCAAAAGTCCGGCAATTACCAGGCGAAGTCTGGCTTCAACTTTGCCCCAGCAGGCTCAAAAGAACCCGAAAAGGTAGCGCAGGAGAAGCCGCAGCAGACTCAACCGCAGCAGGCTAAGCAGCCGCAGCAGCCGGAATCTTCGGAGCAGTCAGAGCCCAGCGCCACCGATATCGCGAATGCCCAGCTCAACGGTGAAGAGCCGCCGGCGGCCAAGCGACCTGAACCGGCTAAGGATAAGAACGCTGCCCCCGATAAGGCGGCCAAGGAGGAAGAACCGCAGCGCCAAGAATCTGCATCTGACGAGCAGTCAAAGAAGTCCGCAGAACCTGAGCAACCTGCAGCGGACGGCGATGGCGATAAAGCTAAGGCCGAGTCCGATCCTGCCACCACTCCGGAACCGGAACCCAAGCCTGCGGCGGATAAGCCTGAAGGCAAAGGCGCTGCCGGTACTGCGGCTGCCGCTGGGGCCGCAGCTGGGGGAGTCGGCGCCGCTGCTGCAGCCTCTGGTGACCGCCAGGAATCCGCCGCAGATGAGGCAAAGGATCATTCTGACAAGCCGGATTCCGCGCAAGCTTCCGCACCTGCTTCCGCAAAGGCGGAAGCAAAGGATAAAGAAGTAGAGGACAGCGAGCACTCCGCCCCAGCCGCCGCCGAGAAACCTGCGGCAGAAAGTGCGAACGACTACCACCGCGGCGAGCCAGACCATGAAGAAAAAGACCCGGAAGACGTTGTATCCGTCGAGGCCGCCGAGGTAGAGGATGAATCCCCGGTCTTCGATGAGGTGGTAGATGATAAAGACGCAGACCACATCGAAGAACGCGTCGATAACCACGAGGAAGCAGAAGAAGCTGCGGCTGCAGCCGATGCACAAACGGATGCTGCGGAAGCAGCCAAGGAACAAACTCCGGTGCCAGAAGGCGAACCTGCTGCGGCGGCCCAGCCCACCGAGGACATCGCTCCGGCGGGAGGCCGCCTCGGCCGTCTGCGCGGGCGCCTCTCTCGTTCCCAGAACGCCATCGGCCAAGGCTTGATGGGAATTCTTTCCGCCGGCGATCTGGACGAAGACGCCTGGGAGGAAATCGAAGATACCCTCATCATGGCGGATCTGGGCACCAAGTCCACGATGAAGGTCACCGATTCCTTGCGCGACAAGATTGCTGAGCGTGGCGTGTCGAGCGAGGAAGAGGCCCGCGCCATGCTGCGTGAATGCCTCATCGAGGCGTGCCACCCAGAAATGGATCGCTCCATTCGCGCGATGCCCAATGACGGAAAGCCCGCCATTGTCATGGTCGTAGGCGTCAACGGCACCGGTAAGACCACCACCACCGGTAAGCTCGCCCGCGTTCTCGTATCGATGGATCACAGCGTCCTGTTGGGTGCGGCAGATACCTTCCGTGCTGCGGCTGCAGACCAGCTAGAAACGTGGGGACGCCGCGTGGGCGCCGAAACCGTGCGTGGCAAGGAAGGCGCAGACCCAGCCTCCGTGGCCTTTGATGCCGTGGCCACCGGTGTGGAACAGCAGGTCGATGTCGTCTTGGTCGATACGGCCGGCCGCCTGCACACCTCGACTGACCTGATGGATCAGCTGGGCAAGGTCAAGCGCGTCGTAGAAAAGAAGACCGAGGTTGATGAGGTCCTCTTGGTCCTCGATGCCACGGTGGGCCAAAACGGCCTGGCACAGGCTCGCATTTTCCGCGAGGTCGTGGATATTTCCGGCGTGGTGCTCACCAAGTTGGATGGCACGGCGAAGGGCGGCATCGTCTTCCAAGTGCAAGAGGAGTTGGGCGTTCCAGTCAAGCTTGTGGGCTTGGGCGAGGGTGCCGATGACCTTGCGCCATTCGAAGTCGAAGGATTCGTCGATGCCTTGCTAGGTGAGAAATAGGGTCTTCTCCCTCAACCGTTTTAGATAACTCCCCAGTACCTGGCTGCTCATTAAATGAAGTAGTCGCGGGTGCTGGGGAGTTTTTCGCGCCTATGTGCCTTGCAGGTATGTCCTGCGAGCATGGGGAGCCCTGGATTGCTGTGATCTGCATTGAGCTGGTGAGCAATGGTAATCTGGTAGGGCTGTATTTAGTGATTCGGTGCGAAATTCGCACCAATCCAAGACCAAGGTTCGTGAGGCAAGTATTTCGTGACGCTACTTTTTGCTGTCCTCCTCGCAGCATTGGCAGTGATCTTGGCACCGGTGACCGTAAAGGTCATGGACCGACAGGCGGGCTATCCATTAGCCGTCCTCTTTCTCATCGCAGCGGTGCTCATTGCTAAGGATTTTTCTGCCATTGCAGCGGGGCAGGAACTCAGTTTCCAAGCCACCTGGGTACGCGATTTTATTGCACCGGGGGTTGATGTAAGTTTCGCTCTGCGTGGAGATGCATTGAGCATCTTCTTCGCCATGTTGGCTCTTGTCATTGGCGCTGTCGTGCTGACGTACTCGGCAGCGTATCTCCCGAAAAATGAGGGAAATACGAGCTTTTATACATTGATGACGGCGTTCACGCTGTCCATCTTGTTGCTGGTTCTGGCCAATGACGTTGTTGTCCTATTCCTCGCCTGGGAGCTTGTCTCCTTGGCTTCCTTCATGCTCATTGCGCGTTCTGGCTCCGGGGGAGAGGCAGGTTCGCAGCGCACCTTAATCCTGACCTTTATCGGTGGCCTTACGCTATTGACGGCATTGGGCATCGCCGCAGTGACCACCGGTTCGACCACCATTTCTGAGATCCTCGCATCCTCGGTATGGGATGAGCGCCCCGGCGTGACCGCGAGCGTTGCCGTGCTTATCGCGGCTTCTGCTTTTACCAAGTCCGCTCAATTCCCATTCCACTTCTGGCTGCCAGAAGCCATGGCCGCCGCTACGCCTGTCTCGGCGTTCCTGCACGCCGCGGCCGTGGTCAAGGCGGGTATTTACCTGCTCATTCGCTTCTCCACGGTCTTCTACGATGTCGCGGTGTGGAACTGGGTGCTCATCGTCGTCGGTATGGGCACGGCGGTTATGTCCGCGGTATTCGCGGTGCAAAAGACGGACCTGAAGAAGCTGACCGCATATTCCACCGTGTCTCACCTGGGTTGGATTGTGGCCACCATCGGTGTCGGTACCCCGTTCGCTATTGGGGCAGCACTGGTGCACACCTTGGCCCACGCGCTCTTTAAGTCCTCGCTGTTCATGCTCATCGGCGTCATTGACCATGAAGCGGGTTCGCGCGATATCCGTCGCCTTGGCCCGCTGTGGAATAAGATGCCGTGGACGTTTGGCTCTGTCGTCATCGGCGCCGCCTCCATGGCTGCGGTTCCTCCGCTGCTGGGCTTCGTGTCCAAGGAAGGAATGCTCACCGCCTTTGAGGACGCCCCCATTGGCGGCGCAGGGCAAGCAATCTTGCTTGCCGTGGCAGGTATCGGTGCCTTCTTTACCTTCACCTACTCGGCGAAGATCGTCTTCGGTGCATTCTTCGATGGGCCGCGCTCTATGGACGATGTCCACGAAGCCCCAGTTGCCCTGTGGCTTCCCGCGGCGCTGCCGGGCTTTATGTCCCTGCCGCTCGTCTTCGTCTTGGGTATTTTCGATGAGCCTTTGGAGCATGCCGTTGGCGCCGTGGGCATGGAAACGCATTCTCACCTTGCGGTATGGCATGGAATCAACGTTCCATTCATCATTTCGATTCTCGTGCTGGTGGCCGGTATTGCCGGTCTCTTTGCCCGCAAGAAGATGTGGCCGGCCTTCGAGGGACGCAACTTCATGCCGCGCAGCGGCAACGAGCTCCTGCAAAGCCTGCAAGATGGCTGCGCCAAGCTCGGCCAGGTATTGGGCAAGATGTCCGATTCCCACAACCCGTCCCGTCACATCCTGCCGATCGTCATTGTGATTATCGTCCTGGCGGGGACTACCTTGTTTGGCGAGGGGGTCGACGGCGTACCGCTGCAACCGCGCGTCGATGGTCTCGATAACCCGTGGGACCTGCTGCCGTTGGGTATCATTGCCTTGTCCGTATTCGGGCTGGTACGCACCAAGAACCGCCTAACCGGCGCCGTCATGATCGGCATCGCAGGTACGGGCGTTACCTTGCAAATGTTCCTCTTGGGCGCACCGGACGTCGCGCTGACCCAGTTCATGGTGGAAGCCCTGTCCGTGGTCGTCATGATGATGGTGCTGCGTTACCTGCCGGAGACCTTCCAGCCGGTTACTGATAAATCCCGCAGGGTAGGCTCCATCGTTATCGCCGTATTGGCCGGTATCGCTGCCTTCCTCGGCGTCTGGGGCCTGATGGGCCGCCACGAACGCTCGGACTTGGCGCTGTGGTACCTCGACGAGGCACCGGATATCACGGGTGGCGATAACGTCGTGGCCACCATCATCGTGGAATTCCGTGCACTCGATACCTTGGGCGAGCTGTCCGTGCTGGGCATGGCCGCCGTCGTTATTGCAGCCATTACTACGACGCTGCCGCGCTTCCCGTTCAGCTCGGGTACGCGCCCAGCGCCTTTCGGTCAGTCGCAGCTGAACTCCGTGCCGCTGCGCAAGGGAATCAATATTGTCATTCCTTTGCTCATCATCATGTCCGTCATCGTCTTCTTCCGCGGGCACAATGCCTCCGGCGGCGGATTCCCCGCGGCGCTGATTATGGGTGCGGCCATTGGCCTGACCTATCTGTCCCGCGGTTCCGATGAAATCGTCTTTGGCCGGATGACCCCAGTGCATCTGACCGGCATCGGCATCATTACGGCGCTATTGGCAGGCTTTATTGGTTACTGGCACGACGGCTTTGGCAATGGTGGTTTCCTCACTGCCTTGCACGGCGAAGCCTTTGGCCAGCACTGGACGACGTCCCTCATCTTCGACCTCGGTATTTACCTGGCCGTGTTGGGCATGCTCACGATGGCCATCAACGCCTTGGGCGGCTACCTCAGGCCAGGTACTGAGCGGGACTTCCTGCCGTGGATTCATGATGATGACTCGGCCCTGCCGGCCACGCCGCGCATCGCCGTTGAGGATGCGGACGATCCGTATCCAGACCCAATCAACCCGTCGACGGATCCGCTCGCTTTGCTCAGCCCCAAAGAGGCAAAGACAAAGCAACGTCGCCGTTCTAACGCCAACCGAGGAGGGGAGAAGTAATGATTCTCGCGTTAACTATCGCCATCCTCTTCGGGGGCGCCGTCTACCTCATTCAACAACGCGGCCTGGTCCGCATTGTGTTGGGCATGATGGCATTCGGCCACGGTGCCAACCTGACCTTGTTGGCCACTGGTGTGTACTCCTACCGAGGCGAAGCATTTCCCTCAGAGGTACCCCACGATCAGATGGCCGACCCGCTACCGCAGGCATTCGTGCTGACGGCCGTTGTTATCTCCATGGCAACCTCGACCATCCTGTTGACCATGGCTGCGATGGGCAAAAACGATGACACCGATGTTGTGGAACCCGTCGATGACAACACCATTGACCACGCATTTTCTACCTTGGGCCGCGATGCTCAGAACCGCGCGATTTTGGAAGAGTCCGCGAATGAGCTCGATCGCATTGGCCGGGTAGACCACGACACCCCCGTGGCTGAGCGCGGGGTAAATAGGAAGAAGGAGGATGAAAAATAATGGCTGATGTTGTAGCCCAACTTCTTCCGCTTTTCCCGGGCATTCCGCTCATTGCCGCGGCTCTTGCCTTGCTGGCGCCGTGGCGCGCCGTTCGCGATGCGATCATGCTCATCATCCCCGGAGTCGGTGTCTTCGCCGGCCTGGGACTGTTGATCTACACCATGAACAATGGGGTAGTGGCGCATACCGTGGGCCTCTACGTAGGAAATGTGGGTATTCCGCTCGTTGCGGATGCCTTCTCCGCGCTGATGATCATCACCACGATGATCGTGGCCTTTGGCGCTAACTGGTTCGCCATCGTGGGCGGGGAGACGAAATCTCGTTATTACCCTTCGCTCACGCTGATTCTTATCACCGGTGTATGCGGTGCGCTGCTGACCGCTGACCTCTTTAACTTCTTCGTGTTCATTGAGGTCATGCTGTTGCCGTCCTACGGCCTTATCACCATGTCGGGCACGTGGTCGCGCTTGGCGGCAGGACGCGCGTTCGTCCTCGTTAACCTTTTTGCCTCCACGCTGCTGGTGGTTGGTGTCGGCTATATCTATTCCGTCACGGGCACGGTCAACCTGGCTGCCTTGCAGGGAGCCGCCGCCGGCAACGGCCCGGTGACCGTCGCCGCGGGCATTATCCTTATTGCGATTACCGCCAAGGCCGGTGTCTTCCCGGTGCAGTCTTGGCTGCCGCGCACCTATCCAGGCACGTCGGCCGCGGTGATGGGCCTTTTCTCCGGCCTGCACACGAAGGTCGCCGTCTACATGCTCTACCGGCTGTACGTGCAGCTTTTCGATCTCGAGCAGCGGTGGAACGTACTCATCATCGTCCTCATGCTGATCTCGATGATGATCGGTGCCTTCGGTGGTCTAACCGAAAAGACGATTCGCCGCGTGCTGGGTTACCAGATGCTCAACGGTATGCCGTTCATCTTGGTGATGCTGGCCTTTACCTCGGAAGACCCAAGTCGCGCCTTGGCCGCCGGTATCATGTACACGATTCACCACATGGTGACCGTTGGCTCGTTGATCCTGGCGTCCGGTGCTATCGAAGAGACCTATGGCACGGGTGACTTGACCAAAATATCCGGCCTCGCACGCCGCGATACCATTATCGCCTGGATTTTTGCCGCCGGTGCCTTCTCTGTGGTGGGCTTCCCGCCATTCTCCGGCATGTGGGGCAAGCTCATGATCGTCTTCGAGGTCGCCCGCAATGGCGGCGCTTGGGCCTGGATTGCCATTGCCGCCATCATCATCGCCTCCTTCGCGGCATTCTTGGCGATGTTGCGCGTCTGGCGCGAAGCCTTCTGGGGACACGATCTGCCCTCGGACAAGGTTCCCGATGAGCTCATCATCCGCAAGAAGCTGATGGCACCTTCCGCAGCGCTCATCTTGGTCTCGCTGGGCATGTTCATTTTTTCCGGCGTGGTTATTGATGTGGTGGAAACCGCAGCCGAACAACTGCTGGACACGACGGCTTATACTGACACCATCTTGGGCGATGACTCAGCCGCACTACCTAATATCGATGACATTCAGGAGGGCCGATAAATGCATGCCGTAGCTTATGCACTCTGGCTCATCAAGGAGATTTTCGTTGCTGGGTTCACCCTGGCGATGTCAGCATTTAAGTCCGATAACGAATACCACCCGGTGATCATCCGGTACCCACTGCGCGTTACCAGCGCCTGGGAGATTTTCTGGTTCACCTCCTCCATTACCGCTACCCCTGGCACGCTGTCCTTGGGACTGCGCGAACCACCGCGCAAGGGCTTGCCCCGCATCGTGCTAGTACAAGCGGTACAGGGCTCCGATCCTGCCGCGATCGTGGCTGACTTGGCCGATATGGAAGAGCACTTGGCACCGCGCGTTAAGAGCATCGACTATGGCGTTCCTGGGCAAGGGGATACGACGGAGCTCGATGAGGCTTTCTACGAATTCCCCTTGGATACCCTGGGCCGCTATATGCGCTCGCCGGATCTCGCGCGGGCGGAGGACACTCCGCTTTCGGAGAGCCAGGCGGACGTCGAAAAGCCCAAGCACCTCGCCCGGAAAATTCAACGCAGGAAGGAGACCGACCGATGATTGATTTTGCAACATTGTCCCCATTCGGTTGGGTTGTACTGGTGTGCGTGTTCATCATGGGCGGGGCCGCCTGGTGCGGGGTGCTATTGGCGCTGCGCACTCGCGATGAGCTCACCCGCGCGGTGATGTCAGACATCGTCTTTTACGGCATGATCTGCATGTACCTCGGTTGGTCAATGATCAACAATGCCCCACTGGCCTATGACATTGCCCTGATTGGCGCCATCGCGGCCGGTATTTTGCCGACCTTGTCTATGGCCCGCATTATTTCGAAAGGTCGGCGATAAGCCATGGCTGTTTACGAGATTATTGCTTCGGTTCTGCTCATTGTGGCTACCATCCTTGTGGTGGCAACCGTGGTCTCCTTGTGGCGCGCACCGGATGCCCTGACACGTGCCAACCTGATGGGCCCGACCGTGGGGTTGGCGGTTCCGCTTATTATCCTCGCCAAGCTAGTCGTGGATTTTGGTCAAGATGGCTTTTCTTTGGCGCTTCTTATCAAGGGCCTCATCGCATGCTTTGGCGTCTGGATTATCGGCTCGGTGGGCTCGTTCTACCTGGGACGTTCCATCTATGGCGTTGCGGTTACTGACGTCAAGCACGCCAAACACAATAATGAGAAAATTCAGACCGTCTTCGCCAATGAAGACGAAATCTAGGGATTTCCTACCCTAGTGTGCAGCGCGGGTTCGTACCTTTTCCATGGAGGGTGTGCGGCCCGCGTTTCCTTTGCGCTGCCGCGGTGTTTAACGCAGTGGATGCAGTTGTAATTGCAGATCGCCACCGTAATTCGGGCACATCCGGAAGTTGGGCCGGGCTAGACTGGAACGCAGCATATCCGCGCCGCGCTTGGCCACCGAATTATACTTTTCATTAGGAGGATTAAATGAAACTAATTACCGCCATTGTTAAGCCGTTTACTCTGCCGGATATCCGGGAGGCGTTAAAACAGCAGGATGTACACGGCCTTACAGTGACCGAAAGCCAAGGCTTTGGGCAGCAGAGCGGGCACAGCGAGGTTTACCGCGGCGCCGAATACGCGACGGACTTTGTGCCCAAGGTGAAGTTGGAGGTTTTGACCGCTGATGACCAGGTGGAAGACCTCATTGATGCCATCGTGGATGCCGCTTATACCGGCAAGATTGGCGATGGCAAGATTTGGATTACCCCGGTAGAAGACGTCATCCGCATCCGCACCGGGGAGCGCGGCGAGACCGCCCTGTAATTACAGATGGTGGCAGCATCCGCTCTTCGCAGCGAGGCTTATGCCGGGGCGGTGCGCGTGCTCCAGGACTTAGACCTGCCGCCGCACACGGCGCTAGCTGCAACTGGCTCTTTAGCCAGGCAGGAGATGACTCCCTATTCCGATATTGATGTCATCTTGATCTTCCCGGAGGACCACGAGCCAGATCCCCGCTTGGTAGAGGACTTGTGGTATCCGGTGTGGGATGCCAAGTATCGGTTGGACTTCGCCCTGCGCACCCCGCAGGAGTGCGCCGAGATCGCTCTGCAGGACGCCTCGGCTGGCTTCGCACAATTGGACCTGACGTATATCGCCGGCGAGAAGCCGCTTGTCGATGACGCCCGTCAGCGCCTCCTGCACGCGTGGCGGCGGCAGCTGCAGCGGGGCTTTGATAGCTTCGTCGCTATCGCCATCGCCCGGTGGAACCGTTCTGGCGCCGTTGCCACCATGACCAACCCAGACTTAAAAAACGGGCGAGGGGGATTGCGCGATATTCAGCTCCTGCGCGCTTTAGCCCTAGGAAATCTGTGCGATCTGCCTGTGCTGGAAGAAGAGCGGCGGCTGCTACTCGATGCACGGACCCTGCTGCACGTAAAGGCTCGCCGCCACCGCGATATTTTGGATCCGGACTTTGCCGCAGATGTTGCTGATGAAATGGGCTTTAACAGCCGCTATGAGCTAACGGCGGCATTGGTAACTGCGGCCTCTGCTGTCGATGAAGCGGTAGAGCGTAGCTTGGCCACAGCCCGCGACGTTTTGGGTAGCCGCAGCGCTAGTAAGTCGCAGGGAAGGAGCCGCGTGCGGCGTCCCCTCGACGTGGACGTTGTGGCCGATGGCGACGTTATCTCCCTGGCCCGTACGCCCAATCGTGCGGATCCATGGCTGTTGACCCGAGTCGCGGCGGCCGCAGCACGGACGGGTTATTCCGTATTACCTGCGACGTGGCGGGCGTTGCAGGAGCTGCCGGCTCCACCGGAGCGGTGGCCGCGGGCGGCCGTCGATGACTTTTTCGCCATTTTGTCTTCGCCTTCTCATACCCCGCGGGTGATTGCGGAGCTGGATCGCTATGGCCTGTGGGAGCGCTTGGTCCCCGAATGGGGTCATGTGCGCGGTTTACTGCCCAGGGAACGCAGCCACATGCATTCCGTGGACTATCACTTGGTTGCCACCGTGACGCGCTGCGCCGAGGTCCGGACCTCGGTGGCCCGCCCAGATCTCCTCCTCTTGGCTGCGTTGTATCACGATTTGGGCAAGGGCCATGACCGCCCGCACGAGCAGGTAGGGGCAGAGCTGGTGGCACGGCAGGCCGCGCGCATGCGGTTTAACCTTGCGGATATATCTCGCGTGCAAACCGTGGTGGCAGAGCATACGAGCCTGGCGCGATTGGCGGCGACGATGGATCCGAGTTCGGACGCCGCGCGCGATGCCCTATTAAATGCGTGCCATTATGACCAATTGACCATTTCGCTGCTTGCCACCTTATCCAAGGCGGATGCCTTATCGACGGGCCCTGGGGTTTGGTCCGCTCGCACCGCTCAGGCGCAGGCCCTTATCGTGGCCCGCGCCTTGGAGGCCAATAAGCCACGCATAGTGACCCGCCCCTTAGTGCGTGTTCCGCAGGACGAGTATGGGGTAGGGCTTGCGGTTGATTGGCAGGAGGAAGTGGTCACAGTAACCTGGTCCGGCGCCAATAAGGCGGATTTTAAGCGCATTTTTGCGTTGATTTCCGCCCTAGGGTGGACCATTGTGCGGGCCAATTTCGTGCGCGGTGATGCTGGTGGTTATCAGGCGGAGTTTGTCATCCGCACCGTGCAAAAGACGCTTAGAGAGGCCGCGGAACCGGACAGGTTTATCCAGTCCTATAATTCGCGGACGTACACCGAGCTTCCCGAGATCGCAGGTGAGCCCACGACGGCGGCGTTTAACGTGGGCGGAATCTTAGAGATTCGCACCGTGGAGAGGATAGGCGCGTTGGGCTATCTGGTGGAGGCTTTGCCGGAGTTTATGTGGCTGCGCCATGAAATCTTGGGTGCAACGATGATTGTGCATGTGTTCTTTGGAGCTTCGGTTTCTCGCGCCCAGGTGGTGGGGAATGTGACCAGGGCCCTGGCTAGGGACTAAGATTGAATAATTGAACTTTAGATCGATCTAATTTAAGGGAGCGCATCCGTAGTGTTTGACTCACTATCAGACCGCCTACAGTCAGCCCTGGCGGGCCTGCGCGGCAAGGGCAAATTAACTGAGGCGGATATCAACGCCACGACTCGTGAGATTCGCTTGGCATTGCTGGAAGCTGACGTTTCTCTGACGGTGGTGCGCGGGTTTATCAAGCGCATCAAGGAACGCGCGCGCGGCGCGGAAGTATCTGAGGCGCTCAACCCCGCCCAACAGGTGGTCAAGATCGTCAATGAGGAGCTCATTGAGATCCTAGGCGGCGAAACCCGCCGGTTGAACCTGGCCAAGAATCCTCCGACCGTCATCATGCTGGCCGGTCTGCAAGGTGCTGGTAAAACCACCCTGGCCGGTAAATTGGCCAAGCACCTCACGAAGCAGGGGCACACCCCGATGCTCGTGGCCTGTGATTTGCAGCGCCCAGGCGCTGTGCAGCAGCTGCAGATCGTCGGCGAGCGCGCGGAGGTCCCTACCTTTGCCCCAGACCCAGGTACCTCCCTGGATTCCAATGACCACGAGATGGGTACCTCGCACGGGGACCCGGTGGACGTCGCCAAGCGCGGTATTGCTGAGGCGAAGCAGAAGCAGCACGATGTGGTCATCATCGATACCGCCGGCCGCTTGGGCATTGATGAAACCTTGATGACGCAGGCGCGCAATATCCGCGACGCCGTAAACCCGGATGAAGTGCTGTTCGTCATCGACTCCATGATTGGTCAGGACGCCGTGCAAACGGCGGAGGCCTTCCGCGATGGCGTGGACTTTACCGGCGTGGTTCTCACGAAGCTGGATGGTGACGCTCGCGGTGGTGCAGCTCTGTCCATTCGTGAGGTGACCGGCAAGCCGATTTTGTATGCCTCTACCGGTGAGAAGCTCGATGATTTCGATGTCTTCCACCCAGAGCGCATGTCCAGCCGCATCCTGGGCATGGGTGATCTGCTCTCCCTAATTGAGCAGGCGGAAGCCACCCTGGATCACCAGAAGGCCGAGGAAGCGGCCTCTAAGCTTGGCTCCGGCGAGCTGACGCTGAATGACTTCTTGGACCAGATGCTGATGATCCGCAAGATGGGTCCGATTGGCAACTTGCTGAAGATGATGCCTGGCGGCAAGCAGATGAATGAGATGGCCGCCATGGTGGATGAAAAGCAGCTGGATCGCATCCAGGCCATCATCCGCGGTATGACCCCAGAAGAGCGCGAGAACCCGAAGATTTTGAACGCATCGCGCCGCAAGCGCATCGCCAATGGTTCCGGTGTGAGCGTTTCCGAGGTCAACCAGCTCATCGAGCGCTTCAACCAGGCCAAGAAGATGATGTCCAAGATGGCCGGCCAATTTGGCATGGGAGGTGGCGGACGTTCTGCCACCAAGAAAAAGCCTAAGGGCCGCAAGGGCAAGAACGGCAAGCGCAAGAAGGGCAAGGGCGGCGGTGGCAACCGCGGACCCAAGATGCCGGGCGGTATGCCAGGCATGGGCGGCGGTATGCCGTCGATGGAAGAGCTACAGCAGCTGCAACAGCAGATGGGAGGCGCTGGCGGTGCCGGTGGCCTCGGCGGTGGAAAGATTCCCGGTATGCCCAAGATGCCTAAAGGCATGGAGAATATCGACCTCGATAACCTCAACTTTGGCAAGGGTAAAAAGTAGCCGCGCAGAGAAATAAATAGAAGGTGGCCCATTGCTTACAGGTAATGGGCCACCTTTGTGCGTGCCGTCGCGGGGAGCGTTTACACCGGATCGTTTTCCGGGGTATTGGGGTACGGCACTGGGTTGGCGCGCCGCGCGCCACCGGTGGTGGGGGAAGCTGGCGATTCCTCTAGTGCTGCCTCCGCCTCTTCAGGGGAGATTTCTGGCGCCTCTTGTTGGACCTTTTCGCCGTTCAAGAAGGGGGTGAGGGCTTCTCGGATCATCGGCATCGCGGAATCCGCAAAGGCATTGGTGATGTGGTGCATATCGCGGTAGACCATGGTGTTGCCGATGATGACCGGGCAATCGCCATTAGTATCGCAGAACCACGGCGCGGTATCGAGGGACAGCATGTTCTCATACTGCGATAGGACTACAGCGCCTGGATCATAAGGTTGGTAGACCTGCTCGAACCGCATGCCACAGCCCACAGCGTCCTCGTTGGCAACGTAGCACTCATCGAATTCGCGCGGCTCTCCGTCCTCGTCGAATCCCCACGGGTTATCGCGGAAGCCCAAGAAAGGAATATCGCGCTTGGACAGCTCATCCCAGAAGGCTTGGTAGCCGGCGGGCACCGCATCGGGGCCATGCCCAAACTCGTTTTGCGGGCGGGTGGTATTGGAGATAACCAACTCTGGCTTGGCTTCGGCAATGCGGTCCATGACCAGTTCACCCCACTCGGCGCAATCGGGGCTGACCGTGACGTCATCGCCAAGCTCGATGGGGCAACCTTGGCGCAAGAGGGGAACCAGCTTGAAACCCATCTCTCGGCCCAGGCGGTCGAGGGCAGAGGAGTATTGCTCCGCGTGGGATCCTCCCACCAAATAGACTTCCTTTTCGGCAGTAGTGTCGCCGAAAATGCAGGGGGTCTTGCCGTCCCTGCGCGTTTCAAAGAAGAAATCAGCGGGCTGAGTATCGGGCACGAAGCACCAGTTTGCAGCAACCGGTGGCTCGATTCCTCCAGCAACGACGGGATCAGGTTTGATCTCTACTCCGTCCGGCGGGGTGATGTCATTGATGAACGTGGTAGCGCCGGGATATAGCCGGGGATTAAGTGTTTCCGCGTCGGCGATATTAAGGGTGCGCAGCCACAGCGGCTGAATGAGAAGCAGCGCCGTGACGCAGCTGGCGACCACGACACCGCCGATGGCTCGACCGGCACCGGCACGGGTGGACAGACTAGAGATTGCCTTGTGGGCTGGGAGGTCCTCTGCCAAGGGGCGCTTGCGGTGCTGGCGCAGGGGGCGTTCGATGAAGCGATGCGTGATATCTGCAAGCAGCAGGGAGATGGCAATGATAATGATACCCAGCCACCACGACGGGGTCTGCTGGCCCAAGTAGGAGGTGGACAAAATAAGCAGCGGCCAGTGCCATAGATACAGCGGATAGGCGATATCGCCCAGCCAGCGTGCCTTCTTAGAGGCCATGGCCTTGGAGATCTTGCCGCCACCGCCCAAGATGATGAGCACGGCACCGCCCAAAGGCAAAAGCGAGAGCGGTCCTGGGTAGGCGGTGGTCTCTGCGATGATGGCGCCGGTAAAGACCAGCATGAAAAGGCCGAGGCCGGTAAACAGGTCATAAAAACGTGCAGGAATCTTCCATGCGGAACCGTAGATGGCTAGAACCGCACCGAGGGTCAACTCCCAGGCACGCGACCACGTGGAGTAATAGTTTTCCGGCGTTCCGTGCAGCCCATGGCGCGAGGCATAGGCAAAGGACACGATGGTCACCACGATGAGAATGGGGCCGGCGATTTGGTTGACCGTAGGGAAGCGGCTGGTCCGCAGCGAAGAATGCTGCGGACGCCATTTCATAATCGCGGCCAGGATGAGGGCAAAGGCAATGCCCATCAGGTAGAACTGGCCCTGCACGGACATTGACCACATATGCTGCAGCGGGGAAGTATCGGCGGCGGCCGCAGTGTAGTCAGCGTTTTGACGCGCCAGCTCCCAGTTCTGGTAATACAGCATGGTTGCCGTAATTTGCTGGGTAAATTCAGTGCGCATGAGCTGCGGCGTGAAAAGGCGCACCAATATATACGTCACACCGATGACTAGGACGAGGCTTGGTACCAAGCGGCGCAACGTGCGCCAGATTGGCCACCATGGGTTCAAGGAGGCGTTGGACTTTCCGGCATAGCGCAGCTGCGAGCCTAAGAAGAAATAACCGGAAAGCAGTAAGAAGACATCCACGCCGCCAGATACACGACCGACAAAGACGTGGTAGATAACTACGAGGCCAATTGCGATACCGCGCAGACCATCGAGGTCATAGCGGTATCGAAAGTTGCGTGGAGAATCTTTTGTCATAAAACGTCATTTCGTGCGCTTGTTCATGGAAAACAAACGCGGCGTATTTCAAAGCCTTCTGTGGCAAAGGTTTACATTCGGCTAATAAGGGTACTCTTTAAAGGTCTCGAAAGCATAACGGGGCAACGTAAAATGCGGGAGACGCGAAGATTTTAAAATACTGCCTGCACACGCTAAAATGGTTCGGGTTATCGCAGTGGTGCGAACTGCTGATGATAATGAGACGTTTCATTCTGCGTAACACCGTTCCCGTCTACGGTCGGCCGGTACGTCACGCGCAGATAAAATCCAAGGGTTGAACCGGCGTGCTAAACAGCGCGTGTCTGAACTGCCCAGTGACTAGAAAAGGAGCCATCATGGCTGTCAAAATTAAACTGCAGCGCGTAGGTAAGATTCGCGCCGCTGAATACCGCGTAGTTATCGCTGATGCTCGTACCCGCCGCAGCGGCAAGGTCATCGAGAACATCGGCATCTACCACCCGAAGGAAGAGCCTTCCCTCATCAAGATCGACTCCGAGCGCGCACAGCACTGGCTGTCCGTTGGTGCACAGCCCACCGAGCCGGTCTTGGCACTGCTGAAGGTCACCGGTGACTGGCAGAAGCACAAGGGCCTGCCGGGTGCCGAAGGCACCTTGAAGGTTGCCGAGGAGAAGAAGTCCAAGCTGGACCTCTTCAACGAGGCATTGGCTGAGGCTAATAACGGCCCAACCATCGAGGCCATCACCGAAAAGAAGAAGGCC
The DNA here is from genome assembly GCF_022346005.1 of Corynebacterium sp. ACRPS. Classification (GTDB taxonomy): domain Bacteria; phylum Actinomycetota; class Actinomycetes; order Mycobacteriales; family Mycobacteriaceae; genus Corynebacterium. The sequence goes on from NZ_JAKRMY010000010.1 coordinate 25,656, forward strand.
AAGGAAGAAGCAAAGAAGAAGAAGGAAGCTGAAGAGGCCGCTGCAGCTGAGGCTGCCGCCGCTGCTGCCGGCGAAGCAGATGCTGAGGCAGAAGCTTCTGAGGAGTCCGCAGAGTAATCTGCTTGGGTTTCCAGCGCCCCTTTATTGATAAGGGGCGCTGTGTATAAGCTGCATAAACTTCATCCCCCACCCGTCATCGCGGTATTTACCAGCGATGGCGAGTGGGGGATTTTGCGCGCGTAAACGCCGCGTGTACGCCGCGCGGCCGCACCGCGCTAGTGCCTAACGCTCCTCATCGCGCGGCCGTAATTCGGGGTAATTGGCGTATACATCGCCCGGATCTTCAAAATCCATTCCGCGCAGGCTGCCTGCGACGACAGGCTTAAACAGCTTATAGATTTCCTCCCGCGGCAGTTTAGACAGGGGCCCATCAATGGCAAGTACGGTAAACCCGTGGACGGCGGACCACGACAGCAAGCTATTGTGTAGGAAATATTCTTTATTGGGCGTTTGGCCGAGGGCCTGGGCGTGGCGGGCCAAGAGATCGAAGTAGCGCTGAATCATATTCAGGTGCTCGCTTTTTGGATCATCGGGAGTCGAAGGGTCTACGCCAAGCATAAAGCGCAGCGCCTTCCACTCCAGCATGCAGCGGAAGAAATTCGTTTCATCCAAGGCAAAGTCGAGGTAGGCAAAACCTATCTGCACGAGGTGATCGGGGAAGGCGAGGTCACCAGATTCATTGGTGGTGCGGTGCAGGCGGCGCACGAGCTCATCGGTGGCGAGTTCGGCCACCTTATCGTGCAGCTCTTCCTGGTCCTTAAAGTGCCGGTAGGCAGATGTAGGGGACACTCCTGCCGCGCGGGTAACGGCGCGGATAGTGATAGCCTCGGGGCCTTTTTCTTTGCCTAATTGCACGGCGATGCGCAGCAGCTCGTCGTGGAGGTTTCCGTGGTGATAAGGCTTGTTATGAGACTGCGTTGTATCCAAAATCTGTCCTAATAGTCTGTATTTCAATTAGCCTGTAAGCATCGTTAGAAGCATCAGTGCAGGCTGCGCGTCCGCCTGTTCTGCGGGCGAATTCGAATCCATCTCCGGTAGGGGCGCGGCAACGCTATGTACTTTATAGGCCGGCAAATGCACAATCCTACCCGGGGATAGGGTGACCGTTTTCTCCCCGCAGGTGAAATTCACCTCGCCGCGTATGGCCTGCACGGTAATCGGGTGGGCGGCTTTGTGGTCCGGCAAGGTTTGCCCCGGTGCGAAGCTAAAAAGGATGAGGTTTGCGCGCTCACCGTTTAAGACCCGCTTGACCCCAGGGCGCTTGCGTTCAGGATCGGTGGCAGGCGCCAAGGCTACGAGGTCAAGGTCGATCAAGGGCGAGTGCGGTGCCTCCTGATGTGCACCGCGTGGCTCGGAAGCTGGGCTGGGTGAGTCGTTCATGCCACAAGCCTAATCCTTAGCGGCCGGATTGTGGGGAACGCGGCAGGAGATAAAGGCAACGGGGTGCATGCGGTAAACTCTGCGCCATGGAATTGATGATTGGGCGCGTCATTAAGTCGCACGGAATCAAGGGAGAAGTGGTGGTAGAGCCCACCACCGATGAGCCCGAGGTGCGCTTTGCGGTGGGAGAAAAACTGCAGGGCAGGCAGGGCCGCAAGGAGCACGAATTGACCATCTCTGCGGTGCGCAGCCACAAGGGGCGGCTTTTGGTGACGTGCAAGGAAATTGCTGATCGCACCCAAGCGGATAGTCTGCGCGGTACCCAATTTTTCGCCGCCCCATTAGAAGATGACGACGAGGGCTTTTATGATTATGAGCTCGAAGGCTTGCGCGTTATCCGCGACGGGGAAGACATCGGTGCTGTAGCTTCCGTCGTGCACGGGCCTAGCCAAGACCTCTTAGAGGTTGAGCTGTCTAAGGGTAGCTCCGCCTTGGTGCCCTTTGTCCATGCCATAGTCCCAGAGGTCGATGTGGAAGCCGGCACCTGCACCATCGAACCCCCGGAAGGGCTGTTGGACCTATGAGGCTCGATGTAGTGACCATCTTCCCGGAATATCTGCAGCCGCTGCGCCACGCTCTTTTAGGAAAAGCCATCGAGCAGGGCCGCCTTGAGGTGGGCGTGCACGATCTGCGGCAGTGGGCCACGGATGCGCATAAATCGGTCGATGACTCGCCCTTTGGCGGCGGCCCAGGAATGGTCATGAAGCCGGAGGTTTGGGGCCCTGCGCTTGACGATGTCGCACTTGGGACCACCGCTCCCACCCTCGAGTCCTCGTTGCCGCACCTAAACCGTCCGCGCCACGATGAACTAGAAGGCGTCGAAGCCCAGGCATATGGCGCTGAGGCGGCACAAGGCGAGCGAGAAAGCGGCAGCGAAGATGAAGGCCTCCCGCTGCTCTTGGTGCCCACCCCGGCTGGGGCGCCTTTTACCCAGGCGGATGCCCGGGCATGGTCTACCGAGGAGCATATTGTTTTTGCCTGTGGGCGTTACGAGGGCATCGACCAGCGCGTGGTTGAAGATGCAAAGAAGCGCTACCGCGTTCGGGAGGTATCCATCGGGGACTATGTGCTCATCGGCGGGGAAGTTGCGGTACTGGTGATTGCAGAGGCCGTCGTCCGGCTTATTCCGGGGGTATTGGGCAATAAGCGCTCGCATGAGGAGGATTCTTTTTCTGATGGCCTGTTAGAGGGTCCAAGCTATACCAAGCCGCGGGAGTGGCGCGGGCTTGCGGTTCCGGAGGTTCTGACCTCTGGAAACCATGGGCTGGTGGACCGGTGGCGCAGGGAACAAGCATTGGAGCGCACGTGGCAGCGCCGCCCCGAGTTATTGGATCACGTGGAATTGAGCAAGGCGGACAAGGCATATTTAGCGCACGTGCGCGAGCGTGAATCTGAAGGAGAGGCACAGTAGTGCAGGTGAGCGTGGATCTTTCTGTGCTGATGCCCCAGGAAGTATGGGAAGCATACCAGGCAGGCATGCCACAGAAATTGCGCAGCGCAGGCTTTGTACCGGAGAGCATCTTTGCCGCCGTGGTTGCCCCGTCGCCGCCGGCAGATAGCCCGCTCGCCCAGGAATATGAACTCAGCAATGAAACCCCGGCGGAGGGGACGCCGCTGTGGCGGGTCATCGTCAATGGCGATACCGCAGCACCCCTGCCCTCCGTCGCGCCCATGGTTGCCACTTGCCTGCCGCCCACCGCCGCGTGGTTGGGGAGCACGGAAATTGGCCATACCGAATTCGCGTGGTCGGCCAAGCCGGTATGGCGCGCAGAGTCCAGCGAAGAAAATTAGGATAATGCCCTAAGAAGACTTGTATCGGTGCAGGGCAGTGATACTGTAAGTGCAGCACACACTCGCATTTTTACTTGCTCTTCAAGGATTCTCTCGCATGACTTCTCCCAACGGACATGACTTTGGCGGATACAACCAACAACCGCAGTACAATCAGTACCCCGCGTATTCTCAGCCCCAACAGAGCCGTGGCGGGAATGGAGCCATGGTTGCGGCGATCATTTTGGGAGTCGTGGCGCTTTTAGCCATCGCCGCTGCGGCGTTCTTTTTTGTGAAGGGAAATGGCGATAACTCCAGCGCCACCGCGCAGGAAAGCCAATTCCAGCAAAAGGTTGACACCACAAAGGTCGAGGACAAGGACGACGGGAAGTCGGGCAGTGAAGCTACCGTAACCAAGACCGAGCAGGCCCCCGCGCCCGCCCCGGCACAGGCGCCTGTGAGCAGCGGCAATGGGCATTCATGGGGCGATTACACGAGCTATTATGCTGCCTCGAGCAAAACGTCAGATCCGTTTGCCAAAAACGTCTATGACACCTTCATGAATAACTGGATGTCCGGTGGCGGAACGGATGCCACCTTGAGCGTCTATTCGCCGACTACCGGCGGTACCTACACGATGTACTGCTCGGGTAATTCCTCGCGGGTGAGCTGCTCCGGCGGCGATAGGGCCAAGGTAGTCATCCACTAAAACCGAGCACGTCCGTTCCTCTTCTTCCTGCGTTTAGCGTGCGGGAGGGAGAGGATTTTTGTGTGCCCCGCGGCGGCAGACCGGGGCAGTGGACAAGGCATGCGGTAAATTGGGTGGGTCCCATGCCAAGCTGTGAAATAGAAGTGTGAGGAATCTACGTGAATATTGCGGCCACCATCGCGGCGGAGATCGGCGCTCAAGAAACCCAGGTTTCGACGGCGCTGAAGCTCCTGGCGGAGGGAAATACCGTGCCTTTCATTGCGCGCTACCGCAAGGAGGTCACGGGTGGTTTGGATGATGCGCAATTGCGCACCATCGAAGAGCGGGCCACCTACCTGCGCGAGCTAGAAGAGCGCAAAGAGACGATCCTTGCCGCCATCGAGGAGCAGGGCAAGCTTAGCGATGACCTGCGTAGCCAAATCCTTGCCTGCGATACCAAGGCGCGGCTCGAAGATTTGTATCTGCCGTATAAAAAGCGCCGCAAGACAAAGGCTGATATCGCCCGCGACGCCGGCTTGGAAGACTTGACCGACAAGCTGATCGCGCAGCCGGCGGCCCAGCCCGAGGAATTAGCGCAGAGCTATCTCACGGAAGGTTTTCCCGATACCAAGAAGGCGCTCGAGGGGGCGCGCTCCATCCTCATCGATCGCTTCGCACTCGATGCGGACTTGGTGGGAGGCGTGCGCGAGCGCATGTTTGACCAGGGTGCCATGCAAGCGCAGGTGGTAGAGGGAAAGGAAGCCGAGGGGGCGAAGTTCAAGGATTACTTCGACTTCAACGAGCCCTTTTCTTCGCTGCCCTCTCACCGCATCCTGGCGCTACTGCGCGGGGAGAACGAGGGCGTGCTCCAGCTGCACCTGGACGCCGGTGATGACGCCGACTACGAGGACCTCATTGCGGATCGCTTCGATCTGGATCGCAGCTCCGCGTGGCTGGATAATGCCGTGCACTGGGGATGGCGCACCAAATTGTATGTTTCCTCCAGCCTGGATGTGCGCATGCGCTTGAAAGAAGTGGCAGAAGAAGGCGCGCTCGAGGTCTTTGCCACGAACCTGCGCGACGTGCTGCTCGCCGCCCCCGCGGGCCAGCGCGCGACCATCGGCCTCGATCCGGGCTACCGCAACGGCACCAAGTGCGCCGTGGTGGATAAAACGGGCAAGGTGCTCGATACGACCATCGTTTATCCCCACCAGCCCCAAAACCAGTGGTCGCAGGCGGTGCAGGTCCTGTCCACGCTGTGCGCACGGCACTCGGTCGACCTCATGGCCATCGGCAATGGCACTGCCTCCAGGGAAACGGAAAAGCTTGCGCACGAGATTGCTGACCTGCTCAAGCAGGCTGGCAGCCAGCGTCCGACGCCCGTCGTTGTCTCCGAATCCGGAGCATCGGTCTACTCCGCATCGCAGCTGGCGGCGGAGGAATTTCCCGATATGGACGTCTCGCTGCGCGGGGCGGTCTCCATCGCCCGGCGCCTCCAGGATCCGCTGGCAGAGCTAGTGAAAATCGATCCGAAGGCCATCGGTGTGGGCCAGTATCAGCACGATGTGAACCAGACGTCGCTGGCGCGGACGCTGGACGGCGTGGTGGAAAGCGCCGTCAATGGCGTTGGCGTTGACCTCAATACAGCCTCGGCGCCGCTCTTGGAGCGCGTGGCGGGCGTAAACCCCACCATCGCCGCCAATATCGTGGCCTACCGCAATGACAATGGCTCTTTTGCCACCCGCAAGGAACTGAAGAAGGTGCCGCGCCTGGGACCGAAGGCCTTTGAACAGTCCGCCGGCTTCCTGCGCATTAATAGGGGAGCGGACCCGCTCGATGCGTCCGCGGTTCACCCCGAGGCCTATCCCATCGTGACGCGGATCGCGGAGCAGACGGGGCTGGGCATCGGCGAGCTCATTGGCAATGCCCGGGTGCTGGACAAGCTGGATCCCGCCGATTTCGCAGACGAGACCTTCGGCATCCCAACCGTGAGCGATATCATCGCCGAGCTGGATAAACCCGGCCGCGATCCGCGCCCTGAGTTTAAGACCGCCACCTTTAAAGAAGGCGTGCATAAGGTCTCTGACCTCACCCCAGGCATGGTGTTGGAGGGCACGGTCTCCAACGTGGCGGCTTTTGGCGCGTTTGTGGATGTCGGCGTGCATCAGGACGGCCTCGTCCATGTCTCTGCGATGAGCCATCAATTTGTCTCCGATCCGCACGAGGTCGTGCGCTCCGGCCAGGTGGTCAAAGTCAAGGTGATGGAGGTTGACGTCGATCGCCAGCGCATCGGCCTAACGCTGCGGCTGGATGATGAGCCAGGCCAGCCCGCGCCGAAGCGCCGCGGCGGTGACTCACAGCGCGGATCTGGCAAGCGTGGCGGTCAAAAGCCTTCGCGCGCAGCGGGGAAGAAGGGCGGACGCAACTCCGACCGCGGTGGCTCCCGCGGGCGCCCGGCAGCCAAGGGGACCATGGCGGATGCCCTGAAGAAGGCAGGCTTCTAGCTACCGACATCGGCCCCATCAGCCGCGCGGTGGAGGGCCGCTGCCTGCTGCGGTGGTGGGGGCGGGGCATTCGTCCCGCCAACCGCGCACGCGCAGAAGAAATTTTCCCGCGACATCGCAGCCGATGCGGCCTCTCCCGTTCAATAATGGTAAGTTTGGCAAAACTAAGTAAATGGCGTCCTGCTTCTCCCCGCTTTAGCGAGGCACTCCTGGGTGGATGAGACAACGGGGCGTCGAACTACTGCCATAAGGAGACAACTATGAGTCGTGCGGCCGATAGCGGTCACGGTGCCGAGGACACCGCAGCGATGCCTTCGATAAGCGGCGAGGGGAACAAGGGTCGGGGAGTGCTGGGCTGGCACCGCCTTCTGGATTGGCGCCCGCGCAGCGCTTTGTCGCGGGTGCTTATCGTATTCTTCCTCGTTGCGCCCATCATCGTGGCCGGAACCATGATGTGGGCCATGTGGGATCCATCCAAGTACATGCGCAATATTGACCTCGCAGTGGTCAATGAAGACGCGGGCGTGGACAAGCAGGGCAAGCACACCAACTATGGCGACCAGGTGGTCGAGGGCTTGCTAGAGACTGACTACCTCAAATTCTCTGAGGTCAACAAGGACGACGGCGAAGAGGGCTTGGTCAAGGGCAAGTACTTGATGGTCGTGACGATTCCGAAGAACTTTTCCGAGCAGGCCGTGACCATCATCAGCGATAAGCCCGAAAAACCGGAGATCAACTTCGCTACGAATGACTATTACGGCACGAATGGCTCGGTGATTTCCTCCAGCCTCATTCCGCAGGTGCAAACGAGCGTGGAAAACGCCATTTCCAAAAAGTACGCCGACCAGGTTATTGAGGGACTTACTAAGTTGAGCGACGGCCTGGGCAATGCCGCGGACGGCGCGGGGCGCCTTGATGAGGGCGCTGGAAAGCTGCAAGAGGGCGGCGGGCGCGCGGTTGAGGGCATCAACAAGCTCGACAACGGTGCGGGCACGCTCAATAACGGCACGGCCGAGCTCCTCAACGGAACGACGCGGCTCAATGACGGCGTCGTGCGGTTGAATGATGGTGCGGGCAAGCTTAGTGATGGCGCAGCGCGCCTCGATGACGGCGCCTCCCGGCTTGCCGATGGCTCCGACAAGCTCCTTGCCGGTACCGGCCGCCTTGCCGATGGTGCAGGCCAGATCGACGCCGGGGTCAATCAGCTCACCGGCATGCTCATCCCCGTGCTGAAGCAAGCCCAAGCCGTGGTTCCTGGCCTTACCCAGCTGGTAGACATCCTGCGCGGGCTCGGCATGACCCAGCAAGCGGATCAGCTCTACTCGTTGGTATCCAGGCTCGATCCCGCCTCTAGTGGAAATATGGTGGGGCAGCTGGAGAAGCTTTCCGCAGGCACCGGGCAGCTGCACTACAACCTGTCCGACCCGCAGTCGGAATACCTCGGCGGGCTGACCTCACTGAACGGCGGTGCGCACCGCCTATCCGATGGCATCAAGGAGCTGCGCGGCGGAGTTGGCAAGCTCAGTGACGGTACCTCGCAGCTGCAGGACGGTGCGACCCGCCTGCAGGATGGCGCCTCTCGTCTCCACGATGGCACGGGCGCGCTCAAGGAGGGCACCGGCCGCCTGGCTGAAGGCGGAGCCGAGCTCAAGGGCGGCTTGGACCGCCTCCAGGAAGGCTCCGGCGAGCTATCCACGAAGCTTGCCGAAGGCGCCGCCAAGGCACCTACCATTTCCCGCCCAGAGGATTCCGCGCAAAATATCGCAGTACCCATTAACTTCACCGCATCCAATGTCCACCCCGTGCAGACGGTGGTCAACTCAGCGGACCCGACCGAAAAGAATATTACCGGCGGCGCCTCCATGCTCTTCGTGCTCGTATTTGGCTTCCTCGTCATGCTGCTCTTGGCGATGACGCTGCCGTACTACATGGCGCGCCGGGGAGCCCGCGTCACCAGCCCGGCCCGCAGCGTATTCGACGCCTTTGCCGCGCTGACCGGCCTGAACTTCGTCATACTGGCGTTTATGGCCCTGATGTCTTCCACCTTGGGGTGGCAGCCGGCAAGCTGGTCCATGATTGCGCTCGTACTCGCCGCGATTTCCGCCGTGGGTGCGGCGACCTACCAGTTCTTCCTGATTACCTTCGGGCGCAAGATCGGTTCGATCTTTGCCGCCGGCGCGTTCGCCCTGGGCGGGATGGTCTTTGGCGGGGTCTGGCCGGTCCTGGCGATTCCGCGCGCGCTCAGCCTGCTGCACCCTTTCCACCCGATGTCCTACGCCAAGGACGCGTTCACCCGCGCCACCGACGGCATTCATGATGGCACCTTCTGGAGCAGCATCATTATCCTCTTTAGCATCACGGTGGGTGCCGTGGTGGCGTCGTACTTGGTCTTCCGGGCGCGGCACCTGGGCACGGCAAAGATCCTCGATGAGCACCACTCCATCCTCCGCTCGCCCATGCCTGCCTAAGGCGTGCTGCGCGCCCGGCTCGCCCCAGGTAGGGTAGTAAATCCGCGAAGTAGAGGAATTTGGAATTGGCCGGTTCCTATGGAAAGATAATCCATCGTTCTATGTAACGGGCACGAACCGGTCAGGCCTCCGGCCGCCAGGGTCCTCTGTCCCAAACTGAAAAGGAATATTGGTATGACCAACATTATCGACAAGGTCGATGCAGCACAGCTGCGCGACGACATCCCGTCCTTCCGCCCCGGCGATACACTCGACGTCAACGTCAAGGTTATTGAGGGTAACAACGAGCGTGCACAGCTCTTCAAGGGCATCTGCATCCGCCGCCAGGGCTCCGGTATCCGCGAGACCTTCACCGTGCGTAAGGTTTCCTTCGGTATCGGCGTAGAGCGTACCTTCCCGGTTCACTCCCCGAACCTCGAGTCCATCAAGGTCTCCCGCCGCGGCCGCGTTCGCCGTGCGAAGCTGTACTACCTGCGCGATCTGCGCGGCAAGAAGGCTCGCATCAAGGAGCGTCGCTAGTTCTAACGCCCGCCCTGGGCAGCGCCTATCTCCCTTCCTTTCCTGCATACACAGTGCCGGAAAGGAAGGGAGATTTTTATTGTGCACTCCTCGAATCATTTCGATTTCCTGTGAATCGCCCCGCAGTCACGGGAGCCAATCCGGATCGCGGGCACGCAGTTGCTAGGATCTGACGGGTGAATAACGAAAGCATCTCACAGGGCAAAGAAGCGGCCGCGGAGGAATCAACCACGGAGAAAAAACAAATGCCGTGGTGGCTGGAGACTCTCGTGGTCGTCGTCTCCGTGCTGGTGGTCGTGGGGCTATTCCAAAACTTCATCGGCCGCCAATACGTGATTCCCTCAGGATCCATGGAGCCGACGCTGCATGGCTGTGAGGGATGCACGAATGACCGCATCTTTACAGAAAAGGTCTCTTACTACGGCGATAAGGGCCCAGAGCCAGGCGATGTCGTGGTCTTTAAGGGCACCGACGACTGGAACGGGAGTTACGTCTCCCCGCGCTCATCCAATGCCGTCATTCACGGCATTCAGGATGCGCTGAGCTTTATCTCCTTGGCGCCACCAGATGAAAATACCCTGGTCAAGCGCGTTATCGCCACCGGCGGACAGACGGTGTCCTGCCAAGAGGGCGATCCCGCCGTCATGGTGGATGGCAAGCCCATCAAGCAGGACTACGTGCAGGATCCGCCGACCTACCCAGTGGATGAATCGACCGGATCGGAAGCCTGCGGTGGCCCGTATTTCGGCCCAGTGAAGGTGCCTGAGGATAATATCTGGGTCATGGGGGATAACCGCACCGCGTCTGCCGATTCGCGCTACCACATGGGCGATAACTTCCACGGCACGATCCCCGTAGATAACGTGCGCGGAAAGGTGCAGTTCGTATTCTGGCCGTTCAACCGCATTGGTGGGGTCGATGACCCAGACATCCAAAGCTAAACCACAGCAACAGCGCCTGCGCACGCGCGATTTCCTTGCGCCGGTCATAGGCGGCTTCGTGCTCCTAGTTTTATTGCAGGCATTCGTCGGCCGGATGTATGTCATCCCCTCCGCGTCGATGGAACCCACGCTGCATGGTTGTACCGGCTGCGATAATGACCGCATCGCGGTGCAGAAGATGAGCTATTACTTCCACGACCCGGACCCGGGCGATGTCGTGGTATTTGAAGGACCTGAGTCCTGGAATACGGAATTTGAGGTGCAGCGCTCCGATAACGTGCTTGTGCGCGGCGCCCAAAACGCCTTGGCGTCGGTGGGGCTTTTGCCCAATGGGGAAAATATCCTAGTCAAGCGCGTTATCGCTACCGAGGGTCAGACGGTCAAGTGCGAGGAGGGCGATTCCGCGGTGATGGTGGATGGTGCACCGATAGACCAGAGCTTCACGTTGGATCCGCCCGAGATCCCGGTCGATCCCAGCTCCGGCTCGCAGGCTTGCGGTGGCCAGTACTTTGGCCCCGTGACCGTCCCAGAAGGCAATATGTGGGTCATGGGGGATAACCGCACCAATTCCCTGGACTCTCGCGCGCACATAGGCGATCACCTGCAAGGCACCGTACCGGTGGACAACGTGCGCGGCAAGGTAGAAGCCGTGATCCTGCCCGTATCGCGCTTTGGCGGCATCGACGATCCGGATATCCAGGATGCGGCGGCTTAAACAGCAGCGCACCTTTGAAGTGGCGTTGGCCCGGGCGGGGCTCGGCCCCGTCGCCGGGGTGGATGAGGCCGGCCGCGGTGCGTGCTGCGGCCCCGTCACCGTCGCCGCCTGCATCCTGCCCGAGCGCATCGTGAGCGAATTGGATACCTTAACTGATTCCAAAAAGCTCACGCCCCGCCAGCGCGAAAAGCTCTTCCCCATCATCAAAGACAAGGCTGTAGACTGGTCTGTGGTGCATATTGGTGCGGGGGACATCGACAAGCGCGGCATCCAGCACGCCAATACCTCAGGCATGCGCCGGGCGATAGCGCGCCTGGAACAGCGCCCAGGCTATGTGCTTTCCGATGCCCTCTTTATCCCCGGCCTCACCCAACCCCACCTGCCCATCATCGGTGGGGACGCGGCGGCGCGGTGCATCGCGGCGGCGAGCGTGCTGGCCAAGGTAAGCCGAGATCGCCTCATGCGGGATCTAGACGAGCGCTTTCCAGGTTATGGATTGGCTGGGCATAAGGGCTATGGAACCAAGGCACACGAGGCCGCGATTGCCGCCTTGGGGGCGAGTCCAGAACACCGCATGAGCTACAGCAATGTGCAGCGCGCGCATGCCCACTTCACTGCGCGTGCCTAGCGAAAATTGTGGTTTCTGCGCGCTAAGCTAGGGCGAGCTATCCCATATTTTGGAGGTCCACAGTGAGTGCAGAGGAACTCGAAAACTACGAGGCAGAGGTAGAGCTGTCCCTTTACCGCGAATATCGCGATGTCGTCAGCCAGTTTTCTTATGTCGTAGAAACCGAACGACGATTCTACCTGGCCAATGCCGTAGAACTGATTCCCCATACCGCCGGGCCCGATGTGTACTACGAGGTGCGCATGTCCGATGCCTGGGTATGGGATATGTACCGTTCCGCCCGATTCGTGCGCTACGTCCGCGTCATTACCTACAAGGACGTCAATATCGAGGAACTGGATAAGCCGGATTTCATCATGCCGGACTAGGGAACTGGGCGCCTGTCAACTCGGCGCCCGCTTCATCCCGCCGCAGCTGTGGATAACTCTTCGTGATGCCGAAGTTATTCACATCCGCGGCGGTTTTCTGGTTTTCGGGCTTGCAGCCGGCCCGCATCCTGCGATGTTCTGTGCGTGCAGCACAAACAGCACGAAAGAAAAGGACGCCGCACATGCAATTTGCATCCGATAATCACCTCGCTACGAAGCACCCTCGGCACAGGCAAGAACTGGGCAAGCGGGGAGAATCATTCGCCGCGCGCTACCTCCGCGAGCGTGGCTCCGATATCATCGCCGCCAACGTCTCCTACCGAGTGGGAGAAATCGACCTTATTGCCCGCGAGCCCGATGGCACGATCGTCTTCGTAGAGGTAAAAACCCGCTCTACCGCGAGCTATGGCACAGCCGAGGCCGTGACTCCACACAAGCTTGCCCGCATGCGCAGGGCCGCCGTCCAGTGGCTAGACGGCAAGCCACTGGCCACCGTGCGCTTCGATGTCATAGCCCTCGTGGTCAAAGGCGAGGGTTTTGAACTAGAGCACTTTACGGGGGTCGACGATGGCTCTCGGTAAATGCTTAGCAGTCTCCCTGCACGGCGTGCTCGCCCGCGTCATCAACGTCGAAGCCAACGTAGGGCACGGCCTGCCCGGAATCCATGTGGTGGGGCATGCGGATACCGCGATATCTGAATCCCGCGACCGCATCAAGACCGCCGCCGCGAATTCCCGCCTGCCATGGCCGAAAACCAAGGTGATCGTGTCCATGTCGCCGGCCTCGCTCCCAAAATCAGGATCCCATTTTGACCTGCCTATGGCGCTTGCGATTCTCGCCGCCCACGTAGAACAGCACGGCGCTGACTACGCGCGTTCCGTGCAGTCACCCAGTCAGGTTCTTAAAGAAACCCTGGTGCTTGGGGAACTAGGCCTGGACGGCACGGTTAGAGCAGTACCCGGTATCATCCCAGCGCTTCTCGCTGCCCGCGAGGAGGGCATTTCTACGCTGGTCATTCCGCCAGGAAATGCTGCCGAGGCTACCCTCGTTCCCGATATGAATGTGCTGGTTGCAGCCACGCTCTTTGATGCCTTTGCGTGGGCGCTAGGAGAGCGCGACCTACCCCGCGCGGCCGAGTGCTGCTCTGACCAACTCGCACCGGCACCCACACAGGAACGGCTCGACTATTGCGATATAGCCGGCCAGCACCATGCAAAGTGGGCTGCAGAAGTCGCCGCCGCCGGTGGGCACCACCTGTTAATGATCGGCCCACCGGGCTCGGGGAAATCCATGATTGCCTCGCGATTGCCCAGCATTCTTCCGGCGCTAAGCCCAGACCAGATGGTAGAAACCACTGCCATCCACTCGCTGACGGGAACTCCCGGTGAAGTGGTGTCCCACGCACCCTTCATCGCCCCGCACTCTTCGGTTACCCGCGCGGCGCTCCTTGGTGGAGGAAGCGGCCATCCTCGCCCAGGCGCGGTGAGCTTGGCCCATAATGGGGTGCTCTTCCTCGATGAGGTCAGCGAGGTAAGCGCCCCAGTGCTCGACGGCATGCGCGCGCCTTTGGAAGAAGGCCATGTCCGCCTGGCACGCGCGCAGCAGGAGATTGACTACCCGGCGCGATTCCAACTGATTATGGCAGCCAACCCCTGTCGGTGCGCCGCCGAAGATCCCTCTAAATGTACGTGCAATCCGCATGACCGGCTTAATTATCTATCGAATCTCTCCGGGCCGTTGCGCGACCGCTTGGACATGGTGGTCACCCTCTCCGGACAGTCAGCCACCATCAATGCGGAGGGCGAAGAATCCTCTGCTGCCATTGCCGAGCGGGTCGCCGCGGCCCGCGACCGTGCCCGGGTGCGCTGGGCGGCCGACGGCATTCCCGCGCGCGTCAACGGCGCCGTGCCCTCGTCATATTTGCGCCGGCACCGCCCGGCTTCCGAGTCCGCCATGATCATGTTGTCTGCCTACCTCGCCGAGGGCGAGATTTCGCAGCGCGGCATCGACCGCGTCCTGCGCGTGTCGTGGACCTTGGCGGATTTGCACGGCAGCTCCACACCCGATCTTGCGGAAGTGGGCCAAGCCCTCGACCTTCGTTCGAGCCAGACGGTAGGGAGGATTTCGGCATGAGCGATCTTGATTTATCGACTCCACTTGCCACATGGGTATATCTCAATCGCGTGGTGGAAGGCCCGTCCGCCTCCTTGCAGGCCTTGCTGGAACATCATTCGGCCGAAGAGATTGCCCACGGGATTTATCACCGAGCCGATTGGATCGGTCCTCTTTTAGCCCGCACCGCCTCGCGGTTTGATTGGGTGCGGCAAAAAGAAGACCTCGCCGCCGCAGAGCGCGTGGGGGCGCGATTGATCACTGCCGATAGCCCCGAGTGGCCAGCCGAGGCGTTTTCTTCTGCCTTTGGCTTCTACCAGAATGGCGCGGATGCGCCGGCCACATTCGATGAGCAAGCGGTGCCGCCACATAGCTTGTGGGTACGCGGCTCAGCGCTTAAACCCGAGGTAGGGCAGGCCGTTGGAATCGTAGGCACGCGCGCCATTTCGCGCTACGGGTGGCAGGCAACCCAAAGCGTGGTCTCAGGCCTAGTGAATCATCAGTGGACTATCGTCTCCGGCGGGGCTTTGGGGGTAGATACCGTGGCGCATGAGACCGCCTTGCACAATGCGGGGCGCACTGTCGCGGTCGCCGCGTGCGGAATCGATAAGAATTATCCAGCCCGCAACGGTGGACTCTTTGATCAGATAGCCGATAATGGCTGCATCGTCTTCGAATTCGCTCCAGAGACTGCACCCAAGCGGCATCGCTTCCTCATTCGCAACCGCCTTGTTGCTGCGCTAAGCCAAGGAATCGTGGTCATGGAAGCGGCATATCGCTCGGGCGCGCTTAATACCCTCAACTGGGCAGAAGCCTTGGGGCGCGTTGCCATGGCCGTGCCGGGACCAATTACGACGAGCGGTTCGCTCGGGTGCCACCAGCGCATCCAGGATGGACGAGCCCAGTTGGTCGCCAGCGCCGACGAAGTCCGCGCCCTGGTGGGCCGCGCCGGGACGGTTGATCCGGAGGCGCAGTATGAAATGAATTTTGCGGCGTCTTTAACGCAGCGATTATCGCGGAATGAGCTGCGAGTCTTTGATGCGACCCCGCCGCCAGGAAGCCCTCCGGCTACTGCTGAAGATATTGCGCGGGACGCGGGATTCCGCCTGCCCCTCACCGTCCACTTATTGCTTGCCTTAGAGAAAATGTGTGTGATCGTGCGGGAGGGAAATAACTGGGTTCGCTTAGAGATGGGCTGAAAAGCAAGTAAACTCGTGGGGTATGAGTGATAAATGGAAGGCCGCAGTAAGTCGTGGCCCGGTCGGGCAGATGGACGAGGCTATCGAGGACTTCGCGGACTTCCAACTCCACGTCAAGGGCCGTGCGGAGGCCACGGTGCGTGGCTACCGCGCGGACTTAAAAAACCTGGCCCAAGACATCGATGCATTTGCGGACTTTAACCTCAATAACCTGCGCCAGTGGCTAGGAAACGCGGTCGCAGAAGGAAAGGCGCGCGCAACGCTGGCGCGCAGGACAGCCTCAGTTAAAGCCTTTTCTACCTGGGCGGAAAGGGAAGGCTACCTAAGCCGCGATGTTGCGGCACGATTGGTAACACCGAAGGTGGGACAGCATCTCCCGACGGTGATGGCCCCGCAACAGGCGGGCGAACTTGTGGGCAACGCCGTTTCTGTCGATGAAGCGCATTTTCAGCGCGATAGCGCGATTTTGGAGTTGCTCTATGCCACCGGAATGCGCGTGGCGGAATTGGTCCGCCTCGATATAGAAGACGTGGACTTTAAGCGGTCCACCGCACGTGTTACTGGTAAGGGAAATAAGCAACGGGTCGTGCCCTTTGGTGCCGCCGCAACCGATGCCCTGCAGCAGTGGATAGACGGCGGGCGTAAAGAAATGGCGCGGGGAGATACCCAGGCCATCTTTGTAGGCAGCAGGGGAGCGCGCATTGACCAGCGCCAGGTGCGGCGCATCGTGGACAAAGCCGCCACGGTCACCGGCACAAGTGGCCTAACCCCGCACGGGGTGCGCCACCTTGCGGCTACACATCTCTTAGAAGGCGGCGCGGACCTGCGCGTGGTCCAAGAGTTACTGGGGCACTCGTCTTTGAGTACCACGCAAATCTATACACATGTCTCCGCAAAGCGGCTAAAGCAGGTTTATTCCCAGGCCCACCCGCGGGCCTGAGTGATTCTTATAAAGGCTTGAGGCGGATAACCGGCATATCCAGCAGGCTTAAGGGGTCAATGTAGCTGTCCTTGGCAATCCGGGCGCCCCAATGCAGCCCTGGTGTGCCGTCTACTGGGTGGGCGAGCTTGCCTATAGTTTGGCCCTCGTGCACCGCTTGGCCTTGGGTGACGCTCGCGTGCACGGGTTGATACGTGGTGCGTATGCCATCTGCATGGTCGATCGAGATGACCGGGGTTCCGGCGACGGTGCCGACAAAAGCGACGGTGCCGGATTCGGCGGCGACGACGCGGCCGCCAATTCTTAGGGCCATATCGACGCCGCGGTGTCCCGCACTCCACTTATGCTCGGGCTTATCAAAGCCGCGCAGCACTCGCACCGGGCGCGGTTTACCCGAGGCGGGATCGACGTATGCGGCAGCGGGCGCGGCGCACAGTAGCACTAGCGCACCAGTGAGGATGGTGGCGAGGGTGGGGATAAGGGGGCATCGGCAAGCGGCGGTATTTCGTGGTCGTGGCAATAAGTGCATGTGGCACAGTGTGGTGCGCTGCGGTCAATAATGCCCGGCGAAAGGTGGACCGGCTGTGGATAAACCAGCAGCGGTGGGGCGGAAGAAACTCAAGTGACAACCGAGGTAAAACGCTCAAAGAAACTTGTGGAAAAGTGCTTGTTCGGTTTGGAAAATCCAGCTGGCTGGGATTATTGTCTTTCATAGCAGTGCGTCCGCTGGGAGTTAACCCTCACGGAGGCATTGACTACGCGCGACGAAGTTGTCGCATCCTGAGTTAAGGGTGTGGCGGTCCGACAGCTGACGCGGTCCTTGGAAACAAGGTGTTGGCAGGGCCTTCGTTGCTAGGGTGCGGAATAAAACACCGCACAATTGGAAAACCGAAAGACAATTAAAAGAAAGCGAGCGAATCATGGCAGTTGTAACCATGCGCGAGCTCCTCGACGCTGGTGTGCACTTTGGTCACCAGACCCGTCGCTGGAACCCGAAGATGCGTCGTTTCATCTTCACCGACCGTAACGGCATCTACATCATCGACCTGCAGCAGACGCTGACCTACATCGATGAGGCATACGAGTTCGTTAAGGAAACCGTCGCTCACGGTGGCACCATCCTTTTCGTTGGCACCAAGAAGCAGGCGCAGGAAGCAGTTGCTGAAGAAGCAACCCGCGTCGGCATGCCTTATGTTAACCACCGCTGGTTGGGCGGCATGCTCACCAACTTCCAGACCGTGTCCAAGCGCCTGAAGCGCATGAAGGAGCTTCAGGCAATGGATGAGCGCGAGGACGGCTACAAGGGCCGTACCAAGAAGGAAGTTCTGATGCTCAACCGCGAGCGCGCCAAGCTTGAGCGCGTTCTGGGCGGCATCTCCGAGATGGCCAAGACCCCGTCCGCACTGTGGATTGTTGATACCAACAAGGAGCACATCGCGGTTAAGGAAGCCCACAAGCTGAACATCCCGGTTGTTGCCATCCTGGACACCAACTGCGACCCGGATGACGTTGACTTCCCGATCCCAGGCAACGATGACGCAATCCGTTCCACCAAGCTGCTGTCCGGCATCGTGGCTTCCGCCGTCGAAGAGGGCAAGAAGGCTCGCGAGGAGCGCCAGCTCGCAGCCGCTAAGGAAGCTGCCGGCGATTCCGCAGAGAAGGAACAGCGCGATGCTGAGGCTGCTGCAGCCGCATCCGATCCTGCTTCTGCAGAAAAGGCTGAGGAAGCACCCGCAGACAAGCCTGCACAGTAGGCCTGCCTCTTGTGAGGATTCTTTCTTAACTGCACTTAATTGAATACCCCACGCACATTTTGGTGTGGGGCAGCTAGGGAATAATTCCTGTACAAGGCTGTTTACCTAACCCCTACCACCGTGTGCTACGGCGGTGGGGGTTACTTTTATCTATGCTGGAGGCGGCTAAACCTAGCCTCCGTACAATCGCATTGATGAAGGAAACTGGGGTAGATACCCCCACCCAAAGACGGCGCGAGACCGCTTCTTCGGCTACGCTGTCTCAACGAACACTGACTGATTTTCAAGGAGGATCGCCCTAACTATGGCGAACTACACTGCTGCAGACGTGAAGGCACTGCGCGAAGCAACTGGCTCCGGCATGCTCGATTGCAAGAAGGCGCTGGAAGAAAACGGCGGCGACTACGACAAGGCCGTTGAATTCCTGCGCATCAAGGGCGCAAAGAACGTGTCCAAGCGCGCTGACCGCGAGGCTACCGAGGGCCTCGTTGCCGTATCCGGTAACACCATGGTTGAGATCAACTGCGAGACCGACTTCGTGGCAAAGAACGAGGGCTTCCAGTCCTTCGCTAAGAAGATTGTTGAAGCTGCAGCCGCAGCCAAGGCTAACTCGCCGGAAGAACTCAACAACGTAGAGATCGACGGCCAGAAGGTCTCCGAGTTCGTTGACCAGGAGTCCGCAAAGACCGGTGAGAAGCTGCAGGCACGCCGTGCAGTCACCGTCGATGGCGACAACGTTGCTGTCTACCTGCACCAGCGCTCCGCTGACCTGCCTCCTGCAGTCGGTGTCTTGGTTTCCTACGAAGGCAACAAGGAAGGCGCACACGCTGCCGCTCTGCAGATTGCAGCTATGAACGCTGAGTACCTGAAGCGCGAAGACGTTCCTGCAGAGATCGTCGAGAAGGAGCGCTCCATCGCTGAGGCCACCACTCGCGAGGAAGGCAAGCCTGAGGCTGCGCTTCCAAAGATCGTGGAAGGCCGCCTGAACGGCTTCTACAAGTCCGTTGTTCTGCTGGAGCAGGCTTCCTTGTCCGATAACAAGAAGACCGTCAAGCAGGTCGCAGAAGAGGTCGGCACCACCATCACCGGCTTCGTCCGCTACGAGGTTGGCGCTTAAGCCTCAGCCGCTTTTTAGCCTTTAAAGCCCACGGGAGGTACACCCTCTCGGTGGGCTTTTCTGCTGTCTAGGGGCAATGGGGAAGGGGCGGCTGCCGGGCCGCGGTGCGGTGTGGGGAAGCGAGGGCAGTGTAGGTAAGATAGAAAAGAAATAAATCAGCCCCCGCAAAAGGAGACGATGAAGGCGTGACTTCTGCAGACGAGAAGCGAACCGGATACAAACGAGTAATGCTGAAACTCGGTGGCGAAATGTTTGGCGGCGGCAAGGTTGGCATCGACCCGGACGTTGTCGATAACGTCGCTCGCCAAATCGCTGAAGTGGCCGAGCAGGGCATCGAAATCGCCGTGGTGATCGGCGGCGGCAACTTCTTCCGCGGTGCAGAGCTTTCACAGCGCGGCATGGACCGCGCCCGGTCTGACTACATGGGAATGCTGGGCACGGTCATGAACTCGTTGGCCCTGCAGGACTTCTTGAAGCAAAAGGGCGTTGATTGCCGCGTGCAAACGTCTATCAACATGGCGCAAATCGCGGAGCCATAC
Organism: Corynebacterium sp. ACRPS; assembly: GCF_022346005.1. GTDB lineage: Bacteria > Actinomycetota > Actinomycetes > Mycobacteriales > Mycobacteriaceae > Corynebacterium. The sequence continues at coordinate 45,418 of NZ_JAKRMY010000010.1, forward strand.
CTGCCACTGCGCGCTGACCGCCACTTGGAGAAGGGCCGCGTCGTTATTTTTGGTGCCGGCATGGGCATGCCGTACTTTTCCACGGATACCACCGCCGCGCAGCGTGCCCTGGAAATCGGAGCCGATGTCCTCTTCCTGGCCAAGGGTGTTGATGGCGTGTACTCCGACGACCCACGGACGAACCCCGATGCGGAGCTCTACACCCGAATCACTCCGCGCGAGGTTATTGAAAAGGGGCTCAAGGTAGCCGATGCAACCGCCTTTAGCCTGTGCATGGACAATGACATGCCGATTTTGGTCTTTAACCTCTTGGAAGAGGGGAATATTGCCCGCGCCGCAAGCGGCCAGCTTATCGGCACGCTGGTGCAGTTCTAATTCTAAAACGGCACAGAACCTGCTACCTTTTATACAGCTACCCCTCAACGTTGAAGGATGATTCAGCCTCATGATCGATGACATTCAGCTCGAAGCCGAAGAACACATGACCGCTTCCGTCGAGCACACCCGCGAGCAGCTGGTGACCATTCGCACCGGCCGCGCGAACCCGGCGATGTTCAACGGACTCATCGCGGAGTACTACGGTGCGCCGACCCCGATTACTCAGATGGCTACCATCTCCGTGCCAGAGCCGCGCATGTTGCTCATCAAGCCATACGAGCAGTCCATGATCCAAGAGATTGAAAACTCCATCCGCAATTCGGACCTGGGCGTTAACCCCACCAACGATGGCCACGTACTGCGTGTGACCGTTCCGCAGTTGACCGAGGAACGCCGTAAGGAAATGGTCAAGCTGGCCAAGAGCAAGGGCGAGGACGGCAAGATTGCCATCCGTAATATCCGCCGCAAGGCCATGGAACAGCTGAAGAAGCTCCAAAAGGATGGCGAAGAGGGCGAGGATGAGGTCCTTGCCGCAGAAAAGGAAATGGAAAAGATTACCGCTGGCTATGTCGAGCAGGTTGACAAGCTGGTGGAAAACAAGGAATCCGAATTGATGGAGGTCTAGGCCTTTTCCGCTGCCGCCGCGCCCACCTCGGCCGGCGGCGCTTTTCTGTACGTAGTATTTTTGTATAGGAAATAGATAAGCCCCGCGACGCGCATACAACGCCAAGTGAAAGGAGCCGGTCACGGTGAGTGACGCCTTGAACCGCCGATTGCCGCAGCCGAAAAATGGCCCTGGCCGTGACTTACCGGCGGCTATTGGAGTAGGCGTGGGGCTCGGCGCCCTCGTTGTCCTCGCCGTGTGGGCTGGCCCCTTGGCCTGGTATGCGGTGGTAGCCGTCGCCGTCGGCGGGGCCATGTGGGAAGTTCTTACCCGCCTGCGGGAGAACTCGTACTATATCCCGCGCACGCTGTTAATCATCTTGGGCCAGGCCATGGTGTGGATTTCCTGGCCGCTTGGCGCGCCCGGCCTCGTGGCCGTCTACGTCACCGCCGTACTCATTTTGATGTTCGGCAGGCTTTTCCATAATGGGCGGCATCGCCCACCCATCAATTATCTGCGGGACATGTCCGTCGGCATTTTCGTGCTGACGTGGATTCCGCTTTTCGCCACCTTTGCTGCGATGCTATCGCTGATTTCTACCCCGGTGGCCAGCGGCGCTGCTTCCATCGTGGTCTTTATGCTGTGCGTGGTCGCCTCCGATACGGGCGGCTATATCGTCGGCGTGATGTTTGGCTCCTACCCCATGGCACCGGCCGTGAGCCCGAAGAAATCCTGGGAGGGCTTTTGCGGCTCTATTGGCTTCGGCGTCATCGTTGGTGCCGTGTCCGTCCATTTCCTCTTGCATCATTCGGCGTGGATAGGCGCCTTGATGGGGCTCGGCCTTGTGATTTGCGCCTCGTTGGGTGACTTGGTGGAATCGCAGTTTAAGCGAGAGCTGGGCATTAAGGATATGTCCCACATCCTCCCCGGGCATGGTGGTTTGATGGACCGCCTTGATGGCATGCTTCCCTCTGCCATGGTTACCTGGGTGGCCATGAGCCTCATGGCAAATTTCGCGGTCTAAACCGAGTCGCAGTCACCGCGTATAAGGACTGCTGCGCATAAACCGCCGCTTCCCCTGTGCCACCGGAAATATCTCGAGGGCAGGGAGGAGAGCGGCGGTACGGCTCTTTTAGCCTTCGGCCTGCTTACGCAATTGGCGGCGCAATTCAAGCATCCGCCACACACCCACAAGCGCCATGATGAGCGCGCCGCCGATGGTAAACATCAGGTAGGCAATGCCCGCTGGGAACTGCCCCGACCAGCCCAGGAAGTTCATCGGCACTTCTTGCTGGTTTTGCATGATGAAGATGATCAACACGATCAGCAAGAGGAAGCCGACAATGAGCGCTGCCCAAGTGCTAGCGGCGAACGAGCCTTGGGCTTTTTGTGGTGCGGCAGCGGGCTCGGTGGTCCCAGCGTCGGCGCCGGCACCGGTGGAGACTTCCTTGTTTCCGGTTTCGGCCAAAGCGGCATTATCGCCTGCCGCGGTGGCCTCATCATTGGAGGCGGAAAAGTCATCTTCGGGGTATTTCGGATTGGTCATGTGTCCATTATTTCTGTAAACCCTTCCAAAATTCCACTTGGCTATAAATTGAGGCCTTCCCAATTGGAAAAGTACCGGTAAACCGTGGAAAGATGGGCGTTATTATGGCTCAACCAGTAAAACTTAACTTCTCCGCGCCGCGGCGCGGTCTGCCACCCAAGCACTTTGCAGATCTCTCTGAAAGCGAGCGCATCGATAAGCTCGCAGAAATTGGCCTACCTAAATTCCGTGCTAAGCAAATTGCCAAGCACTACTATGAGCATCTCACTGACGACGTCGAAGAGATGACGGATATCCCCGCCGGCAAGCGCGAGGAAGTCAAAGAGGCCTTCTTCCCTGAGCTCATGAAGCCTATTCGTACGACTTCTACCGACGATGGGGAAACCACCAAGTCCCTGTGGCGCTTGCACGACGGCACCTTATTGGAGTCCGTTCTGATGCGGTATCCTGGCCGCGCTACCTTGTGCATTTCTTCCCAGGCTGGCTGCGGAATGGCCTGCCCGTTCTGTGCTACCGGCCAGGGCGGACTAGACCGCAACCTTTCTACCGGCGAAATCGTCGAACAGTTCCGCCACGCAGCCGCAGCAATGGCGGCCGAAGGCGGGCGCTTATCCAATGTGGTCTTCATGGGCATGGGAGAGCCGCTGGCAAACTACAAGCGCGTGGTCCAGGCGGTGCGCCAGATTACCGGCCAGGATGGAACGGGCTTTGGGCTCTCGCAGCGCAATGTGACCGTATCCACCGTGGGTTTGGCACCTGCCATCCGCAAGCTCGCGGACGAAGACCTTGCCTGCACGCTTGCGGTGTCGCTGCACACCCCGGATGATGAGCTGCGCGATAGCCTGGTTCCGGTAAATAACCGCTGGTCCGTTGATGAGGTCCTCGACGCAGCACGGTACTACGCCGATAAATCCGTCCGCCGCGTATCTATCGAGTACGCCCTTATCCGGGATAAGAATGACCAGGATTTCCGCGCCGATATGCTAGGCCGCAAGCTGCACCAGAAGCTCGGCTCCAAGGTGCACGTTAACGTGATCCCTCTTAACCCGACCCCTGGCTCGGAGTGGGACGCAGCTCCTAAGACGCGGCTTGATGAATTCGTGCGCCGCGTCCAAGCACAAGGAGTGCCGTGCACTGTGCGCGATACTAAGGGCGATGAAATCGCGGCAGCCTGTGGCCAACTTGCCGCCGATGAACGAGAAGACATGTCGGCCTAAGAGCCCGCTGTCACAGTCACCTAGGCATTTTTGGATAAGTGCTTAGGTGGTTTTCTCGTTGTATTCTGCGTTTACACGTGCGGTGCAGTCAAACGCAGTACGGCTACGTACCCGGTAAAACCACGAAACCGCCGAGCCCCTCGCAATGAGGAGGATCGGCGGTTTTCCGTAGCTAGGATTATAGCGCGTGCTTGCCGGAGCTTACCTCGGCAGCGTCGGACGCGGAGTCAACGCGCAGGTGGGCTACGCGGGAAGGCTCGATATTCAACGCGCGCAGCTGGGAGTCGGTCAACTCGGTGTAGGCGCCAGAAACGGTCTTCTGGTCATAAGTCCAGTCCCGTTCTTGGTGGTCGGCCGGCTTATTATTAGCGGTGATGGTGCGCACCTGGTTGAGCTTCGGCTCGAAGGTGAAGATGAGCAGGCCCACAACCAACAGGACGGTCAGGGCGACGAGCCAGACGGTCTCCACGTGGCCCTTGTGGTTACCAAAGTTGAAACCAATCATGAAGATCACGGAGATCCAACCCGCGATTTGCACACCAGAGCGGCTGATGCGGGACCAACCGAAGCCTGCGGATGGAACATCTTCGGTAGAAACACCGTCATAAACCTGCGGTACCGGCTTGTGGGAAGACACTTGCTCTCCTTCGCTATCGCGTGTGTCCATTAATCGAGGGGGCACACCAATGCCATTTGACTGACACCTATTTTAAAACATCGTGGCTGCAAAGGCGATTAAACACCCCCGCCTGCTTGACCGGCTCCACCCCATAGCAGGGCGCGGTAAATGACCGCTAGGGTAGAGGGGTGACTACTCAGCGAATCCTTATCCTTGGCTCCACCGGCTCTATTGGCACGCAAGCATTAGAAGTAATTGCGGATAACCCCGATAAATTCGAGGTCGTGGGCATTGCCGCGGGCGGCTCTAACCCGCAGCAGATCATTGAGCAGGCCCGTAGTTTCCATCTTTCGTTTGACCACATTGCTGTGGCCCAGCCTGCGGCGGCTGCGGAGGTTTCTGCGGCTTTAGGCGGTACGGTACTTTCTGGTGATGGTGCTGCAGAAGAGCTGGTGCGCTCGGTTCCCGCCGATACCGTGCTCAATGCCCTAGTGGGCTCCCTCGGGCTTAAGGCCACTTTAGCCACGCTGGACATGGGCGAGTACCTCGCACTAGCGAATAAGGAGTCCTTGGTTGCCGGCGGCACGCTGGTCACGAAATCCGCGCGGCCAGGCCAGATCATCCCCGTGGATTCGGAGCATTCTGCGATGGCGCAATGCCTGCGCGCGGGCGAAGAGGGCGAGCTGGCGAAGCTCGTCCTCACGGCCTCGGGCGGCCCCTTCCGCGGCCAGACGCGTGAGCAGATGTGGGACGTTACCCCGCAGCAAGCCGCGCAGCACCCCACGTGGTCCATGGGGCAGATGAATACGCTGAATTCCGCCACCTTGATCAATAAGGGGCTCGAGCTCATTGAGGCCACGCTGCTTTTTGATATTGAGCCAGAGCGCATCGATGTCACAGTTCACCCGCAGTCGGTCATTCACTCTATGGCCACTTTTAAAGATGGTTGCACTATCGCCCAGGCTTCGCCGCCGTCGATGAAGCTGCCCATCTCCCTGGCGCTGAATTGGCCCCAGCGTGTGCCGGGGGCGCAGCCGGCGCTCGATTTTTCACAAGCGCATACGTGGCATTTTGAGCCGCTTGATGATGTTTCTTTTCCCGCCGTATCCCTCGCCCGCGAGGCCGCGGCGCAGGGAACTGGAGTGATTTATAACGCGGCCAATGAAGAGGCCGCTGCGGCCTTCTTGTCTGGTCGCATCCACTTCCCAGAGATTGTTGATGTTGTAGGCGAGATCCTCGGGGAGTCTTCCCAGTTTGCTGGTGTAGTCTCTACCCTCGATGAAATCCTCGCCGTAGAGGGTGAGGCTCGCAGGCGCGCGAATGCGCGCATTGACCGTTTAGCTGACTAGAAAGCTTTCTTTAATGGCAAATTTGCTGGGCATCGTGTTTTTCGCCCTTGGCATCGGGCTGACCGTGGCACTCCATGAGGCAGGGCATATGTTTACTGCCCGCGCCTTTGGTATGCGGGTGCGCCGGTATTTCATTGGTTTTGGCCCGCGCGTTTTCTCCTTCCGCAAGGGGCATACCGAATACGGCCTAGCCGCGTTCCCGGTGGGTGGATTTTGCGATATCGCCGGGATGACCGCGCAGGATGAATTCCTTACGGAGGAAGAAAAGCCCTATGCAATGTACAAAAAGCCTTGGTGGCAGCGCATCATCGTTCTTGCAGGTGGTATCGGCGTCAACCTGATCCTCGGCTTTGTCATCTTGTATTTCGTGGCGATGACTGCGGGGCTACCCAACCCAGATGCCGATGTGCGCCCGCGGGTGGGAGAGGTAACCTGCACCGCTGACCAAAAAGAAAACCAGGAGCTGGAATCATGCACCGGGAACGGGCCCGCTGGTAAGGCCGGTGTGCAGGAAGGCGATATCATTCTCGCGCTCGATGGCGAGCACCTAGATTCCTTTACGCAATTGCGCGATGAGGTCATGCAGCGCCCCGGCGAGACCGTGACTCTTACAGTAGAGCGAGACGGTGAGGAAAAAGATTTCTCCATCGAATTGGAAACGGTCAAGCGCCTGAATCAACAGGGCGAATTGGTCGACGCCGGTTCGATCGGGCTGAGCAATGAGGTCCTCGACATCGTCGAGAAGTATTCAGCAACGCAGGCGGTCCCCGCAACGTGGCATTTCACCACCTATTCGCTCGAGGCCACGGTGGAAGGAATCAAACAATTCCCCGCTAAGGTACCGGGCGTGGTGGCCTCCATCTTTGGCCACGAGCGGGATGTCAACGGGCCGATGTCTGTCGTCGGTGCATCGCGGGTTGGTGGCGAACTCGTGGAGCGTTCCCTGTGGGCATCGTTCTTCATGATGCTGGCGACGCTGAACTTCTTCCTCGCTCTGTTTAACCTCATTCCGCTGCCGCCCTTTGACGGCGGCCACATCGCGGTCATCTTGTATGAGAAGATCCGCGATGGCATTCGCAAATTGATGGGCAAGCAGCCGCTGGGTCCGGCCGATTACACCAGGCTTATGCCCATTACCTATGTCATGGCGGCCTTACTTATGGCGCTGGGCGTAGTGATAATCATCGCGGATGTGGTCAATCCGATCAGGCTATTTGGCTAGGTTCGTTAGCCCCTGTGCCCGCCGCTCGGCGTGAGTAGAGCGCCCAACGCTTAGCGCACGTGTACAGCGCGAGCGCGCACTTTAGCGCTTAACCATCTAGTGCTAGAGTGGGGACGTTCAACACTTATTGTGCAATAACATTTAGCAACGAGCCACGAGCTAGAAATAAGGAGCATTCATGTCTAGTCCTATCGGTCTAGGAATTCCTGACGGGCCTCCGCCAGTATTGCACCCGCGCCGGAAAACGCGGCAATTGCACGTAGGCCCAGTGGGCGTTGGTTCTGACTACCCAATTTCGGTGCAGTCGATGACTAATACCAAGACCCATGACATCAACGGCACCCTGCAGCAAATCGCACAGCTTACTGCCTCTGGCTGCGATATCGTGCGCGTGGCCTGCCCTAAGCCGGTGGATGCGGAGGCGCTGCCGGCCATCGCCAAGAAATCCCCGATCCCGGTCATCGCGGATATCCACTTCCAGCCCAAGTACATCTTCCAGGCTATCGATGCTGGCTGCGCGGCAATCCGCGTCAACCCCGGCAACATCCGTGAATTTGATGGCCGCGTTAAGGAAGTGGCGAAGGCCGCTGGCGATGCGGGAATCCCCATCCGCATCGGCGTCAATGGCGGTTCGTTGGATAAGCGCCTGTTGGAAAAGTACGGCAAAGCCACCCCAGAAGCGCTCGTGGAGTCCGCTATCTGGGAGGCGGGCCTGTTTGAGGAGCACGGCTTTGGCGATATCGCCATTTCCGTCAAGCACTCTGACCCCGTGCTGATGGTGGAGGCCTACCGCCAGCTGGCCGCGCAGACCGATTACCCACTGCACTTGGGTGTGACGGAAGCGGGCCCGAAGTTCATGGGCACCATTAAGTCCTCCGTCGCCTTCGGCGCCCTTTTGGCAGAAGGCATCGGCGATACGATTCGCGTTTCGCTCTCCGCCCCGCCGGAAGAAGAGGTCAAGGTGGGAGACCAGATTCTGCAGTCCTTCAACTTGCGCCCGCGCAAGCTGGAAATCGTCTCCTGCCCGTCGTGTGGCCGCGCGCAGGTGGACGTGTACAAGCTGGCGGAGGAAGTTACCGCCGGCCTCGAGGGCATGGAATTTCCCATCCGCGTTGCTGTCATGGGTTGCGTCGTTAACGGGCCGGGCGAGGCCCGCGACGCAGACTTGGGCGTGGCATCCGGTAACGGAAAAGGTCAGATCTTCGTCAAGGGCGAAGTGGTGCGCACCGTGCCGGAAGACAAAATCGTGGAAACCCTCATCGAAGAGGCAATGCGCATTGCGGATGAGGAAGGCCTCGAAGCCGTGGACGGCGCTAAGGCCGATGTCCGCGTGACGCAGTAAGCCGCGCGCCTCTACGCTAATTATTAATAGACTGCCCTGCACCTCGGTGTGGGGCAGTCTTTTTTGCTGCGTGCGCTGCTAATGTGCCAAAGCATGAAGAAGTTATTCGCACTGGTTGCTACAGTCTCGCTTGCTGCAACTGGTGTGGTTGCTTGTACCCCTAAGCCCGTATCTGCACAGCCGGTGGCAGAAGAGTTCATTGAAGGCATGGAGAGCCGAAATAACGAGGGCTTGGCAGAGCTTACGGATTCCCCCGATGACGCCACGCAGGCCCTCGATGCTTCTTACTCGGGTTTGCAGGCAGAGGGCCTCGATATTGAGCTCGAGGGGGTAAAGCAGGACGAAACCGTGGCCACGGCGGATTATAAGGTCACGTGGGATCTGCCCAAGGATCGCAGCCTGAGCTATACCACGCAGATGACCTTGACCAAGGCCGAAGATGAGTGGACGGTGCGGTGGAAGCCCAGCATTATTCACCCGGACCTGGGTGCGCACCAGCATTTGGAGCTGCGCGCCTTGGAAGCCACGCGCGCTAGCGTCGTCTCCTCCAACGGGGTGGAGCTGATGAGCCCCGGGCTGAATTACCGTGTCATCGTGGATACGAGCTCGCTTTCCGATGTCCGCCCCACGGCCTCCAAGGTCAGCAGCGCCCTTGCTGCGGCGCACCGCGAGGACGACTCGATCGCGGAGGTGGACGCCAAAGAGCTCGCCGAAAAGCTAGAAAAGGCAGATTCTGCCTATTCGGTGGGCCTTTATACAGAAGAGCAGGAGTCCGTCATCCGCGCCAAGATGGAGGGGATGGACGGCGTCCGCATTAATGAAGAACCCGCGCTGGTGACCCGGGACCGCGGCCTCGCACCCGATCTCTTATCGCGCGTGCGCTCGGCCGTCAATGACGAGCTCGACGGCGAGACCGGCTGGTCCATTGCCGTCGTCAATGAGAACGGTGCGGCGCTTTCCGATGTCGAAAAGCATGCGCCCGAGGCCGCCCCCTCCATCAAGGTGGGCTTGGATTATGACGTCCAACGCGCGGCCCAAGAGGCAGTGGATCAGCGCTCGGACGCCCAGGCCATGCTGGTGGCCATCCGGCCTTCCAATGGCGATATCCTGGCCGTCGCACAGACCGAGAAGGCGGACGAAGACGGCGACGTCGCCTTGCAAGGCCAATACCCGCCCGGCTCGGTTTTCAAGATCCTTACCGCCGCTGCGGCCGTAGAAAAACAAAACCTGAACACGGATACCATCGTTCCGTGCCCTGGCACGATGGATATCTATGGCCGCGTGGTGACCAACTACAACGCGTTTTCGCTCGGCAATGTGCCGTTAAGCCGGGCCTTCGCCCAATCGTGCAATACCACCTTCGCGGATATTTCTACCAAGCTGGCACCCGGTGAGCTGAAGGAAACCGGCAAGAAGTTTGGCTTCGGGGTGGATTATGAAATCCCCGGGCTCACCACTACGACCGGCTCGATTCCGGAGGGCAAGGAAGTACTGGAGCGTACCGAAGCCGGTTATGGTCAGGGCTACGACCTTGCCAGTCCGTTCGGCATGGCTATGGTTTCTGCCTCTGTGGCGGCGGGAAAGACCCCAACGCCGACGCTTATTGAGGGCCGCGAGACCAAGGCCTCGGATAAGCCGGCGCAGATTCCCGAGGACGTGTTGAATAACGTGCGCGGCATGATGCGCCAGGTGGTCACCAGCGGTACCGCTCGCGGAATACAAGCAGGCGGAACCATTTACGGCAAGACTGGTGAGGCCGAGATCAATGAAGGCTCGCACGCGTGGTTTACGGGCTACCGGGAAGAAGACGATATCGCCTTCGCCACGCTCGTCGTGCTGGGCGGTGGCTCTGAATCCTCGGTAGCCATTACGGATAACTTCTTGCGGAAGCTGGATGATTACCGCTCGCGTCCCAATGATGGCCCAGCGCCGATGGTCGAGTAATCCGCAGCCTCGGACGCGATACCCGGATACTGCGCTACGCGGTATGAGGACTACCATGGGCAATTATGAGTACTCGTGGAAAATTGAAGCCAGGTAAACCAACCCCCATCCGGCCGGTGCCAGAAGATATCGAGCGCCCGGAATATGTGTGGAAAGACGAGGTACAAGAGGCCATCGGCGAGCCTTTTGTACAGTCCCCCGAAGTGATTGAGAAGATGCGGGAGGCCTGCAAGATCGCGGCCAACGCGCTGAAGGAAGCCGGCAAGGCCGTAAAGCCTGGCGTAACGACGGATGAGGTCGACCGCGTGGCGCACGAGTATATGTGTGATCACGGCGCATACCCATCTACCTTGGGATACCGGGGATTTCCCAAGGGTAGCTGCGTTTCGCTGAATGAAATCGTCTGCCACGGCATTCCGGATACCACCGTGATTGAAGAAGGTGACATCGTCAATATCGATGTCACCGCTTATAAAAACGGCGTGCACGGCGATAATAACGCCACCTTCTTGGCCGGTGACGTATCAGAGGAGCACCGCCTATTAGTAGAGCGCACCAAAGAGGCAACGATGCGCGGCATTAAGGCCGCAAAGCCTGGCCGCGAGATTAACGTTATCGGCCGCGTTATCGAGTCATATGCCAAGCGCTTTGGTTATAACGTCGTGCGCGATTTCACCGGTCACGGTGTAGGACCCACCTTCCACAATGGGCTGGTGGTCTTGCACCACGATTCCACCACGTACCGCGACATCTTGGAACCGGGCATGACCTTGACGGTAGAGCCGATGATCAACCTGGGTTCGCTGGATTACGATATTTGGGATGATGACTGGACCGTGCAGAACCGGGACGGTAAGTTCACCGCCCAGTTCGAGCACACCTTGGTCATCACCGATGATGGCAATGAAATCCTGACCATCCCAGATGAGGATTAATCGCTAGGGCCCTTCTTCAAGGCCTAGGCACGGCGAAAGCCGCCTCCTTAACCGCCGCGCATGAATCTTTGCGCGTGGCCAGGGAGGCGGCTTTTACTATGGAATCTTAGCTACGGTGCCTTAGTCCCATTCGAGGCCCAAGAGGGCGTTTTCTACGACCTCAGGCAGGGCTGGGTGGATCCAGTACTGCTTGCGGGCAAAGTCCCGCAGGTCGATCTTGTAGGCCATTACGGTAATCAGCTGCTGGATCAGGGTGGAAGCCTGCGGGCCCATCAGGTGGGCGCCCAAGAGCTGGCCCGTCTTGCGGTCCGCAATCAGCTTGCAAATACCGGTGGTATCTTCCATGGCCCAGCCGTAGGCCACGTCGCCGAAGTTCTGAATCTTTACGGTGACATCGAAGCCCTGCTCCCGCGCTTCTTCTTCCTTCAAGCCCACAGAGGCGATCTGCGGGTGGGTGAAGATGGCGGCAGGAACATTGTCGTGCGGAAGATCCTGCAGATCCTCTGGGTGGAGCAGGTTGTGCTGGATGGTGCGGGCTTCGGCGTTGGCGACGTGCTTGAGCATGTAGGGCGAAGAGACATCGCCAAGCGCCCAGACGCCTTCTGCATCCGTGAGGCCATGAGCATCGGTGGAAATGCGGCCATTGTCCAGCAGCTTGATGCCGGCCTTGTCCACATCCATGAGATCGCCATTTGGCTTGCGGCCGGTGGCTACCAGGATGGCGTCTGCCTCGAGGGTTTCGCCATTATCGAGCTTCAGCTTTACGCCCTTGTCGGTTTCTTCCAGCTTGGTGCCGTTAGCAACCCGTATATCGAAACGCTCGCGGGCAATTTCGTTGAAGCGTGAAGAGATATCGGAATCGAGGTGGCGCAGCAAGGTCTCGCTGCGGTTGACCACGGTGACCTTGGTGCCGAGGCCATCGAATACGTGGGCAAATTCCATGGCGATATAGCCGCCGCCGACGATGATCAGGCTTTCTGGTTGGCGGTCCATCCGCATGATGTCTTCGTTGGTGTAGTACTTCACACCGGAATTGGCGTAGACCTCAGGGATTACCGGGCGGGAGCCGGTAGCAACAACGATCTGATCGGCGCTGATGACGTGATCGCCGGTCTGGATGGTCTTAGAGCCGACGAAGCGTGCGTGCTCGTCGTAGACGGTGATATTCGGGGTCTTGTCGCCGCGACGGTAGTCCTCGCCGCTTTGGGCGATCTGGTCAATGCGGTTGTGGAAGACGCGCTCCACAATGGAGTTCCACTCCACGTTGTTGACCTGGGCGTCAATGCCGAGGCGCTCGCCTTCGCGGGCGGCGAGGGCGACATCGGCTGCGTAGACGTACATCTTGGTGGGGATGCAGCCGACATTCAGGCAGGTGCCACCGAAGCGGCCCTTTTCAATGATGGCAATCTTCTTATCGTGAAAATCGCGGTTGGCAATGGAGTTGCCGGAACCGGTGCCAATGATGATGAGGTCGTAGTGTTCCTCAGCGGCCGGAGTATTTGCTGTATCAATTGTGGTCATATTTGTACCTTAATCCATGTGTCCAATTTGGGTATTTATGCTGGTGTGGGCGCTTCCACAATGGTGGGAAGCCACGCATCGCACGCCGCGAAGGCCTCTTCTAAGGGGTGGGGGAGGGATAAAAAGACATCGTGGCGCGCGCCTTCGATGGAACGCAGCGTGTAGTGCGCATTGAGCTCTTTTGCCCACCGTCGGGTCTGTGCGACATCGATGATGCAATCGGCATGATTGACCGCATCGCAGTAGGGCGTGCCCAATAGCGAGCGGGTAGATTGCAGCGTCAATACGGGGACCCCGGCATTAATGCGGCCGCTGTGTATGGCGTCAAAACCGTGGAAGACGGCGGCCAGCCAGCCGATATATTTCTTATGCCCGGCTAATGGTTTCAGGCTGAGGTCGTAGTCCCACTCGCCGTAGAAGTCGCTGTGCACCGATTCGCCATAGGCAGTGAGGTTGCCCCCAGGCAAGGCGATCTTGGGTGCGATCTTGGCGGTGGAGTATATCGCCGGCTTCAGCGCTGATACGGCCCAGCTGGGAACGTCCATCATGTCCAGCCAGGGGCTATTGAGGATGAGGCCCTTCAGGCGGGAGAAGCGCTCCGCGTCATGGCGGCGTAAGAAGTCCATCCACAGCGGCGCAATCAGGCCACCGGTGGAGTGGGAGATAACGATTACCTCGTCGTTTGTAATGGCATCGAGGGCTGCGGAAAGATCCGCGTTATATAAGGACAAGTCCGAAACGTAGTGCCAGGACTGGCCCGGGCGGTGCGATCGGCCGCATTTGCGCAGGTCAACCGCGTAGAAGTCATAGCCTTGTGCCGCGAAGTGCTGTGCGACGTGCGTTTGGAAGAAGTAGTCAGTCATCCCGTGCAGCCATACCAAGGCCGGGCGGGAAGTGGCAGAAGGCGAAGAAGGATCGGCGGGGCCCGAATCCGTGGAGCCTGCGGCCGAGCCTGGCGCATAGCGGACGAGGGTGGTGACAATATCCCCCTCGCCATCGGGATCGGGGCCAAGGTCGAGGGTGGCTGATTGAAAATCGGGGCCGAGGATATCGGGCCCCCATGACGGAGTTGCTGTAGCCATGACACGAGTCTAGTCAACAGTTGGTCGTCACTACGGTAGCTGCGTGACCTGCCATTATTTCAGTGAAATGTGAACTGTATAACAGGTCGCCCCATATTGTGGTGACCAGGGTGGGGGAGAAAAACCAATCGAGAAAAGAAAAGCGTAAGGTAAGGCGTTAATGCGTGACACATCGGCAGGTTGGCTGTGCACAACAGTCGCGGTGTGGGGCGCAAAGCGCTTAAAATATATGGTGCAGAACGCGCCGATGTATATAAATTTTCAATTCGAAGAGGTTATAACACAGTGTCCTCAGCAAAGAAGACAGCACAAGTTGTAGATGAGGTCGATGTCGCACTGGTCGGTGCCGGCATCATGAGCGCCACTCTGGGCGCTATGCTCCGCGAGTTGGAGCCGAGCTGGACCCAGATGATCTTTGAGCGCCTTGATGGCCCCGCCCTGGAATCCTCCTCGCCGTGGAATAACGCTGGTACCGGCCACTCCGCCCTGTGCGAGCTCAACTACACACCAGAGAAGAACGGCCGCATCGATATCTCTAAGGCCATTGCGACCAACGAGAAGTTCCAGAAGTCGCGCCAGTTCTGGTCCCACCAGCTCAACAACGGCATCCTGACTGAACCCAGCGAGTTCATCAACCCAGTCCCGCACGTCTCCTTCGCCCAGGGCGAAATCCAGGCGGACTACCTGAAGCGCCGCTACGAGGTGCTGAGTGAAAAGCACATGTTCCCCGGCATGCAGTTCTCTGATGACGAATCCACCTTTGCGGAGAAGCTGCCGCTCATGGCGGACGGCCGCGACTTTTCCAATAAGGTCGCTATCTCTTGGACCGAAGTCGGCACCGACGTGAACTTCGGCGCCCTGGCCAAGCAGTTCCTGACCGCGGCGCGCGCATCTGGCACGGAGATCCGTTACGGCCACGAGGTCTTCGATATCGACCGCGACGGAAACGACTGGAAGGTTTATTCCAAGAACAAGCACACTGGCGATATCACCGTGGTGAAGGCGAAGTTCGTCTTCGTCGGTGCCGGCGGCTACGCCCTGGACTTGCTCCGCAAGGCAAAGGTGAAGGAAGTAGCTGGCTACGCCGGATTCCCCATTTCCGGCCTGTGGCTGCGCGCCAAGAATCCGGAGCTCATTGAGCAGCACCAGGCTAAGGTTTACGGTAAGGCAGCGGTGGGTGCTCCTCCGATGTCCGTGCCGCACCTGGATACCCGCGTTATCGACGGCGAGAAGGGCCTGCTGTTTGGCCCGTACGGCGGCTGGAGCCCGAAGTTCTTGAAGAAGGGTTCCTACCTGGATCTCTTCAAGTCCATCCGCCCGGATAACATCACCTCCTACCTGGGCGTTGCCGTGCAGGAATTCGGCCTGACCAAGTACCTCATTGATGAGGTGCGCAAGGACTTCTCTGACCGCGTTGATTCCCTCCGCGAATACGTCCCGAATGCGAAGGAAAGTGACTGGGAAACCGTGATTGCCGGCCAGCGCGTACAGGTCATCAAGCCTGCTGGTGCACCGCGCTTTGGCTCCCTCGAGTTTGGTACCGCCTTGGTTAATAACCAGGAGGGCAATATTGCCGGCCTGCTCGGTGCTTCCCCGGGTGCTTCGATTGCCCCAGCCGTCATGCTGGAGCTGCTGGAGCGTTGCTTTGGCGAGCGCATGATTGACTGGAGCGATAAGATTCGCGAGATGGTCCCGTCCTACGGCATGAAGCTGGCCAATGATGAGGACTTCTACAACGAGATGTGGGAATACACCCAGAAGACGCTGAAGCTAGAGCGCTAAAACGCCTTCGGCTGGGACTAAGTCCCAGCCCGTGCCCTCCGTGCAGAACGTACTGCGCGGAGGGCTTTGTGCTGTGCAACTTTTGAATTCGGGGTGGCTAGAAAATTAGGTACCGCAGTAGGTGAGAAAACCTGCAAGCCCATTCGGGTCGGGCTGTTCGTAGGACGGATGCGGCTCCCACGGGTGGGTCACGGCGTGGAGGAGCTCAGTAAAGGGCTGCATATCGCTCGCCTCGGCGGCGCGCAGCGCGGCTTCGACGGCCATGTTGCGGGGAATGACCCGGGGCATGGCAGCATCCACGGCATCCGGGGCGGGGTGAGTGGCTAGGTAGCTATCCAGGAAGTCCGTACCTGTGAAGAGCTCTTGGGCAGGAAGGGTGTGGCCGCGGGCGGCATCGGCAAGCGCACGGTGCGCCAACGTGATATCCGGGCGAGATAGCTGCATCGCAGTAAGGTAGGCGGAGGCTACCTCGGTGGTGGAATCGAGGGCCGCGGCTATATCGCTGTGGCGCTGGGTGGCGAATTTCTCCTGGAACCCGTTGATGGTCTCTTGCGCGAAGTCGACCCCGGCATTGATATCGGCATCAAAAAGCGGCACGAGCGATTCCGCGAGCCGGGCGAGGTTCCAGCCCAGGATGGCTGGTTGATTGCCAAAGGCATAGCGTCCCTGCTGGTCAATGCTGGAAAATACCGTATCGGGAGAGTAAGCCTCCATAAAGGCGCACGGGCCATAATCAATGGTTTCACCGGAGATGGTGGTGTTATCCGTATTCATTACCCCGTGGATAAAGCCCAAGCGCATCCACGAAGACACGGTGGCTATCTGGCGGTCCATCACGCCCTGGAAGAACTCCCGGTAGTCTGCCCCAGGGTAGTGGCGCGCGATGGCGTAGTCCGCGAGAGCCTGGAGGTGGCCGGACTGCGCGGCATAGTGAAAAGTTCCGACCCGGATGTGGCTGGCGGCCACGCGGACCAGGACGCCCGCCGGCTGCACGTGGCCGCGCTGGATGGGCCGGCCGGTGGAAATCACGGCGAGCGAGCGCGTGGTGGGCACGCCGAGGGCATGCATGGCCTCAGAAATCAGGTATTCGCGCAGCATGGATGAAAGGGTGCCGCGGCCATCGGCACCCAGGCGGGAATAGGGGGTCAGCCCCGTGCCCTTGGCATGGAGATCCCACAGTTTTCCGTCTTTTTCCACCTCGCCCAAGAGCATGGCTCGGCCATCGCCCATCTGCGGGTTGAAGGAGCCGAATTGGAAACCGGAATAGGCCATGGCATGCCCGCCGCCGCGGCCCAAGAGGAAATCCAGGCCCTCTGCAGAGCGCAGCCAGTCCGTATTGAGGCCCAGCTGTCGGGCCAGCTCTTCATTGAGAACCACGAGCTTAGGATCCGGTTGTTCCTCGCCGTGCGTTGCCGCCACCAAGTCCGGCAGGTGCTTTGCATAGTCGTGGTGTAGGTGCATTTTAGACCTCCAATTTTCCTTGCACGCGGATGTGGACGCGGCCGCCGACCCAAATATCGGCGCCGTCATCGTGGATAAAGACCTCCCCGTCTCGTCCCAGCTGGCTGCCCTGGCAGGCGGTGTAGCGGGCAGGGACCAGCCCGCGCGAGCGCATGAATTGTGCGGCACCGCCGTTGAAGGAGCCGGTGACAGGATCCTCGAATCCTGCGGTAAACGCGCGCACTTCATAGGCGGCGGAATCAGTACCCGCGCTGCTATTACACATGCCCACCACGCCCACCTTGGGTCGGGTTGCGGCGGGCTGAACCGCGCGCACGGCCGCGGCATCGCGCAGCTGTAAAAGCCGCCAACCAGGCCCATTGTCCACCCAAGCGGAATCGATGACATCTGCTTCTGCGATATTCAAGCCCGCGCAGGCCTCTGCCAGTTCGGCGCTGCTCAGCGGCCCGCTCGCGCGCAGGGGAGGGGTGGCAAAAGAATAAATTCTCCCGCTTTCGCGCACGGAGACCATCCCCACCCCGCATTCCTGCACTATGGTGCCTTCCTTCTGCGGTTTATTGCCGAGTGCCCGCCAGACGGCGGCGCTGCCCAGGGTGGGGTGGCCGGCGAAATCGAATTCCTCGTGCGGGGTAAAAATGCGCACGCGATAGTCCGCCGCGGGATCGGTGGGCTCGAGCAAGAACGTAGTTTCAGAAAAATTGGTCCAGTGCGCGATGGCCTGCATCTGCTGCGTCGAGAGCCCATCGGCATGGGCCACGACGGCGAGCGGGTTACCGGAAAACGCCGAGGTGGCAAAGACATCGACTTCAAAGAACTGGAGTTGCATGCCCGCCAGTCTAGTCAGCCCTGGGGATGAGGCCGGCAGGCTGGCTTCTGCGCTAGCCTTGCCCTTATGACTAAGCTTTGGCCGGATCGTCTGCGCGACTGGATTGGACCGCCGTGGCGAATCATTATCCCCGTGTTCTTCGGCGTGCTGTTGCCCAACGCCGCGAACTTTTTACACACCGATTCGCCCTTCCAGGCCATCGTCGCGGTCTTGTACACCGTCGGCATCCCGCTGGCGCTGTGGCTGCATCCCAAGCTGCAAGAAAAGTCCATTTTCTTCGTTGCCGGCACCATGACGCTGTGCATTTTCACGCCCTTGGCCTCCCTGGCAAACTTCCACGCCCCGATTTTTGCCTACACGGCCTTTCTCATCGGCACGCATTCCCGCAAGCGCTTGCGCTATATCTGGCTTGCCTGGATCGCCTTGGGCTCTTTGGCCGGAACCACCGCAAGCCTATTTGGGGAAAAGCTCTTCGCGGGTAGCGACATCGGCCTGGGCGATGCGACCATGAGCCCGCTGCTTGCCTATGCCGGCACGGTCCTGCTCGGCTGGCCGGTCTTGGGCTTTTTCTACCTGCTCGGCACCAATAATCGGAAGCGCCGGGAGGGCCAACAGCTGCTCATCGAGCGCGCGGAGATGGCCGGCGCCGTCGAGCGCAACCGCATCGCCCGCGAGATGCATGACATCGTCGCCCACAACCTCGCTGGCGTCATTGCGCTTGCCGATGGCGCCCGGTTCGCCGCCACCAAAGACCCCAAGGTAGCCACGGAGGCGCTCGATACCATCGCCTCCACCTCGCGCGAGTCTTTAAAACAGATGCGCAGCCTGCTCTCCGTCTTGCGCGAAGAGGATTCGCGCGGGGAAACCAAGGCCCCAGGCACCTCAGACATCGCCGGGCTGTTTTCGGAGGCCCGGCGCGCCGGCTTCGATATCACCGTCTACGGCATGGAAAAGCTACCCGCCGATAGCGATGAGCTCTATCAATTCACCATCTACCGCATCGTGCAGGAGATGCTGACCAATATGCTCAAATACTCCAGCCAAAATAGGGGAACCCTGCGCTTTCGCAGCGATAGGTCGGCGCTTGTTATCGAGGGGCACAACCCCATGGCGCAGCCGGACAAGGACCACACGCCAGGCTACGGCCTCATCGGGATGAAAGAGCGCGTAAAGGCCTATGGTGGCAGTGTGTCCACCAAGGCCGAGGATGGAACGTTTGCAATCACCGTGGAGGTACCGCATGTCTAATCCGGAACAGGAACCTGAGCCCATTCGCATTGCGCTTGTCGATGACCAACCGCTCCTGCGCGCCGGGTTCGCCATGCTGATCGGCTCGCAGGAGGATATGAGCGTGGTCTGGCAGGCCTCCGATGGCGATGAGGTACTGGACCTTGCGCGGCAAGAGCCCGTCGATATCATCCTCATGGACGTGCAAATGGCGCGGGTCAACGGCATTGCGGCCACGGAGGAAGTTCTCCCAGAATTCCCGGAGACCAAGGTCATCATGCTGACCACCTTTGATGATCACAACTTTGTCCACGGCGCAATCTCTGCTGGGGCGTCTGGATTCTTGCTCAAAGACGTCGAGCCCGAGGAGCTGCTCTCCGCCATTCGCACCGTGCACTCGGGCGAGGCCGTGCTTTCGCCGCGCATTACCGCCCAGGTGCTCCAACAAGTCCGCAGCGAGGAGGGTGGAGATAGCGGGAAGGAGCACTCGGCTTCGCATACCGCTGCGGCAGCGCAGCCCGGCGCCGATGCCGCCACGACCCCGCCTGCAGCGGAGCTCACCCCGCGCGAGATGGATATTTTAAGGCTCATGGCGCTGGGGTATTCCAATACCGAAATATCCGAAGAGGAATTTGTCTCCATGGCAACGGTCAAGACCCACGTGCGCCACGTGCTGACCAAGACTGGGTCCCGCGACCGCGTCCAGGCCGTGCTGTATGCCTATACCCATGGGGTAGTCACCGTAGAGGAGCTGCTTTCTCATCCCCAGGGATGAACGGCTAAATCCGCCTCGAGGATGGTTACTTCGCGCCGGGAAAGCGCCAGGATAAAACCATGCTCACAGTCACACAGCTTTCCAAGAAATACGGTTCCTTTACAGCAGTAGACAACCTCTCCTTCGAGGTTCCCGATGGCCAGGTCACCGGGTTCCTTGGACCCAATGGTTCCGGCAAATCCACCACGATGCGCATGTGCGTCGGT
This sequence comes from Corynebacterium sp. ACRPS, assembly GCF_022346005.1. Lineage (GTDB taxonomy): Bacteria > Actinomycetota > Actinomycetes > Mycobacteriales > Mycobacteriaceae > Corynebacterium. Next base: position 65,454 of record NZ_JAKRMY010000010.1, read on the forward strand.
CTAGAAAATCCCACCTCCGGCACCGCCACTTTCGATGGCACCCCATTTCGCGAACTATCCGATCCTGCCTCCATGGTGGGCACTCTGCTCGATGCCAACTGGTTCCACCCCGGCCGCAGCGCCCGCGCGCACCTGGGCTATATGGCAGCACTGCAGGGGGTATCGATGAATCACGTCGATGACACCCTGGAGCGCGTCGGGCTCGGAAAGGTGGCGAAAAAGCGCATCGGGGGCTATTCGCTTGGTATGAAACAGCGCCTGGGCCTCGCCTGCGCCATGGTGGGACAGCCCAAGCACTTGCTTCTCGATGAACCCGTCAACGGCCTCGACCCCGAAGGCGTGCACTGGATGCGCGACCGCATCCGCGAATTCGCCGCCGGGGGATGCTCCGTGCTGGTGTCGTCCCACCTGCTCTCAGAAATGCAGCTCACGGCGGACCGCCTAGTGGTCATCGGCAAGGGCAAGCTCGTCGGCGAAGGCACGGTAGAAGAATTCGTCAACGCCTCTGGTGCTACCACCGTGGAGGTCGTCGTGGACCAGCCCGAAGAGCTGGCTCGCCTGCTGCACGATTCGCAGGCGGAGACCTCCTTTGATGGGGAAGTGCTGCGCATTACCGGTCTAGACCGCGACGAGGTCGGCCAATTGTGCTTTGACCACCGCATCCGCATCAGCAGCCTTGAGGTCAAGCATCCCTCCTTAGAAGACGCCTTCCTCGGCGCTACCGCAGACCACCTGGACTACCGCTCCGCATAACTCGCTTAAGAAAGGCAGATGACGAGCCATGAATACCATCGTTTCCGAATCCCGCAAGATATTTTCCCTGCGCTCAACGTGGGTATACCTCGCTATCATCACCGTCGGGCTGACAGCCGCCAACGTGCTGATGGGAGCTATCCGCAATGACGACAGCGCCCTCCAATCCTCTGACCTAGCCATCGGCGCCATCTTCGCCGTGGTCATCATGATCTTTTCTTCGGCCACGCTCGTCGGTGGCGACTTACAGAAAGGCACCGTAGCCTGGAGCTACCTATCTACCAACCGGCGTTTACAAGTGCTTTCGAGCCAGATCCTCGTCATTACCGTGGCTAACGTTGCCGCCGCGGCCTTGGCAGGCATCCTCGGAATGTTGTTTAACGCTGCGCTCGGCAGCTCGTATGACTTCTCCAGCTTCGTGCACTACCCAGATAACGCCGTGTTCCTATTTACCTTTGTGGAATACATCGTCTACACCCTGCTCGCTACCGGCTTGGCATATATCCTGCGCAGCGGCACTTTCGCGGCCATGTTGCTCATTATTGAGTACTTCGTCATCGAAAGCGTACTGACCTCGATGGATATGGGCTGGGCCAAAATCATCCTGCAGATTTTGCCCGATGCCAACCTGCGCACCTTCTTCCAAGGCCAAAACACCTTCGGGCTCATGGCCCCGCAGTGGGTATCCGGCGTTATCGTCCTAGCCATGGTGGTAGCTGTCCTCGGTGGGGCAGCGGCCGTCCAGCGCCGCCGCGCCGTGGTCTAAGCTCCTGCCAGGCACTCACACCCTACGGGGATACGACGAGGGTAAGCTCCCGTGAGCCGTGCGGCGGTTCCTCCACCGTCATGCCGGCCGCGCGGGCGATAGCGGCGACATCGGCGGCGCTGAAGGCATCGGCGGGCGAAAGCGCCAGCTCCCGGGCCAGCAGGCCTTTAAAGTGCTTATTAAAGTGGCTGACCACCTTGCGCGAGCCATCCGGTTGCACGCTTTCCACCCGCACCGTCACCGCCGAAGGCAGCCGGCCCAATTGCTGGTAGGTGCCCGATCGCAGATCCACAACCAGCTCGTCGATGTTTTCTAGTGCCTGCGTTATCTGCTTGCCCCAAAAAGACTTCATGGTGCGACCGCCCAGCTTGGTTCCGCCCGATAAGCGGTAATGGGGGATGGGGTCGTCGGCGCGCAGGAGGCCGAAGAGGGCATCGCCAATAGCAAGGCGGCTCCACGAGGGAAGGGTGGATGCCGAAAGTGCATCAAAAAGCACGCCAGTATAGCGCTCGACCGCCGGCATGGTGGGGGTGGTAAAAAGCTGGCTGTTGGATTCGGCCTCACTGCGCAGCTTTTCCGAGAGCTTCAGCGTCACCATCGCCTCATCAACGGGAAGAGACTGCAGCTCAGCGGCGATTTCGCGCCGCGTATCGGTAAGTTCTGGAAAAGATAGGTGCGCAAAATCGAGCGGCTTTCCCGTGCCGCCATGGGCCTTGGTTTCTGAAGGAGGGAGGACAATGAGCATATAGATAGGGTAGCGATGTATATTTTGACCATGATTACCCGCCTTTCTGAACTATTTCTCCGCACCCTTCGCGAGGACCCAGCCGATGCCGAGGTCCCCAGCCACAAGCTGCTGGTGCGTGCCGGTTACGTGCGCCGCGTCGCGCCGGGCATTTATACCTGGCTGCCATTAGGGCTGCGCACCCTGCGCAAGATTGAAGACGTGGTACGCCAAGAAATGGATGCCATTGGCGGGCAAGAGATGCTTTTCCCAGCGCTGCTACCGCGCGAGCCCTATGAAAAGACCAACCGGTGGGTGGAATACGGTCCCAACCTATTCCGGCTGCAGGACCGCAAGAATGCGGACCTGCTGCTGGGGCCAACACACGAGGAAATGTTTGCCAATGCCGTAAAGGACATGTACTCCTCGTACAAGGATTTCCCGGTCACCCTGTATCAGATTCAGACGAAGTACCGCGATGAGGAACGCCCCCGCGCCGGGGTGCTGCGCGGGCGCGAGTTCGTGATGAAGGATTCCTACTCCTTCGATATGAACGATGAGGGCTTAGACTCCTCCTACGCCCGTCACCGCAAGGCATATCAGAATATTTTTGACCGCTTGGAAATCGATTACGCCATTTGTAAGGCCACTTCTGGCGCGATGGGCGGATCCGCCTCCGAGGAGTTCTTGGCGCTTTCTGAGGTGGGCGAAGACCTTTTTGTTCGCTCCACCGAAGGCGATTATGCGGCCAATGTAGAGGCGGTCGTGACCCAAGCGCCCCCAGAAAAGGACATTGCGGGTCAGCCCGCGGCAAAGGAATATCGTACCCCGGATGCCGCCACCATTGAAGCGCTGGTGCACTGGGCGAAGACCGAGGACATAGCGGTCGACGGCCATGAGGCTCGGGCCGCGGATATCCTCAAGTGCGTCATGGTGGAGGTAACTCACCCGGCGCTAGAGGATGCTGAAGAGAAGAAGGAATTGGCGGCGATTCTGATCCCGGGCGACCGCGAACTAGATCCCAAGCGCCTTGAAGCGGCCTTGGAACCGGCAGAATTCACCCTGGCAAGCGATAAGATCTATGCGCAATACGATTTCTTGGAACAGGGCTTTGTGGGCCCGCGCGCGCTGAACTCCAATGGCGTGAAGGTCTTTGCCGATCCCCGCGTGGTCAAGGGATCTTCCTGGATCACCGGCGCGGATGCGCAAAACTGCTACGTCGTGGGCTGCGTGGCCGGCCGCGATTTCCACGTCGATGAGTTCGTGGAAGCAGCAGAGGTCAAAGAGGGCGATCCCGCACCGGATAACCAGGGCACCTTGGCCTTGCAGCGAGGCATCGAGCTGGGCCACATCTTCCAGTTGGGCCGCAAGTACACCGAGGCCTTTGACGTGCAAATCCTCGATGAAAACGGCAAGCGCGCCATCCCCACGATGGGCTCTTATGGCATCGGCATCTCCCGCATGCTGGCCGTGCTGGCAGAGCAGCGCCACGATGAAAAGGGCCTGAATTGGCCGGTGGCGGTGGCGCCGTACCAAGTGCACGTGGCGGTGGCGAATAAGGATGCAGCGGCCATGGAGGCCGGCGATAAGCTGGTAGAAGAGCTATCCCAGGCAGGCCTTGAGGTGCTTTTCGATGACCGCCCCAAGGTCTCCCCGGGCGTGAAGTTCAAAGATGCAGAGTTACTTGGCATGCCCTTTGTGGCCATCTTGGGACGCGCCTTCAAAGACGGCATCATTGAGCTGCGCATCCGCGGGCAGGAACCTCTGGAAGTTCCGGCGGAGAAAATCGTGGATAAACTCCTCGAGCTTGTGCGGGCTTAACTTAAAGCACCGCGCCAAGGCCCAGCGCTCATAAGCAGGGGCAAGGTAGCCTGGGGAAGCATGAGACTTAATAAATACGTGCTCCCCATGGCCCTTATTACGATGGGCACGCTGCATTTCCTGCGCGCTAAAAATTTTGAATCTATCGTGCCGCCGCAGCTGCCGGGCTCGCCGCGGTTGTATAACTTTGCTTCCGGCGCCTGGGAAATAGCTACCGGCTGTTTGCTCACTGAACGCGCCACTCGCGAGTCCGGTGGCGCGTCAGCCGCGGCGCTATTTCTTGCCGTGTGGCCGGCGAATATGTACCACGCCTGGATCGAGCGCGACGCGGGATGGCCGAAGAAGCTGTATCACATCATTCGGTTGCCGCTGCAGATTCCGTTGATTCGCTACGCATGGAAGATCGCGCAGGGTAGGACATAAAACCAAAAAGAACCGACTCCCCAATTTTCCAAGAAAATAGATACCCAGAGGAAATCGGGGGTCGGTAGCTTGCGTGATGCCGCCGCTAGCGCAGCATCACGCGACCGCTGCGGGCGGAAGAGGTTTAGCCAGCCACGGGGCCGCCGCAATTAGGCCATGCGCCAGCTCCCTGGTTTGCAAGAACATTTTCAGCGATTTCAATCTGCTGCTCCTTTGTGGCTTGGTCAGCGGTAGCCGCGTACTGGGTGCCGCCGCTACCGGCCCAGGTTTGCTGGGAGAACTGCAGTCCGCCGTGGTAGCCGTTGCCGGTGTTGATGTGCCAGTCACCGCCGGACTCGCACGCGGCGACTTGGTCCCAGGCGCTCGCCGGGGCTGCATTGGCGGCTGGTGCGGCAATGCCGGCGATGCCCAACGTAGCTGCGGCCATAGTAAGCAAGGTCTTCTTAGTACGCATTGAGAAAGCACTCCTTCTCATTGTGTTTTGGGCTTGTGGAATCTCCATCAAGCACGTAATCCACCAAGTTACGTAGGGGTTGGACGAATTATCAATGAATATCGGCCTATAATTCGCTGATTTTTCGCTGCCCACCGGACAGTGAATGTTCAGGTAGGCGCGGTGGGAAAAACGGGAACTATGCGGCCTTGGCTTCGGCGGCGGTGCCGATTAACCAGTTCAGCCACTCCTGGTTTGGGCTTTCTTGTTGTGCGGCAGCCACCGCGGCCGCGTGCCATTTGTCGGCGTCTCGTTCAACCAAGGTATCGAGGAAGGTGGCAGCGGAGTCCGCATCGCTGGGAAGCGTGGCTGCGCCGGAGGAATAGGCAGGCTCCGGCTGGGGAGCCTCGCCATTTTGGCTAAGCGCCTCTTGCAGTTGGTCGATGCGGCGATGATGGAGGCTTAAAAGCGTATCGATGCGCCCCTCGGCAGCAGGTTCGCTATAAGCCCGAGCGAAATCCAGGCCAAAGACCTGCTCGTATTCCCACTGCAACAAATCAGCCGCGCTCTCGCGGTGCGGCTGGGAGAGCGTGGGGATATCGGGGGCATCGCCAGGCAGCCAAGCATTAAGCGTGATGGCCTGTTGGGTAACTATCGGCCGCGACTCAGAGCTGACTTCATCGGCGGCTTCCGTGGTGGCCGAGGCGGCTTCTTCTAGTACCTGGGAGGAATCTGGGGCCGGCGGTGCCTGCGTGGGCCGTTCCACCTCACAGCTGTGCGGGAGGTTTCCTTGGTCATCGGTGCCGCAGAGGCGCGCGATCTCCTCATACAGCGCATCGGCTTGGGAGCTGCGCATATCCGCGGCCGCATCATCGACGCCCTGGAGGGCGAGGCTATCGCTAGCGGCGGCCACGGCAAGGCGCTCGAGTGCGTCTTCTGGGCGCGGGCCAAAATAGTCGACGACGGAATCGACCGCGGAACAGCCCGCGAGTGCGGGCAGGGCGGCAGTCGAGGCTACACAGGTTAAAGCAATACGTCGGCGGTTCACCCAAAAGACTGTACCTTGAAGGACGTAGGCTAGTGGGCATGGCTTTCCCAGATGCACAACAATTAACTGATTTGCTCCAACCTCGCCTAGAAGCCCGCGGGCTCGACGTGGAGGATATTAAAACCACCAAGGCGGGAAAGAAATCACAGGTCATCATCCGCATCGATGGCGATAGGCGTCCCAGCTCCGACGTATTAGAGGAAGTCTCCGACGATATTTCGGCCTTCTTCGATGAACTAGAGGCTGTGGGCGAGCTGAATTTTGGTGCTGGATATACCTTGGAGGTCTCCACCCCCGGTGTGGATTTGCCGTTGACTGCACCGCGCCACTGGCGACGCAACAAGGGGAGGAAGGTGACCTTTAATCGCGGCGACGACAAGAGCCATACCGCGCGCATCGGCGCACTCAACGCGGACGAAGATGCCGTTGTCCTTATCACCTCTGAGAAAAACGAGGTTCATACAGAAGTGGAGCGATTGGAAAACATTGCCCACGCAGTGGTAGAAATTGAGTTTGCACAGCCATCACAACGTGAGCTAGACGCCGTGCACCAGCCATTTGCAGAAGCCGAGAGCTAACCGGCAATCGAGAGGATAGACAAGTGAATATTGATCTTGAGGCACTTCGCACCATCGAATCCGAACGGCAGGTCCCAGTCAATGACCTGTTGGAGTCGATTGCAAGTGCCTTGTTGTATTCCTACCTGGATTACCGCGAATCCACCGCGGAGGGCAAGGCCGAAGGCGCCAAGTCCCGGGTAGACATCGATACCACTACCGGTGCCGTCAGCGTCATCGTTACCGAGCGCGACCCCGAAACCGGGGAAGTAACCAGTGAGTACGATGACACCCCGGATAACTTTGGCCGCGTGGGTGCACGTGCCGTGCGCGAAGCCATTTTACGCAAGCTGCGCGAGGCCGAAGCTGAGCGCACTTTTGATTCCTATTCGGAGCTGAGCGGGCGCGTTGTCAGTGGCATCGTCCAGCGCGATGCGCATGCCAATGCCCGCGGCATCGTCGTGGTCCAGCTCGGCTCCGAGCTGGAATCGCAGGACGGCATCCTGCTTCCCGCAGAACAAATCCCCGGGGAAAAGCTGCAGCACGGTGACCGCATCAAGGCTTATGTGGTGGGAGTAAACCGCAATGGTGCCAATGTGCAGATCAACTTGTCCAGGACCCACCCGGAGCTGGTGCGCGGGCTTTTTGAACTGGAGGTTCCGGAAGTTGCGGATGGCAGCGTGGAAATGATCGCCATCGCCCGCGAAGCTGGGCACCGCTCGAAGGTCGCCGTCATCGGCCACGCGAAGGGCCTGAACGCCAAGGGTGCGTGCATCGGCCCGCGCGGCCAGCGCGTGAATAACATCATGCGTCAGCTGGGTGGCGAAAAGATCGACATCATCGATTACAGCGAAGATCCCACCGTGTATGTGGGCAATGCCCTGGCTCCTTCAAAGGTGATCAAGGTGACCGTGCTCGATAGCGAGGAGCAGGTGGCGCGCGTCATCGTCCCTGACTACCAGCTGTCCCTTGCCATTGGTAAAGAAGGCCAGAACGCGCGCCTAGCCGCCCGTTTGACCGGATGGAAGATCGATATTCATTCAGACGCGGACGCGAATTAAGGAAATGCGGATATATAGCGTAGGCTAGTAAACGGCCCAGATGCAGAAAGGGACATGTAGACGCAGCGAAAGTTAAGGAGTTGGATGTCGCAGACTCAACGGCTTCGTACTTGCATCGCTACGCGTCGCCGCATGCCCGATACGGAGCTGCTGCGGGTGGTCATTGATGCCAATGATCCTCACGGCAGCCGCGCGGTGGCGGATCCATTCCGGCGGCTTCCTGGCCGTGGCGCATGGATTAGCCCCACGCTTTCTGCACTCGAGCTAGCTGAGCGCAAACATGCTTTCAAGCGCGCGCTCCGCACGTCCGCATCCGTGGACACAGGTCAGGTACGTAGGTACTTGGAAGCACAGTGCGAAAATGTACAGGGCGAAAAAGTACCGTGTGCGGAACAAGCTGCACAAGATTCGTACACACCAGAGTTAAAAAGGAAGACCGAACACTGATGAGCGCACAACGATGAAGCATCAGCGATGAAAGTCCAGAACGTTTAACTAGGAGTCAGGCCAGTTTTTCGCGGCCTTGGCTCCTAGGCGATACCAAGAGGAGACAAGTGCCCGGAAAGCTACGTGTTCACGAGTTGGCAAAACAGCTCGGAGTAACCAGCAAGGAACTGCTCGCCACCCTGAAGGAACAAGGCGAGTTCGTCAAAACCGCATCCTCGACCATCGAACCACCGGTGGTCAAGAAGATGCGTGCTCACTATGAAGCACAGTCCGGTGGCGATGCCACCGAAGGCAAGGCAGACAAGACTGAGAAGGCTGCCAAGCCCGCTAAGCCCGGCCAGGGCAACGCCAAGAAGCCGGCATCGCCTGCGCCGAAGCCAGGTCAAGGTGCACAGGGCGGCGCGAAATCCGCTGCGCCAAAGCCCGGCGCCCCTAAGCCAGGTGCACAGGCACCGAAGCCATCCGACGCTGCGCCGAAGCCAGGTGCAGGGTCCGCTAAGGCTGCCCCCAAGCCAGGTCAGGCAGCACCAAAGCCAGGCGCCGCTGCTTCCAAGCCAGCACCTAAGCCCGGCCAAGGTGCACCGAAGCCAGGCCAGAACGCAGGTCAAGGCGATGCCAAGAAGTCGGGCGAGCGCCCGACCCCAGGCAACGCCATGCCGCGACCGATGCCTAAGCCCGGCGGATCCCGCCGCGTGGCCAATAACCCATTTTCCACGGGTGGGGGAGACAACCGCCCAGGCCCACGCCCCGGTGGCTCTAAGGGCCAGCGCGGCAACCGCCCCGGCGATAACCGCGGTGGAAAGCGCGGCGGCCGCAATGAAGGTGGCAATAACCGTCAGGGCCAGGATCAGAACCAAGGCCAGGGTGGCGGCGGACGTCGTCCATCGCCTGCCATGATGCCTTCGCATCCAAACCCAGCCTCGATGCCGTCCAAGGCACCGAGCGGTGGGGGACGCGGTGGCCGCGGTCGCGGTGGCCACGGTGGACCAGGAGGCCCAGGTGGCCCAGGCGGCGGTCGTCCCGGCGGCTTCCGCGGTGGACGCGGTGGACGTCGCGGCGGTACCGCTGGCGCATTCGGCCGTCCAGGTGGCGCACCACGCAAGGGCAAGAAGTCGAAGCGACAAAAGCGCCATGAGTTTGAAGAGCAGCAGAAGCACGTCGTAGGCGGCGTCCGCTTGCCAGATGGCAAGGGGCAGACCGTCCGCCTGCGCCGCGGCGCTTCGCTGTCTGACTTCGCGGAGAAGATCGGTGCCGATCCAGCAGCATTGGTGCAGGCACTGTTCAACCTTGGTGAAATGGTCACCGCAACCGCATCCGTATCGGAAGATACGCTGCAGCTGCTCGGTGACGAGATCAACTACAAGGTAGAAGTCGTCTCCCCAGAAGACGAGGACCGCGAGCTGCTCGAGTCCTTCGACCTGCAATTCGGCGAGGACGAAGGCGGCGAAGAAGCCCTCGAACACCGCCCTCCAGTCGTCTCCGTCATGGGTCACGTTGACCACGGTAAGACCCGCCTGTTGGATACCATCCGTAAGACCAATGAGGCAGCCGGCGAGGCCGGCGGTATTACCCAGGGAATCGGCGCTTACCAGACCACGGTTGACGTGGATGGCGAACGCACCATTACCTTCCTGGATACCCCTGGCCACGAGGCGTTTACCGCCATGCGTGCCCGTGGTGCGAAGTCCACCGACCTGGCCATCTTGGTTGTCGCCGCCGATGACGGCGTCATGCCACAGACGGTTGAGGCCATCAACCACGCCAAGGCTGCCGATATCCCGGTTGTCGTGGCTGTGAACAAGGTGGATAAGCCGGAGGCCCAGCCGGAGAAGATCCGTGGCCAGCTCACGGAGTACGGCCTGGTGCCTGAAGAGTACGGCGGCGACACGATGTTCGTTGATATCTCTGCTAAGCAGGGCCAGAACATCGACCAGTTGCTGGAGTCTGTCATCCTGACTGCCGATGCCGCCCTTGAGCTCACGGCTAACCCAGAGATGGATGCCCAGGGTGTGGCCATCGAAGCCCACCTGGACCGCGGTCGCGGCCCTGTGGCTACGGTCATCGTCCAGCGCGGTACGCTGCACGTCGGCGATTCCATCGTGGTAGGCGATGCGCACGGTCGCGTGCGCCGCATGCTCGATGAATTTGGCGAGGACGTTAAGGAAGCCGGTCCTTCCCGCCCGGTACAGGTACAAGGCCTGTCCGGCGTGCCGGGTGCTGGCGATAACCTGCTCGTGGTCGATGATGACCGCGTGGCCCGCCAGATTGCCAACCAGCGCGATGCTCGTAAGCGTTCTGCCTTGCAGGCAAAGCAGCGCAAGCGCGTGTCCTTGGAGGATCTGGACAAGGTATTGCAGGAGACTTCGACTCTCAACCTCATCCTCAAGGGCGACAACGCCGGCTCCGTCGAGGCGCTGGAAGATGCCCTGCTGGATATCAAGACCGAGGACGAAGTCGAGCTCAACATCATCGACCGCGGTGTTGGTGCCGTAACGGAGACCAATATTTCCTTGGCCGCCGCTTCCGATGCCGTCATCATTGCGTTCAATGTGCGCTCGGAAGGCAAGGCCACGGAGATTGCTACCCAAGAGGGCGTGGATATCCGCTACTACACGGTTATCTACAAGGCCATCGAGGAAGTCGAGGCCGCTCTCAAGGGCATGCTCAAGCCGATCTACGAGGAACGCGACACCGGTGCGGCCGAAATCCGCGCCCTGTTCAAGTCCTCCTCGGTGGGTACTATCGCAGGCTGTATGGTCACCGATGGCAAGGTTGTCCGCAACGGCAAGGTTCGCTTGCTCCGCGATAACAACGTCATTACTACCGATGCCAAGATCGAGTCCCTGCGTCACGAGAAGGACGACGCGACCGAGATCAAGGCCGGCTATGAGTGCGGTATGGTGCTGTCCTACCCGGATATCCAGGTAGGCGATATCATCCAGGCTTATGAAGAAGTCGAGGTACCGCGCGACTAGTCGCTGCTAGTGTCGGCCCGCTGTACGTGCCCACCTTGAGGGCCTTTCTCCTTGGAGTTAGGCCACGAGGTGCGGCAGGTAGAGCGGGCCGTTTAGCGTTTTCGCGGTGAGGTTTTCAAGCGGTTTCCATTGGGTGCGGTGAGTAACTAAACTGGTAGTTTCTGATACCGCGACACGGTAATTTAGGAATAAATTTTCCCCTTTAGCTTGGAGGTTCTCATGGTCGATCACGCACGCGCGGCGCGGCTAGCAAAACGAATTCAGGAAATCGTGGCTAGTGCCATTGAGCTGCAGATTAAGGATCGCCGCCTGGAGATGGTCACCGTGACCGATGCTCGCGTCACCGGTGATTTGCATGACGCTACCGTCTTTTACACGGTGCGTGGCCACGATATCGAGGCAGAACCCGATTATGACCAGGCTGAGGAAGCACTCAAGCGCGCGAAGGGGCAGTTGCGCAAGATCGTTGGCGATCAGCTCTCCGTCCGCTTTACCCCAACCCTGACGTTTGAGCTCGATACTGTCCCAGAGGCCTCCGCGCACATGGAAGAACTCTTGGCGCGCGCTCGTGCTCGCGATGAAGAGCTAGCAAAGTTGAAGGAAAACGCTCAGCCCGCGGGCGAGGCGAATCCGTATAAGACCTCCGATGAAGACGAGGCTTAAGTGACCCGCAAGGAATATCAGGGCGCCGTCGACGCCATTTCTGGCGCGCAGAGCATCTGTATTATTACCCACTTGCGCCCGGATGCCGATGCCATTGGGTCGGCCACGGCTTTGCTCTTAGCCGTACAACAAAGTGGGAAAGAAGCCTGCGCGGTCATCGGCCAGGATAGGGACTTTGCGCCTAATCTTTACTCCATTCCCGGCGCAGACCAGGTTAAGGTCATGCGGGAGTTACCGCAGGGCTATGACCTTTATGTCACCGTGGATTGCGGGTCGATCGATCGCACCGGTCTATTTTCCGCAGATATCGCCCAACTGGTGACGGCAGGGCGCGTGCTGTGCATCGACCACCACTCGTCCAATCTCGGATTTGGCTCAGTAAACTTGGTTGACTCAGAGTGCGAGTCCACCACGGTGGCCATATTGACCATCCTGGATATGCTGTCGGTGCAAATCGAAAGCAGCATCGCACACTGCCTGTACGCTGGGCTTTTGACCGATACGGGTAGCTTTCGTTGGGGCAGGCCCGCCATGCACGATGTGGCTACGCGCTTGATGCGCTATGGCCTGGATACCAAGCAGATTGCCACGGACTTACTCGATGCCACGACTCCCGATGATCTACAGATGGTTGGCCGCGTGCTCGCAGGGCTGCGCATTGAACATGCTGGTGAAATGGGCGTGGGCATCCTCGTCGCGGGCTTGGCCGATATCGAAGGTCATTCGGACTCTGCAGTGGAATCCCTGGTGGATTTCGTGCGCGCCCTTGAGGGCACGCAGTTGGGTGTGGTCTTTAAGGAACAGTCGCCCGGGATCTGGGCGGTATCGCTGCGTTCGACCACGATCAATTGCGCGGCCCTGGCAGCCCAATTCGGCGGCGGCGGGCATATTCCCGCTGCCGGGTACATGACACAAGGAAGCGAAGAAAGCATCGTCGCGGAGCTGGTGAGTGCCATCCATGAGCACTAGGCAGTCAACCCCCACGACAGTAAGCGCACGCGAGGTCTTTGGCCTCGCGTTTCCTGCGCTTGGCGTCCTGGCCGCGATGCCGCTCTACCTCCTGCTCGATACCGCAATGGTGGGGCGCTTGGGTGCCCAGGAATTGGCTTCGCTCGCCGCGGCAACCACGATCCATACCGTGGTGACCACGCAGCTGACCTTCTTGTCCTACGGCACCACGGCCCGCTCGTCCCGCCTGTTTGGCGCTGGAAAGCGCGCCGAGGCCGTAGCAGAAGGCGTGCAAGCAACCTATGTGGCTGTAGGCGTCGGCGGGCTTTTGGCCATTATTATGTGGATCTTCGGCGGCGTATTTGCCCGGTGGCTTACCGGAGATCCCACCACGGCGGCCGGCACCGCGCTGTGGCTGCGGATCGCCGCGCTGGCCATTCCCGTAACACTCGTGGAAATGGCCGGAAATGGCTGGATGCGCGGCGTACAAAATACCAAGAAGCCGCTCTATTTCACCCTCGCCGGAATGATTCCCGGCGCCATTGCCGTGCCTGCATTCGTGTACTGGTGGGGCCTTGCCGGGTCTGCCATTGCCACCGTCTTGGGAATGAGCATTATCGCAAGTCTTTTCGTGCGCGAGCTGTATAAACAGCACGAAGGTTCGTGGAAGTTCCGGTGGGACATCGTGCGTAAACAGCTGATCTTGGGACGTGACCTTATCTTGCGCTCCGCTAGCTTTCAGGTGGCCTTTCTTACCGCAACGGCCGTGGTGTCCCGCGTGGGCACGGCCGCGTTGGGCGGCCACCAAATCATGATGCAGCTGTGGAACTTCATGTCGCTGATTTTGGATTCCTTGGCCATTGCTGCTCAGGCCTTGACCGGAGCGGCCTTGGGCGCCGGCTCGGCCCGCCACGCGCGCAGCGTGGGAAGCAAGGTAGTGATGTATTCCACCATCTTCTCAGCCTTCCTCGCCTTGGTTTTCGCCGCCGGGGTCGGGGTTATCCCGCGCGTCTTTACATCCTCGCAGGAGGTCATCGATGCCATGAGCCAACCGTGGTGGATCCTGGTCGGCATGGTCATCGCCGGCGGCGTGGTCTTTGCCCTTGACGGCGTCCTATTGGGGGCAGGGGATGCGGCATTCTTGCGCAGCCTGACCATTGCCTCTGTGCTTTTGGGATTTTTGCCCGGCGTGCTCCTCGCACATGCCATGGGCACGGGCCTTACCGGTGTGTGGTGCGGCTTGGCCGCATTCATTACTTTCCGCCTCATCGGCGTGGTCTACCGCTTCTATTCCATGAAATGGGCCGTAGTAGCAGAGTAATAGCTGCGCTACAGTGACTATGACGAGTAGCAACAGCACTACAGATTTAACTACAGCGGAAACTCCGTAACGATGATGAGCAAGGCGGGTGGGAGCGGTAATGCCAACGTTATGGGCAGTTGCAGACTTGCACGGCGCGATCCGTGAAAATTTTGCGCGCATTGCAGAGCTAGCCCCACCAGATCCCGCCGATTGGCTCATTGTGGCAGGCGATGTCGCAGAGCGCAGCGAGCTCATCGTGCGCATCTTGCGCGATTTGGCCGCGCGCTATGACACCGTTATTTGGGCGCCGGGCAATCACGAGTTATTTTCCCGTTCCCAAGACCAGTACAAGGGGCGCGAAAAATACGACCACCTGGTTGCCGCCTGCCGGGAAATCGGCGTTATCACCCCGGAGGACCCTTACCCGGTCTTTAACGGGATAACGATCGTGCCGCTTTTTACCCTGTATGACTACAGCTTCCGCCCACCGGGGACCTCGGTGGAAGAAGCGGTGCAACAGGCGCGCGCCAAAAAGCTTGTCATGACCGATGAGGTAGCTATCGCACCTTTTGTAGATGTGCGCGCCTGGTGTTGGGACCGCTTGGCGTATTCCATTAAGCGTTTATCCCGAGTGCAGGGCCCAACCATCTTGATCAACCACTGGCCGCTGGTGCAAGAGCCCACGATGGTGCTGCGCTTCCCGGAAATCGCCCTGTGGAGCGGCTCGCGGCATACGCGCTCGTGGCCGCGGCGGTACAAGGCAGAAGCGGTCATCTACGGACACCTGCACACGCCCTCCAAGATGAATGTGGATGGGGTAGACCATATCGAAGTCTCTTTGGGCTATCCGCGCGAGTGGCGTAACCAGCCCCACCGTATCCCGTGGCCATACCCAGTTACCTCGACGTTTGGTGAGGTGGACTAATGCTGTATCCCGACCTATTCCCAGAAACTACCCGGTATTGCTATGTGCGCACGGATGCTCGCGAGTCCGACCTGCTCAATTATGAGCAGCTCGACCCAAAAGAACAGTCCATAGTCTCGCAGGCGGTCGATATCCGGAAGTCCGAATTTGGCGATGCCCGCTGGTGTGCGCACCAGGCCCTGCGCGAGCTGGGCTTTACAGGTACTAACCCGATTATGCGCGGCGAGCGGGGCATGCCGCTGTGGCCCGAAGGATTTATTGGATCCATGACCCATACGGAGGGCATGCGCGCAGCAGTGGTAGCCTCCACTACGGATTTTCGCTCCATTGGCCTTGATGCGGAGCCGGCGCAGCGCCTGCCCGAACACGTGTTGACCATGATCGCCCGAGCCGGGGAAATGCAGCAGCTGCCCCGCCTAGAAAAGGCGGGGGTGCACTGCCCAGACCGCCTGCTATTTTGCGCCAAGGAGGCTACCTATAAGGCGTGGTTTCCCATGACGCATCGGTGGCTGGATTTCGATCAAGCGGAGATCGATATCCGCGAGGATGGCACCTTCATTTCCTATATCCTGGCCCGCCCCACGCCAGTGCCGTTTATCACCGGCAAGTGGATCCTAGAAGGCGGTTATGTCGTGGTTTCCACGCTGGTTCCGGCCCTTGATTTTTCAGCCTGACCGGAAACCCGCTCAGATCGCCTCGATCAATGCCCTCAGCCACTGACTTAGAGGGTGGACGGCCGTGCCACAAAGACCGTAGCCAACCTTTTTCCCTTCTCCTTAATGAGCGCGATGGCCTGGCCATTGGGGGCTACCGCCGCATGAACCCCGGACAGCCCGCGCGGCTCTAACCATTTGCCCATCGCTAAGGCGGCGGCCTCGTCCTCGGTGACGGGCAGGACGGGGAAACTGCGCTTGAGCGCCTCATCGAGGCTTAAGGAGAGGCGGGGGTTTTCGGCAAGATCGGCGAGCAGGTGGGCATCGGCAAGCGCGAAGGGCCCCACCGTTGTGCGGCGCAGGGCGGTTAAATGCCCGCCGACGCCCAAGGCTTCGCCCATATCGCGCGCCAAGGAGCGGATATAGGTGCCGGAGGAACACTCCACGGATACATCGAGGTCAACAAAATCGCCCTCGGTGCGCAGGTCATGAATGTCAAAGCTGTGGATGGTGACCGGGCGGGCGGGAATATCTACCTCTTTGCCCTCGCGCACCAATTCATGCGCCCTTTTGCCCTTGATCTTGATGGCGGAAACCGCGGCGGGCTTTTGCATAATATCGCCGGTTAACGCGGCAACTTCGGCCTCGATGGCGGAACGGTGCAGCGCGGCCGCAGGCTTGCCCCAGCGAAATTCGCCCTCAGCATCATCGGTGGTGGTAGAAGCGCCGAGGCGGATGGTGGCTGAATAGGACTTGGTGGAGGCGACCATGTGCGCGAGGAATTTGGTGCCGCGTTCGATGCCGAGGACTAGCACCCCTGTCGCCATGGGATCCAGGGTGCCGGCATGGCCGACCTTTTTGGTGTGGAAATACCTGCGTAGGCGGCTAACAACATCGTGGGAGGTCATGCCGGCAGGCTTATCAACGATGACAAGTCCGGAATGTGCGAGCGCATCAGTCATAGGGTACAAGTCTATGCTCTACGATGGATTCCGTGGATATTTGTTACGGAATCGATGACATCCCCGCGGATGTGGGGCCGACCTCGGTAACCATTGGCGTCTTCGATGGCTTGCACCGCGGCCATCAGCAGCTCGTTTCTGCCTGCGTGGAGCATGCGCGGGCGAATAATCAGGTCCCCGTCATGGTGACTTTTGACCCGCACCCGGTCTCCGTTTTCTTGCCGGAGCGCGCCCCGCTATCCGTGGTGAGCTTCGAGCGCAGGCTAGAGCTCGCGGAAGAAATGGGCATTGAGATGGTACTTGTCATTGACTTCACCAAGGAACTCGATGGCGTGGAGCCACGGCCTTATGTGCGCGACCTCTTGGTGGGAAAACTCCATGCACAGCACGTGGTGGTGGGGGAGAACTTCACCTTCGGCGCAGGGGCCAGCGGCACCGCGGAAGCCATGCGGCAGCTGGGCGAGGAGTTTGGGTTTAGCGTCGATATCATCCCGCTGCTGGATGAAGACGGCGTGCAGATTTGTTCCACCTACATTCGCCAGAGCCTGTCCCGGGGCAATATAGAATCGGCGAATTGGGCGCTTGGCCGGCACTTTACCGTGACCGGACCCGTGGTGCGCGGCGCGGGGCGCGGCGGCAAGGAGCTGGGTTTTCCCACGGCCAACCAGTACTTTCCAGATACCGTAGCCATTCCCGCGGATGGGGTGTATGCGGGGTGGTTCATTGTGCATTCCGAATCGCCCCTCGACGGGGACATGCAACCTGAAGTGGCCTACGCCGCGGCGATTTCCGTGGGCACGAATCCCACCTTTGGTGATGAAGAGCGCTCCGTGGAGTCCTTTGTCTTGGATCGCGATGCCGATCTTTATGGCTATGAGGCAACCGTGAAATTCGTGGGCCACCTGCGGGATATGGTGAAGTTTCACTCCGTCGATGAGCTTTTGGAGGCCATGGCCCAGGACGTCGCTGCCGCCCGCACGGTGCTGGCTGCCGATGCCCGCGCGCAGGGCTGCAATAGCGAAGACTATTTCTTAAAGGAGAAGTAAATGAAGGCGATCCTCGATCTTGATACCGGTATTGATGATGCCCTGGCCTTGGCGTATGCCCTAGCCCACCCAGAGCTTGAGCTCATTGGGGTGACCTGCACGTATGGCAATGTCACCGTCCCACTGGCGGTGCGCAATACCCTGGCGCTGCTGGAGCTGCTGGATAGGCCCGATATCCCGGTCTTTGCTGGCCCCAGCCCGGACGGTTTCCAGCCCAGCGAGATTTCGGCCTTCATCCACGGCCAGAATGGCGTGGGTGAGGTCGCGCTTAGCCCGTCCGATAAGACCGAGGACACGCAGCCGGCCGCGGATTTCCTCGTGCAGGCCGTGCGCGATTACGGCGATGAACTCGTCATTATCCCCACCGGCCCGTCCACGACCATCGCCCAGGCCATGCTTGCCGATGCCTCCTTTGCCACCAACGCCCACATTGTCATGATGGGCGGGGCGCTGACCGTTCCCGGCAATGTTTCCGCGTGGGCAGAGGCCAATATTTCCCAGGACCCGGATGCCACCGATTACCTCTTCCGCCACAGCCAAGATGTCACCATGGTGGGCCTTGATGTCACCCTGCGCACCCTCTTGACGGAAAAGGAAACCGCGCGCTGGCGGGCAACCGGAACGGCCGCGGGCGAGATTTTCGCCGATATGGTGGATTACTATATCCGCGCTTATGCCACCACGGCTCCTCACCTGGCCGGCTGCGGTCTGCACGATCCGCTGGCCGTGGCGGTAGCCGCAGATCCTTCCTTGGTGGAAGTCATCGAGACCAATATGAAAACCGATACCGAAGGCCCCACCCGCGGGCGCACCATCGCGGATGAAACTAGGCTGAGCCAGGAACCGACCGCGAAGGTCGCCGTGGGCGTGGATAACGAGCGGTTTGTCAGTGAATTTGTAGACCGCCTCGAAGAACTTTTCCGCACGGTGGGCGCCAAGTAGCGCAGCGTTTTGATTTGCCGTGCTAATTGGCTGTAAGATGACCAGTTGGCTTAGCGACTGTGGTTCACGACAGTTGCGGCACGCGGAGCTCGCAACGGCGGCGCTGCGCGTTGAAGAATAGTGTGGACTGAAATAAAGGAGAAATACTCATGGCATTGACCACTGAGAAGAAGGCCGAAATCCTCAAGGAGTACGGCCTGCACGAGACCGACACCGGTTCCCCCGAGGCACAGGTTGCCCTGCTGACCTCCCGCATCAACACTTTGACGGAGCACCTGAAGTTCCACAAGCACGATCACCACTCCCGTCGTGGTCTGCTGCTGATGGTTGGTCGTCGTCGTGGCCTGCTGAAGTACTTGGCAGAAAACAACGTGGATCGTTACCGTGACCTGATTTCCCGCCTGGGCCTGCGCCGCTAATTGCGACGCGGCTGCGGCCGAATTTTTCCCCTTGCCCTGTGGCAAGGGGAATTAGTGGTTTTATACCCTCTTAAACCTTGTAGGGAGCAGGGGCGATTGCGGTCGCCGTAGCTCAAAAGTGCGGAATCTCTGTTAGAATTTTCACCGTTGTCAAAACAATGTGGAAAAGGCGGCACCGACGATCGCCTAAAGCACTCAAGGAGAATTACTAGATGAGCGTTCAGAACTCCGTAGAGTTCAATATCGATGAAGAATTCGGTATTACCGAAGCTATCGCTGTCCTCGACAACGGGGACTTTGGCACCCGCACGGTACGTTTCGAAACCGGCCAGTTGGCCCGCCAGGCAGATGGTTCCGTAACCACGTACCTCGACGATGACACGATGCTGCTGGCCACCACGACCGCCTCGAACCAGCCGCGCGAGAACTTTGACTTCTTCCCGCTCACTGTGGACGTGGAAGAGCGCATGTACGCAGCCGGCAAGATCCCCGGCTCCTTCTTCCGCCGCGAGGGGCGTCCCTCCACCGAGGCCATCTTGGCCTGCCGCCTCATCGACCGCCCGCTGCGCCCCACCTTTGTCAAGGGCCTGCGCAATGAAGTGCAGGTGGTCATCACCGTCCTGTCGCAGGACCCGGAAGAGTACTACGACGTCGTAGCCATCAACGGCGCGTCTGCGGCAACCCAGCTTTCCGGTCTGCCGGTCTCCGGCGCCGTCGGCGGCGTGCGCATGGCGCTCATCGCCGATGACAAGCACCCTGGTGGCCAGTGGGTGGCGTTCCCGAACCACGAGCAGCACGAGCGCGCGCTCTTTGAGATGGTCGTGGCCGGCCGCATCGTTTCCAAGGGGCGTAAAGAAGACGTCGCCATCATGATGGTGGAAGCTGGCGCCGGCACCAACGTTGCAGAGCGCATTGCCGATGGCGCCCCGGCACCGCAAGAAGCCGCCGTCGCCGAAGGACTTGAGGCAGCCAAGCCGTTCATTAAGACCCTGTGTGAAGCCCAGAACGGCCTGGCAGAGCGCACCGCCAAGGAGACCCAGGAGTTCCCGCTCTTCCCGGCGTATGAAGACGATGTCTTCGCCGCCGTGGAAAAGGCCGCTTCCAAGAAGCTGGAGAGCTTGCTGACCATTCCGGGCAAGCAGGAGCGCGACGAGGCCACGAACGAACACATGGAGCAGGTCGAACAAGATCTGCTGCCGCAATTTGCTGACCTGGAAGAGGCAGTGGCTTCCAAGCAGATTCGCGCTGCGTATAACGAGGTCATGAAGAAGATCGTGCGCCGCAAGATCTTGACCGATGGTTTCCGCATCGATGGCCGCGGCCTGACCGATATCCGCGATCTGTCCGTCGAAGTTGACTTGGTTCCACGCGCACATGGTTCTTCCTTGTTCGAGCGCGGCGAGACGCAGATCCTCGGTGTCACCACCCTGGATATGTTGAAGATGGAGCAGCAGATCGACTCGCTTACTCCGATTGAGTCCAAGCGCTATATGCACCACTACAACTTCCCGCCATTTTCTACCGGTGAGACCGGCCGCGTCGGCTCGCCCAAGCGCCGCGAAATCGGCCACGGTGCGCTCGCCGAGCGCGCCCTGCTTCCGGTCATCCCGTCGCGCGAGGATTTCCCGTATGCCATCCGTCAGGTCTCTGAGGCGCTCGGTTCCAATGGTTCTACCTCCATGGGCTCTGTCTGTGCGTCCACCCTGTCCCTCTACAACGCGGGCGTTCCGCTCAAGGCGCCGGTAGCCGGCATCGCCATGGGCTTGGTCTCCGGTGAGGTCAAGGGCAAGGAAAAGTTCGTCGCACTGACCGATATCCTCGGTGCCGAGGACGCCTTCGGCGACATGGACTTCAAGGTTGCGGGCACCTCCGAATTCATCACCGCGCTGCAGCTGGACACGAAGCTCGATGGCATTCCGTCTAAGGTCTTGGCCCAGGCACTCGAGCAGGCCCGCGATGCCCGCGCCACCATTCTGGAAACCATGGCAGAGGTCATCGATTCCCCAGATGAGATGTCTGGCCTGGCCCCGAAGATCACCTCGGTGAAGATTCCGGTCAACAAGATCGGTGAGCTCATCGGCCCTAAGGGCAAGACCATCAACCAGATCACCGAAGATACCGGTGCTGATGTCTCGATCGAAGACGATGGCACGGTCTACATCTCTGCGGTCACCGGCGAAGCCGCAGACGCTGCGATTGAAAAGGTTAACTCCATTGCCAACCCACAGTTGCCCAAGGTGGGCGAGCGCTTCCTCGGCACGGTAGTCAAGACCGTTCCATTCGGCGCCTTCGTTTCCTTGACCCCTGGCCGCGATGGATTGATCCACATCTCCAACCTGGGTGGGGACGAACGCATTGAGAAGGTCGAAGATGTCGTTAACGTTGGCGATAAGGTACAGGTAGAAATCGCGGATATTGATAACCGCGGCAAGATCTCCCTAGTGCCCGTTGAGGACTAATCCCTCAGGCGCCCTTTAGAGCAGTGGCCCTGTTTCCCGAATATGGTGGGAAACAGGGCCATTTTCTATGCCTGCGCCGTGATCACTCAGTTCTGGAAATCAAGCACAAGGCGTTTGGGGTTTTGCAGGAAGGTCACGGAATAAGGCGTTTGCTTCTTTAGCCCGATGACCAACTGCGTTTGCGCCTCGAAGGTGGTGGTGTAGTTGATCTCTTGCACGACACCGGCACCTGGTGTGATGCCAGTATCCATAAACCTTTGTTCTAACTCCGGCGTCGATGGCCACGGGGTGCCCTCGATACCAAGGTTGAGGAAAGTGGCGCCTTTGACCTCGACCGGAAGCCCCGATGCTTGGTGGGCGGGCTGATCCGTATAGGTAGTAAACCACCCTGCTTCTCCGTCGCCTTCAAGATCAACCACGACGCGGGTAAAAGAGTCATGCGCGGCTACTCGGATCCCGGTGGGGACGAGGCCACCCAATCCAGGAGGTAGGTGGCGCTGATCCTCGAGGGAGGGCGTGCCCATACCGCCAAAAGCAGGTTTTGGATCATTGCCCTGCGCTTGTTGCTGATGATGGCTTAACGGGGCGGTGTCTTCTACCGTCTTGGTTGGGTCATCGGCAGTGGTCGTGGTGGTAGGCTCTGATTTCTTTGCCGCAGACGTGGTCGACTCAGCGGTGGAACTGGTTGATTCCTCCTGCGTGGCAAATGAGGCATCGGCGGCCTCGTCATCGCTGGGGCTAGCGCAAGCAGCCAGCGAGAGCATGCAGCTTATACCGGCGCCAGCAGCGATAGCGCGGGTGAGAGTAGATCGAGACATTCTGACCACTTCCTAGGTTGTCTACCTTGTTGTCTCTTCCAATTCTACCGGTACACAAGTGGCCTAACTGGGGAAGTGATGCAATTGTTGTATAAGGGAAAGTAGCGAAGGCGTGGGCCTAGCGCTTCAACTGGACGAGCTGGATGAGGTTACCCACGGTATCGTCAAAGACTGCGGTAATGGAGGGGCCAACGTCGGTGGGCTCCATGGTAAAGTCCACGCCCTTGTCCTTGAGTTCGGCGTATTCTTTCTCCACATCCTGCGACAAGAATTGGGTGACCGGGATATTATCCGCCTTCAGCGCCTCGGTGTACGTTTTGGCGGCTGGGTGACCCTTGGGTTCAAGCAGCAATTCAACGCTGCCGTCGCCGTCCGCGTTGGTGACCGTTAGCCACCGGAAATCGCCGTGCGTGACGTCATCTTTTACCCGGAAACCTAGGACATCGACATAAAAATCGTGGGCGCGAGCAACGTCATCTACTGGAACGGACGCAATATAAATCTGCATGACGCCCAGTCTAGCAGTGGTATTTTTGCCGTTCGGAGGCCCGCCCACCGCGGATGGGCGAGCGCGATAGGATGGGAAAGAAACAAAGGTTTAACTCAAAGTTGTTAAGAAAGTGAGGCCCGCAATGGCGATCAAAGTAGGAGTCTTGGGAGCGCAGGGGCGCGTCGGCAAAGCGATTGTTGAAGGCGTTCATGCCGAAGATGATCTAGAGCTCGTAGCGGAAATTAGCCGCGGGGATGACCTGCAGCACTTGGTTGATAATCACGCAGAGGTCATCGTGGACTTCACCCAGCCTGATTCGGTGATGGGAAACCTGGAGTTTTGCATCGCGAACGGCATTCACTGCGTGGTGGGCACCACTGGCTTTGATAAAGAGCGCCTGGACCAGGTGGAGCAGTGGACCCGCCAAGAAGGTGCTGGCAACGTGCTGATCGCACCGAATTTCGCCATCTCTGCCGTGATGACCATGGTGCTTGCCAAGCAGGCGGCGAAGTTTTTCGAGACCGCAGAGGTCGTTGAATTTCACCACCCCACCAAGCTGGATGCGCCTTCCGGCACCGCCATCCACACCGCAGAGGCCATTGCCCAGGCGCGCCGCGATGCCGAATTGGGCGAGATGCCGGATGCGACGGAAAAGTCCCTCGAGGGCGCGCGCGGTGCGAATGTAGACGGAATCCCGGTGCATGCCGTGCGTACCCGCGGCATGGTGGCCCACGAAGAGGTCATTTTCGGTGCGCAGGGGCAATCCCTGACCATCCGCCAGGATTCCTACGATCGTTCCTCCTTTACCCCTGGCGTTTTGGTCGGCGTGCGCGAGATTGCGCAGCACCCGGGATTGGTTGTCGGGCTAGACAAGTACCTGGGGCTGTAGCGGTATGGCCACTGCGAGTGAGCTAAATATCCAGCTCATTGCCGCCACCGAGTTTCACCCGCCACAGGGAACGCAGTGGCGTGCCGATGAGACGGCGACCGATGGCGAGGCCCTCGTCGAATTCGCAGGACGGGCGTGTTATGAGTCTTTTGACAAACCCAACCCGCGCACCGCGACGAACTCCGCCTACCTGCACCACATCATGGAGGTAGGCCATACGGCGCTATTGGAACACGCCACGGCCACGATGTACATCACGGGGCTCTCGCGCTCAGCCAGCCATGAATTGGTTCGCCACCGGCATTTTTCCTTTTCGCAGCTATCCCAGCGCTTTGTGCACCCTAATGAGATGCACGTAGCGCTGCCCAAGCTGGTGGAAGAAGATGAGCAATTACGCCGATTGGTCATGCAAGCCGTGGATGAAACCCGTTTTGTCTACGATGAGCTGCTAGAGGCCTTGGAAGAAAAGCTGGATGAGCCGAATGCGCTGCTGCGAAAGAAGCAGGCGCGGCAGGCGGCGCGCGCAGTATTGCCCAATGCGACGGAAACCAGGCTCGTCGTTACCGGCAATTACCGCGCGTGGCGCCACTTCATTGGGGCGCGGGCGGCTGAGCATGCTGATACGGAATTGCGCGAAGTGG
Organism: Corynebacterium sp. ACRPS; assembly: GCF_022346005.1. Lineage (GTDB taxonomy): Bacteria > Actinomycetota > Actinomycetes > Mycobacteriales > Mycobacteriaceae > Corynebacterium. Next base: position 89,620 of record NZ_JAKRMY010000010.1, read on the forward strand.
CGGTGGAGTGCTTGAAGCATTTGCAGGAGCAAGCACCAGCGCTTTTCGATGACTTCCATATCACCACGTTGGCCGATGGAACGCAGATGGCCGCAAGCCCTTACGCTTAACACGCGCCACCCCGATGCGGCCAAAAGGTGCACTAGCGGGTAACCTTGACGGCTATGAGCACAGGTATGACAGCAAAGACTGGCGTTGACACCTTCGGTCGCATTGGCGTCGCCATGGTCACTCCGTTTGATCGTGACGGTGCGCTGGATGTAGAAGCGGGTCGCCGCCTGGCAGCTCATCTCGTAGACAACGGCGTGGATTCACTCATCTTGGGTGGAACGACGGGCGAGTCTCCTACCACGTCCTTGGACGAAAAGTTGGAGCTGCTCAAGGCCGTAAAAGAGGAAGTGGGAGACCGCGTCCGGATCTGTGCGGGCGCCGGAACGAATAACACCGCAACCTCGATTGAGGTTGCCCAAGCTTCCGCCGCCGCAGGAGCCGATAGCTTGCTCGTTGTGACTCCGTATTACTCCAAGCCCTCCCAAAAGGGCGTCTACGAGCATTTTGCCGCAGTTGCTGATTCTACGGATCTGCCGATTTGCGTCTATGACATCCCTGGCCGCTCGGGCATCCCAGTGGCGTCGGATACGCTCCGCCGCCTTACGGAATTGCCGACTATCCAAGCCGTGAAGGACGCTAAGGGCGATCTTTCCGCGGCCGCAGAACTCATCCAAGAAACCGACTTGGCGTGGTACTCCGGTGACGATCCGATTAACCTGCCGTGGCTATCCCTCGGTGCTTCGGGTTTCATCTCCGTCATCGGGCACGCTGCGCCGCGTGCCTTGGTAGAACTCTATGAAGCTTTCGATGCGGGCGATTTGGCCCGCGCGCAAGAAATAAATTACTCAACGCTTCTTCCACTGACCCGCGCTCAGGCGCGGTTGGGCGGAGCGACATTTGCAAAGGAAGCTCTGCGCCTGCAGGGCTTTGAAGTTGGCGATCCCCGCCTTCCTGTTACCGCCGCGAGCGAGGAGGAACGCGAGGTACTTCGCCGTGATTTGGAACAATCTGGAGTCCTTTAAGAATGACTGAACCCCGTAACCGTTCCCGCAAGGTCACCCGCAAGGCGGGTCCACCTTCGGAAACTGAGACCGCCTCCAATGAGGCGGCTTCGCCCGTATTTCAGGCCCCTGCAAATAACGCCGGCACTGCCGGAAATGAAGACCAGGGCAACTCTGGCAAGAATAACTCTGCCGATAACAAGAACGACGGCGATAACAACGGCCGCCGCTCGCGTTCCCGTGGCGGCCGCGGCCGTGGCCGTGGTGGAAACGGCGATAATGGCAATGGCCAGGGAAATAACCACGGCGGCAATGGCCACGGTGGCAATAATAAGAACAACAACGGTGGCAACGGAAAGAACGGCAACGGCAAGGGCCGTGGCCGCAATAACAATAACCGCGGCCGCCGCAACGTGCCGAAGTCCATGCAGGGTGCTGATTTGACCAAGCGCCTGCCGGAACCGCCAAAGCAGGCGAAGGATACGCTGCGCATCTACGCCTTGGGCGGTATCTCCGAAATCGGCCGCAACATGACCGTCTTTGAGTACGGCGATGAGCTGCTCATCATTGACTGCGGCGTGCTCTTCCCATCGTCTGGCGAGCCTGGCGTGGACCTCATCCTGCCGGACTTCGGGCCGATTGAGAAGAAGATCGACAAGGTCAAGGCCCTCGTGGTCACCCACGCCCACGAAGACCACATCGGTGCCATCCCGTGGCTGCTGAAGCTGCGCCCGGATATCCCCATCGTGGCTTCCCGTTTCACCATCGCGCTTATTGCGGCCAAGTGTAAGGAACACCGCCAGAAGCCGAAGTTCGTCGAGGTCAACGAGAAGTCTGACGTGACCTACGGTTGCTTCCGCGTTCGCTTCTGGGCGGTCAACCACTCCGTGCCGGATGCGCTCGGCATCATGCTGGGCACCCCGGCAGGCAATATCATCCACACCGGTGATATCAAGCTTGACCAGACCCCGTTGGATAATCGCCCGACCGACCTTCCGGCGCTGTCTCGTTACGGCGACGAGGGCGTCGACCTCATGCTGTGCGATTCCACCAACGCCACCGTGCCGGGTGTATCCGCCTCCGAGGGCGATATCCCGGCCAACTTCAAGCGCTTGGTGGCTAATGCGAAGCAGCGCGTCATCTTGGCTTCCTTCGCCTCGAACGTCTACCGCGTGCAGGCCGCCATCGACGCTGCCGTGGCCAATGGCCGCAAGGTGGCCTTCAATGGCCGTTCGATGATGCGCAATATGGAAATCGCGGAAAAGATGGGCTTTTTGAAGGTCCCGCGCGGTACCATCATCCCCATCGACGAGGCCGCGAAGATGGCTCCGCACAAGACCATGCTCATTACCACTGGTACGCAGGGTGAGCCGATGGCCGCGCTGTCCCGCATGGCCCGCCGCGAGCACCGCCAGATCACGGTGCGCGATGGCGATACCATCATCTTCTCCTCCTCGCTCATCCCGGGCAACGAAGAGGCCGTATTCGGCGTTATCAATATGCTGTCCCAGATCGGTGCCAACGTCATTACCAACCAGGACGTCAAGGTCCACGCTTCCGGCCACGGCTACTCCGGCGAGCTGCTCTTCCTGTACAACGCGGCGCGCCCGCGCAATGCCATGCCGGTCCACGGCGAGTGGCGCCACCTGCGTGCCAATAAGGAATTGGCGATTTCCACCGGTGTGGCCCGCGACCGGACGGTCTTGGCGCAAAACGGTGTCGTGGTAGATCTGCGCAAGGGCCGCGCGGAGGTTGTCGGCCAGCTGCAGGTTGGCCACCTCTACGTCGATGGAGTGTCCATGGGCGATGTCGATGCCGATACCTTGGCAGACCGCACCAACCTGGGCGCCGGCGGCGTGGTATCCATTACCTGCGTGATTGATAACCGCACCTCCCGCCTGCTCGAGCACCCAACCGTGGCAACCACCGGTTTCTCCGATGATGACCGCGGCGTTGTGCCCGAGGTTGCGGAGATGGTGGAAAACACCATGAACGATCTCGCCGCAGAGGGCGAGAATGACACCTACCGGATGGTGCAAAAGCTGCGCCGCAAGGTCTCCAAGCTCATGGATTCCAAGTACAAGCGCGAGCCGGTTATTTTGCCCACCATCGTGCCGACGAATTCAGGCACGCTGCTTGCCGATGACGCCGATGTCGACGCCAGCCGCGAGTCCCTGTAGGTTCTCCTACAAAAGGATTTAATTCCGGCATAGTTTCTGTGCCCCAGCATTTCGATGACCTCGGTATGCTGGGGCACATGTCGTTTTCATCTTCCGAACGCGCCAAGATGGTCGCGCTTTTGCATCAGCTAGGTCCAGACGCCCCCACGCTGTGTGAAGGCTGGACCACGCGCGACTTAGTTGCCCACCTGTGGGTGCGCGAAAACCGTCCCGATGCCGCAGCGGGCATGTTCCTTTCGGTCCTGCAGCCCCACCTGGAAAAGGAATCCGCCAAGGTTGCCCGCCGCGATTTCGATGAGCTTGTCGATGCCTGGGGGAGGGGACCAGCAAAGTTCAACCCCGCACGTTTTCTCGATGCCCAGCAAAATTTGGGCGAACATTTTATCCACCACGAGGATATCCGTCGCGCCAATGGCCAGACCGAACCCCGCGATTTCTCTGTCGCCGTGCAGAAGAAGCTGCACCGTTTTTTGAAGATCTGGGCCAAATTGAGCCTGCGTAAATCCACCCAGCCGGTGATCCTGCAGCCGGACGGGATGCCGCGCATCGTCGTGGCAGATAAGCACGGGGTAGCCGATCGCGGCGATCGCGTGGTCCGCGTAAGCGGGGAGGTCGGCGAACTCCTGCTGTGGGCGTACGGGCGCGATGTCGTGCAGGTCACCATCAATGGCGACGAGTCAGCCATCAAGATGTCAACCCTGTAGGCTAGATAAAGTCGATTTTGTGGCCCATGCTGCGCCTTTTTGGTCCGGACGCGGGATAATTTCCGGCCAACTAGCACTGCCAAGCGTGTGGCGTATGTGATTTGTGGGGTTTTCCGGTTAAGGTAAATGACATGTCTGCCAAAAATGCCTCCTCTCGCGGATCGCGCCGGAACCAGACGCGAGCATCGAAAAGCGCGCCTGGCCGGAAAGCGAACAGGTCGCGGCCATCTGGTCGCAGCCAGTCCAGCGCCGGTGTGCCAGAGACGCTGGAGATGACCTCGTCTGGGCGCGCGGCAGGAACGACGCAAGAGCGTACGGGGAGTGCATTTAGGGCCGTCGGCAAGGGGCTTGGCTCCGCTTTTGGTGCCACCGCGCGCGGAATGGGCAATGTTGCCCGCGGCCTAGGCAATGGCCTTGCGGGCCTGAAGCCGAGCCAGGATGTAACTGCTGACGGCACGGAGGATTTCGAGAGAGCAAGGGAGCCACAGAAAATTTCTGATAGCGCCGGAAAAAAGAAGAAAAGCAAGGTAACTCGCGCGCGCGATATCGCAGCCGAAGAGGAGGCACAGGCTGCCGAGGAGGAGGCGGCTTCCCCGCAGGGCGGGTTGCGAGTCAATAATCCGGATGCGGTTGCCCTGGTGCTCATCGGCGTATCCATCGTCCTCGCCGCCACCGTGTGGTTTGGCGTTGCCGGCCAGGTGGGCGCCTGGGTAGGCAACCTGGTGCGCTACGTCATCGGCGCCGGCGCGTGGGTACTTCCCATTGCGCTCGTCGCGCTGGCCATTTCGCTCATGATGGAAATGGATGGTCCATCCGGGCGCATTAATCCGCGTATTGCGGGCGGCACGACGATTATCGTGCTGGCGATGCTGAGCCTCATCCACATCTTTGCCGGCAATCCGCCGCTTGGGTTTACCACCGATACCGCGGGCGGGGCCGGCGGTATTGTTGGCTTTGCCATCGGCGGGATTCTCGATGCCGCGTTTACCTCGTATGTTGCAGTACCCTTGCTCTTCCTCGTCATCATTTACGGCGCGCTGCTGGTCACCGGTATCACCATCCGCGAGGCCTATGAGCTCGTGGCGGATTCGCTGCGCTCGGCCTTTTCCCGCTTTGGCGGCAGCGATGCAGATTACGATGATGCGGACGAGGATGACGATCTCTACGGCCACGTGTCTGGCGATATCGACGATATTGCGCACGGCCGCGAGCGTTCCGAGCGCCCCGCCCCGAAGCGCCGCAGCACGTCCACTCCGCGCAAGACTGGCAGCCCCTATCCGGTGCAATCGCTTGCCGATGCCCCCGAGGACGACCACACCGTCGCCTTCAACACCCCGGTCCGCGCGGGCTATGAGCCGGTGGACCGCAACGACGAAGAGTTGAGCTACGGCTCGGACTCCCAAATGGGGGATACCGATGCCTTCCCGGCAGTAGACGACGCTGACTACGCAGAGGCTTCCGAATCCACCCAACAGGCCCTGCCAGAAAGCGAGCCCACCCGCGTCTTGGGTTCTGCCACCGGTGGTTCTTCCACCGGCCGCAAGTCGCGGGCTGGCCGCGGCGCTGGTGCTGGAGCCGCTGGGGCCGCTGGCGCCGGTGCTGCCGCTGCTTCTGGTGTGGCTGGTGCCGCAGGTGCAGCCGGCAAGGCCAAGGGCGCTGGTGCTGGAGCTGCCGCCGGAGCCGCTGCCGCTGGTGCCGCCAAGGCCGGTTCCGATGCTGTCTCTTCGGCGCACGAGGAGGCCCGGCGCCTATTCCGCGAGCGTTCTGGGCGCGATGCGGCCACCGGCGCACAGGTGGAATCCACCGCGGGGGCGGAACAGCCTGCCGCACAGCCCCAAGCCCCCGCGCCTGCGCAATTTGGCAACGACAACTATGCGGTGCCCTCTACCGATCTGCTGACCCCAGGCACGCCTGCGAAGGAACGCACCGAGATCAATGACCGCATCATCGAGGCCATTACCGATGTCTTCGAAGAGTTCAACGTCAATGCTCAAGTGACGGGCTTTAGCCGTGGCCCCACGGTGACACGCTATGAGATTGAGCTTGGACCAGGCGTGAAGGTTTCGAAGATTACGAACCTGCAGTCCAACCTGGCCTATGCCGTGGCTACCGATAACCTGCGTTTGCTCACGCCGATTCCGGGCAAGTCCGCGGTGGGTATTGAGGTGCCTAACCCGGACCGCGAAATGGTCCACCTGCGCGAGGTCTTGGACGCGCCCAGCATGACGTCTTCCCCGGACCCAATGTTGATTGGCCTGGGCAAGGATATCGAGGGCGAATATACGTCCTTTTCCGTGCAGAAGATGCCGCACTTGCTGGTTGCCGGCGCTACCGGTTCCGGTAAGTCCGCGTTCGTGAACTCCATGCTGGTCTCGCTGCTTACCCGCGCCACCCCGGAGCAGGTACGCCTGATCCTCGTCGACCCAAAGATGGTCGAGCTCACGCCGTATGAGGGCATCCCGCACCTGATTACGCCCATCATTACCCAGCCGAAGAAGGCCGCCGCGGCCCTCCAGTGGCTGGTAGAAGAGATGGAGCAGCGGTACATGGATATGAAGGCCGCGCGCGTGCGCAAGATCGAGGACTATAACCGCAAGGTTGTCTCCGGCGAGTACCAGGCACCGGCAGGTTCCGAGCGCGAGGTTCGTCCGTATCCTTATATCGTCTGCGTCGTCGACGAGCTGGCGGACTTGATGATGACCGCCCCGAAGGAGATCGAGGACTCCATCGTCCGCATCACCCAGAAGGCCCGCGCCGCCGGCATCCACTTGGTGCTTGCTACTCAGCGCCCGTCCGTCGATGTGGTTACCGGCCTTATCAAGACCAACGTGCCTTCCCGCTTGGCCTTTGCCACCTCGTCCTTGACCGACTCCCGCGTTATCTTGGACCAAGGCGGTGCGGAAAAGCTCATTGGCATGGGTGATGGTCTATTTATCCCGCAGGGCAAGCGCCCAGTGCGCATGCAAGGTGCCTTCGTTTCCGATGACGAGGTCATGGATGTGGTTGAGGCCGCTAAATCCCAGGCCGCCCCGAACTATACCGAGGGCGTGACCGAGGAAAAGCAGTCCGAGGCGAAGAAGGAGATCGACGATGACATTGGCAAGGACATGGATGATCTCCTCGAGGCCGTCGAGCTGGTGGTCACCGCTCAGCTGGGTTCCACCTCAATGCTGCAGCGTAAGCTGCGCATCGGTTTTGCCAAGGCGGGCCGCCTGATGGACCTGATGGAATCGCGCGGCGTCGTCGGGCCATCGGAAGGCTCCAAGGCGCGCGAGGTGCTGGTCAAGCCGGAAGAGCTCGATACCATCCTGTGGATGATTAAGGGCGCCGACCCTGCCGATGCCCCCAAGGAAATCCAGGACGAGATGAACCAGGAAGAAGACGATGATGGCGGCGATTCCGCAGATTCCGCTCTTTCCGATGCCCCCGACTCCCCCGATTCCGATACGCGGACGGTGCAAGCGACCTATAACCCATCATCCGGGGCCTTCTAAGTAGTGTAAGATGGTTACGGTCTTGGAGGGGAGTACCCCACATTCGGCATAGATCGTCAACACGGTAGCTGTGCGCTCCCGGTCGTGTCGGCCCAGCGAGGAATATCCGCTGGGCGGGGGAGACCTCCGGTCACTTTCTTAAAGTAAATTCGACCGGAGGGATCTCGCGATGAACGTTCCATTGTGGGTGTGGCTGGTCACCGGTGCGGTGATTCTAGCCTTTTTTATATTCGACTTTTATTCTCACGTGCGCAGTCCACATGAGCCCACCCTGAAAGAGTCGGGCCTGTGGACCTTGTTCTACATTGCCGTCGCCTTAGTTTTTGGCGGCGTTGTCTGGGCCGTATGGGGCCATGAGCACGGCATCCAATTCTTTACCGGTTATGTCACAGAGCAGGCGCTTTCCGTGGATAACCTCTTCGTATTTGCGCTTATCATGGGATCCTTTAAAATCCCGCGCAAGTACCAGCAAAAGGTGCTGCTCATCGGTATCATCATCGCCCTCGTCTTCCGCCTCGTATTCATTTTGCTGGGTGCGGCGGTCATCGCGGCGTGGTCTGATATCTTCTACCTCTTTGCCATCTTCCTGCTGTATACCGCCATCAAGTTGGTCATCGATGAGATTCGGGATGCGCCGGAGACCAACCCGAACGATATGGCCATCATCAAGCTCGTGCGCAAGGCGGTAGATGTCACCCCGCAGTACCACGGGGATAAGCTCACCCACCGCGTGGACGATGGCTCGAAGAAGGGCAAGTTCGCCTTCACGCCGCTATTCGTCGCGCTGGTATCCATTGGGCTTATCGATGTCATGTTTGCCTTCGATTCCATTCCGGCAATCTACGGCATTACCTCAGAGGCGTTTTTGGTCTTTACCACCAACGCATTCGCGCTGATGGGCCTGCGCCAAATGTACTTTCTTATCGATGGCCTCTTGGACCGCCTCGTCTACCTGCCTTACGGCCTGGGCATCATCCTGGGCTTCATCGGTGTCAAGCTGCTCTTCCACGCGTTGCACGAGAATAACCTGCCGTTTATCAATGGCGGCGACAATATCGAATCCGTGCCGGAAATCTCCACCATCGGCTCGCTGGTGGTCATTGTTGGAGTCTTGGTCATCACGGTTCTTGCATCGGTTATTAAGAACATGCGCGATAAAACCCAAGGCGTAGTGGCCGTATCCCACAACCACTACGACTGGGATGAGGAAGGAAATAAGATCGTACGCAATACGCGCGGCGATTACCTGGGCAGGGCCGAGGATCTGTCCAAGGAAGACCTACCCAACTAGGGGGGAGAGCCTAGAAGCGGGCTTTAACCGGGTTCCACTCGCGGAAGCTGCGGCCCTGGAGGCAGCCTTCTTGATAGAAGGGATCATCGTTCATCAGCTGGATGACATCGGCGACCTCGGTGCCATCATCGTCAAAGCGCACGACGATGAGCGCGCCTCCTTGGGAATCCGTGAACGGTCCCGAGGCCACGATGGTGCCCTCATCAAATAGTTTCCCGGTGAACTCGCGGTGGGCCGGGCGGACCTTCGCTATCTCTGGGTTGGCCGGGTTATATTCATAGTTGACTGCAAAATATTTCATACCGGACAGTATAAATTTTCGGGGGAGTGTGCCGCGAGACCATAACCCAAGCGGGTAGTATGTATAGGGTGAATCAACCCGGAGCACAGTCAGCGCAGTCCTCGGATGTGAATCCGCAGGTCTCTAATTGGAATCTGCCAAATGTCCTTACCTGCCTGCGTATCGTTTTCATTCCGGTCTTTGCATGGCTGGTCATCGGCGGCCACCAGTGGTGGTCTTTTGGCGTCTTCGCCGCCTTAATGCTCACGGATAAGCTCGATGGCGATATTGCTCGCGCCCGCGGGTTGATTACCGATTTTGGCAAGATCGCCGACCCCATTGCTGATAAAGCGCTCATGACCACAGCGCTTGTCTGTCTCAATATCGTCGATCAGCTTTCGGTTTGGGTTACCGTCATTATTCTGATCCGGGAATTCGGCATTACCATCTGGCGCATGGCCTTGCTGCGCCGCGGAAAAGTCGTCCCAGCCTCTAAAGGCGGCAAGTTGAAGACCGTCCTGCAGTCCTTTGCCGTAGGCCTATATTTGTGGCCGCTTCCCTCGTGGATGGATATTCCTACCTCCTTCATCATGTGGATGGCCGTCGTGGTAACGGTCATTACCGGCGTGCAGTATCTCATCGATGGACAAAAGCAAAATAGTTAAACAATGGCTTTCACAAAATCTGACCTCGTTGCCTTATTAACAGAGCGCCACGAGACCGTGGCTTTTTGCGAGTCGCTGACTGCCGGCCTAGCCAGCGCTACCATCGCTTCGGTGCCTGGAGCATCGGCCGTCTTGCGCGGCGGCCTTATTACCTATGCCACAGAGGTAAAGTCCCACTTCTTGGATAAACCAGTCTCTGAGATCGAACGCGTAGGCGTCGTCTCTGGCGAAACCGCAGTCGATATGGCCCGCGCCGCAGTTGCGGAAACGGGGGCGGATTGGGGCTTAGGGCTTACCGGCGTTGCCGGGCCAGATAAACAAGAAGGAAAAGATCCCGGCACGGTATTTTTAGGAATCTATTCCGCGGGCCGCATAGCGCAGTCTTATTGTTTGCGCGACTTGGGCACTGAACGCAACGACATCAGAAAGGCCACGGTAGGAGCAGCAATCGCCCAACTTGGTGCGATCATCAAAAATTTTCCTAGCAGTGGGGAACAAATTTCATCGAAGGAGCGTTAAAACGTACGATGAACATTTCTACAGCAGTCCTAGACCACTCGGCGCAGACTGCCGCGGAACCTGCGGCAGCGGCACCATCGGCGCCACAACCTGCCCGCGCCCCAGAACCACTCCTGCGTGAAGCATTGGGCCTGACCCTGCGTGCATTCCGCGCGGACAAGTCGGTTACCCTGCGCGAATTGGCTAGCGTTGCCCGCGTGTCACCGGGCTACTTGTCGGAGCTCGAGCGGGGCCGCAAGGAAGTTTCTTCTGAGTTACTGGCCTCCGTGTGCCACGCGCTCGACGCATCGGTGTCGGACGTCCTGATCGAGGCTGCCGGTTATATGGCGCTGCCCTCGATGGATGAAGAGCTCGCGCATACCGCGCCGGCTGCTTCTGAGCTTTAACGCGTGCGCGATTCTGAAAAGAATTGCCGCGGTGGATACCTTCGATTAGTAGCGGCAGAGCCCTAGGCGTTGGGTTACTATGAACACGACAACGCGACGCATTACCACATTCCTTAGAAAGGTCTAGAGCATAATGGCGAATCCATTTGTTAAGGGTTGGAAGTACCTGATGGCACTGTTCGATAATAAAATCGAAGAGAATGCCGATCCGAAAATTCAGATTGAGCAGGCCATCGAAGATGCCCAACGTCAGCACCAAGAGCTTTCGCAGCAAGCTGCGGCGGTCATTGGCAATCAGCGCCAGCTGGAGATGCAACTTAACCGTCGCCTAGCCGAGGTCGAAAAGCTGCAGGGCAATACCCGCCAGGCGCTCGAGCTTGCGGATAAGGCGCGCGCCAATGGTGATGAAAACAAGGCCGTGGAGTACGAGAACGCCGCCGAGGCCTTTGCCGCTCAGTTGGTGACCGCAGAGGAGTCTGTGGAGGACACGAAGAAGCTCCACGACCAGGCATTGCAACAGGCTGAGCAGGCTAAGCGCGCTGTAGAACGCAATAATGCAGCCCTGCGCCAGAAGGTTGATGAGCGTTCGAAGCTGCTATCGCAGCTGGAGCAGGCAAAGATGCAGGAAAAGGTTTCCGAGTCTTTGAACTCCATGAACGAGCTTTCTGCAGGCGGCAACACGCCTTCGCTCGATGCCGTGCGCGATAAGATTGAGCGCCGTTACTCCAAGGCTCTGGGCCAAGCGGAGTTGGCGGAAAATTCCGTCGAAAACCGTATGGCCGAGGTGCAGCAGGCGGGCATCCAGATGGCCGGCCACTCCCGCTTGGAGCAGATCCGTAGCGAGATGAACTCCACGAAGTCCGTAGAATCTAACCGCACCCAGGCCATCGAGGGCAATAAGGCCTCTGGCTCTGCTGCGGATCAGGCAGCGCAGCCGACCTCGAATGATGATGCCGTCCAGGCTCGCTTGCGAGAGCTGCGCGGAGAGTAACTTCCTCATCCCGCGCTTGTCGTAGCGCTAATTGAAAAATAGCCTCCGATCTTTCCTTTGCCGCGTTGAGCGGTGGGGAAGTCGGAGGCTTTGTCGCGCTATCAGTGTATGTGCCTAAGTTTTCTTAGTCACCGACGCCGCGGGCCTGAAGGGCTTCGCCAATGGCCCGAGCGCGCCGAATGGAGCGAATGATGACGGGCGTGACAAAGGCCGAGGGGGAGAACCCAGCGCCGCGAGCCTTGCGGGCATCGAGAACCTCGTAGATCGTTTCGAACATGAGGGGGATGAGGCGGATAGTCAGGGACATCGCCAAGCTAATGTTTTCTACCGGGACGCCGAAACGATTCAGCGGCTGGAGGGATTCTTCCAGCGACTCCATGATGGCGTCGACCGTCGAAGTGAGCGTTAGCAAAAAGGCCAGAATCATGGCCGCCAAAATATTGAGGAACATCACCGCGGCGTAGTCAAAATCCTTCGCCCACCATTGGAAACCGGCAAGGGGAATGAGGATGACCAGGGGCGGCCAGAGTTGGCTCCAGGCAATTCGTAGGGGGATGCGGGCGATGACATAGGTTAGCGCTGCGGCGATCACCGCACCGCCTGCCCACGGCAGAGTATTGAAAAAGATGCTGGTAACCAGGATAAATACCAGCAAGATGAGTATCTTCCAGCTGGGCTTCATCCGGTGGATTACCGTCGTGCCCGGAACATATACGGATAGCGGAATATTGGTTCTGCGTCGGGTCATTAGAGGTGGCTTTCTAGAGTGGCCGCCGCGCCATGAGTTCTCTGTAAAAATCGATGACCTCCTGGGGAGCGCCATCGGCGGCAACCTTGTGGTCATCGATACAAATGACACGGTCAAAATCCGTGAGGAATTCCAGATCGTGAGTAACGACGATGAGCTGCTGGTCAAGCTGCGCGAACTCGCGCTTGATGCGGTCGCGATTGCGGAGATCAAGCAGCGTCGTTGGTTCATCGGCGATGATGAGCACTGGGTCGATGACCAGCACTGCGGCTAAGGCGAGCAATTGCTTTTGTCCACCAGAAAGAGTGTGCGGGGAGCGCTCGGCAAATTCTAAGAGCCCGAACCGTTCCAAGGCGGCGTCTACTCGGGCATTGCGCTCATCCTTCGATAGCTTGAAGCGGCGCAGGGAAAAAGCGATGTCATCGCGTACATTGGGCATGACGATCTGATTTTCGGCATCGGAAAAGACAAAACCCACCTTTTCGCGCACTTTCTTGCCCTGCTCGCTGGGATTGATGCCGTCGACGGTGACGGTACCCGCGGTGGGCTCACCCAGGCCATTAATAAGCCGGGTCAGTGTGGACTTTCCGCCGCCATTTTGACCGATGACGCCGATCCGCTGCTCGCTTAAAGTGAGGTTGATGTCATTGAGGACCACCGTCTCATCAAAAGCTACCGTGACCGAGGAAAAGTCGATGGTGGGCACTAGGAGGCCTTCCTACCCATCAGGTCGGGGAATGCGGAGTGAACACCAACGGCAATGATAACGGCCACGACGAGCTTTGCGGTGTCAACGAGGACGAATGGGCCTTGCGCTGCGATGGCCGGGCCGACGTCCAATCCGGAGCGAAGCATCAGGCCGATCGCGCCACAGGTGTATTGCACGAGAAGGCCAACGATGGCTGCGATAGCGAGTACCACGGTCATCCCGCCCTTCCCGCGTGGGGCGCGGTAAGCAATGGCGCCGGCGGCGATAGGGGAGAGTACGTAACCGATGATGTATCCCACGGTAGGGCCGGCAAGCGCGCGGAGCGTGGTGCCACCGCCTGCCAAAACGGGCAATGCCAAACCGATAAAGAGGAATAGCAAGCCAACGTAGCCCCCGCGCTTTCCGCCCAAGATGAGGCCGGACAAAATGAGCGCGGCGTTTTGCAAGACGATGGGCACGCCGGCGGTGCCTACGGGGATAGAAACGAAGGCTAAAACGATAACGAGGGCGGTAAATACCGCTACATAGGCAATGGTGGTTGCCACGGAGTTCTTTTGCATGGACAAAGATTAGCACCTTGGAGAAAAACGCTGTAGACACACCAATTTGAACGTCGTTCAAGGAAGCTAATTCTGGGGTCCTGGTAAAAGTTTTGGAAATATTTCCATGGTGGTGGGTAGGATTGCGCGCATGCGATTGACGGAGTACCACCAACTGGTTGTGGATGAATTTGGCGAATCAAAAGGGGCGTGGATTAGCCATTCGCATGTTTTATCAGAGCTTAATGGAACGCCGGATGAGCTTATCGAACGTGGCGTCGATCCCCGCCGTGTCTGGATAGGGCTGTGCAATGACTTCGATGTTCCCCAAGAGCGCCGTCTCGGCGTAGATTACCCATCCTTATAGGGTCTCAGAAAAGCCGAAAAGGTGTGTCTATTTTCGATATTCGAACAGATGTATGTACTCTAGTTGGGGTGTCGGTGTGGGCGACTACAGTGGGATCGCAATGAGGGCGGAACCATTTAGGGTTCTGCAGCAGTCTAATTAAGTGTTCACGCAGCGTCGTACGAGATAAGGATTTATAACAATGGCAACGAAAAAGAAATCATCCTCAGCCGCAACCAAGGGAGATGACCGCAAGAAGGCGCTAGATGCCGCTATGGCCATGATCGAAAAGGATTATGGCAAGGGCGCCGTTATGCGCTTGGGTGATGATGATCGCCCGCCCATCAAGGCCATTTCTTCCGGCAACACGGCAATCGACGTGGCGCTGGGCATCGGTGGCTTCCCGCGCGGGCGAATTGTGGAAATCTATGGCCCAGAGTCTTCCGGTAAGACGACGGTGGCGTTGCATGCCATTGCCTCGGCGCAAAAAGACGGCGGCATTGCAGCGTTTATCGATGCCGAGCACGCCCTCGACCCCCAATATGCACGCCTGCTAGGCGTCGACACCGATAACCTCCTCGTGTCCCAGCCCGATACCGGTGAGCAGGCTCTGGAAATCGCGGACATGCTGGTGCGCTCCGGCGCCATCGACATTATCGTCGTGGACTCCGTGGCGGCGCTGACCCCTAAGGCGGAAATCGAAGGCGAGATGGGCGATAGCCACGTCGGCCTGCAAGCCCGCCTGATGTCCCAGGCCTTGCGCAAGATGACCGGTGCGCTATATAACTCCGGCACCACCGCAATCTTCATCAACCAGCTGCGCGAGAAGATTGGTGTGATGTTCGGCTCCCCGGAGACCACCACCGGTGGTAAAGCGCTGAAGTTCTACTCCTCCGTGCGCTGCGATATCCGCCGTATCCAGACGCTGAAGGATGGCCAAGACGCCATCGGTAACCGCACGAAGCTCAAGGTGGTAAAGAATAAGGTTTCCCCGCCGTTCAAGATCGCCGAGTTCGACATCATGTACGGCGAGGGCATTTCTCGCGAGTCCTCCATCATCGATCTCGGCGTAGAAAACGGTTTCATCCGCAAGTCCGGTTCTTGGTTTACCTACGAAGGCGATCAGCTGGGCCAAGGTAAGGAAAAGGCGCGTTCCTTCTTGAAGGACAACCCCGACCTTGCCAATGAGATCGAAAAGAAGATCTTCCAGAAGCTCGGCATTGGGGAAGAGGCGGCAAATGGTGAAGAAGCTACCGCCATGGATGTCCCCGGCTCCGATGACCCATTGACGGATGAATCCGTAGATTTGGTCCCAAACGTCGACTTCGATGACGACTAAGCCTGTCCACCAACACTCCCACCGCTTAACACCCGCGCTATGAATCAACCCGCCCCTGACAAGCTAGAGCAACTCCGCCAGGCCCTTGAAGCCTATGAAAAAGGAGAAGCCGGGGGCGGGCTTTTTGATCGGGAGGCCGAAGAGGCAAAATCAAAGGTGCGGTCCCGCGCATTGGGCCTGCTCGACCAGCGTTCGCGGTCCCGTCAGGAATTGTACGACCGCTTAGTACAGGCCGAATTCGACCCTGAGGTGGTTGACGAGGTCCTCGATGACTTGGCCCATGCCGGCTTAATTGACGATGCCGCCTTTGCCGCCGAATGGGTGCGGCAGCGGCATAAGCGGAGGGGGAAATCGCGCAGCGTCCTCGACCGCGAGCTCTGGGAGAAGGGCGTAAGTCAAGAAGACCGAGACGAAGCCCTCACCCAAATTGACGCGGCCGATGAAGAAGCGATGGCCCGAGCCTTGGCGGAAAAGAAGGCGCACAGCGTGAAATCCGTTCCTGCAGATAGGAAGGAACGGGAAAAGGCGCTACGCAGGATCGTGGGAGTATTGGCGCGCCGCGGGTTCAACGAGGGGATGTCTTTAAACATCGCCATTAGCGCCCTTGATGAACGGTGCGAGGAGCTGTCTTCTCCTTAAATCCGGCGGATGGGGCTTAGTGCCTTGTTGGCTCCAACCTAGTGACTCGCACACGCGCCCCACCCATCGCGGGCCCGTGCCCCAACGCGCCTCACGGCGTGCCCGATCCCACCCACGTGCCTGCACGGGTGCCGAGTTGCGACGGTTATGAGTTGTTCTGGGTGATGGCTAAACTATGCCGACGTGGAGCAGACAATTCCTGAAACCCGTACCTATGAAGTCCGAACCTTCGGCTGCCAGATGAATGTGCACGATTCCGAGCGCATTTCCGGTTTGCTGGAGGAAGCTGGCTACGCGGCCGCAGACGAGGCCACGGAGCCGGATCTCATCGTCTTTAACACGTGCGCTGTCCGCGAAAATGCCGACAAGCGCCTCTACGGCACGCTGGGCGCATTGAAGAAGACGAAGGAGAACCATCCTGGCATGCAAATCGCCGTGGGCGGTTGCCTTGCACAAAAGGATAAGGACACCGTCCTCGACAATGTGCCGTGGGTGGATGCGGTCTTCGGAACCCACAATATGGCAGCGTTGCCCACCCTTCTCGAGCGCGCCCGCCATAACGAGGAAGCCCAGGTCGAGATCGTCGATTCGCTAGAGGCGTTCCCCTCCATATTGCCTGCTAAGCGCGAATCCGCCTACGCGGGTTGGGTATCGGTGTCCGTGGGCTGCAATAACACCTGCACTTTCTGCATCGTTCCCTCCCTGCGCGGTAAGGAAGAGGACCGCCGGCCAGGCGATATTCTGGCCGAGGTACAGGCGCTGGTGGATCAGGGCGTCTCTGAGGTCACCCTCTTGGGCCAAAACGTCAACGCCTATGGCGTGAATTTCGCCGATCCAGAAATGCCGCGCGATCGCTTTGCTTTCTCGAAGCTGCTGCGCGAAGTGGGCAAGATCGACGGCCTCGAACGCCTGCGGTTTACCTCCCCGCACCCGGCGGAATTCACCTCGGATGTCATCGACGCCATGGCGGAAACCCCGGCGGTGTGCCCACAGTTGCACATGCCGCTGCAATCTGGCTCGGATAAGGTTTTGAAGGACATGCGTCGTTCCTACCGCACGAAGAAGTTCCTGCGCATCCTCGATGAGGTGCGGGAGAAGATTCCGAACGCGGCGATTACCACGGATATCATCGTTGGTTTCCCGGGCGAGACCGAAGAGGATTTCCAGGCCACCATGGACTTGGTCCGCCGCGCCCGCTTCGCCTCGGCATTTACCTTCCAGTATTCCCCGCGCCCTGGCACCCCTGCGGCGGAGATGGACAACCAAGTCCCCAAGGAAGTCGTCCAGGATCGCTTCGAGCGGCTCGTTGCGCTGCAAGATAGCATCCAGGCAGAAGAGAACCAGAAGCTCGTGGGCACTGAGGTGGAGCTCTTGGTCCAAGCTGAGGGCGGACGCAAGAACGATGAGACCCACCGCATGTCGGGTCGAGCTCGGGATGGGCGCCTCGTGCACTTTAGCCCTATTGATGACAACGGCGCGGATATCTCCGCCGAGATTCGCCCCGGCGACGTCGTGCGCACCAAAGTCACGGGCGCAGGCTCGTTCTTCTTGCTTGCCGATGCCGCAGTAAGCGTCCACACCCGCACCAAGGCCGGCGACATGTCGGCAGCGGGCCAAACCCCCACTACCGCTCCGATTGGGGTGGGCTTGGGGCTGCCGGGCATCGGCAAGCCTGCTGGCGCTGCCGCAGCGGATTCTTGCGGCTGCTAACCGGGGAGTAGGCTAGGGTGCCATGAGAGAGCGAAATACCACCACCGCCGCCCAGGAAGCGGCACAGGCGGAGCGCCGAGCAGCACAAACCATGGATCTGCGTGGGCAAAAGGTGACGCTGTGGATCGCTGTGGCGGCCTATATTGTCTACCTCATCGTTCCTTATGCCGGCTCCGCCCACGGGTGGCAGGCCTTAAGTTTTGGCACCACCGAGGACGGGGTGAAGATCTCGCTGATGGAGACCATCTCCGCGTGGCTCGCGCTACTTGGCGTGGGCGTGCTGACGACGGCAACCCTGCTGACCCGCCGCGCCACCTTCGGGCTGATTGCGTGGATGATGGTGACGGTTTCTTTCTTCGTTAACCTGTGGGGCTTTTGGTACCGCGGCTCTACTGCGGACGGCCCGGCCATTGGCATGTGGGTGGGCATGCTGGCAACCTTCCTGGCCTTCTTGGGCTTTAGCCTCGTCGCCCTGCGGCGTAGCCCAGAGCAGCGCGCGGCAGAAGAAAAGGTTCGTGCCTCGGCAGGCCAGCTGGATGAGGTAGGCAAATTCCAATCCAATATTGCGTCCCCGCAGCCGCAGGAGATGCTTGTCGATGACCGCCGGAAAAAGGCCGCCGAGCGCCACCGCCACCAGCACGAGGGCTAAAGGTGGAGCTCCCAGGCAGAAGACTGGGAGATTTCCCGCGCCCCGAGCCGCGCATACAGCGCGTTCATGGCGGCGTCGCCGGCTGCGACGGAACAATAGCAGCGGCGCACCTGTGGCCACGCTTGGTTGACCTCGTGCAGGGCGGTGAGTTTTGCCAATTGCGCCAGTCCTTGCCGGCGGTGGTCGCGGTCGGTGCCGGTGAGGGTCCATTCGCAGACCTCCGGATCTGCGGCCTCGTGCCGTGCTAGCTCCGTGAGCGCTACGATGCCCCCAGCATCATCGATGAGCGCCACGAGCAGCGTATGTCCGCGCCGCGAGCGCAGGCGTTGATGCGCTTCTTCCAACCGCTGCCGGGACCAGACGATGGGCTCGGTGGATAAGGTGCCGGTATCGGCATCCGCGGAGGCAACCGTTAAAAGGCGCATGACATCGTCGATATGTTCTTCCGGAATGGCATAGTCCTGCCATATCGCGGCCGAAAGCCCGGGCGGAAAGAGGGCGGCAGCCGGGTGCTCTGGAATATCGATGGCTAGTTGCCGCTCGCTATGGCGCTGCGTAAAGCCCAGGGATTGGTAGACCGCCGCCATTGCGTCATATTCCGGCGCCGTCTCCGGCGGGTGCAGCAGGCCCACGTGCGCGACGCTGCGGCCGAGCTGCTGGGTGATTTTTAAGGCGGTATCTCCCATCCAGGTAGCCACCTTGTGCCCCTCGGCATCAAGGGGTTCACCGGGCAGCGGTAGATCGCACAGGACGCACTCGATTTCCGCGGCATTGCGCTCTTCTAAAAGCGGCAGGCTGATGTGGATAAATCCCACGTAGTCCAGCTCGGGGCTCGGTGCGGTGGCGGGGATCTGGGGCAGACCGAGCTCGGAGACGGGCCCGAGCGTCGCCGGCCCATCGACCACCGCGAAAAGGTAGGTCTGCGATTCGCCCGAACCCTGCAGGCGGTGCACCACGCGGCTAGGCGAAGTCGAGGCCGCCGCATCGCCGCTTGCTTCCTGCGCCGCCAGGTTTGCCCAGAAAACAAAGGAACGGATGCAATCCGCCGGTTCAGCCTCGGCTACCTGGGTTGGGCGCGCAATCTGAACGAGGTGCACTATTTATCGTTGACGGCATTGGCAGCGGCATCGGCAAATTCCTGCCATTGCTCCGCCTGCGCGCGCAGCTCCGCGGCCTTCTTCTCCTTGCCTTTAGCCTCTGCGGCCGCGGACTGGGCCTTGAAGTCTTCCACCTTCGCCTGGAATTGGGCCACGCGAGCCTGCGCTTCAGGGTCGGTGCGCCGCCATTCGGATTCTTCTGCTTGGGTGACGCGCTTTTCTAGCTGCTCAATTTTGGATTCGTACTCGCGCACCTGGTTGCGGGGCACGAAGCCGATTTCCTCCCACTTTTCCTGCAGCTCACGCAGCTTAGCCTTGGCCTTGTCCATGCTTTGCGATGGGTCGATTTGGCTGTCGTATTCCGCAAGCAGCGCATCCTTCGCCTTGGCGTTTTCGGCGAACTCGCGGTCCCGCTCGTCGTTGACCGCATTGCGGGCATCAAAAAAGCGGTCCTGCGCTGCGCGGAACTTCGCCCACAGCTGGTCATCGACCTCGCGCGGGGCGCGGCCGGCCGCCTTCCACTCCGCCATTAGATCGCGGTAGGCGCGGGCGGTGGGGCCCCAATCGGTGGAGTCCTGGATGGCCTCGGCGCGCTCGACGAGTTCTTCCTTCTTCTTTCGCGCCGCCGCGCGGGCACGATCGAGATCCGCAAAGTGCGAACCGCGGCGCCTATTAAAGGAATCGCGGGCGCGAGAGTAGCGCTTCCACAGGCCGTCATCGGTCTTCTTATCGATACCCTTAATCTGCTTCCACTCTTCCAAAATGGCGCGGATGCGGTCGCCGGCGGCCTTCCATTCCGTAGAGTTTTCGGCAATCTCTTCGGCCTCGGCGGCGAGCTTTTCCTTCGCCGCAATCGCGTCCTGACGGCGCTTTTCCCGCTCCGCCTGCGCCTGCTCACCGGCCACAACGGAGTGATCAATAACCGCAGCGAGGCGGCGATCCAGCGCCGCGATATCGCCAATGACCGCAGCGGTAGGCAGGGTCTCGCGGAGTTCGGCGGCGGTTTGCTTGATTCCTGCGGCCTCGCCTGGGTTGGCGCGCAGGCGAGCCTCTAGGAGCTCGATCTCGGTGGCTAGGTCATCATACCGGGCGCCGAATTGCTCGAGGCCCTCCTGCGCAGAGCCTGCCTGCCATTCTCCAATCTTGCGCTCGCCCTCGGGGGCGGAAACGAAGACGGACCCATCGGCATCGACGCGCCCCCACTTGGCCGGATCGTTCTTGCTCGGTGATTGCACGGGCACGGGCTTGGCTGTGGGGCGGGGGCCCTTCTTGGGCATGGAACCTGGGGTAGGGGTGGGAGACATGGAAAGCCCTCCTAGACATATATCGCCGCGCGTCACGGCTGCCGGATGAAATCACTGGTTACATTACCGCGAAAAATCGCCGTGTGCCTAGAATCTATTTAATTACCTCCTCTTGGGTAGATAGTATGGAGGAATAATGTTCAATCTCATGGTTATGGCCGCCTCGCCGGCGCTGGCAGTCGAGCTAGCCCCCAACGATGCCGCCTCGCGGGCGCTGCTGGCAGCGGCGCGCACGCTGGCGGTCGAAGCCGCAGCCGCCGGCATTGGCGAAGCAGAAATTATCGGATCCCGCTCCTCGCGGTGGCATACCCGCCACGCGGGAAGCCTACGCGCCTGGGGAGCCGACCAGGTGCACGTGGGCGCCGGAAACTACCTGCCAGAAATCATGGCCCGCTACGTCCTTTCCACGGTCCCACAGATAACGGTGCGCGATAGCCGCGACCGCCTGGGCACGCCAGACCCAAAGGTCCTTAGCATCGTGGTCGCAGACGGCAGCGCGGGGCTTACCGAGAGAGCACCGCTGGCCCTTATCCCCGGCGCGCAGGAGGCGCACCGGTGGTGCGAGGAGGTGTTGATGGGGGCATCGGCAAGCAGCGAGGCCGAATGGCTGAAGCAACGCGGCGTGGAAGAGCCAGCGCTCTGGCTCGAGCTTGCCGCCTGCACGCCCAAGCGCGCGCAGGTCCGGGCGACGGACGCCACCCTCGGGGTAGGCCGCTACGTGGCAGGTTGGGAGGTAACATGCGCCCCATCGCAGTAGTTGGCCCCACCGCGTCCGGCAAATCCGCGCTCGGGCTGGCCCTTGCCCATGAACTGGGTGGGGAAGTGGTCAATGTCGATTCCATGCAGTTATACCGCGGCATGGATATCGGGACCGCGAAGCTTTCCCCCGCAGAGCGCGAAGGCATCCCGCATCACCAACTCGATGTCTGGGACGTGACGGAGACTGCTTCCGTGGCGCGCTATCAGCAGGCGGCCTTGCGCGATATCGAGGACATCATGTCCCGCGACAAGACGCCCATCCTCGTCGGCGGATCCATGCTCTATGCCCAGGCGTTGGTGGATGACTGGCAATTCCCGCCCACCGATCCGCAGGTGCGGGCCAAATACGAGGCCCGCCGCGCCGATATCGGAACGGATGCACTCCACGCCGAGCTCGCACGCGTCGATCCGGCCGCCGCCGCCATCATCGAGGACAAAGACCCCCGCCGCACCGTCCGGGCGCTCGAGGTCATCGAGCTGACCGGCAAGTCCTTTAAGGCCAGCCAGCCGCCGAAGAACGGCCCGCCCCGGTGGGGGACGAAGCTGCTGGGGCTGCGGACTGATAGCGAGTGGTTGAACCCGCGCATCGAAAAGCGCACGCACCT
Source organism: Corynebacterium sp. ACRPS (assembly GCF_022346005.1). Lineage (GTDB taxonomy): Bacteria > Actinomycetota > Actinomycetes > Mycobacteriales > Mycobacteriaceae > Corynebacterium. The sequence continues at coordinate 111,626 of NZ_JAKRMY010000010.1, forward strand.
CATGTTTGAGCAAGGCCTCGTCGAGGAAGTCGAGCGCCTGCAGGATAAGGGGCTTGTGGCCGATTCCACCGCGGGTCGCGCCATTGGCTATGCGCAGGTTCTACAAGCCCAGCGCGGCGAGCTGACCTGGGAGAATGTCGTGGAGCGCACGATTACTGGCACCCGCCGGTACGTGCGCCGCCAGCGTTCCTGGTTTAACCGCGATAAGCGCATTACCTGGCTCGATGCCGAGGGCGATACTATGGCCCAGGCTTTGTATGCGCTTCGGCGCTAGGGTAGAAGGCATGAAATTTGCCAAAGGCCATGGAACCGAAAATGACTTCGTCATCGTAGAAGACTTCGACGCCGAGGCGCCGCTCTCACCGGAGCGCGTAGCGGCGCTGTGTGACCGCCGGGCGGGAATCGGCGGCGATGGCCTGTTGCGCGTAGTGCGCGCCGGCGCCCTCGTGGACGCAGGAGAGCTGGCGGCACTTCCGGACGGGGTGGATTCCGCCGACTGGTTTATGGATTACCGCAACGCCGATGGGTCCGTGGCGGAAATGTGCGGCAATGGCACCCGCGTCTTTGCCCACTGGCTGCGTTCGCACGACTTGGTGGGCGAGGACGCATTCACCATCGGTACCCGGGCGGGCGCCAAGCAGGTGACGGTGCATTCCTGTGACGCTACCGACGCGAGCGTCACCGTGGAGATGGGCCCCGCGCGCGTGACCGGGGTATCTACCGCGTCCGTGGGCGGTGAGTCCTACGCCGGCCTCGGGGTGGATATGGGCAACCCGCACCTCGCGGCCGTCATTCCGGGCTTGGAGCCAGCAGCTTTGGCCGCCAAGGACCTAACGGCGCCGGTCTACGATGAGTCCTTCTTCCCGGGCGGGGTGAATTTTGAGCTGGTCACCCCGCTGCGCGAGGGGCACGTGCATATGCGCGTCTTTGAGCGCGGGGTTGGGGAGACGCAGTCGTGCGGTACGGGCACGGTCGCGGCAGCTACCGCCGCGCTTGCCGATGCCGCCCAAGCCCTCGGCACCGTCCACGTCCACGTTCCTGGCGGCGAGGTCACCGTTGAGGTCTATGAGAACGGCACGCGCTTGACGGGACCGTCCGCCATCGTCGCGACGGGCGAAACGAGCCTGTAAAAGCCTTAGTCTTCGTCGTCGAACTGCCGGGTGCGGTAATCCGGGCCGAGCCGGAAGGCCGCGCGGCGGGCCGCCAACCACGATTCTTTCAGCTCGCGGGTGCGCTCATCGGTGACGCGGAGGAGGGCTTCCAAGTCCTGTGTGCGCATGCCGTGGGAGTGGATGCGGATATTGAGCCGGCGGAGAAAGCGGCGTGCCCCAGCCAATTCGTAGTGGAACGCATCGATGGCGGGGTGGGAACAGTCGAGGTCCAGCAGTGCAGGCCGGTACAGCGTGCGATCCGCCAGCGGCTCGGCCTCTGTGGACGTTTCGAATTCCTCGAATTCGGCGATGACGTCCTGGATATCGTCCGCCGAAAGCGAAATGGAGCTGCGCAGGGCCTTTCTTTCCGCGGTATCGGGGCGCGTGCGCAGCATGAACCAGCCCGCGCCCACCAGCATGGCGGCGATGATGAGGCCGGGCAGTTTTAGCGTTACAACGATCGCGATCGCGCAAAGGACCAAGAGGACAAAGACAAGTGTCCTCCGGTTTTGCGGATCGCTAAGGAAAGGCATGGCCTAAAAATCTAGTGCCCGCCGCAGCCGCAACCGCCGGATCCACAACCGCATCCGCCATCGCCGCAGCCGCCGGACGGCATGTCAATAGCGGCGGTGAGCAGGGCCGTACCGGAGATCACGGAATCCTTGACCGGCAATTCGCCACGGTCCGCCGGCAGGCAGAGATCGAAGGGGAATAGCCCATCCATGACGAGGTGCGCGAATTTCTCACCGGTGAGTTCATTGGTACGCCATTCGGCTTCCATCACCCGGGCGGCGAAGGTAGCCGCCGGCGTGGGGGCCTGCGCGCCGGAGCCAGAGGCGATGACGCGGGCGCCCTCGGATTCAAAGAGGGCGGGGTATTCGCCGTTTTCGGCCTCGTAGGCGGCCGGGGACTCGTAGGTGGTGATATCGAGCCCCATGGCGGTCAGCGATACCTGCTGCCATTCCTGCCGCGGTTCTTCTGCCAACAGCGGCCCCTGCGCGAGGTTCGCCGTGACCTGGGCCAGCGGCGTGCCGAAGGGATCGATGATGTCCATGATCGCTAGCACGTCATTAAACATCTCCACGTGGGCGAAACCCTGCGTGACCGCGTCGAAGCCGATAAAGGTGGCGTAGGGTTCGACCGCCAAGATATTAAGCTGGGCGCCCGAGGGGTCGCCGTATTGAATGAGCTGGCCACCGCGGACCTCGCCGGTAACGGCAAGGCGGTTCGTGGCGATGGCTGCTTCGACCGCGTCCTGCCAGCGTTCGAAATCCAGGCCGATCGCCTGCATCTCGGTATTCTTCTTCTGGGTAGTAGTCGTTGGCCTAGGCTGCGTCGTTTCCATAGGCACCATTGTATCGCTTTGTCCAGTAAGCCCGGAAACCGCAATTCCCGTTTTGCGGTCTAACGTGCCAAAATAGATAGCAATATGAACAAATTTTCCCCGCAGAATTCTGATAGCTCGGCGAGCAAGGACGAACTTCTCGCCCAGGCCTTCCGCGACCACGCGGACACCCCGCAGGAAACCACGCCCACCAGCGGCGATCTAGATTTGGCCGAGCGCAATGCCTTCCGCCGCGTTACCCGCGAGACCTCCATCCGCGCCGAGGACACCACCGATGGCTACGAGGTGGAATACCGAAAACTGCGCCTCGAGCGCGTCATCCTCGTGGGCGTGTGGACCGAAGGCACCGTAGCGGAGGTCGAGGCCACGATGGATGAGCTGGCCGCCCTGACCGAAACCGCCGGCGCGGACGTGGTCGAAATGATCTACCAAAAGCGCGATAAACCGGACCCAGGCACCTTCATCGGCTCGGGCAAGGTCAAAGAGCTCCACGATATCGTCGAGGCCACCGGCGCCGATACCGTCGTGTGCGATGGTGAGCTGAACCCCGGCCAGCTCACGGCATTAGAGCGCGCGCTCAATACCAAGGTCATCGACCGCACCATGCTCATCTTGGACATCTTTGCCCAACACGCAAAGTCCAAGGAGGGCAAGGCGCAGGTCTCGCTGGCGCAGCTGGAATACCTCTATACCCACACCCGCGGTTGGGGCGGCAATCTCTCGCGCCAGGCCGGCGGCCGCGCCGGTTCCAATGGTGGCGTCGGCCTGCGCGGGCCCGGTGAAACCAAGATCGAGACCGACCGCCGGCGCATTCGCACCGAAATGGCGCGCCTGCGCAAGGAACTGCGCGGGATGAAGACCGCCCGCGAGGTCAAGCGTTCCCGGCGCCAGTCCTCCACGATCGCCCAGATCGCCATCGCCGGCTACACCAACGCCGGCAAATCCTCGCTCATTAATGCCATGACGAACGCGGGCGTGCTTGTGGAAGACGCCCTATTTGCCACCCTGGATCCCACCACGCGGCGGGCCTCGCTTGCCGATGGCCGCCAGGTCGTCTTCACCGATACCGTCGGCTTCGTTCGCCACCTGCCTACCCAGCTGGTGGAGGCTTTCAAATCCACCCTGGAAGAAGTACTCGCCGCCGATATTATGCTGCACGTCGTGGACGGATCGGACCCGTTCCCGCTCAAGCAAATCGAGGCGGTCAATAAGGTCATCTACGATATCGTCAGCGAGACTGGTGAGCAGGCCCCGCCGGAAATCATCGTGATCAACAAGATTGACCAGGCCGACCCGCTCGTGCTCGCGGAGCTGCGCCACGTCCTGGATCATGAGGACGTCGTCTATGTTTCGGCGCGCACGGGGGAGGGCATCGACGAGCTGAGCGCGCGCGTGGAGCTCTTCCTCAACTCCCGCGATAGCCACGTTAAGCTGCAGGTTCCCTTCACCCGCGGCGATGTCGTCTCGCGCGTGCACGCCGAGGGCACCGTGCGCAGCGAGGAATACACCGAGGACGGCACGCTTGTCGATGTCCGCCTGCCCGCCACCACCGCCCGCGAGCTCGCCGAATTCATCGTGGAGGAAGATTCCTAAAACTCGTGCTCCATGGGCCATAATGGTGGTTCGTGAGCATACTAGGTTGGACCGTCCACGGCGACGGTAAGAAAATTGCACCAGGCGCCGTGGTCGCGCCCGAGGAACGACTAAGTTGGGGCCGAACCATTGGCATCGGCATGCAGCACGTGGTGGCGATGTTTGGTGCCACGCTGCTGGTGCCCACCCTGACCGGATTTCCGGTCAATACCACGCTGCTGTTTTCCGGCATCGGCACCATCCTCTTCCTGCTGATTACGCGCAATCGCCTGCCGTCCTACCTGGGTTCGTCGTTTGCCTTCATCGCCCCGCTGACCGCCTCGCAGCAATACGGGATTGCGGCGCAGGCCGGATCCATTCTGGTGACCGGTTTGGTGCTGGTGGCGGTCGGTTTTGTGGTCAAGGCTGCCGGCAAGCGGGTGCTCGATGCTGTGATGCCGCCGGCGGTTACCGGCGCCATCGTCGCGCTCATCGGGCTTAATTTGGCGCCGAATGCGGCCGAGAACTTCGCCTCGCAGCCCTTGGTCGCAGGCATCACGCTGCTGGTTATTCTCCTAGCCACGGTTGCCGGGCGCGGCATGGTTTCGCGCCTGTCCATCCTCATCGGCGTGGTCGTCGGCTGGGTTTTCGCCGCCCTGACCGGTAATTTAGGCGAGGATGCCAGGGCTGCCATCGATGCCGCGCCGTGGGTAGGCCTGCCCGAATTTCACGCCCCAGAGTTCCATCTTTCCGCCATCGCCGTGGCCTTGCCGGTGCTCGTGGTGCTGATTGCGGAAAACGTCGGCCACGTCAAGGCCGTTTCTGAGATGACCAACCGCGACTTGGACGACCTTGCCGGCGATGCCCTGATTGCCGATGGCCTCGCTTCCTCCCTCGCCGGTGGTTTCGGCGGCTCCGGTACCACGACCTATGCAGAGAATATCGGCGTTATGGCCGCCACGCGCGTCTATTCCACGGCCGCGTATTGGGTTGCGGCCCTGACCGCTATTTTGCTGGCGTTCGTCCCGAAGTTCGGTGCGCTGATTTTCACCATCCCCACCGGCGTGCTTGGCGGGGCCACCCTCGTGCTCTATGGGCTTATCGGCATGCTGGGCGTGCGGATCTGGATGGATAATGAGGTCAACTTCAATAACCCGGTGAACCTGACGGCGGCCGCGGTGGCCTTGATCGCGGGCATCGGCAACCTGACCCTGACCGTGGGTGGGGTGAGCTTGGAGGGCATCGCCTGGGGCTCTGTCGGCATCATCATTGCGTATCCCATCATGCGGCGGCTGTACGAAACCGTGGGCGAAGGCCACGACGCTAAATACTAAATTCTGTGGATAACTTTGTTGACCCCGCCGCGAAATAGCGCCGTGGCGGTACGGTTCGCGGCCTAATCCACAGGCCTTCGTGCGTGCGGTCGCGGCCGCGCCGGATTGTGCGTTGTACTAGGCGGCATGAACGCACTCGACCGTTATTTAACCGCGCTGGGCCAAGGGATGGATATCATCGCCGCCGCCCGGGGCTTAAGCGAGCGTGATGTGGTGCAGCGCGGCGCCAGCGACATCGCCGCGCGCGAGGTGGTGCATCTTTGCGATGTCTATTTTGGCCGCTGTGCCTTTAGCGCCAAGCAACGCACGGCGCGCTCGACGACGCACCCGCTCGACGTGCTCAGCCTCATCGAAAAGTTCGCGCTGCGCGCTCGCACTCAGCGCGATGCTTGGGCCATACGCTCCGAGTTATGTGAGTTCCGCGGAAGCGCCACTGCCTTGCGTAAGCGGGCGCGCGACCTCTTGCGGGAGCTACAGCCGCCCCGCACTCCGAAGAAAGGGGTGCGGATCACCCGCCGGCCGCGCGGACCGTGGTCGTTGACCATCACCGGGGAATCCGCCGACGTCGCCGATATGCACTCTGCCCTTGATACCGAGCGCCCATTGGAATCGGTCAAATCCATCTTCTTCGGCGGGAAGTCTGGGGCGCGCACCACCGTCACCACGCAGGTGGTCATCACCTTGGACGAGCTCGACCGCATCGTCGATGGCGATGGCGAGGAAATAACCCTGCAGCTTACCAATGGCTCGCGCATCAGCGGTGCCGACCTCGCGAGCCGCGTCTTAAGCGATCACGGGTACATCACGCTGGTACACCCTGTAGAGGCCAGGGGCCAAGGTTGTTGATGGTGATCCGGTAGAGGTCTCGGGTGGTCTTGCGCACGGCCCGGGCGGCCCAGGCTTCCATGATCTGCTGGACGGTGCGCTTGCGGGCTGGGGTCGATCCACTCCTCGCGGTGAAGCGCGCGCACTTGCTCCTGGAGCCAGGCTTTGGCCTGCTTCTCGGTGTCGAAGGTCTTGGAGTGCTCCCGGTCGATGTTGTTCCGGTAGCGGGCTACCCAGCGGGTGCGGCCTTTGGTGTAGGTGCTGTCGGCCTTCTTGCGGGGTTTGGTGACGCGGCGTTGGATAGCCGTGCTATACTCCTTGGAGGTGTTTGATCCTCGTGGTGGGGGACAGGCCCGTTGTTTCCCCGGTGGTGCGCAGGCCATCGGGGGTTTTCTCATTGGGATCCAAGCATAGCAAGGAGGGCCACGGGTGATGTTCCCGTGTCCCACTGTGCTGGGTTTATCCTTTTGGTATGGGAGCGAAGGTTCCGTCTAGCACTATTTTTGCTGGACTCATTTTCGCTTCAACTGCTATGGATACGGCTTCGTCAAGATGTACAGCCATGAGAGAGATTGGATGGTTGTCATCCCTAGCGCATCTCTCAAAGTAGCCTATCCACTCTGAATCGGTTAGTGCTATCGGAATGGAACTGACTACGTTCTTGGCGTGACCTCGGACTATATTGACCCTTAACCCATCGTCATCTTCCATAAGATGGAGCCGCTTGTGGTTAGCAAAGTATGCCACGAGTTGCTCCTTGATGGAGTTGGCCTGGGGTGACATCAGTTGCACCCGTCATCCGTCGGAAAAGTGGTGAGCACTTCATGCTTGTCGGTCAGGATCGTCTTTGTTCGCTTTGTCTTGACGACTTCTCCAGAGTCCTTGTTGACGAGATAGATCTCTGAGCTGACACACCATTTGCCACCATCTTGCGGGGCAGTTTGATCGGGATTAGTGATGTTCTTGGTGAGCGCCATGTCTGCGATGTCGCGCCAGTTACGTCCCTCGATGTCGGCGAGTGTTTGCCACTGCGGGCCGTGGCGGTTGACAATGTGGCGGAATCCGACGTTCTCAGTTCCGCATTTCAGGGTGATGTCGCCAGCGCCAAGCTGGTTTTCTGGCGGCCCGTAGGGGCCACCGTGCCATGTGCGGATCACCTTGCCAATGTCTTTTGCTCCGTCTTGTGGGCAAGCGCCCCAAACCGCAGGATCTGGCATGTCAACAGCCTGCGCGGGGATCGTAGTGAGTGGGCCGAATACCGCTGCGCTAAGGCTGACCGCAAGTAGTTTTTTGATTCTCATGTCCCCTCCTTAACTAGTGGGACTGGGATATCAATCATGGTAGGGTAGTGCCGCAGGTTTCACAACCGAGAAGAAGAGATTCCCCTCACGTCAGATACGTACGAAAGCGCCCCTGGCTTGCATGAGGTCAGGGGCAGGTAAGGAGTTTTGCAGGGGGCTACAGGGCGGCGTCGAACTCCGCTGCGCACTGTTTCGTCCATCCGGTGGTGCCGTCGGTGAATACCGTGGTGCCACGCTGGTAAAGGGTGTGGTCGGTGAGGCAGTGGGAGGTGGTCTGCCCGGTGTCCTGTACAGGCGGGGCAGGCGGTGCCGTGGCGTCATCGACCAGCTGGGCGGGTTGCGCGGGTAGCTCTGAGGTGTTGTCATCACCTTGAGCAGGGGCCGGAGCCCCTGGAAGATCCAGTACCCAAGCCTTCGTCGCACCTCTCGGGGTGAGATGATGAGCTTTTCCGCGTTCGCAGGTACCGCGTAGACGTTCTGCGTGCGCTGTTTTCACCCACGCGGGTGAGGCTATCCCCTGTGGGGGACAAAGATTCGCAATCGAATGCGATGCCCAGCGGCTCCGAATATCCGTCCTTCGTGAGCACTTTCGCGTCGCCGGTGGTGAAGGAGAAGTTATCCGACCAGGAGTACTCATTGACGGCGATCTCCGCGTCAAAGGTGAGATAGGTCTGCTCCTCGGTGGGGCGTCTACGTAGCTGGCGACTCGGGGACACTGGTCATGTAGAGCCACGTTGCTGATAGTGACGTCAATGTCGCAGGTCCGATCACCATCGCAGGTGATGGTGAAAGGCTCTCCTTCATTGATGGTGTCCAGTGTGGGGTCCGAGGACGCAGCCACCTCGGTGGAAGGAGCGGCTTCCGCAGTCGTGGTGATGTCCTCCTTGGCCTCATTAGCGCTGCTGCACGCGGACAGGAGCAGGGCAGCGGGGATCAAGACGCCCATGGGCCGGATAGTGGTGCACTGCATGATGGGTTCCTTTCTAGGTGGGGCTACTCGCAGGCCACGCCGTCGCCGTCTTTGTCGAGATCGCGGCTGTTACCGGAGCTGTCTGTGTAGAGCGGAGCAGCACCGGCAGCACGCACGGCTGCGCAGTTCTTGTAGTAGGTGGATGCTTCACGGGCGGGGGCGACAGGAGCTTCATAGGCGGGAGCAGGATCCGCCACAGGGGCCGGAGCGTTAGCCTCCTCCACGTCCCCCGCAGCGGTGTCGTTGCTCTCCTCGACAGCGGTTTCCACCGGCTCCTCAACCTGCTCTGGCTCCTCCTCCTGGGTGACCACCTCGGTCAGGGTGACCTCTGCGGTCACAGCCCCCTCTGAGGTCACCTCCACAACGCAGGTCTGCATCGCCGTAGGAGTCTCCACCACAGGCTCCTTCTCGGGTACGTCGCTCTCTGTCGCCGGGACAATCGCAGACCCCACAACCAGCCCCACGATGGACCCGATGGCAATGACAGGCCACCGCCGGTTGACCTTCTCAGCGGCGGGCGGCTTACCAAGCAGGTACGATCCGCTTCGGACAAGAACGTGTAATTCTCAACCCCCTTCGCGGCTTCCGCAGAGCGTCCCTGTCGTGCTTCTCACAGTACATCCACCAGCCGCCAGGCAAGATGATCGCGACCCCCATGATGACCGCACCGATGAAGGCTCCAACACCGCCCTTCTCGATGCTGAGGAGACCTCCGAGCACCACCAGCACCCCGAGGATGGTGGAGGCCCAGGCCAGGACGGCTTTCCAGGTTGGCGGTTTATGCTGCTCAGCCATAATTCAACTCCCAGTATCTCGTGTCACAGGGGGTACGAAAGTATCCTAAGCCGCCCAGCTCGCAAGGCAGAACACAACGCGGGTAGCGGGGGACACCTCCAGGATCCCGCAAAAATCCCGCAAGCCACGCCGGAACCCCCGGAATGGCCGGAATAACCTGAATGCTCGGACGGTTCTGACCTGCGGAACTGTGAAACCACTGGTAGTGGAATCGGGTTGCAACGTTTGCAGAGAATATCGGCGTTATGGCCGCCACGCGCGTCTATTCCACGGCCGCGTATTGGGTTGCGGCCCTGACCGCTATTTTGCTGGCGTTCGTCCCGAAGTTCGGTGCGCTGATTTTCACCATCCCCACCGGCGTGCTTGGCGGGGCCACCCTCGTGCTCTATGGGCTTATCGGCATGCTGGGCGTGCGGATCTGGATGGATAATGAGGTCAACTTCAATAACCCGGTGAACCTGACGGCGGCCGCGGTGGCCTTGATCGCGGGCATCGGCAACCTGACCCTGACCGTGGGTGGGGTGAGCTTGGAGGGCATCGCCTGGGGCTCTGTCGGCATCATCATTGCGTATCCCATCATGCGGCGGCTGTACGAAACCGTGGGCGAAGGCCACGACGCTAAATACTAAATTCTGTGGATAACTTTGTTGACCCCGCCGCGAAATAGCGCCGTGGCGGTACGGTTCGCGGCCTAATCCACAGGCCTTCGTGCGTGCGGTCGCGGCCGCGCCGGATTGTGCGTTGTACTAGGCGGCATGAACGCACTCGACCGTTATTTAACCGCGCTGGGCCAAGGGATGGATATCATCGCCGCCGCCCGGGGCTTAAGCGAGCGTGATGTGGTGCAGCGCGGCGCCAGCGACATCGCCGCGCGCGAGGTGGTGCATCTTTGCGATGTCTATTTTGGCCGCTGTGCCTTTAGCGCCAAGCAACGCACGGCGCGCTCGACGACGCACCCGCTCGACGTGCTCAGCCTCATCGAAAAGTTCGCGCTGCGCGCTCGCACTCAGCGCGATGCTTGGGCCATACGCTCCGAGTTATGTGAGTTCCGCGGAAGCGCCACTGCCTTGCGTAAGCGGGCGCGCGACCTCTTGCGGGAGCTACAGCCGCCCCGCACTCCGAAGAAAGGGGTGCGGATCACCCGCCGGCCGCGCGGACCGTGGTCGTTGACCATCACCGGGGAATCCGCCGACGTCGCCGATATGCACTCTGCCCTTGATACCGAGCGCCCATTGGAATCGGTCAAATCCATCTTCTTCGGCGGGAAGTCTGGGGCGCGCACCACCGTCACCACGCAGGTGGTCATCACCTTGGACGAGCTCGACCGCATCGTCGATGGCGATGGCGAGGAAATAACCCTGCAGCTTACCAATGGCTCGCGCATCAGCGGTGCCGACCTCGCGAGCCGCGTCTTAAGCGATCACGGGTACATCACGCTTGTGCATCCCGTTGAAGGGCCGGTCAACTTGTACCGCACGTCCCGGTTTGCCAACGCGAAGCAGCGCTTGATGGCGGCCGCCTTCAATCCCGTATGCCCCTGGGAAAAATGCAATTATCCTGCCGATGAGTGCCAGATCCACCACCTAGAAAGCTGGCAGCACGGTAGCAATACCAATGCCGCTAACCTCGCTACTTGTTGCCCGTACCATAACGGCGTCAACGATGATGACCCGCAGGCCCCGCCGCGGCGCGGGAGATTGGCCCGAATACAAGGAAAGGTCCGCTGGCTTCCGCCGTGGGCCACGAACCCCGGCAGCCCGAACGAAAACGACAGGCCGCCATCCTAAGAATCCGGGACAAGAGGATTAGCACAAAAAGATCCGCACCCCGCACGGATTTACAGGTTCAGGGTCAAAATCCTAGCGACCGTGCTTATGCGCCGCGCGAGCGAGCTGAATAGCCGGCGCAATGGGCACTGGGAAACCCGCCGATGGATCGCAAAAGCTCCCCGCCGTCAAGGCGAGGAGCGTACGAGTCGTGTTTAAACGCTAGTTATGAGCAGCAGCGCTTAGGAAGCGTCGAGATCCTGCTCGATGAGGCCGGCGATCTTCTCAACGGCTTCTTCGTTGTCAGAGGTAACGGTGACCTCGTCGCCCTGCTCGGCACCGAGGGCCATGATCATCAGGGAAGAAGCCGCGTCGGTTTCGTTATCGTCATCTTCACCGACGAGGTTCAGGAAGATGTCCTCGTCGTATTCGCCGGCGGCGTCAGCGATGATGGAGGCAGGACGTGCGTGCAGTCCTACAGAGGAGCCCACCTTTACAGTCTTGGAAGCCATGGAAATTATCCTTTCTGTAGTTAATTTATCGTGATCCAGTGTACGAGCGTTTGGTTTATGCCGCCACGTTCTGGGAACCGGTTTTGGTCTCTGGAGCAGCCTTTTGCGCAGCTTGCTGGACGGTCTTATTGGGCCAGAATTGCTTCATGGCCAAGACCGCGACGGTGGATACCGTCACGCCGGCAAGGATGGCTACCAGGTAGGCCCAGAATGGGTCGATAGCGAAGGCAACGAAGATACCACCGTGCGGGGCGCGCGACTCGACCGACAGCGCCATGGAAATAGCACCCGTCACGGCGCCACCAGCCATCATGGAAGGGATGACGCGGAACGGATCGGCCGCGGCGAAGGGGATGGCGCCTTCGGAGACGAAGGATAGGCCGAGCAACCAGGCGGACTTACCGTTTTCCTGCTCGGCAGGGGTAAATAGCGACTTGCGGATGAAGGTTGCCAAGGACAGAGCGATGGGCGGCACCATGCCGGCAGCCATGACAGCGGCCATGATTTGCATGGAGGCTGCATCGCCGGTGGACAACCCTGCGGTGGCAAAGAGGTATGCGGCCTTGTTGACCGGGCCACCCAGGTCGACGCACATCATCAGGCCCAAGATGATGCCGAGCACTACGGCAGAAGACCCAGACATGGAAGACAGCCAATCTTGCAGGCCCTCCATCAGCGCGGCCAGTGGGGCGCCCAGCAAAAGGTACATCGACAGGCCAACGACGAGGGAAGTCAGCAGCGGAATGATGACCACCGGCATGAGGGAACCGAGCCAGCGCGGGACTTTCCAATTGCCAATCCACAGGGCGATAAAGCCGGCCAACAAACCGGTGACCAGGCCACCGATAAAGCCCGCGTCGAGGGTCACGGCGATAGCACCGCCGACAAAGCCCGGCGCAATACCAGGGCGCCCGGCCAAGGCGTAGGCGATATAGCCAGAAAGTGCGGCGACAATAAAGCCCATCGCGGCCTGGCCAATGGCAAAGAGAACCGCGCCTATATAGAGCCCGAACCCGGAGTTCTCGAACGACATGGTCTCGCCGTCGACGGTAATCTCATTGCCCGGCAGGTTGGACAGGGAATAATCCGTGGAAAGCGCCTGCCAGCCATTGGCCATATCGGCGCCGCCGAAGAGGAATCCGAGGGCCAAGAGAAGGCCGCCGGCGGCGACGAACGGCACCATGTAGGACACGCCGGTCATAATCGCCTGCTGGATGCGCTTGCCCCAACCCAGCGATTTTCCTTCTTCTTCTGCGGAGGAGGAAGAGGCGGTGCCAGAGACCTTTCGGGCATTTGGGTTCTTCGCCGCCGCGATGGCCTCGTCGAGCATCTTGCCGGGCTCGTTGATGGCCCGCTTGACGCCGGCTTCGATGACGGGCTTGCCCGCGAAGCGCTCGCGGTCGCGCACGCCAACGTCTGTGGCGAAGATGACCGCGAGC
>NZ_JAKRMY010000011.1 GCF_022346005.1 Corynebacterium sp. ACRPS
TAGTCACCTCCTTTTCCCGATCTCAATTGCTGTCTGGAGGAAAACGTACCAAGCTGTTCAGTTTGCGGGGTAGCGCGCCGCTAATGGTATTACCTTTGCAGGCCCATAAACAGCGCGGTTATCCAAAATCGGCGTGAATATTAATCCACCAATCTGAACCAAGCGGTCTATTTTATGGGTGATTCCACTCCCTGAATCACCCGCCAAAACAGTGGTGGGGTGTCAAGCTGGCCACTATGCTGGATGGGAAAGGACAGATAAATCTCATCTAAGGAGCACCTGCACTCATGAACCCCACCGCAGTGAATATGGCGTTGAAGACCGGTTCCAATCTGTGGAAGCAATTACGCGATTACCGGCAAGAAAAGTCCCGCGAAACGTATACCGCGCTCGAAGAGGCTGCCCAGCAGATGCAAAAGGAAGACAATAGCGCCTTCGATGAGGCCCGCAAGCAGGCAGGCGCAGTTACCCAGGCCGCGCATTCCCGCCTCGAGCGCGCCCTAGAGGAATTCAATAACTACCGCGAGGATGCCGTCGAGCGTTTCGATGAGGCCAAGAAGGAAGCCACCAAGAAGGACAAGAAGTCTTCCAGGTTCTGGACCGTTGCCGGAATCGTTGCCCTGCTCGCCGCGGCAACCGGTGCGATTTACTACTGGCTGCGCTCCAATGACAAGCCTTCCCAGACCCCACCGCGCGTGGATGACTACCGCGGTGGCACCCAAAACACCGCCCCAGAATCCACCTTGGTCTACACCTCCACCAGCGAAGCTAAGCACGAAGCCGATTCGGACCTCGCCGAAGAGGGCGCTGTGCGCGATGAGGAACTCTTGGGTTCCATCGATGAGCAGCTGGCCAAGCACCGCGAGGAAGAAGAGGCCGCCGCGGAGGAAGCGGATACCACCCGCATCACCGATGATCACCAGAGTGAGGGCAAGCACCGCCTGCAATCTGACGAGCAGTAGTTCCTTTCGCACCCCCGCGGTGGGGGTGCAGTAGGCGTTGCCTAGATCTCATTGCTTTGCCTAATCAAAAATCTCCTGCTTGAATTCACCCATTAAGGCTTTCTACAAGGAGATAAACAATGAGCTTTGAGTCTCTCACCGTCAAGCTCAAAGACGGTTCAACGTACTATTTCCCCGCAGGCCCAGTAACCGATGATCCCTCCCCGCGCGTGGATAACCTCCGCTTTGCCATCGATAACGGCGCTACCTTCCGCTCCGTTGACGAATCCGGTGAAATGCGCGAATTCAACGGCGCGGACGTGCATAACTACCACTTGGCTTAACTAGCCCGGCGGATTCTTCATATATCCTGGGGATTATGGAAATTCGCGCGACACAAGAATCTGATCGCACTTATATAGCTCGCCTCAACTTCCTGACCGATACCTTCGGCGATGAACGAGGCGAGCTTTCTTCCGGTTTTGCCGACGATTTTTCCTTCTACGTGGAAAATTGGGAGCCCAACCAGGGAGGTTTCATCGCTTGGGAGGACCTCGTGCCCGCCGGCGGTGTGTGGCTCAATTGGGGCACCGAGGACAATCACGGTTACGGGTTCGTGGAACCGGCCATCCCAGAATTTGCCATCGCGGTAGAAAGCCGCTTTGCGGGCCAGGGCATTGCCACCGCGCTTATCGATGCCGCCATTTCCCTCGCCCAGACCCTCAAAGCGCCCGGCATTTCCTTAGCCGTCCACCCCGATAATCCGCGTGCGCAGGGACTTTATGAACGCTTGGGATTCGAGCATGTAGGTGTGTACGCCGAGCATTACATCATGGTCAAGCGCTTTTTATAGCCCTATGCATGACTAAAGTCCGGATTCTTTAACCAGAATCCGGACTTTTCCTGTGGAGCATAGGAGAATCGAACTCCTGACCTTCTGCTTGCAAAGCAGATGCTCTACCAATTGAGCTAATGCCCCAGTGGCTTGTACTCTACTACTGCAGCCGCTCATTCCAAAAATGCCGAAGACACCGCGGCACAGTGATGTACTTCTATCACATTTATCACACGCGTTTAATCCATAATTCCCTTCGCAGTGGAGTAGGCTGGCTAATCGTGCCCATCTGTCCTCGTTCCTAGGAAAAGTATGCGTCGTCTTCTTACCTCCGCGCTCACCGTGCTTGCCACCGCTGCCCTTCCCGCCTGCGCCAATGCGCAATTCCTCGAAGGCACCCCAAAAGTAGCCGGGTCCTCAGAACCAAATATCCAGTCCGCGGTTTCTGAGATTCAGACCGATATTCAAAGCCGCATCGACAGCACCCGCGCGCAGGCACAAGATCTTGTTTCCTCGGTAGCACCACAAGACGAGCCGCAGAATGAGGCTGCACCCGCACCGGATCCCCAGGCTGGGGCCGCACCGCAACCAGCCCCGCAGCCACAGGCTAACGGCGTCGATTGCCCGAATTGCGTGGCCCTGACCTTTGACGATGGCCCAAGCCCTTATACCAACCAGCTCTTGGATACCTTTAAGGCGAAAAACGCCCACGCCAGCTTCATGGTGCTAGCGGATCACGCCTACCAGTACCCCCAAGCGCTCCAGCGCATGCAGGCAGAAGGTCATACCATTGGCAATCACACCAAGACCCATCGCCAGCTCAACCAGTTAGCTTACGGCGATATTGCCCAAGAAATCGACGCCGGCAATGCGGCGATCCGCAATGCCACCGGGCAGAATCCAAAGTGGCTGCGCCCGCCCTACGGTGCCACCAATGAAACGGTTGACCAGGTAGCCAGGGATAAGGGCTTGTCGCAGGCCCTATGGAACGTGGATACCTTGGACTGGAAGATCCGCGACTCGCAGCACGTCTGCAATGCCGCCGTCCAGGATGCTAACCCAGGCTCCATCGTCTTGATGCACGATATTCACCCGACCACCGTCAATGCGGCCGAGTGCATTATCGATGGCCTGCGCGCCAAGGGCTTGGAGCCGGTCAGCCTCGATGAGTTGCTGCGCACCCCGGTAGACGGAAAGCGCTACTACTCCCGTTAATGATTGATTTCTCCCACACTGCTGATGTCGTAGCCCCGCAGCTCCTTGGCTGCGTCATTACGCACGCCGGGGTGAGCATTCGCCTTACGGAAGTCGAGGCCTATTTGGGCACGGACGATGCCGCCGCCCATACCTTTCGTGGGAAAACCCCGCGCAATGCCGCCATGTTCGGCCCACCGGGCCGACTGTACGTGTATGCCTCTTACGGCATCCACCGCAATGTCAATATCGTGTGCGCGCCCGAAGGCGTGGGCCAAGGGTGCCTACTGCGCGGCGGTGAGGTGCTATCCGGGATCGATACCGCCTTTGCACGCCGCGGCACCAGCGATTTTCATAATCTAGCCCGCGGCCCTGGGAACCTCGGTAAAGCTCTTGGAGCAACGCTGGAGGATAACCACCTACCAGTGCAGCTTTCTGAGCGCGAGTCTGCACCGGAATGGGTGCGCGGCCCGCGCATTGGTATTTCCAAAAACCAGGAAGCGGCCCTGCGGTTTTGGATTCCCTTTGATAAGACCGTCTCCGGCCGCCGCGGCTATCCCAAAAATAATTAATAGCGCCCGCCGTAGCGCTCATCGGCTTCGATGGCTTTGATGATGCGCTCATTAATTTGGGTCATTTGATGGATCTGCGCGCGGGTCAGGTTATCGATAACGGATCGGCGGGCCTGCTTAGCGTGGCCCGGGGCGGTTTCTACTACCTTGTCCCAGCCGCTATCGGTAAGGTGCGCCATCGTCGTCCGCCCATCATTGGGACAAGGACGCCGCACGACCCAGCCCTGGCGCTCCAAACGGGTAACAACCTGGCTCAGACGGGACAAGGAGCCGTTTGCGGTGATGGCGAGGTCTCGCATGCGCATCTCATGGTTCTCGGCCTCTGATAGCCGTGAGAGCACCGTATATTCAAAGAAGCTTAGCTTGGCATCATCGCGCAGCTGCGCGTCTAGAATATTGGTGAGCCGGACATTCACGCTCATCAGGGACATGAATGCTGCTAGTTCATCCTCTTCCAGCCAAAAGTCGTCCCGCTCGGTCATGAGGATTATTTTAGCAACTGGACTTCAATTCTAAAATAATCCCAAGTAGCCGGAGCCCGTCCCACTTATTCGAACTTGGTCTCCTCCACCTAGTGGCTGGTGGGTGCCAAGCGAGCTGGGTCCAATTCAATCCGGCGCAGCAACTGCGCGTTGAATGCCACCACGATGGTCGATAGCGACATCAATACCGCGCCGGCCGCCGGGGAGAGCACGACACCGATGGGTGCGAGTACGCCTGCCGCCAAGGGCACGGCAATGATGTTGTAGCCAGATGCCCAAATAAGGTTCTGGATCATCTTGCGGTAGCTAGCGCGCGACAAGGTGATCATCGAAAGCACCGACCGCGGGTCGTCGCTGGCGAGCACCACCTCGGCGGATTCCATGGCGACATCGGTGCCGGCGCCAATGGCGATGCCGACTTCCGCGCGGGCCAAGGCTGGGGCGTCGTTGACGCCATCGCCAACCATGGCCACGGCTAGACCGCGCTCCTGTAATTCGGTGACCTTGGAGTCCTTGTCCTGCGGCAGGACTTCGGCAAAGACCTCGTCAATACCCAATTCTTCGCCAACGGCCTCGGCGACCTGCGTGGCATCGCCAGTGATCATCGCAACCTTGACGCCCTGCTCTTGGAGGGCCTGTACGGCCGCGCGGGATTCGGGACGAACCTTGTCTTCAACCGCGAGAGCGCCGATTATCTGACCATCGCGCACGACGTGCAGGACACCCGCGCCGCGTTGGGACCACTCTTCAACCTGCGCATCAAACACCCCAGGGGTGGCAAGCTCTAGCTCGCGCAGCATATTCGGTCCACCGACGAGGACCTCTGCCCCATCGACGGTGGCCTTGATTCCCCGGCCGGCGGCCGCACTGAAATCGGTGCTGTGCAGCTGCTCCTGAGATGCTTCCGCGTGGTCTTCGGCTGCCTTGACGATGGCGCGGGCCAATGGGTGTTCACTATCGGCCTCGGCCGCGGCGGCCACTGCTAGCAGCTGCCCCTCGCTGATGTCCTCAACGGTTGCAACACCGGTAACGGCATGAGCGCCTTCGGTCAGGGTACCGGTCTTATCGAAGAGGACGGCGTCGATGGTGCGCATGCGCTCCAACGCCAAACGTTCCTTGATGAGTACCCCAGACTGTGCGGCCTGCTCGGTAGAGATCGCAATGACCAGTGGGATAGCCAAACCGAGGGCGTGGGGGCAAGCGATGACGAGCACGGTAACGGTGCGCACCACGGCGTCGCTTGGGCTCCCGATAATGGCCCAGACCACCGCAGTAATGAGGGCTGCGATTAGCGCAAACCAGAAGAGCAACGCTGCGGCGCGATCGGCAAGGGCTTGGGCGCGGGAGGAGGATTCCTGCGCCTCGGCGACCATGCTTTGGATACCGCCCAGGGCCGTATCTCCTCCGATGGCTTCTACCTGGACGCGGACGGTGTTGTCGGTGGCCACCGTACCGGCGACCACGCGCTCACCTTTATCGCGGAAGACTGGGCGGGATTCACCGGTGATCATGGATTCATCGAATTCGGCTGAGCCTTTAACAATGGTGCCATCGGCAGGCGCCCGCGCTCCAGCGCGGACCAGTACTATGTCATCCACCGCCAGCTCAGAGACTGGCACGGTGTGGGCCTGCCCATCGATGATCTTCTCGGCTTCGTCAGGCAAAAGTTCTGCTAAGGCGTCCAAAGCGGAGGAGGCCGCGCCGAGTGCACGCATCTCCAACCAGTGGCCCAGCAGCATAATGACGACCAGGAGGGCCAGCTCCCACCAGAAATCTAGGTCGAATCCTCCAATCCCCAAGGTGGTGACCCATGAGGCGACGAACGCCACGGTAATAGCCATGGCGATAAGCAGCATCATCCCGGGCTGGCGGGATTTCAGTTCCGACCAGCCGCCTTGCAGGAACGGCGTGCCGCCATAAATGAAGATGATGGTGCCAAGCACCGGGGGAATCCAGGATGAACCATTGAATTCGGGTACGCCGTAGCCGAGCAATTCTGCGACCATAGGGCTGAAGATGACGACCGGTACCGATAGCAGCAGCGACCACCAGAAGCGGCTGCGGAACATCGCCGCGTGATCGCCGTGTCCGTGCCCATGGCCGTGGCCATGCCCGTGCTCGTGGCCATGACCTTGATGGTCACCGTGAGAGTGCCCTTCGTGGCCGCCATGATCTGTGTGTTGCGTATGATCCGCTCCCGCGGCCTGGTGAGCACCGGAATGCTCACTGTGTTGGTGGGAAGTACTCATGAAGTTCCTTTCTTCTCCTCCCTGCACCAAGAGGAGTTCTAGCGTCGGTGGAACACAGTGATGGTTACTCTCCCCACCATATACCCCGTGGAGGTATATTTACAGAACGGAAGGAGCCATTCTCGTATAAGAGGCGAAGTGGAGCTGCCGAGATGGCCACCCAGCTTAAACGGGCCTAGCCCCCGGAAAGTGGACACGGCGCGGTCAGCCCGACCCCATCAGCTCGGTTATTCTTCAACGTCATTGCAGATGAACTCGACAGAGAAACGGTCCCGGCATTTAGCGATGAACCGGATCATAACGGAGGCTTTGGGCCCAGTTCTGGGAAGTTTCCTGCACGATGGGCCTCCTGCGCCCATTGCCAGGCTGTGTGCCATGAAACGCCGAGCTTCGGGGCTTACTGCCTAACATGCTCTTCCAGCAAGATGCGATCTTCCACAAGTGGGACACTTCAGGTTTCACCTACCGTTTTCGCCTACTCAAAGTGGAAGAAAGAGGCAAAGAAACGACATATGGGGCACTCCATTTTAGTTGGAGTGCCCCATGTTGGCTTTAAAGAGGAACTTTAGTCCTCATCACCCGAAAACTTCTTTCTCATTGTCCAATCTATCCAGAACCAAATGCAGAACAAGATGAGACCGATCACCGTTCTAGGGACGACATCTAAGTCAAAAACGATTCCGAGAAATAGTCCCAGAAGGACCAATGAAGCAAAAAATACAGCCCACGATACTCGTGAATTATATTTTTTGGATTTTAGCTTCTGCATTCATGCCCTCCAACTGGATGCGGACGATCTCCCATGTATGGTGCAATCTTAAGCTGATAGCAGGTGTTGTGGTCGTATTCAGCGAATGCGGGTTAAGGGACAGAATGTGTGTCCGGATGTGCGTCGGTAGCTAGGTTGACCAGTCGCAACGAGGATTCCGCTCTAGGCGGTGAGGCGCAGCGCGGGGTCTGGGCGCGAAATCCACGTATCTGGCTGAGAATGTGGTACCCGACGGGGTAGGCAGCAAACTAACCCGCGTGGTTAATCAACACATCACGTGCCCCGTGTGCCTGGGGCCAGTAAAGAAAAATGGCACAACGTCCGCAGGCAAGACTCGTTGGCGCTGCAAAGACCGTTCATGCGGCCACAGCTTCACCAATACCAACGATGACCCCATCCAGACTGCCAGGTTCCGGATGTTCTACGAGTGGTTCTTGTCTTCATCAACCCTGTCGTCAATCGCCGCAGAGCACGGCTATAGCCGTCGGCAACTCACCCGGTGGTTCGAAAACTTCTGGCTCGTCCACGTTCCCGACAACACCGACTCCAATCGCATCTATGACCAGCTATTTGTCGACGGAACCTACTTCGGCCACCAGAACTGCCTACTGGTGGCATCAACGAAAGCCCACGTCGTGGCCTGGCATTGGTGCCGCCAAGAAGACACGTTCAACTACAACCGTCTCTTCGACAAGGTCGGGCATGCCCCACTGGTGGTCACCACCGATGGACACCAAGGCTCGCTAGAAGCCATCAAAACAACCTGGTCACAAGCACACATCCAACGCTGCCTCGTCCACGTCAAACGCAACATTCAACGCTACGTCGGCTTGTACCCCGTGCTGCCATCTGGCAAAGCACTGCGCGGCCTATCGTTGTCACTGCTGCGGGTAAGCAACCTGGATGAGGCCGCGGAATGGACCGCGAAGCTGCAGCAATTCCACGACGTGTACGGCAAGTGGCTCAGTGAGAAGACCTACATCAAAGACCTCAAACCGGAAGAGATTCCAAAGAAATTCCGTCGAAACAAGAAGTTCTTTTACATGCATTCCCGACACCGCAGTGCCTACGAACTGCTCGCCAAACTGGAACGGAACAAGCACCTATTTACGTTCCTGACCAGTCAGGAAGACGCAGTCGAAGGACAACTCGCTCGCGATACCAACAGCCTGGAAGGCGGCATAAACGCCGGAGTAAAAGCCCTTGCCAGGTACCACCGAGGAATGCCAGAGGAGCACCAGCGCACTGCCGTGGACTGGTGGCTGCATCTGCACACGCAATATCCCGGTGACCCTATTGAGATTGCCCGAAGTCAAAAATGGGGACGCAGCGCACTCGCCAAAGTACAAGCTGCGTCCACCAACAACACGGCTAACGACCTCGACGGCGCACCAGCACGGTACGACACCGGAATCGAAAGCACGCACACCAACGATATCGGTATCCGCAAAGGCTCCATGCGCTAACCCCTAAACCCCCAGCCCAAACCCCTAAACCGCGGGGCGGCAGACACACAAAATGTCCCACCCCGCGACACGCCGGCCTAGACACTCATTTTGTCCCTTAACCCGCGAATGCCTTTGCTGTTTTAACAATATCAAGCGCGTTGATGCCTGCTATCGGACAAACACCCCCAAAACCAGTTTGATAGGTGTGGGGAGCTTCGAGAGGGTACAAAAAGCAAAAAGTCCGACTCTCTTAAGGAAGCCGGACTGATGCTGTGGAGCATAGGAGAATCGAACTCCTGACCTTCTGCTTGCAAAGCAGATGCTCTACCAATTGAGCTAATGCCCCATTGTTCCGTGGTGGGCCTAGCTGGAATCGAACCAGCGACCTCATCGTTATCAGCGATGCGCTCTAACCGACTGAGCTATAGGCCCTTTAGCGGAACGAGATGTAACTTTACATACTACCCCGGAAAGAACACAAATCGGCAGCTCAAAGAGGTTTTCAGAGGCGCACTTCGTGGGTCTAATGAGGACGCTACTTCGCGCTTAAAACTAGAAAAATGCCGGCAACCGTAGCTGCCGGCATAGTCTCCCACTCACAGTGGTCTAGATGTCATCCAAGCTGACCTTTAGCCCACCGAAGACATCCACGATGGCGTTATAGATTACGGCCATCAGCGGTGCGAGCAAGGTGAACAGGACGGCGAAAATAACGCCAATCAGCGCGCTGGCTGCGATCACCACTCCAAAGGTGACCTCAAAGCCGCCGCCGACGCCACCAACGAGGCTATTGACTGACTCCCATATGCCCACCTGGTGCAAACCGATGTACAACAGGCACACGGCCAGCAACCACGCGATGAGTCCGACGAGTGACAGGGCCAGACCAACGCGAAACGCCGAGGTGGGCGAGATGTGGTGGATGGTTACGTCTCGTCGTTCCATGTCCTACTCCTCGTCCTTGGAGGCATCGCTTACCTTGTGGTGCTCTTGCTGGACCTCATCGACGGTCTTTTCGCCCTTGGCCACAGCCTGCGCGTCTTCCTCACCATCTTCTTCAACATTGCGGTCGATGGCAAGCAATTCGACGTCATCGGCAAGGTCAACCAGGCGCACGCCCATCGTGGCGCGCGAGGACGGACGAATCTGGTTTACTTCGGTGCGAATAACCCCACCGGCGGAGGTAATGGCGAAGATTTCATCGTCCTTGTCAATGGAAATGGCACCAATGAGCTTGCCGCGCTTCGGAGTGTACTTGAAGGTCATGACACCCAAGCCACCGCGGCCCTGCGGGGTGTATTCCTCAATGGCGGTGCGCTTGCCGTAACCACCCGAGGTAGCAACGAGTAGGAACTCGCCGTCGTGGACGACGGACATCGCCAGCAGCTGGTCATCGCCGCGGAAGCGCATGCCCTTCACGCCGGCGGTAGCGCGGCCCATGGGGCGCAGCTGGTCGTCATCGGCAGTAAAGCGAATGGCTTGGCCCTGCTCAGAGGTCAGCAGGATGTCATCGCCCTCAGAAACGAGCTGGGCGCCAATGAGCGCATCGCCCTCGTTCAGATTGATGGCGATAAGGCCTGCGGAACGAGCGGACTCGTAATCGGTCAGGCGCGATTTCTTCACGCGGCCCTGCTGGGTGGCCAGGACCAGGTATGGCGCATCCTCGTAGGACTGGATCTGAATGACCTGGGCAATCTTTTCCTCCGGCTGGAATTCCAGCAGGTTGGCCACGTGCTGGCCGCGGGCGGCGCGGCCGCTCTCTGGCAGCTCGTAGGCCTTCAGGCGGTAGACGCGGCCAAAGTTGGTAAAGAACAGGATCCAGTCGTGCGTGGAGCAGACGAAGAAGTTCTTCACAATGTCATCTTGCTTGAGCTCCGCACCGCGCACGCCCTTGCCGCCGCGCTTTTGTGACTTATAGGTATCGACCTTGGTGCGCTTGGCATAACCCGTGGCGGTAATGGTGACCACGACGTTTTCGCGGGCAATGAGGTCTTCATCGGTGACCTCGCCGGAGGCAGGCAGGATCTCGGTGCGGCGCTCATCGCCGTACTTTTCGACGATCGCCTCCAGCTCATCGTGGACGATCTGGCGCTGGCGTTCCTCGTGGGCGAGGATGTGCTTGAGGTCGGCGATCTCCTCTTCGATTTCTGCCAATTCATCGACGATCTTTTGGCGCTCCAGGGCAGCCAGGCGGCGCAGCTGCATCGCCAGGATGGCATCGGCCTGGATATCGTCGACATCGAGAAGTTCCTTCAATCCCTCGCGCGCCTCATCAACGGTGGGCGAACGACGGATCAGGGCGATGACCTCATCCAACATATCCAGCGCCTTGACCAAGCCACGCAAGATGTGCGCGCGCTTTTCCGCCTCATCCAGGCGGTACTGGGTACGGCGAACGATGACCTCGATCTGGTGCGCAACATAATTGCTCAGCATCTGATCCAGGCGCAGGGTGCGCGGCACGCCATCGACGATGGAGAGCATATTCGCACCGAAGGAGGTCTGCAGCTGGGAGTGCTTGTACAGGTTATTGAGCACCACGCGGGCGACGGCGTCGCGCTTCAGGGTCACAACAATGCGCATGCCCACGCGGTCAGAGGACTCATCTTCGATCTTGGAAATACCGGCGATCTTGCCGTTGGCTACGGACTCCGCGATATTGGAGATGAGGTTATCGGGGTTGACCTGGAACGGCAGCTCCGTAATCACGATGGTCTGCCGGGAACCGGATTCCTCGATGGAGGTCACACCGCGCATGCGGATGGAGCCGCGGCCGGTGGTATATGCATCCTTGATGCCCTGATCGCCCACGATGAGGCCGGCGGTGGGAAAATCCGGGCCCTTCACGCGTTCCATGCAGGCCGCGAGCGCGGCATCCTCGTCTGCGTCCGGGTTCTCCAGCAGCCAGTAAATGGCCGAGGCCAACTCATTGAGGTTATGCGGCGGGATATTGGTGGCCATGCCCACGGCAATGCCGCCGGAACCATTCATCAAAAGGTTAGGCACGCGGGACGGCAGGACGTCCGGCTCGCTGGTCTTGCCATCATAGTTGGGCGAGAAATCCACGGTATTTTCGCGGATATCGCGGACCATTTCCATGGCCAACGGGGTGAGCTTGCACTCGGTATAACGCATTGCGGCGGGGCCGTCGTTACCGCGGGAACCGAAGTTACCCTGGCCATCGACAAGCGGGTAGCGCATATTCCAAGACTGCGCCAAGCGCACCAAGGTGTCATAGATGGCCGAGTCACCGTGCGGGTGGAATTGACCCATGGTGTCAGAGACCGGGCGCGCGGACTTCACATATCCGCGCTCGGGGCGGTAACCCGAATCGAACATGGCGTAGAGAATGCGGCGGTGCACTGGTTTTAGGCCATCGCGCACCTCAGGCAGCGCGCGGCCCACAATGACGGACATGGCGTAGTCGATATAGCTCGACTCCATCTCCTCATTAATGTCAATGGGAAAAATCCGATCAAAAAGATCGTCGTTACTGTCACTCATAAGGCCAAATTCTACCTTCTCCGGGCTTTATCGGCCTTATTTGCCGCACCGGTGGTATCACTGTGGTATCACTGGGGCATGGCAATGACATTGCGGCTTACCGCAGAACAAGATCACGCCCTTACCCTCTTGGCCTCCGCGCAGGGAACCTCCAAGCACGAGGCGGTGGTGCGTGCCATCGTGGCGGCGGCCTCGCGCACGCTTGCCGATGCCCACGTGCAAGCCACCGCCCGCGAGCTCCTCCCCGGCCGCGCGGATCTAGAGGCCGAAATTCGCAGGGCGCGAAAGACACACGCATGAGCCCCGAACAGCTGTACCTATTGGCCCAAGAATTTTGCGCCCGCTTTAATCTCCGCATCATCAACTATTCCGCCTTAGTGTCTGCCGCCGCTGCCAGCACCGCGCGCCTAGAGGGCATCGCCATCCACGGCGATGAGCGGCAGGCCGCTCGAGCTATGGCGGAGGTTTTGGAAAAGGTGCCAGCGTTAAACGCTGGAAATCAGACCTTCGCGCAGTACTGTGCCCGCGTCTATATGGCCACTAAATTCGCGTAAAGTATGGCACCATGTCTCACCTTTCTACCTTGATGCACGGATCCACCCGCACCGAGTTCATCGCCGAATGCGGGGATCTCGTTGAAAAAGTCGCCTCCGCCAAATCCGGCATTTCCGGCATAGCCATTAAAGGCGGATTGGCGGCCGCCAAAAAAGCCGATGCCAATGTCGTCCCCAAGGCGCTGGAACGGATCCTGCCGGATGTCCTCGATGCCCTGGATCCACGGTGGCAAGACTTTGCGGAAAGCGGGAAGGATGATTTCGGCGCCTTCCTTGAACCGCACCAGGAAGAGGTCAGCGATGAGATTATGAACATCGCAGATAAGCACGTGGAAAAGGTAAACTCCGCCGCACTGCGCAAACCCTATAATTCCCTGCGCGGCAAGGCCACCAAGATCTTAAGCCCGGAAGTTCCTGCATTCGGCCGCGTCGTGCAAAAGCACATGTAAATAATTAATTTCCACCGGTTTTCCTGCGGTTGAAGGTTATCTGGACTGCGGAGTATAAGTGTGGAAGTGACTTTTTCCCCACATCATAAATCGTCGACATCAGAAGCAAACCGTACCGATTACCCCGCCGGCCAAGACCCCGCCCGCTGGCGGGTTCTTATTATTGTGCTGGTCACGGTGTTCATGTCACTGATTAGTGTGTCCATCGTGAACGTGGCACTGCCGTCGATCCAGTCTGGGCTTGGTGCCACGGATTCGGATGTGCAATGGGTGCTGTCTGGTTATGCGCTTACCTTCGGCGTGGTCCTCGTCGCCGCTGGGCGCGCCGGCGATCTCGTGGGGCGCGGGGGCATCTTCCTGCTCGGCATCGCCGTCTACACCATCAGCGCCGCCGTGGCGGGTTTCGCGCCGAATGCGCATTCTCTGAACATCGCGCGCTTTGTCCAGGGTGTTGGTGCCGGATTACTGAACCCCCAAGGCGTGGGAATGATTCAGCAATACTTCCGCGGGGAAGAACGCGGCCGCGCCTTCGGATACTTTGGCGCCACCGTGGGAATCGCCGTGGCCATCGGCCCGGTATTGGGCGGCTTCCTCATTAAGCTCGGTGGTCCTGACCACGGGTGGCGGCTGACCATGCTGGTCAACGCGCCTATCGGCCTGCTAGCCATCATCTTGGGCCTCATGTGGTTCCCACGCCCGCTGTTTTCCCGCGTCCGCGATGCCGCGGGCAATAAGCTGGGCATCTTCAAGGCACTGGCCACCCTGGATCCCATCGGCGCGCTCATCCTCGGCGCCGCGGTATGGTGCATCCTCTTCCCCTTCATGGACTCAACCGGCTCCCCGGCCGTGTGGTGGCTGCTTCTGGCGGGTGCCGTCCTCATTGGCGTGTGGGTGCTGTGGGAGCGCCACCACAAGGCCACCGGCCACCCGCCGATGGTGGATCTCAATATCTTTGCCACCTCGAGCTTCCGCAACGGCACCATCATCGCCACGTTGTGGTTTATGGGTATTACCAGCATCTGGGTGCTCGTTGCGTTGTATTTCCAAAATGGCCTGGGCTACTCCGCCCTAGCGGCCGGCTCGGTGGGCATTCCTTCCGCACTCCTCAACTCCATTACCGCCACCATCGCTGGCCGCAAGATCTCGCGGTATGGGCGCATGGTGGTCATCATCGGCATGCTAACCACCATCTTCGGTCTCATCGCCACGGTGGTCTTTATTTGGAGCACCACGCATTGGGGAATGAACGAATGGTGGCTCATCCTCTCCTTGGCATTTATCGGGCTTGGCCAGGGTGCCGTGGTCTCACCTAACCAAACCCTGACCTTGGCGCAGGTCCCAGATAACTACGCCGGTTCCTCCGGCGCGGTCCTACAAACCGGCCAGCGCATCGGCACCGCCATTGGCTTGGCCGTCATTACCGCCATCGTCTTTGCCATGCTCCAAAGCACCTCCGGAGATTGGCCCGTATCCATCATGACCGGCTTTGGCGTCATCATCGCCGTCTGCCTAGTGTCCTTGAGCTTTGGTTTTGCGGATCAGCGCGCTTCCCGCAGCTAATACCTCGCCCCATAGTTAAAGCCCACCGTGGAATTATCCACGGTGGGCTCTAGCTTTTTGCCTAGCCCCTGCACGCAGAAGGGCTAAGCCAACGGTTTAGATATCCAGGAAGCGGACATCCTTCGCGCGGCGGGTAATAAAGGAGCGGCGGGCGGCCACGTCATCACCCATGAGGATGGAAAACAGCTCATCGGCGCGCTGTGCGTCTTCCAGGTCCACGCGGCGCAACAGGCGCGTGGAGGGATCCAGGGTGGTCTCCCAGAGCTCGGAGGCGTTCATCTCGCCCAAGCCCTTGTAGCGCTGGATGCCGTCATCCTTGTTGATCTTACGGTTGTGCTCCAGGCCTTCCGCCAGCAGCTTATCGCGCTCGTCATCAGAGAAGGCGTAGCCCGGCGTGCCCTTGGACCACTTCAGCTTGTAGAGCGGCGGGTTAGCTAGGTACACGTGGCCATCCTCAACCAACTGCGGCATAAAGCGGAAGAGCAGGGTCAACAGCAGCGTGGCGATGTGCTGGCCGTCCACGTCGGCATCGGCCATCAGCACGATCTTGTCGTACCGCAGCTTCTTGATATCGAATTCCTCGTGGATGCCAGTACCCAACGCGGTGATGATGGCTTGGACCTCGGCATTTTTTAAGACCTTATCCATGCGGGCCTTTTCCACGTTCAGGATCTTGCCGCGCAAGGGCAAGATGGCCTGGAACATAGAGTCACGGCCGGCCTTCGCGGAACCGCCCGCGGAGTCACCCTCCACGATATAAAGCTCCGAACTCCGCGGATCCTTAGAACGGCAATCCGCAAGCTTGCCGGGCAGTCCACCCAGATCGGTGGCGGACTTGCGGCGCACCATCTCGCGCGCCTTACGCGCTGCCATGCGGGCATGCGCCGAGGAGACGGCCTTATTGATAATGGCCTTTGCCTCTGCCGGGTTGGCATCAAACCAGTCATTGACGTACTCGTTGACCGAGCGCTGCACAAAGCCTTTGATCTCGGAGTTGCCCAGCTTGGTCTTGGTCTGACCCTCGAACTGCGGGTCGCCCACCTTGACCGAAATAACGGCGGCCAAGCCTTCGCGGCAGTCATCGCCGGAAAGGTTGCCGTCCTTGTCCTTGATGAGCTTGTGCTCCTTGGCATAGCGGTTCATCAAGGAGGTCAGGGCTGCGCGGAAGCCCTCTTCGTGCGTGCCGCCCTCGTGGGTATTGATGGTATTGGCAAAGGTGTGCACGGACTGCTTATAGCCCTGGTTCCACTGCAAGGCCACCTCAACCTCGTGGTCCTCGCCTTTTGCCTCGAAGGACACGATGGTGGGGTGAATGGCGCTCTTGGACTTATTGAGGAATTTTACGTAGTCCGTCAGGCCCTCCGGATAGTGAAAGGTGATCTTCTTGCGGCGCTTCTTATCGGCCTTGGTGACGTTCTTGGAATCGGCTTCCTCGTTAAAGGTATCGCCGGCATCGGGGACATCATCAAAGGAGGTCTCATCCGCGCTCGCCTCACCGGATTCCGCATCCGCGATTTCCTCGAGCTCGATCTGCTCTTGAGTCACGCGTTCATCAATCAGCTCGATGGTCAGGCCCTTGTTCAGGAAGGCCATCTCCTGCAGGCGGCGCGCAATGGTGTCGTAGTCGAACTCGGTGGTTTCAAAGATCTCCGGGTCCGCCCAGAAGCGAATCTTGGTACCCGTGCCACGGGCGTTGCCGCCTTCTACAAGGTCATCCGGGATGGCGTTCTGGAAGTTTTGGTACCAGTGCTTGCCCTCACGCTTGATCTCCGCCTCCACGCGGGTGGACAGGGCGTTGACCACGGAAATGCCGACGCCGTGCAAGCCGCCGGAAACGGCATAGGAATCGGAGTCGAATTTACCGCCGGCGTGCAGCTGCGTCATGACCACCTGGACGGTCGGCGCACCGGAGGCGTGCATCTCCACCGGGATGCCGCGGCCATTATCGATGACCTCGACGCCGCCGTCTTCCAAGAGCTTGACGGTAACCTTGTCCGCGAAGCCTGCCATGGCCTCATCGACGGAGTTATCGACGATCTCCCAGATAAGGTGGTGCAAACCGCGCGATCCGGTAGAACCGATGTACATACCGGGGCGCTTGCGGACGGCCTCTAGACCTTCCAGGATCGTAATTGATCCAGCATCATATGCGTGTTCTTCAGCCACGGATTCGTGCTCTCCTTTTGGCTATAGCTAATTCTAAGACTTTCACTATTCTACACGCATACCCCCTACTGAATGACACCCCACACCGGCCAGAGGTAGCTATGTGGCGCGCTCTGTGGTTATTTATCTTTTAAAGGGCAGAGCTAACCTGCGCCTATCAGCCACTTATCAGCCGTAGGTATCTTGCGATCCCTGAGGTTTCACCCACTGCCGCCCCTCGTAATTGCGCTGCTGCCGCGGGCCGTGGATCCGCAGCTCAGCGATGACATCGGGGCCGAGCCGGTCCGCAATTTTGCGCAGGATTTCCCGCTGCAGGTAGCGCAGTTCCGTCGCCCAAGTGGAGTTATCGCAGGAAATATAGACGATCTTGTCCTTGATTTTTTGCGGCTGCGTATGGGCGGCAATGCGCTCACCCACCAGGTTTTCCCAATTTCCCATGACCCAGCCGTGCGCTAATTCATGCTCCCAGCCGCGGTGAGAAATCTCCTTTTTAATCTGTGCGCCCAGGCTCGGCACGTCGATCTGTCGCCGCGGCCTCCTGCCATCGGCGCCGGTAGGCCTACCCACCTGGTAGCCGCGATAGTTCTGCTGTTGGGCATCCGCCAAGGAGGGAACCGGCATCTTCGGCACCGGGCGCGTAAGTTTTGGCGGGTTCTTCGAGGTAGAGCGCACCAAGCGGAAGTATTGGGTGACGGGATCCGTGCGCTGCGTGCCGGTTTCCCCTTCTTCCTCACTCATGCTTCTTCCTCGCTATCCTCTCCTGCGGTGGCTTCCGTGTGCAGGGTGGAAATGCGCCCCTGGTCCGTATCTTCCACTCCTACCCGGTAACGCACGATGGGCTCTAGGTTATCCGGTAAGTCCTCATCCACCGCGGCGGTAATTAGCACCTGTTCTGCCGTGGCGGCGAGGTAAACCAGCTGAGTGCGGCGCTTGGCATCGAGCTCGGCAAAGACATCATCCAAGATGAGGACCGGATCGGATCCCCCATCCTCTCGCAGGAGCTCAAACTCCGCCAGGCGCAGGGCGATGGCATAAGACCAGGTTTCGCCGTGGCTGGCAAAACCCTTGGCCGGCTGATCCCCCAGGTGGAGCACGAGATCATCGCGGTGCGGGCCCACCAGAGAGATGCCGCGCTCGATCTCGCGCTGCCGGGCAGTGGCCAGCTCGGTCAGCATGACGGCCTCCAGCACCTCGCGGTCAGAGGTATCAATGGTGGATTTATACTCCACGTGCGCAGGCCGCGACTCCGGTGCGAGGCCGGCATAGGCGGCGGGAATGTGGTCCAAGAGGGCATCGACAAGCGCAAGGCGCGCCGCAATGACCTGTGCGCCTAAGCGCGCGAGCTGGGCATCCCACGTATCCAGCGTGGACAGGGCCGATGCGCCGTCGCTATCGCCGTAGCCGCGCCGCAAGCTTGCCGATGCCGACTTCAACAATGCATTGCGCTGCTTTAATACCTTGTCATAATCCGCCTTAACCCCAGCTAAGCGCGGGGTGCGCGAGGCGATGATGCTATCGAGATACGCGCGGCGCCCCGCGGGCTCACCGCGCACCAAGGCCAAATCTTCAGGGGAAAACAGCACCGTTTTCACCACGCCGAGCAGCTCGCGCGGGCTGCGCAACCTCGTGCGGTTAATCTGCGCCTGGTTGGCGGCATGGGGTTTTATCAGCAGGTGGGTGGTTAATTCGCGCCCCTGGTTCACGGCAGTAAGGGACACCCGCGCGCTCTGCGCGCCCTGGCGCACCAGCGGCGAATCATGGGAGACGCGGTGGGAAGACAGGTGGGCGGTATAGCCCACGGCTTCCACGATATTGGTCTTGCCAAAGCCATTGCGGCCCACAAACAGAGTGATCCCCGGGCCCAGCTCAAGCTTTAGTTCGGGCCATGAGCGAAAATCCCGAACATCGAGATCCCGTATAAACATTAACCTGGCAGGCGAACCGGCATTAAGAGGTAGGTGAAATTGGTCTGCGGCGTAGGGAAATTGCCATCCTCATCGGCTTCCGGCAGCTCTTCTGGCTCCGGGATCATGATGGCGGGGCGGGAAGGCTCCGTGAATCCGAAGACCACGCGGTCGGTGTTGATGACCGCTAGGCCGTCCTTCAGATAGCCCGGGTTGAAGGCGATGAGGAATTCATCGCGGCCGTGGAATGCGCATGGCAGGGTCTCGGTGGCATTACCGGCATCGGCGCCGGCGGACAGGGTGACCTGGCCATCGGCAAATTCCATGCGGATCTGCGCATTGCGGTCCGTCAGCAGGGAAACGCGACGAATGGCTTCTTGCAGCGGTGCCACCTCAACCGAGGCAATATTCGTGTGCGACTTGGGAAGCAAGGGCTGGACGTTTGGGAAGTCCGCATCCAGCATGCGCGTGGTGGTTTCGCGGTTATCCGCGTGCAGGCCAAAGAGGCCATCGGCGCCGATATTATCGCCGGAGCCCACCGCGATCTCGATGGGATTATTCAAATGCGGATCCAGGCTGCGCCCGGTATCTTGCAGGGTCTTTGCCGGGACTAGGAGCTTAGCCTCAACGTCCTCAGCCGCTGGCTCCCACTCCAGGGTGCGCATGGCCAAGCGGAAGCGGTCCGTAGCCGTCATCTCAATATCCTTGCCGTGGATATCCATGTGCACGCCAGTGAGCATGGGCAGGGTGTCATCCTTGCCGGCTGCGGATGCTACCTGCTGGATGGCCTCTGCGAAGAGCTGCGGCTGGATCGTGCCGGTGACCTCAGGCAATACCGGCAATTGCGGGTAATCATCGAGCGGGATAAGCGGTAGCTCGAAGCGGGAGGAACCACAGGCAACCAAAGCCTTGGAATCTACCTGGGAGATCTCCACTTCCTTATTGGGCAAGGTAGCCACGATATCGGAAAGCAACTTACCGGCAACAGCGATCTGGCCGGGCTCATCCACCATGCCGGCGATGCGCACCTTGGTAGAAACCTCGTAATCAAAGCCGGTGAACTCTAAGCCGTTGTCATCAGCGGTGATGAGCATCGCGCGCAGCACCGGTTGGGTGACCTTGGAAGGCAGGCTGCGGGCAACCCACGCTACGGCGTTGGCAAGGTCATCTTTGGCAACGCGAAATGACACGGCTTCATCCATGGTGCGAAGAGCTCCTCTTTGGCGGGGTAGGAATGTGTAACTTTCAAAAGCTGGCTTCCAACTTACCGCATCCGGTGAGCCTTGTAATTTTCCCTCCGCCCGTCCGAGCCAGCGCCGCGTGCTCGGCGCCGGGCACAATTCCACACATCCCCTTTCTACTTACAAGATCAGAGAAATAATTTAGTAGTAGTAATAAGCGTTGTGGGATCTGTGATCAACGGGGTAAATGACAAGTTCAGCGCGGCGATCCGGGGTGTGCCAATTCTTGTGATCTTGCTGTGATCAACCGGCCCGGAGTGTGGATAAATTGGCGGGTCATCGTTTTATCCACAGCCTGTACTAGTTTTCCACGGATCTGCACACAGTGTTGATCACAGGGGCGTCTGTGCTGGATAGGGCCTGTGGAATTTAAAACTGTGAGCAAAATCTACAAATTACATCCGTGAAATTACACAGGTGTGGATAACTCTGTGGATAGCTGTTCATACGGTCTTTACAGGGACATAACCGCAGGTAGGCGGTGGTGGAAGGTGGAGGGCACCGGGAAGCGCGGCGCCTGCTTACAAAAATGGCGCCTTCCTGTTATTTAAGGAAGACGCCACCGAGTGGTTCGTTTGATCTAGGCGCGACCGCGATTCTTGATGCGCTGGGTCAGGGACTGAATCTCGTCGTAGGTATTGCGCTTTTCCGTCATCTCTTTGCGGATCTTGCGATCGGCATAGATCACCGTGGTGTGGTCCTTGCCGCCGAATTGCTCGCCAATCTTGGGCAGCGATAGCTCGGTCAATTCGCGGCAGAGGTACATCGCCAGCTGGCGGGCATGAGCCACCGCGCGCTTCTTACCAGCACCGCGCAGGGTTTCTACATCAATATCGAAGTATTCCGCGGTGACCTCCATGATGGAGGCCGCGGTAATTTGCCTGTCAGCAGAATCCGGCGCGAGATCGCGCAATGCAATTTCTGCCATTTCCACGTTGATCGGCTCATTGACCAGGGAGGAGTAGGCGGAGACGCGAATGAGCGCGCCCTCGAGCTCGCGAATGGAAGACTCGAAGCGCGAGGCGATGAGCTCCAGGACGGAGCGATCCACCTCAGTGCCATCGGCGGCGGCCTTCTTCATCAAAATGGCGATGCGGGTTTCCAGGTCAGGCGGTTGAATATCTGTAATCAACCCACCCTCAAAGCGGGTGCGCAGGCGGTCTTCCAGCGTGGTGAGCTGTTTTGGCGGGCGGTCCGAGGACAAAATGATCTGTTTATTGGCCTGGTGCAGCGCATTGAAGGTGTGGAAGAACTCCTCCTGCGTGGATTCCTTGCCCTCTAAGAACTGGATGTCATCCACCATCAAGATATCGAGGTTGCGGTAGCGCCGCTTGAAGGATTCCTGGCGGTCATCGCGCAAGGAATTAATATAATCATTCGTAAATTCTTCCGAGGACACGTACTTCACGCGCAGCCCCGGGTGCAGCACCTGTGCGTAGTTGCCGGCGGCATGCAAAAGGTGCGTTTTGCCCAGTCCAGAACCACCCCAAATAAATAGCGGGTTATAGGCGCGGGCGGGATTTTCCGCCACCGCCACCGCCGCGCCATTGGCAAAACGATTCGATGAACCGATGACGAAGCTTTCAAAAGTGTGCTTCGGGTTCAGCGAGGTCTCCCGGTTGGGATCGTGCGCCGGGGCTTCCCGCGGAATGCGCGCGGCATTCGCAGATCCGCCGAACTCTGGTTGCTGGCGGTTATCGTCCTGCTGGCTGGTGTAGTGCTCCGCCAATTCATCCAGGCTTGCCGGGGCATGGCTGGACCGCCAATTAGGCGGGGTCTGACCTGCGGTGGGGTTGTTATTTCCGCGGGCTGCCGCCGCATCCGTTTGCTGGGGGCGAGAGACGTAATTGTGCGCGGAGG
The DNA here is from genome assembly GCF_022346005.1 of Corynebacterium sp. ACRPS. Taxonomy (GTDB): domain Bacteria; phylum Actinomycetota; class Actinomycetes; order Mycobacteriales; family Mycobacteriaceae; genus Corynebacterium. Next base: position 21,729 of record NZ_JAKRMY010000011.1, read on the forward strand.
AAGAATCGGTCTGCGCCGGTGGCATGTGCTGTGCCGGCGGGTTGGGTTGGGAGGAAGGGGCCTGCGTGCTTGCCGATGCCCCTCCTGGTGCCGGCTGCGAATTCGATGGGTCAGCCGGCGGTTGTGGTTCTTGCGGGGTAGCCAAAGTGACGGCGAAGGAACACGGGCGGCCGAGGTGGCGGGTAAGGGCCTTGGAGATGTATCCGCCGAGCTCATTTTCTACAACTTCTTTGGCGTTGACATTTTCCGCTGCGACAAGCGTGTAGCCTTCCACCATCATGATCGGGCGAACCAGCTGCAGGTAGAGCCGTTGCGTATGCGAAAAGCTCGGGACCTCAGAGTTGGGCTGCTCGGATTGCGCGAGCAGATCATCGACGATCGCGCGCCAGACAGCTTCTAGGTTCGCTTGTGGTTCAGTCACAACGGGCTACCTTCAATAATTCTCTCGGGGACGGGTGGACAGTAAATAACAAATTCCACGGTGGATTCCACCGCGGTTTTCACAGTGGTTTTTATCGAGTCACCTCGATCTCCACAGAGTTATCCACAGGTGTGGAAGAAATAGTTATTCACAGCTTAGTGCATGGCTGTGGATAACTTGTGATAGGCCACTTTATGGTCTTGTACTGCGGAAACCCTAAAACTCTCAAGTGGTTATTTAGAGTTATCCACAACGGTGCACGTGCTGTGGAATTCGATTCCTTAGTTCTACCGCCGCAAAGGTGGGTGTGTCTAACGGAAGATTTATACTTAAAACGCAGGCGGCTATAGACCATTGCGGCGCGAAGGATTAGCCGCAGCATGAGCGCCAAAACTGGCCTTCTAGCTGCAGGAAAAAACACTTATGTAATTTCGGGTGTACCCGAGTGTCGATTTGTTTCCAGCGGTTTAAATCACGTAATCTGGCATGGTCTATTGCAACAGAGAGTTGCGCGTGAACAGGACAGCGTCACTTCGCATTGGCTGGGCTACCAGAGCTCGCCGAGCGTTCGGATAACAGTGACGCGTCAGGTTCATGGAATCCATTCATCAGTGGATATGCTGCCCCTTTGTGGCGGCAGTATGTCCACGTACAACTTCAAGGAGAATTGACGTGGCAAAGGGTAAGCGCACGTTCCAGCCGAACAACCGTCGCCGTGCACGTAAGCACGGTTTCCGCACTCGCATGAGCACCCGCTCCGGTCGTGCAATTGTGGCCGCTCGCCGCAAGAAGGGCCGCGCAAAGCTGTCCGCATAAGTCATGCTGCCAGCCCACCACAAGCTCACATCGCCGCCGCAATTTCGGCGGACGATGAAGGGCAGTCGCCGGCAGGGCACTCGCACCGTCGTCGTGCATGCGCGCGATACCATGAGTGCGGATTCCAATGGCACCATGGGCAATCCGGCCGACATCGCGGCCACCGGGCCGCGATTCGGCCTCATTGTTTCTAAAGCCGTCGGGAATGCAGTGGTACGCCACCGCACCTCCCGGCGGCTTCGCCATGTGTGCATGACACTTATCCCCAAGCTCCCAGCGGGCGTGGATGTCGTGATTCGTGCGCTACCTGCAAGCGCGACTGCTACCAGTGAGCAATTAGAAAAAGATATTACTAAGGCGCTGCGCAAGCAATGGGATATTTAAATACCCGTGGGGAAGAAATTCCTGCAGCCTCTGGACTGGCCGCACCGTTGGTTAAAGCGGTTCGTTTCTACCAAAAACATGTCTCGGGCCTTAAGATGGTATCAACCTGTCGGTTCGAACCGACATGCAGTGCTTATGCCTTAGAGGCGTTGTCCAGACACGGCGCGTTTAAAGGTACGGCGATGGCAATGGCTAGGGTGTGCAAATGTGGGCCCTGGCATCCGGGCGGATTCGATCCAGTCCCGGTACCGGTCACCAACAACAACTGAGGATTAAACACTCGTGCTTAATTTCATTTACTGGCCAATTTCGGCCGTTTTATGGTTCTGGCACTGGCTGCTATCCCTCGTAATGGATCCCGCCTGGGGCATTACGTGGATTTTGGCCATCGTGCTGCTGACCTGGACGCTGAAGGCGCTCATGGTCAAGCCCACCGTGAGCCAGATCCGATCTTCACGCAAGATGCAGGAAATCCAGCCCAAGGTGCAGGAAATCCGCGCGAAGTACGGCAACGATCAGGCTCGAGCCGCGCAGGAAATGCAGAAGGTCTATAAGGAATCTGGCGTTCGCCCGATGGCCGGCTGCCTTCCGGTCTTGGTTCAGATTCCAATGTTCATTGGTCTTTTCCACGTGCTGCGCTCGTTCGACCGCACGGTTGCTGTAGCCGGCGGCATTGGACACCCCAGCGGCGAACCGATGTCCATTGAGGCCAACGCCAATACCGCGAACTACATCTTTAAGCCGGAGCTCGTCCAGCAGTTCTTGGATGCCAAGATCTTTGGCGTTCCGCTGGTTACTAACCTCCGCCTGAACTCGCCCCTGGTGGAAGGCGTTACCACTACCACCCAGGCGGCGTTCATCATTGTGCCGATGATTGCCGTCATTGTGGTGCTGATGCACTTTAACGCGCGCATGAGCCTGAACCGCCAAGAAAAGCGCCGCGCCCAGGGCAAGACTTCCGCCCCGCAGGGTCAGAATGCGGAAATGATGCAGCAGCAGATGGCAATGATGTCCAAGATGATGCTGTGGGTCATGCCCGCAATGCTGATCTTTTCCGGCTTCATCTGGCCCATCGGTTTGCTGTTCTACATGCTGTCCAACACCGTGTGGACCTTCTTCCAGACCCGCATCATCTACGGCAAGATGGACCGCGAAGAAGAAGAGGAAGAGGCCGCTAAGATTGAGGCCAAGCGCACCACCGCTCCAAAGCCAGGCGCTCGCAAGAAAGATAACCGCACCAAGAAACAGCGGAAGAACGACAATTAAACAGCTACTGAGGAGATTCTCATAGTGTCCGAGATGGACCCGTCTGCAGTATTTGGCTCTCGCCTGCCGCTCGCGCAGGAATACCACGATTCGCTCGCTACAGACGGGTCCACTCGTGGTTTTATCGGCCCGCGCGAGGTACCGCGGCTGTGGGAGCGCCACATCTTAAACTGCGCCGTCATTGAACAAGTCATTCCGGAAGGCACCACGGTTATCGATGTCGGCTCTGGTGCCGGGCTGCCCGGCATCCCGCTGGCCATCGCCCGCCCCGATCTGCATATCACGCTCATTGAGCCGCTTTTAAAGCGCTATAACTACCTCAACGAGGTGACCGAAAAGCTGGGGCTAGATAATGTCACCGTGTTGCGAGGGCGCGCGGAAGAAGGCCCCATTAAAAAGGCAGTGGTCGGCGCGGATGTGGTGACCTCCCGCGCAGTAGCACCCCTGGGAAGGCTGGCAAAGTGGTCTCTTCCCTTGGTGCGTAAGGGCGGGGAAATGATCGCGCTGAAGGGTTCTTCTGTACACGAAGAACTAGAGCGCGATGCCGCGGATATTCAGAAAGCCGGCGGCGGAAAAGCCGAGGTCACGACCGTTCACGGAACCACGATTATCCGTGTCCCGCGCGTGAACTAAAGTAGACGGCATGACTAATCCGCGCCTTATCACCATTGCCAACCAGAAGGGCGGCGTAGGTAAAACCACCTCCGCCGCTAACTTGGCCGCAGCCCTTGCTACTGAAGGCAAGAAGGTATTGGTCATTGACCTTGACCCCCAGGGAAACGCATCGACCGCCATGGGCGCGGAACATAGCTCAGGGACTGATTCCAGCTATGAATTGCTCTTGGGTGATTGCACTGCGGAAAAGGCCATGCAGGCTTCCCCGCACAATTCCAACCTTTATTGCATCCCCGCGACTATCGATCTCGCCGGCGCGGAAATTGAGATGGTCTCTCTCGTGCGCCGCGAGTTTCGGCTTTACGATGCCCTGCATAAAGGGTTCCTAGAAGATCACGGCTTTGAATACGTCTTTATCGATTGCCCGCCATCTTTGGGCTTGCTGACGATCAATGCCATGACGTGTGCGGAAGAAGTCATCATTCCTATCCAGTGCGAGTACTACGCACTGGAGGGCGTGGGCCAGTTACTGGGCAATATCACGATGATTCGCGAGCACCTCAATGAAGATCTCCATATCTCTGCGGTGCTCCTTACCATGTATGATGCACGTACGCGTTTGGCTGAGGATGTGGCCGATAACGTTCGTGAGCAATTTGGCGCCGTTGTCATGGGCAATGTCATCCCGCGTTCCGTGCGCGTCTCAGAGGCACCTGGTTACGGGACCACGGTGATTGATTACGCCCCTTCATCCACGGGTGCACGGGCGTATCTCGCCGCGGCTCGCGAGCTCAACAGGCGCGGTGATTATCGCCCGCATCCCACTACGGGGGCGATTGGCGTGAGCCCCGAAATTTATGCGGAATTGGAAGGATAGGATTTCATGGCAGAACAAAAGCAAGGTGGCCTAGGCAAAGGCTTGGCCGCTCTCATCCCGTCCGGCCCCGACGCGCCCACCCGCAAGCCACGGCTGGGTGATTCCGCCGCAGATATTATCTTGGGAAATTCCACGGGCAATAGCGAGCGTAAGGCACGCGGTGAGAAGCGCGTGAAGGGCGCTCCCACCATCCAACAAGGCTCTGGGTCCAAGTCCTCCAAGAAGCGGCAAGCTACGCCGGCAGCAATCGGGGCGACCTACCGCGAGATTTCCGTGGGGGAAATCGTCCCGAACCCCAAGCAGCCGCGTACCGTTTTTGATGAGGATGAGCTCAGCGAACTGGTTCATTCCATCCGCGAATTCGGCCTCCTGCAGCCGGTCGTCGTCCGCCCCTCCGAGGAGGGCGGATTTGAGCTCATCATGGGTGAGCGTCGTTGGCGCGCCTCCTCCAAGGCTGGTTTGGCCACCATCCCTGCCATCGTGCGCGATACCAAAGATGACAACCTGCTGCGCGATGCCCTGCTGGAAAACATTCACCGCGTCCAGCTCAACCCTTTGGAAGAGGCACACGCCTATCAGCAGCTTTTGGAAGAGTTCGGCGTTACCCAGAACGAACTAGCGGACCGCATTGGCCGCTCCCGCCCGCAGGTGACCAACATGCTCCGCCTGTTGCGGTTGCCTGTGGAAGTGCAAAAGCGAGTCGCCGCAGGCACCCTCTCGGCTGGTCACGCCCGCGCTATCTTGGGCCTCGATGACAAGGAAGCGATGGACTACATCGCGGACCGGGTTATTTCGGAAGGCCTGTCCGTGCGCGCCACCGAGGAAGCCGTGACGCTGTATAAGCGCGACGGGAAGCCTGCGGAGAATAAGAAGAAGTCTCAGGTACCGCAGCCGCAATTTTTCACCGACTCGGCTGAGCGCCTCTCAGATCGCTTCGATACTAAGGTCACCGTGACCATGGGTAAGCGCAAGGGCAAGATGGTCGTAGAATTTGGCGACCAAGAAGACTTCGAGCGCATCATGGCGCTGATGGAGCGGGATAAATAACTGGCTCCTGCGGCAGGTTCCCCAGGTACCTGCCGAGTTCCCATCGTTAGTGCCCTCCTCTTCAGAGCGAGGGCACTATTTTTTAGAAAAGATGAAGTGGCCCTTGGCTTGTTCTTCCTCGTGTTCGGCGCCAAGCGGGATGCCCTTGCGCTCGCGCAGGAGTAGGGCTGCAATAAATCCGACGATGCTTGCGGAGACAAGATAGACGGATACCGCAAAGGTCGTGCCCGTTGCTTCTACCAACGCTGCGGCGATCATCGGGGCGAAGGCGCCGCCGAGGACGGAACCAATGGCATAAGTAATCGATACGCCCGAGGCACGGATGGATGCGGGGAAAAGCTCGGTATACATGGCAGATTGCGCACCGTAGGTTAACCCGAGTCCTACCGTCAGGAAGATGAGGGCGGCATAAAGCAATCCCAGGGACGCCGTATTTACCAGCGGGAAAAGGGCCGCTGCGCCGATTGCTTGAATGACAAATCCGATGAGATATGTCGCGCGGCGCCCGATGTAGTCCGATAACCAGCCGGCGAAAAGGGTAAAGATGAGCCACGTGAAGGCGGATAGGGTGACGGCATTGAGGACATCGCCACGCGCGAGCGAGACCGGGCCCTCGGGGTTGGTGGCGTAATTTTGGATATAGCCACCGGTGGTCATATAGCCCACGGTGCCATTGCCGGCAAAGACTAGGGCCGCGACGAGGACAAGCGGGAAATACCGCTTGAAAAGGATCCCAATGGGGTTTGCCGCCTCGCGTTTCTTATTATCCGAGATCTCTTGAAAGACCGGTGATTCATCTACGCCGACGCGGACGGCGTAACCGATGATCACGAGGACAAAGGAAAGCAAGAACGGCACGCGCCAACCCCACTCAAGGAAGGCATCCCCTGGCGCGATGATGTTCATGATGGACAGCACGCCAGAGGACATCAGCAGGCCGATGGGGACTCCGATCTGTGGCCCAGCGCCGAAGAGGCCGCGCTTATCGTTGGGAGCGTGCTCAACTGCAAGCAGTACCGCTGATCCCCACTCTCCCCCGGCAGAGATGCCTTGGATGATGCGGAGGAAAATCAACAGGACGGGAGCCCATACTCCCGCCGTATCGTAGGTAGGCAGGAGGCCAATCAGTGTGGTGGCCCCGCCCATGGCAAAAAGGGTGACCATGAGAACGAGGCGGCGGCCAAGGCGGTCACCAAAATGGCCCGCTAGGAACGCGCCAAGCGGGCGAAACAGGAAGGACAGGCCCACGGAGGCGAAGGAGACGATGCTGGCTACCCCGCCTTCTAGGGGGCCGAACATCACCTGGTTGAATACCAGGCCGGCAACTGCGGCATAGAGAAAGTAGTCATACCATTCAATCGCTGTTCCGATTGTGGTGGCAGCTACCACGCGGCGAGTTTCTTTTCTGGAAATTGGGGCGGAGGTTGTGCTGCCCATAATGAGAATCCATTCACTGTGTAGTAGTCAATAACTGGACTGATATTACACGGTGGCTACGCCACAAAAGAATGCCTGCGCCCCAAACCTAGCGTGGAGGGCTAAGCCTGCTCCGCCTGAAGAAGCTCGGAGAATTTGTAGGTGCCGGTAATGGCGGTGTCTTGCTCCATGAGGTACATGCGCTTGACGGCGATGACGATTGCTTCTGCAATATCGTCACGGCGCTTTGGGTTGGTCAGGATTTTGACGTCCTCAGGGTTGGTGAGATAACCTAAAAAGATCTGTACCACCGGCATTTGCGTCAGGCGCAAGAGATCCCAAGTGCGGCCATGGTTGGAACAGTCCTGGAGATCGGTGCGTGCCACTATTTCACGCTGGATGAAGCCGGAAAGGGTTTCACCAATGAGTGAGGAGTTTCCGGATTCGGACCCAAAGTAGAACGTGGCGACGCCATGGGCCTTTTCGTTGGGATAAGAATCGCACGCCAAAGAGATGACCATATCGGCATCAAAGGCATTGGCCAGCTCGGCACGTGATTGCACGTCCGCATCATCGGTGCGGGGGCGCGAAATAATGGTTTCCATGCCGGCGGCGATCATGCGGCCTTCGATGCGTTGGGTGAGATCCCAGAGGATTTCTTGCTCAGAAATATCACCAAAACGGCCCTTGACGGTGAAGCCGGAGTCCCGGCCGCTCAGTGCAGGGTCAATGACCACGCGCTTGCCAGCCAGTTTCGGCCCGGCATTGCGCACGCGCTCGCGTTCTACAATATTGTGCGCTGAACCGCCGGTGATGCGGCGGCCGAGCAAGCTGAGCGCGCGAATGGTCGCGGGCCCACACACGCCGTCTTCCTGTAGCCCGCAGTTGTGCTGGTATTCGGTGAGTGCAGCGTGGGTAGTGCGGCCAAAATGGCCATCGACGCGATCTTGATAAAACCCAAGCTCTTGTAGCTGTTGCTGCAATTGAGAGATGTCATCGCCCACCAACGCATTGGTGGGTTCGTAGCTCAATACGCGGCTGCCCAGGGTATAAGAGGCTTGGCGCAATTCGCGCAGGGTGAGATCGTCGATCTCTCCCGTTGGGAGGATGCCGCGAGACTGCTGGAATGCCTTGAGCACTTCAGCGAGATCGGCATCAAAGGTCTTATCAGTCTCGGAGTACTTCTGCTTTTTCCAGGCAGACAGTTCCCCCGTGAAATCTGATAAGAGGCCAAGGCGAGCCAAGGTGGCGCGAGCTTCAGCTACGCGCACACTTGAATCACCAACCCGAAGAACGCGATTCACGCCTTTCACCCCTTCCACGGCCCTAGGACTTTGGGCCGCATGGCAGATTTCCTACTCGTTAACTTTAGTAACAAGATTAACAGCTATAGCTGTTTTTTCACTTGCGCCACGATGTCATCTTTAGAACGCAGGCCGACGAACTCATCGACCTTCTCGCCATTGTTGAAAATCAATACATTTGGGATGGACATGATTTGGAACATGGCACCGAGGTTTCGTTCTTCATCGACGTTGACCTGGGCGATGGTGACCTCACCGTCGAGCTCATCTGCGACCTCTTCCAAGATCGGAGACAGCTTCTTGCATGGCCCGCACCATTCCGCCCAGAAGTCCACGACGACGGGTTTATCCGACTCGATAACATCAGAACGGAATGTTTCAGTGGTCACCTTTTTGACGTTACTCATACTGGATCTAACGGTTTGCAGCCAAGAATTGTTCCGCATCCATGGCAGCGCGGCAGCCAGATCCCGCGGCCGTGATGGCCTGCTGATAGTGATCATCTACCAAGTCACCGCAAGCGAAAACGCCAGGCAGCGAGGTCTTAGTGGAGGGCTGATCAACCTCAACGTAGCCGTTGTCGTTCAGCTTTACCTGGCCGTTGAGGAAGGACGAGCGCGGATCGTGGCCAATGGCAACGAACATGGCGGTCACATCCAAGGTGGAGGTTTCCCCAGTCTCAACGTCCTTGAGCTCTAGGCCGCCGACCTTGCCGTCATCTTCAAGCACGCGCTCGACAACCTTGTTGGTTTCCCACTTAATCTGCTCGTTCTCCTGGGCGCGGTCCAACATGATCTTGGAGGCGCGGAAGTTTTCGGAGCGGTTCACAATGGTGACAGACTCCGCGAACTTGGTCAGGAAGGTAGCTTCCTCCATGGCGGAATCGCCGCCGCCGATGACGGCGATATTGTGTCCCTTGAAGAAGAAACCATCGCACGTAGCGCAGGTGGAAACACCGCGGCCGGAGAGCTCTTCCTCGCCGGGAATGCCAAGGTGGCGCGGTGCGGCGCCGGTGGCGAGGATTACCGTGCGGGCTTCAAATACCTCATCGCCTACGTGGAGCTTTTTAATATCGCCCTCCAACTCGACGGAGTCGACGACTTCCATGCGCAGATCCGCGCCAAAGCGGATTGACTGTGCGCGCATTTCTTCCATGAGCTCTGGGCCCATGATGCCCTTTTGGAAGCCCGGGTAGTTCTCTACCTCGGTGGTGTTCATTAATTCGCCACCGTATTCAAATCCCTCAAATACAATGGGGCTGAGTTCAGCACGAGCGGCATAAAGCGCGGCGGTATAACCGGCAGGTCCGGAACCTACGATGGCAACATCGTGGACGGTCATTGCTAACTCCCTAAAATCACAGTGTCATTTTGCGTAACGTCAAGAGTCTACCCGCCAGATTGCGAATCGTTCATATTGCAAAGGCTCGCCGCAGCGAAATTGATGCAAGAATGATGCGATATCGAGATGTTAACCGATGGCTTCGCGCAAGACCTCCCGCGCGCGTGCCCGGCGAGATTTAACGGTGCCTGGCTTTACGCCCTGGGCGGTGGCAACTTCGTTGACGCGGAAGCCGGCGACATCGGTAAGCATGAGGGCTTCGCGCTGATCTTGCCTTAATAGCTCCATGGCCTCGCGGACGACGAGCTGCTCGGCAAGATTTTCAGATGGGTTATGCGCCAGCAGTGGATTGCGATCATCGGCAAAATCATCGCTATCGAGCGAGGCGTTTTCCCTATTAGCCCGGTGATTTAAATAGTCGTAGCCGGTGTTTTTCACCAGGCGGTGCAGCCACGTGCTTAAGGCCGATTCCCGCCGGTAATTATGGAGATTGCAGCTAGCGCGCAGAAAGGCTTCTTGCACGACATCCTGCGCGTCATATTCATTCCTTGTATAACGCCGCGCCACGGTGGTCAGCCGCTTGCGGTGGCGTTCCACGATGGCGGAAAAGGCTTTATTATCCCCCTCGATGAAAGCATCAACTAATTCTTCGTCGCTGTGGTCAGGACTTAATGGCATCTGTAGATTCCCCCCGGATCAACAAGTGTTAAAGCAATTGTGACCCGAGGGGAACTCCGGCGCGAGCCGGCGGCGGTACAGTCTATTGACCCGCCTACTGCTGAGCGCGCACGCGCAGGGTGCGGCGCAGGTGATCGCGGCACTCTAGGAGTACGCGGCGCAGCGCACCCGGTAGATCCTTGTGCAGGAGATCCGTGGTGGCGGACTCCGCCATGGAAGATTCCGGGTAGAGGCCGCGGATCAGCCGGTTGGCTATCTCAATGGGGTGGTTATCCCAGATTTCTTCGACGCGGCGGAAGAACTCTTCGGCGAATTCTTCCTGCAGCTCCGCCGAGCGCGGGGCATTAAAGCCGGCCAGCAGGGCATCGACCTCCGCATTGGAGTACTCCCCTGGCGTTAGCGCGCTATTGAAGGCGGCCCGCTTGGTCTGCGGCGTGGGGAAGGCGTGGCTAGCGCCCAAGAATTCGGCGGCGCCGGTCAGCGTATTATCGCGCTGCTTTTCTGCCTCCAACTCATCCAGTTTGACGGCGTCGCGGGCGGCTAGGGCGCGCAGGATGGACCAGCGGATCTGCGGATCGAGGCGCAGGCCCGCCACCGCGCCGGCGAGCAGGTCACGCAGGCGATCGGTGCCGGAGTCCTTAGGCGTTGCGGCCAGTGCGGCAATGGAGGTGCGGGCCAGAATGAGCTGCGCATCGGAGCCCGGATCCGCGGCGTCGAGCTGTTCCCACAGTGCATCGGCGAATTCGGCGCGCACCTGCTCGCGGCGGTCTTCGGCCACATAGTGCTGGATGGCAAAGTGCGCATTGCCGTAAGCGGTGGTCAGCAGCGTGGCATTGGTCTCTGCGGGCGCGTGCTTGGCGACGACCCCCACGTACTCCTCCGCATTCCATTCCCCGTCCCTAGTGAGGTTCCACAACGAGGTCCAGATGACCGCGCGGCTAAGCCCATCCTGGACCTCGGAGAGGTGATCGCTGATGGTGGCAAGCGAAACGTCGTCGAAGCGGACCTTGGTGTAGGTGTGGTCGGCATCGTTAAGCAGCAGCAATGCCGGGGCCTTCTCCCCCGCCGCCTCATCCACGATGGTGCGGTGGCCACCGGCGGGAAGGTCGATGTCGAATTCGCGGTACTTGTGCAAGGAGGCATCAAAAAGCGCCACGCTCAGGCGGTGTGGCCGGGTCGTATCCTCGGCCTCGGCGCTCACCGCGAGCTCGGTGATCTTGTCGCCCTCCGTGTGCAGCTCCGGGGTAAGTGTATCCGGCCCCCAGGTGCGCAGCCACGCCTTTGACCAGGAATCGAGGTCGCGGTCGGTGTGCTTTTTCAGGGCAGTGAGCAGGTCATCGAAGGTGGCCGCGGCGAAGGCATGCTCCTGGAAGTAATTCCTTGCGCCCGCGTAAAAATTATCGCGGCCTACGTAGTGCACGAGCTGCTTGAGCACGGCCGCGCCCTTGGCATAGGTAATGCCATCGAAGTTCTGGCGCGCGGCATCCACGTCTGGGATCTCGGCCTTGATGGGGTGCGTGGTGGGAAGCTGATCCTGCAGGTAGGCCCAGTTCTTGCGCTCGCCAGCGAAGTTGACCCACGCCTCTTCGTAGGCGGTGGCGTGCACGGAGGCATCGGCGCCCATGAACTCGGCAAAGGACTCCTTGAGCCAGAGATCGTCCCACCACTGCGGGGTGACAAGATCGCCGAACCACATGTGGGACATCTCGTGCAGGATGGTATTTGCGCGAGCGGCCTTCTGGCTGTGCGTGGCCTTAGAGCGGAAGATATAGCTTTCCGTAAAGGTCACCAGGCCCGGGTTCTCCATCGCGCCGAGGTTATATTCCGGTACGAAGATGGAATCGTACTTACCCCAAGGGTAAGCAAAGCCGAAATTCTCGTGGAAATAGTCCATGCCCTGTGCGGTAAGCTCCAAGATCTCCTCGTCCAAGTACTCAAACATGGAGGCGCGGGCAAAGGCGCGCAGCTGCGCGGAGTGCTCGCCATCCGGCGAGGTCCAGACGCGTTCTTGATACTGATAAGGCCCCGCGGCAAAAGAGGTGAGGTACGTCGAGAGCGGCGGGGTGGGCGCAAAGCGAACCGTGGCATTGTCCCCCTGCTCCTCGCGCTCGGTCTCCGGCTGGTTGGAGAGGATCTGCCAGTCCTTCGGCGCGGTCATGGCGACGTGGAACGGCGCCTTGAGGTCGGGCTGCTCAAAGCAAGGGAAGATGCGGCGGGCATCGGAAGGCTCGAGGTGCGAGTACAGATAGGTCGCGTCATCGGCCTGGTCGTGCATGCGGTGCAAACCCTGGCCCGTACGCGAGTAGCGCGAGGTGCCGCTGATCTCAATGGTTAGCTCCTCCCCCACCGGTAGCCCGTGGAGGCGGATAAGGCTGCCATCAAAGTCGATGTCCTGCGCCTGACCGTTAACTGTTACCTGCTCTACCGATTCTCCCAGGTAGTCCAGGAAAAGCTCGGGCTCGGTGGTGGTGAGCTCGATGCAGCTCGTCGCGCCAAACGTGGGGCTTTCCTTCACCTGAGATAAGTCCAAATGCAGGTGGTATGCCCGCAGGTCTACTGCTGCGGCGCGCTCTTGGAGTAGCTCGTGCTGGGATTTATAGCATTGTGTCGTCATAGTTAGAAACTATAGTTACCGCAGAAGCTGGGCTCAGGAAGATGTGCTCCTGAATCTGCGAGGAGCATTTCAACCGGCGACAATCCACCGAGTATTACTGCCTCTTTGTGGGCCCGATGGATCGATCGTGGCTTGTCCCATTTTTTTCAAATGGCGCAGGATATCAGTTATCACCTTTCTGTCGACACCTAGTTCCTCGGCCGTCTCCCGTGCGGAGAGTACTTCGCCTGCTTCAAGCTGTGCCAAAATCCAATCTTGCACTGAGGCCGATGAAATTGCTCCTTGTTTATTCAATCCCATGAGTTTCCTCGCGTCACCAGACAGGATCCATTCCCCGGCGTTCCGAAGCCTTTCCAGGTATCCAATAGACGAATACCACTGGAGAATATCTTGGGCTTCTTGCTCGGTGACCTGCATTAGAGCGGCTGTGGATCGGTTGAGCAAAATCTTGTGATCCATGAGTTGGCGTGCGATAAGTAACCCATTGATACTTTCGAACGCCTTGTCCGGGTAATGGTCGTTTAATTTAGCTAACGCATAGACAAAGTCCTTGTCTACCTCACCAGAAGATAGGCTTACTTCGACAAAATTCTCCGCTGTATGCAAAGCCGGGGTATGGCGTCCACTAGCTAACATCGCTGCCCACATGCGGTCGAAACCCCGTGAAGATTCCTCTGCAAGGTCCAGCATTCTTAAGGCAGCCATGAGTCGCGGATTGCGGGGAATCGATTGAGTAGTTAAGATTCGCTTTTCTGTGACTCCCACTGGCAACGGTCCTGGTGACCACACAGTAAGCGCTGTCGGTGATTGGTCAATGACTACTGCACTACTAGCATCCCAATCCCTGTGTGCGAGAGCGTTAGAAATGACCTCGTCCACTGCGGTCTCAGGAAAGGCTGGGATAGAAATCTCTTGCCCGTTTGGGAAGGTCACGCGTGCAACTTCTGTTCGTGCTGCGGTTGCTACGAGCTCTTTTAGCCTCAGGTAGGCGGTGATCAAAGGTGCAGATATTTCCGTGGCCTGGGGATCTCCTCCAGGTACCTCACGGGCCAAGTGCCTGATGGTAGTTCGACTGTTGGCTGGAGTAATGAACAGGATTTCTGCGGCGTAGGTTAACTGACCATCGCGGGTGAGAAGACCGAGCTCGGAAAGTAGTTCATTGGTCGTGTGGGGTACTCGATCTAAGGAACCTGAAGCCGATCGTGCTTTTTTGAGGAGCCGGCGCGCTTGATCGATGGCTGTAGCATCCAAATCTTCGAAAGAATATCGGGACTCAGCTGCAGAAAAGTCCGGATTTGCGCGCTGAAAGGCGATGGAGCGCCGCTCTTCTTCAGAAAGTGGCACGCACGAGGTGCCTCTGCGAATGCTGGCCTGCCCTTTCGGGCGTTGGTAAAGTGTCAACCCCTTGGGAATTCGCAGACAAATAAGCCGCTGACCGCAATAGTTAAGTTCAGTTCCTTCTACTCTGATTCCAGGTTGAGTACCATTAAATATTTTCTGCTCAATCCATTCGATGCTGCGTGAGGTTCCGGTAAAAGCTGCGGCACCTGCCCTTTTATCTGAAACGCCCAAGACGATATGGCAAACCCCGGCGTTCGCGTTGGAAAAGCATATGGTTTCATCAATGAGGAATTCAGTAAGTGAAGCATCTGGGTTTCGATTCTGTGGATGTGTTGTGGGATCTTCTTTGAAGTCCAAAACCTGACTCTCTTGGCTATCGGCGGTAGCACCTTCCTCGATAGCTTTGAGAGCTGCGTAAACGGCCTGCAATTCTGCCTCAGACATAAATGAATGCTAGCACAAGTTGTTTCAAACAACTTGTGCACAACTCCTCGAAGCTTAATTACTCGATTACAACAGATGTGCTGGTCAGAAGAGTAGCAAGTTGTTTGAAGTTGTTTACCTTAAAATCGCGCGGCGATTCCAGGGTTTTAAACGAGGGACCTAGGAATTTCTTTAAAAACCCAGCCTAACTTCGATATTTTGGGCAAACTGCTACTTCCGGCGGGGGTGCTAACTCGCGAATACTTGGGGCTTCACGGAACCCAGAAGTTGTTTGAAATAACTATACACAACTCTCAACTAATATAATTCGGTCGCTTCTTCATACCTGCAGCTCAAGGTATAAATTCAAGTTGTTTGAAGTTGTTGTGGAGTTGTTTTGTGCTGGCCGAGTAATTGCCCAGACAAGGCACCAAACCTGAAAGATTTGCCTGGGGAATACGACTAAAGCCCGCGGCCGGGCGGATACGCGGCGCGGGCTTTAGTTATTGGTAACCAGGAGGCTGTGAGAGCCCAAGGTTTTCAAAGAAGTGCGATTACTGCTTGATGGCAGAAACCTCGAGCTCGATCTTGATGTCTTCAGAAACGAGGACGCCGCCGGTCTTGAGCGGAGCGTTGAAGTCGATGCCGAAGTCCTTGCGGTTGATCTTGGTCTGCGCCTCGAAGCCCAGGCGGAAGTTGCCGAATGGGTCTTCAGCGGTAGCGACCTCTTCAACCTTGAGGTCGACGGACTTGGTGGTGCCCTTGATGGTCAGGTCACCGGTGACGGTGCCGTTGCCGTCCTCATCAACGTTGACGTTGGTGGTGGTGAAGGAAAGCTCTGGGTACTCCTCCACGTTGAAGAAGTCTTCGTTCTTTACGTGGCCATCGCGGTCCTCGTTGCCGGTGGAGATGGAAGCAGCCTTGATGGTGGCCTCTGCGGTGGAGTCAGCGATGTTCTCGGCGACGTTGATGGTGCCGTCGAACTCACCGAAGTTGCCGCGCACCTTGGTAACCATGGCGTGCTTGGTAACGAATCCGATGACGGTGTGCTCTTTGTCGATGGTGTAGGTACCTGCTGCGAGGGACATGGTTGTTTCTCCTAACGTTGTTGTTGATGTAACACCAACTACGATACCCGATTGGGCGTTTTAGTCAAGCCTTGAAGTAAAAATTCTTTTTCCAACCCGCTGACCTCGGCATTAAGGATGGCCTACAAGCTGGACCTCCCCCAGTGTAACCTCTTTTGCCTTAGGCAGTTCCGTGATGACTATGAGCGCGGCATCGAATTGTTGGGGCGCTTCTTTTAGCTCCAGCTCCTCGTTTAAGTGCTTGAACTTTCCTTCCGCCAATTTGGGAAGAGAGCTCAGCTGCGGGTGCTTCGGATCGAAATCGTCTTTATTAACGCCATAGATTTCGTAGTGCGCGCCATTGGACCTGGTGTGGGTCACGGTCATGACAGAAAGGTGGGCCGGGTTATCCAGGGTGACCAAGGCGCCGGAACCGGATTCCTTCGTGGACCAGGTGGTGATCGTCTTGCCATCGATAAGCTGCTCATTATCCTCGCCATCTGGCACCGTGATGGCGGATGATTCCTTGAGGTGCACTGGCGGGGTATCCGGGATCATCGTGGAGCCCTGCACGGTTTCGGTAACCGAACTGGTCTTTTCTACATCGCTGAGCAGGGACATCACCCACGTCGTCAGCGCCGCCATGCCCACGACGAAGATGGTGGCGAAAATGCCGATGACCACGACGCCAGAGCCCGAGTAACCGCGGCCGCCAAAGCCGGGTTCTTGCTTCGGATCCTCTTCCTGCGTGGGCTCATCTTCAACGACCACGGGGAGGGCCTCCGTCTTTTCTTCCTGCTCTTCCGGGGCAAATTCGCGCAGGCGCTTGGCGATGCCCGCCGAGGTCAGCCCCTCCGCCTCCTGCAGCTCTTCCAGCTTCTCTTCGCGGGTCTCTGCATCCGCAGCATCAAAGGCCAGCCGTGCCTCTTCGAGGCGCTCTGCGGCCTCATCGGCGGTGAGATTGGCGTCATCGGAAATATCGCGCAGCTTCTTCGGCGATGGTTCGGTCGATTCAACCAGCATGCTTAGCGCGGAGCTGAGGGCCTCGCGGTCGCTTTCTGCAGACGTCCCATCCAGCACCGCGGGGAAGGCAACCTTGACGATGCCGGAGGTGGATACGCGGAAGCGGTCGCGGTGCTCCACGCCGAGGATGAGGCCGGCGTCGTGGGCCGTGGCGGCATCGGCAAACAGCGGCGCGGTAGCGCGGGCAACGGAATTGGGATCGAGGTTATCTGCCTCTGCCACCTGCTTGAGGGAGGTGCCCTCAAACCAATCCGCCACCACCAGGCAGCCGGTGCGGTAGGACAAAATCTCGATATTATCCGCCATGGTCTCTAGGTTGAGCTCGGCCAAACGCCGCGTATTGCGGGAGATTTCGGCGGAGCGGCGGGCAGAGACCGTGGGCGTCGACGGCGCGATGGGTGCCTGGGTATTGGTATCGACGAACGTCAGCGCCACGAGGCGGCCGGTGGCTTGTTCGCGGGCTTGCCAGAACCGGGCGCCGGATACAGCGCCGTGATCCTGCAGGAGGCGGAAGCGACCGTCCGATACGGGGGCGCCGGGGACCAAGCGCGGGCCGCGGACGATACCGGCGGACATTGGTGGCGGGACCAAGGTGGCATTGAAGGAATCCTGTGTATAGACCGGCTGGATTTCCTGCAGGTCTGGTTCCTCGACCTCGATGGCCTTGGAATTGTCCACCGTGATGAACCGGGACATTCCCGGGATGCGCTGGAGGGCGCGCGCCAGGTTCTGCACCTCGGGCAGGGAGGACTTGGACAGAACCAACCCAGTGATAATCACAAAGACGATGCCCAGCACGACGACATTGACCAGCGAGACGATCGAAGGCAGCTGCTCCGGCAAGAACAATTGCACGAGCCAGTACAGCGCCCACGAGACAACCAGGCCTACCGCGCCGGCACCGGAGGACCACAGGACCGTCTGGGTCACGGCCTTGCCGCCCAGGCTGCCCAGCTTGCGCTTGAGCAGGAAGCCGCCGATGACCGCACCGGAGACAAAGCCAAAGCCGTTGGCGGTACCGAGGAGGATGACCACCCGGTCTGGGTTGCTGGTCATCAGCGGTGCCAGCAAGGTCAGCACGATCTTGGTCAGCGTGATGCCGGCAATGATGAAGGTGGGCGTCCACGCCTCTTCCCTGGCGTAGAAAACGCGCAGGTGCAGCAGCACCAACGCATATGGGATCAAGGTAAAGGCGGAAAAACTGATGGTGAGGCCGAGCTGCTCTGCGCTATCCGCGCCGTAGGCGCCGTACTGGAATAGCGCGCGGGCGATGGGCACGCCGAAGCCCGTCATGAAAATGACGATGGGGATTAGCGCGATGAAGGTCAGCTTGGT
The DNA here is from genome assembly GCF_022346005.1 of Corynebacterium sp. ACRPS. Classification (GTDB taxonomy): domain Bacteria; phylum Actinomycetota; class Actinomycetes; order Mycobacteriales; family Mycobacteriaceae; genus Corynebacterium. Next base: position 39,697 of record NZ_JAKRMY010000011.1, read on the forward strand.
ACCCAAGGTGAGGTCGCGCACCACGGCATCGACATCGCCATCGGCGGCATTGCGCGAAAGCCGCGGCATGATGGCGGTCAACAAGGTCACGCCGATAACGCCGTACGGCACCTGCAGCATCAGCCATGCGTTCTGGTACACCAGCGGCGCACCGGCATCGGCATACGCCGCCACACGGGAGGTGATGACGTAACCCAGCTGGGAGATGGCCACGTAGGTAATAATGGCCAGCGCCATGCCGCCGAATTGCTTGATGCGGGCATCGAGGCCCCACTTCGGGCGCAGGTTGATGCCGGCCTTGTTCAGGTACGGCACAAGGATAAAGCACTGCACGATCACCGCCGTGGTGGTGCCCAGGCCCAGCAGCATGATGTGTGGATCCGCCACCGGCGTAGGTTCGTGCGGGTCGAGGCGGCCTGGCAAAAAGCGATACGCCAGCAGGACGCTGATGGAGATGATGTTATTGACCACCGGCGCCCAGGCGCCAGGGCCAAAGATATTCTTGGTATTTAAGACCGCTTGGAAGAGGGCGAAAAGGCCGTAAAACAGGATCTGCGGCAAGAGCAAGAAGGCCAATGATGTTGCCTGCACGGCATTGGCCTTGGAATCTTCAGGCAGCATCATCCTTGTTAAGAATGGTGCGAAGATAACGGAGAGGATGGTAACGATGCCCAGGATCGAAAACGCCAGGGTAAAAAGTCTTCGGACGAAGGTTTCGCCGCGGTCCGAGTCCTCCTTCTCCGCGCGCACCAAGACCGGAACCACCAGTGAGGTCAGCACCGCGCCCAGCACGATTTCGGTGACCAGGTTGGGGATCTGGTTGGCGCTGCTAAAGGCCGTACCCACAGTGGCACCAAGGGTGGCGCCGATCAGCATCTGCCGCAGGAAGCCGGTGATGCGCGAGAGCAGCGTGGCGATGGCCATCGTTCCCGTCGCGCGGATGACGTCCTGATTGGAGGCCTCGATCTCCGCATTGCGGCCAGTCAGCGCGGACTTATCTTCCTCAGGGGGAACGGTCGTGTTCTGCACTGAGGGGGTGGGCCGCTTTTCTGGTACCGGTGCGGGCGGAGAGGCGCGCACGATGCGGCCGCGCGCGCCGGCGGTAACCGGGACACGGTTTTCTTCCGCATTGGGGGCGGTATCCGTGGGGTCTACCGCGCCTGCAGGTGCCTTCTCCGCGTGGTGGGCCTGGCGGCCATCTTTTTCGGTCATAGAGGATACAACTTCAACTTTTACTTTTCAGCCTTGTGATTTTTGCGTCGGTGACGGCCAAGCCGAAAGAGCGTAGCCAAAACCAGCGCGAGAGCGCCGGCTATGCCGGCAGCGTATAAGGTTACGATACCGGCACGTGTCTGCACCGAGATAGTGATGGGCTGCGAAATGGTCTGATCTTTAGGAGTGGCCAGCCACAGCCCAATGTCCGTGCGATCCGCATCCTTCGGCATATCAGCGGTCATGGATACAGTAATAGAGCCCTTAGCGGGAATACGGACGCTTTTGGGCGTGTTGAGCCGCGCGCCATCGGGGGCATCGTATTGCAGCTTCGCCTCCACCGGCAATGGCAGGCCATTTTCGGCCACGATGAGCAGCGGCGATGACTCAGATACGCGGGTATAAACATTGCCCGGCGGGATGAGGGAGACGGAATCGCGCAGATCCCGCAGCGTATTGGAGTGCATCTCCATGGTGCGGGAAAAGGACTGGCGCGCTGCGGCGTGGGTGCTCAAGCTATCGCGATTATTCAGCGATAAGGAATTGAGGAGATCGCGGCGCAGTGGCAGCACGAATTCAGAGCGCGTCATGGTGATATCAGGGTCATCCACCACGATATTCATTAGCTCATCGGTATAGCGCGCCTGTTGCTCAACGCGGGCCAATTCGGGCTCCGAAAAGACCGCCGGATCGATAAAGGGGCTGCCGGTGGGAGCGTTCGGATCGCCCTGCTGCAATTCCACCGCGCTGATCCCGCGGGGACGGGAGTGGCCGGAGTCGAGCAAGTCTTCCGCGGCGGCGAGTGCATGCTCGGCCGCGCTAGGGTCTAAGTAGTTGGGAAGCTTGGCCACGGTATCTTCCCCGCCCGCGAGGCTGAGGGCCGCCCCGCCCGTGATGGCGCGGGACAGAGCAGAATCTTTGGCGTAGTCATAGCGCAGCTCCGGGTTGGAATAGCCAACCGTCTGCGGCTTGGAGCCGGTTTGGGATAGCAGGGCGCCGAGGGAGGCATCGAAAGTCGCGGCCTCGCCGGACCAGTTCGAGTTATCCGCAACAAGGGATGGCACCGGCAATTTTTGGTCAATATAGCCGGAACCTACCGCCAAGATATTGCTGGCCGGGGCCTTGCCCAGGACGCGTTCGATGGTCTGGTTGCCGCGCTGCAAACCCTCAAAGACAAGGGCGGGATTATTAGCCCTTGCTACCGCAGAGGCATTCGCATTGGCCCAGGGCATGGCGATGAAGCAATCCAACTCGCGCAGGCGTTCCAGCCACCGCTCGGCATCATTTTTCGCATCGCCTGGCTCCCCCTTGTCATCGTCACTGCCCCGCGACCAGGAATCGCGCAGGCGCTTGGGGCGATCGCCTTGGGCGGGGCGGGTGGAATTGACCGTATAGCCTTGCGACATGCGGTTGACGGTATCGAGCAGCGCGGGGTCGATGGCCACACAGCCCGCCCCCTGCAGGTCATGATCCTCGTAGGTAGAAACCAACCTATCGAGGCGGCCGCCTTCGCGCAGTTCGTGCCCTAACTCATCGGAGGACAAGATGAGCTCTTCTCCCCCAAGCCCGCCGGGGACGATGTCTAGGTTGGCGCTGATGGGATAGACCACCGTGAGATCGTGGGGTTGGGAATCCTCGACTTCGTCGTGTCCTTCTTCTAGTGCCGTTTCTTCCGGTGCCTCGGTATCTTTGGCATCCGTGGGGCCCTCGTCAGAGAATTGGGCCACAAAGCGCTCCTCCGCCAGGCTCACCGCATCGCCCTCGAGAGTGCCGGTCAGGGTAAAGAGCAGCGGATAAGCGCCCGGTTCATTGATGGCCAAGGTGCGCTCGGCATCTAAGCCACTGGGCACGGTGAAGCTTATTTCCCGGGTTTCACCTGGTTGCAGCGGTGCGGTGGTCATGCCCGAGCCATAATAAGGAAAATTACCGGTGGCCATTTCCGTCCGCGCTTCTGCCGCATCAGCAACGCTATCGCCGCGGCGGCTAGTTACCTGCAGATCTTCCAAGGGCTGATCGGTGGGGTTATGCACGCGGAACCGCAGCCGCATGTCAGTGCCTACGGTAAAGGGCTGGGCATCGATAAGATCCAGATCGGCGCGCTCCGGCCCGCGCGCTCCCAACCAGGCTTGGATATCCATCTGCTCGTCCGGAACAGAGTCCATTTGGGCCGCCGCGTTTGGTAGGAACAATCCCCAACCGGTAAGTACCGCGCAACCGCCGGCCGCAGCGAGTGATTTCAGGCGCTGGTGCATTAGCGTGGGGTCGCTTTCCCTGCGTCGGCTTCCTTTCGTGCAAGATCGGGGAGGAGATCGTGCGCGATGCGCGCGAGCTTGCGTTCGTCCGCGTACGCCAAGTGCTCGATGAGTTCAGAAACGGGGATCCAGGACACCTCGGTAACCTCTGGATCCTCATCGTTCATGATGCCGTCCACAAAGCGCAGTAGGTGGTGGTGCACCGTCTTGTGGATGCGGACGCCATCAGAAACGAACCAATAATCGATCACGCCGAGGTCAGCGAAAACCTCGCCGGAAATACCGGTTTCTTCCCATACCTCGCGCTCCGCGGTGACCTCCTTGGCCTCGCCATTTTCCACGTGCCCCTTGGGCATGGACCACAATAAACGCCCGCGACGGTCTAGGCGCCCGATAAGAGCCACGTAGACGCGGGACAGGTCCGCTTTACCGTTGCCGTCGACGCACTCGGCCAGCCCAGAGATTACGAGCCCGCCCGCAGAGGTCTCATCGCGGGTCTCCATGACGGTGGAGGCGCCGTGATTATTGCCGCCGCGTTGCTGCCTGCGCTGCTGGGTGTTGCGGCGCGTGCGGTTATCCGGCCGCCGCCGGCGCCGGCGCCGGTTACGGCTACGGCCGCCTCCTTTGGAGGGGCCTTGCGCGGAGCCTTGTTCTTGGTTAGTCATCCCTGCCAATCGTAGTAGACTCTCACCCGTGAATTTTCAGGACACTCAGTTAATCGGCGTTCTTGCGCGCGCGGAGTCTACCGTGAACTCGCTCAGTGGCTTATTGAGCGGGCTGGTAGACAAATTCAGCGCGCGCGGGCATGCCCTCTACCTCGTGGGCGGCTCGGTGCGCGATGCCCTCCTCGGCCGCTTGGGCAATGATCTGGACTTCACCACCCCAGCGCGCCCGGAGGTGGTCAAGGAAATCCTAGATGAGTGGGCCGAAACGGTGTGGGATACCGGCATCGCCTATGGCACTGTGTCCGCCGTGTACAAGGGCCAGCAGATTGAAATCACCACCTTCCGCTCCGATTCCTATGATGGGCAGTCCCGCAACCCCGAGGTCATCTACGGCGATAGCCTGGAGGGCGATCTGGTGCGGCGCGATTTCAAGGTCAACGCGATGGCCATTGAGCTGCTTGCCGATGCCACCTTTGAGTTCCACGATCCCCTTGGCGGCCTCCACGATGTGGCCAATAAGGTGCTCGATACCCCGGATAAACCGGAAATCTCCTTCCACGATGATCCGCTGCGGATGCTGCGCGCTGCGCGCTTTGCGTCCCAATTGGAGTTTCACGTGGCAGACCGCGTGGTAGCCGCCATGCGCGATATGGCGGCAGAGATTCAGCGCATCACGGTAGAGCGCGTCCAAGTGGAGCTGGATAAGCTCATGTGCGGCAAAGCCCCGTGGGATGGCATCGATCTGCTGGTCAATACCGGGATTGCGGATTACATCTTCCCGGAGATCCCCGCCCTGCGCATGACCACGGACGAGCACGCCCAGCACAAGGATGTTTACGCGCACTCGCTGAAGGTGCTGCGCCAAGCCATGGATCAAGAAGAGGACGGTCCCGACTTGGTATTGCGGTGGGCCGCATTGCTGCATGACATCGGCAAGCCCGATACCTTCGATAACACCGACGGCAAGGTTTCTTTCCACCACCACGAGGTGGTGGGCGCCAAGTTGACGCGCAAGCGCCTGCGGAAGCTGAAATACCCCAAGGCCACGACGGAAGATATTGGCCAGTTGGTCTACTTGCACATGCGTTTCCACGGTTTTGGGGAAAATCAATGGACCGATTCTGCCGTGCGGCGCTACGTCAACGATGCCGGTGACCTCCTCCCCCGCCTGCACAAGCTGGTGCGCGCCGATTGCACTACCCGCAATGCCAAGAAGGCGCGGCGTTTGCAGCGCACCTATGACCAATTGGAGGAGCGAATCGAGGAGATTGGCCGTAAGGAAGACCTCGCGCGGGTGCGTCCGGATCTCGATGGCAACGAGATCATGGAGATCCTAGGCCTCTCCCCTGGCCCCGAAGTGGGACAGGCGTGGTCCTATTTGAAGGAAATGCGCCTGGAGTACGGCCCCCTCGAGCGGGAAGAAGCTATTGCGAAGTTGCGCCAGTGGTGGGAGTCTAAACAGTGATGTTTGCCGATAGATTATTTAATGCCCTCGAGCGCAACGATCCCGCCCCTGGGCAATTACTCGTGTCCGCACCAGGGATGTTGTCCCCGGAATTCGCCCGCTCCGTCATCTTATTGGTCGAGCACAATGACATGATGACCTTTGGCGTGGACCTTACCAAGCGCTCAGAGGTGGCCATTTTTAATGTGCTCCCAGAATGGATGCCCGTCGTTGCTAAACCGCAGGCGCTGTATATCGGTGGTCCGCTCAACCAGCAATCCGTCGTGGGCCTGGCGCAGACCAAGCAAGGCGTGGACCCAGATAAAGAAGAACAGCTCAACCGCCTCGCACCGCGCCTAGCGCACGTGGATCTGCGCTCCAACCCAGAAGATATCGAGCCGCTGGTGACCGGCATTCGAATGTTTGCCGGTTACGCCGAGTGGGGTCCCGGGCAGCTGGAGGAAGAAATCGAGGCCGGCGAATGGTTCGTGGCGCCCGCCCTAGCGCAGGACGTGGTGGCCCCAGGCCCGGCCGATTTGTGGGCCGATGTCATGAAACGCCAGCCTATGCCCCTGCCGCTGTATTCCACCTATCCCGTGAATGTGGATGATAATTAATTCCTAGCGGCCGGTATGTGATCGGTTACACTGACCCGTATGCGCGAGGAAATCCACAAGGGCATTAAAGACACGTGGGCGGTGGCTCTCGGGCTAATTCCATTGGGCTTGGCTTTTGGCCTCCTGATGGTGCAATCCGGCTTTAGCTGGTGGTGGACGCCCATATTTTCCATCGTTATCTACGCCGGCTCTATGGAGTTTCTCGCCATCTCCATGGTTACCGGCGGTGTTTCCGCGCTGTCCTCGCTCCTTACCGGGTTTATGGTGAATTTCCGCCATATCTTCTATGGGCTAACATTCCCCCGCAAACGGATTAATGCCCCCGTGGGCAAGGCCTATTCCACCTATGCCCTCACGGATGAAACGTATGCCATCGTCTCGGCGCTCCCGCGCGAGGAGCGGCCTACCGGCACCCGCATTTTGAGCATACAAATCTTTTGCCAAATTCTGTGGGTAGGCGGCGGCATCGTTGGCGCGCTCGCCGGCCAGGTAATCCCCTCTTCCGTCGAGGGAATGGAATTCGCCCTCGTCGCCCTATTCGTTGTCTTGGCGATGGACTCCTTCCGCAACAATCAGGATCTGTCCCTACCGCTATCGGCCGCGGCCTTGGGCATCCTCGCCGCTTTCATCACCCCGGGGCAGCTGCTGATGGTCTCCCTGAGCGCCTATTTCTTGTTGCTCATCATTCGCTACCTGTCACCGCGCGCGGATAACGCGCTTACCTGGCGGCTGCAGCCCCTTCCCTCCACGACCGTGAAGGAGGATAACTAAATGCCGGACGGAGTCAGTTTAGGGGCGATTGCTGCAGTGCTCATCCCTGTAGGCATCGTGACCGTCTTATTGCGGGAGCTTCCCTTCTCCGCGAAGAAGTGGATGAAGGATAGCGAGTTCTTTTCGCTGCTGGGCTTGATGATGCCCGTAGGCGTCATGACCATCTTGGTGGTCTATGCCGTTGCCGGACAGGCGGATGGCACCGGCGGGCTGTGGCCGGTGCTCTTGGGCGTGCTAGTTACCGTCGGACTACACAAGTGGAAGCGCGATTCCGGATTATCCATATTCGGCGGTACCGCGTTCTACATGATCCTGGTGAACCTGGTGCTGTAGGCCGCGGCTAGCTAAGCCCAAACTTTGTGGTGGCTTCCGTCCACAGCGCTTCAAATTGTTCTTGGTCCATGTACTGGGCGCTAATATCCGGGAACTCATCGTAGGTATCGGGGTGCGGAACTACTTCTTGCGGCGTGTCCACGTTTCCCGTGGAACTATCCGGGGTCGCTACCCCGACCACGGAATCCGCGGGATCCAAAGCGATCATGCGGTGCATGCGGCAGCGTTGGGCGTCGTGTTCTTCTAATTCTGCGAGGTGGACCGCTGAGCCCACTCCTGGGACGGAAAGCTCGGTGCGCACATAAAGGTAATTAGCCATGGGCACTTAGTGTAGTTGCTCCTCGTCCTCCTGTGCGTACCGGGAGGCCAACACAGAACAGATCATCAGCTGCACCTGGTGGTAAATCATGAGCGGGAGGATCAATAGCCCGAGCGATGTCGACCCTGAGGCAAAGATGACCGAGGCCATGGGAAGGCCGGTAGCCAAAGACTTCTTAGAGCCACAGAACTGGATCGCGATGATATCGGCACGAGAAAATCCTAGCTTCCCGGAGATAAACCGCGTCAGCCACAACATGAAAATGACGAAGGCTGCGGCGAAAACCACGAGGAACACGATCTCCCAGATAGAGATGGAGGACCAGATTCCATCGACCACGCCCTTAGAAAATGCGGAATAGACCACCATGGCAATGGAGCCGCGGTCGACCACCTTTGTGGCCTTGCTCTGAGCGAAGTCCGCAATCCAGCGCCGGGTTAATTGGCCCAATATGAATGGCGCGAGAAGCAAGAGGGAGATTTCCCCAAAGACGGAGGTATCGATATGTAGGCCGGAACCGGTACCCATGAGCACCATGACCAGGACAGGCGTGATGAAGACGCCGGCCAAGTTAGAGGTTGAGGCGGAGACAATTGCTCCAGATACGTTGCCCTTGGCAATGGAAGTAAAAGCCACGGAAGACTGCACGGTGGACGGGACCAGCGTAAGGAATAGGATCCCCATGTACATATCGTCAGTGATGAACTCGGTAAGGGGCCGCAGGGCCAGACCGATGAGGGGATAAATCACGAACGTGAAAGCAAGAATCGTGATGTGGAGCCGCCAGTGCTTAAGCCCGTTTAGAGCTTCTTGGGTGGATAGCCGCGCGCCGTAGAGAAAAAACAACAGCGCGATCGCCACATTCGTCAGGCTGCCAAAGACGTCAGCGAAGGTGCCGCGGGCCGGTGCAATGATCGCGATTGCGACGGCCGTAAGGATGAGGACGATGAGCGGATCCGGCTTTTTAAGTCTGTGCAGCATGACCCAAAGTGTAAACCGTCTCGCTTGGTTCCACGAAAGGTAGTGCGGATAATTTTCTTCTGCGTACTCCCATTGAGTCTCATGGTTTCACGTGAAACGATGGGCGTAGAGGGTGAAGCGTCCGCGGGGATTTACGCTGTAGTGACCTTTGTACCCTCTTGGCTTACCCCAAATTCTTTGAGTGGGTCTCGGCCAGGTCCTTCAATGACCGAACCATCTTTCAGGTTATAGGACGTATGATGCGCCGTGCAGGTAGCAGTCATACCGTCGATTTCTGTAATGGGGTTTTGTTGGTGCGGGCAGGTTTGGGAGTAGGCCTTAAACTCCCCTTCTTTCGGCTGCGTGAAGATAACCCTGTCGACGATGATCCCGGAGCCTACTGGAATGTCCGTTGCCGCGATTTCCGCGGACGGTTCTGAGCCGCAGGCCGCGAGGTATGCACCTGCGAAAGTCGTAGCGGATCCGAGCAAGAACATGCGGCGCGAACAGATAGTCATAGCCTCTACTCTATCCTGAATGGTTCACGGCCGGAACATGATTTCGGCAACGGTTAATCATATTTCGGGGCAGCTAAAGTGAAATGGCTCAGTGTAGGTTTCACGTGAAACACGAAATTAGGACAGATTGCCGTTCCAGGTTGCGACCGGCCCAGCCTCGGTGGGTGTGAGTTCATAGGTGCCGGAATCTAGACCTATGTCATTAACGATGGGATGTGGCCCGTCCCCTCCTGCGGCGTGCGATTCAGGTTCGACGCGGTGGGAGTCGGCGACATAGGTACCGATGCTGAAGGTGGAAACGGCGATTGCGGCGAGGGCTGTGGTTTTCTTCATGTCTCCCATTGTCAACCCTTCCCCGCGTTAGGTGTAGTGGCGGAGCCGAGCTCTGCGGAACCTCTATGCGAGTTCTAGGAATGCCCACAGGAATCCCCGTAGGTTGAGACGCGCAACTATAGATGGAGTCCAACATAGGTACGAGTCGTTAAATACCCCCAACTTAATTTAGTTGTGACGAAAAGTGTGGGATTCCGTGGTTGGAATAATAACGTCACAGTGTCATAAAAACTCTCCCTGACCCGTCCCTGTGTGGCGCGATTGCCGGACAGGAAAGGGAGGGAGAAAGAAACTCAAAAGATAGTTATTTAATTATCAGAGTGGCGAGCGGCCTGGCGGAGGGCACCCAGATCAACCTCGGGTTGAGCGGCGGAGTCTGTGGCCTCCTCCCCACCGCAGCCTCCGGAGCCGCAGTTGCAGCTATCGCCACAACCATCGTCATCGGCATGCGCTTGCTCATAAAGAAACGCCGCGCGCGAGCCAAGGTTCGAGCCGACGGAAAGCGCGAGGATAGCGATTACGAAAGTGGTGACCGGAATAAGCCACATCCAACCTTCCGCGCGGAAGGCTACGACGCCGCCGAAAAGCAGCGAAAGTCCGCCAAGGGCCCAGAAGGGGCCCGCAACGGCGTGGGCGTTATCCCACGCTTCACGTGACTTTCGGATCTCTTGTAAGCGCAAGCCGATGTATTTATTGCCGGGCAACCGCTTGGTGGCGGCGAGTGCGCCCACCGCGATAAGGAAAACGGCAAGGATTAAAAATATGATTCCCACTGCGACCATATCCATAGTTTAATCCTGCAACGCGATATTGGAAATTAAGCTACGGGGCTTGTGTCTTAAATATAAGGCGGCTCGGGTAATATTCAATTTGGATCGATCGATAGATATTCGCTCGATTTTGCACCTGCACCACGTTGTCTCTCCTTCCGTCGAACCACACACAAGTGAGTCCCCGGACTGGGAACACCTAACCTGATTGTGATTGCATGAATCTCAAGAAAATAGCGGACTCTCTCCTTTTCCGCATCGTTCTCGCCATCGTGCTTGGCATTGTCGTCAGCTTCTTTGCGCCCGAATGGTTCGGTCGAGCCTTTGCCACCTTTAACGGGCTCTTTGGTAACTTCCTCAACTTCTTCATTCCTGTGCTGATTTTCGCCCTTGTCGCCCCGGCGATCGCCGGTCTTGGCAAGGGCGCAGGAAAATGGTTGGGGGTTACGGCGGGCATCGCCTACGGTTCCACCATTCTCTCGGGATTGATTGCCTATGGCCTGGCACAGTGGCTCTATCCTTCGATGCTGGCGGGCCAAACCCTAGTGACCAACGTATCGGACGTGGACGAAGGCTCCCTCTCACCTTATTTCGAGGTGGAGATGGCACCACCGTTTGAGGTGATGACGGCGCTATTGCTTTCCTTCTGCATTGGTGTCGCCATGACGTCGGTGAAGTCCGATACGCTCTATACCGTCACCAAGGAACTGGAAAATGTGGTGGTTAAGGTCATTTGGGGATTCGTTATTCCCATCTTGCCGTTCTACATTTTCGGCATGTTCCTTGGCCTGGGTATGAATGGCAATATTGGCGACGTCCTTTCTGCCTTTGCGAAGGTACTGATCCTGGCAGTGGTCATGACGCTGGTGTACCTCGTGCTCCAGTATGTGGTTGCCGGTGCAATCGCAGGAAAGAATCCTTTTAAGGCCCTGCGGAATATGCTGCCGGCATACTTCACTGCATTGGGTACGTCATCTTCTGCTGCGACCATTCCGGTGTCTTTGGAATCCAGCTTGCGTAACGGCATTTCGAAGCCGGTCGCGAGCTTTGTGATCCCGCTGTGCGCGACAATTCACCTGTCCGGGTCCATGATGAAGCTGACGCTTTATGCCTTCGCCATCGTCTTTATGGCGAATATGGATATCAGCACTGGCACCGGCCTTGGCTTTATCTTCCTGCTGGGAATCATGATGATCGCCGCACCAGGCGTGCCGGGTGGTGCCGTTATGGTGGCCGTTGGCCTTTTGGCGGATATGATGGGCTTCGATGACGGAATGGTGGCGCTGATGATCGCCGCTTATATAGCGATTGACTCCGTCGGCACCGCAGCGAACGTGACCGGCGATGGTGCCATTGCGATGGTCGTCGATAAGTTCGCCCGCGATAAGGTCGATACTCTCAATGAAGAAGAGGCGGAGACTGCGGCCTAGTTTCCCGTGAAACATTTGCGCCCCCTGGCTTCCCCACCCAACAAATGTGGGAGGAAGCCAGGGGGCTTTTTGGCGCTACCGTCCGGAAGGCTCTAACGCTTGGTCGCTTCCTTCATCGCGGAGATGAAGTCGGTCAGCTCAGCGTGCAAGGCATCGGCATCCTCGATCGTCCCAGCGGCACCGGTTTCACGTGAAACATGGCGGTCGATGATCTTGGTGATCGCGGACCCAGTAATGGCGCCCGCGGCGTTTGCGGCGATGGCATCGGCGACGTGCTGCGGTGAGGAGATACCGAAACCGAGCAGCACCGGTGGACCATCAAAGCGCTGAATGCTGGCGACGACCTCGTCGAGGCCGGTGGTCTCGGATTCCTTCTCGGTTCCCGTGACGCCATCACGGGAGATGGCGTAAATATATCCCTGTGAATGCTCGGCAACGCCGGCGAGCGTGCGCTCCGCGGCGCGCGCGGGGGCGATGAAGATGGGGTCGATACCGGCTTCTTTTGCCGCGGCGATGAATGGGGCGCCTTCGCGTACGGGGACATCGGGAAGCAAAATGCTATCGGCGCCAGCGTCCGCGAACTCCGCATAGAATTGCTCCACTCCGCGGGCGAAGGCAACGTTCCCATAGATCAACATGCCGATGGGCAAATCAGGGAACTCGGAACGAATCGTCCGCACCTGATCCAAAGCACTATCAAGAGTTGCTCCCCCATCGAGGGCGCGGATATGCGAAGCCTGGATGGTGGGACCATCCGCCACTGGGTCAGAGAAGGGGACGCCGAGCTCCAAGGCGTCGGCCCCGGCGGCGACTGCGGTCCGGATGATCTCCAGGCTGGCCTCAGGGGTCGGATCGCCCAGCATGATGAAAGGGACAAACGCGCCCTCATTCTTCTCACGCAACGCGGCAAAAAGCTTATCATAACGGCTGCCCATGATTAGTTCTCCTTGAGTTGCAGTTCGGGGTGGGATTCCAGCGTGTGGCGGACATGGTCGATGTCCTTATCGCCGCGGCCAGATAGTGAGACCAAGATGGTGATGTCCTCGTTTTTGCGTTTGAGGGCATAGGCCAGCGCGTGGGAGGATTCGAGGGCGGGAATGATGCCTTCCTTCTTGGACAAGAGTTGGAATGCCTCTAGGGCCTCGGCGTCCGTGATTCCCACGTATTTTGCTCGGCCGGTTGCGTGAAGGTGCGCGTGCTGTGGGCCCACGCCGGGGTAGTCCAAACCCGCAGAGATGGAATAGGATTCTTCAACCTGACCGTCAGAATTGCGCATGAGGTAACTGCGCGCGCCGTGGAGGATGCCCACGGTGCCGTTGTTGATGGTGGCTCCGTGTTCGCCGGAGTCGAGGCCCGCACCGCCTGGTTCGGCGCCGACCAATTCCACCGCGTCCTCGTCAATGAAGTCCGCGAACATGCCGATGGCGTTGGAGCCGCCGCCCACGCAGGCGACGACGAGATCGGGAAGGCCGCCCGTCTTCTCGATCAGCTGCGCCTTGGCTTCGGTAGAAATGACGCGGTGGAATTCGCGCACGATGGTGGGAAATGGGTGCGGCCCCGCCGCGGTGCCGAGCAGGTAATGCGATTCATGGAAGGTAGCGGTCCAATCGCGCAGGGCCTCGTTGACGGCATCCTTCAGGGTTCCGGATCCGGTATCAACGGGGATGACCTTCGCGCCCATGAGTTCCATGCGGAAGACGTTCGGTTGCTGGCGCTGGACATCCTTGGCGCCCATGTAGACCACGCATTCGAGATCGAGCAGCGCACACGCTAATGCCGTTGCCGTGCCGTGCTGGCCCGCGCCGGTCTCGGAAATGATTCGCTTTTTGCCCATACGCTTTGCCAGGAGGGCCTGTCCGAGCACTTGGTTGGTCTTGTGTGCCCCGCCGTGGACGAGGTCTTCGCGCTTTAGGAAGATCCGCGCCTTCCCGCCGAGCTTTTTTACCTCGGTAACGGGGGTTGGACGACCCAGGTAGTCGCGCAGCAATCCGGCGAGCTCTTCGCGGAACCTGGGATCATTTTGGGCATCAACAAACGCCTGCTCCAATTGATCCAATGCGGGGATGAGGGATTCCGGAACGTATTGACCGCCGAATTCCCCGAAGTACGCGGGAAGGAGTGTTTCACGTGAATCGGGCATGGTTAATCTTTCTTGTCTGGTTGGTTGAATAATTGGATGGTGCGGAAGGTTTGAGAAATCAGGGCGGCGTCTTTGTTCCCGGGGCGCGTTTCTAATCCTGAATTCAGGTCGAGCCCAGCGGTACCCACGCGGAGCGCGCCTTCCAGGTTGTCTAGACTGAGGCCCCCTGCCAGGAGGCTGTGAGCTTTGATGTCTTCCGGGATCGACGCCCAATCAAATCTTTGGCCGGTGCCTCCCCTACCCGAGTCGAGCACGAGGCGGTCCACACGCGCGGCGAGTTCCGGCGCCATCTCTATCCACTGGGGGTTGGTCATGTCGATGGCCCGCCAGACAAACTCGGCATCGGTGTCCGCGAGCACCGCGCGGGCACGCTCGATCAGCGCCAGCTCGCCATCCAAGTTGCCCTGGAACGGGGCGTGCAACTGGATTCCGGATAGCCCGCGGGTCGCCGCCGCGGCCCGCAACTCTGCGGGGTCGTCGCTGCGGCTGACTGCTACGAAATCCAAGCCGTGCTCGGCGGCGATGATTTTCTCGGCGGTTTCACGTGAAACATTGCGCGGGGAATCCGGGGCGAAGATGAGCCCTCCGTAGCGGGCACCGGCGGCACGGGCGGCTTGGGCCGTGGAGGTGGCGGTGAGCCCGCACACCTTATTCGCGCCGAAGAGCAGATCCCGGGCGGCGCGGTCGATGTCCTCGTGAGAGGTGAGTTGGGAGCCGACGAGGAAGGCATTGGCGTGGGCACCTAAACGCCGGACGGTGTGGTTATCGCGGATACCGGATTCGGAGACGACGACCTTATCGTCAGGCACGTACCCGGCGAGTTGCTCGGTGCGGGAGAGGTCGATGCTCAAGTCATGGAGGTTGCGGTTATTAATGCCGATGATCTCCACCCCGAAGGATAGCGCCCGGTCCACCTCCTCCTTGGTGATGGCTTCAGTCAGTACATCTAGTCCTAATTTATCCGCCAAGGACTTCAGCTGTGCAAAAGTTTCATCATCCACGATGGACATCATGAGCAAAATCGCATCCGCGCCGTAGTAGCGCGCGGCATAGACCTGAACCGGATCGACGATGAAGTCCTTGCACAAAACCGGCAGGTGCGTGGACTGGGCTACGGTCTGGAGGTGATCGTAATCCCCGCCGAACCGCTCCGGCTCACACAGCACGGAAATGGCATTCGCGTAGCGGGAATAGACGCGCGCGATTTCGCCGGGGCGGTAATCCTCGCGAATCATTCCGAGTGATGGCGATGCAGACTTGCACTCCATGATGAAGCGATTGGTGCCATTGAGCGCCGCAAAAAGCGAACGCCGAGACGGCTCAAGCTTGTCCACATCTACGTGGGCGATGCGCTCGCGAATGCCGGCAAGGTGAGTGCGGCGCTGAGCCACAATCCCCTCGAGCACCGTCGGCAGTTTCTGTTTTGTCATTTCTTTTCCCTCGTGTGGCCTTCTTAGTATTCCGCTTGCTCGTGGGTGCGCAGCCAGCGGTCCACGTCCCCGCTATCGATGAGCCCCTTGGCGTGCGCGACGCCCTCTGCAATGGAGGCCGTGGTGCCACCCAGATAAAACATTGCCCCAGCCGATGCCACGACAGCGTCATAGTGCGCCGGCTTACCCGAGCCATTAAATATGGCGCGCACGTGCGCGGCATTATCTTGGCCGTCGCCGCCGGCAAGCTCACTGAGCTCATGCTTGGCGATGCCCAACTCCTCCGGCGTTAGCTCATAGTGTGAAATCTCGCCGTCCTTTAGCTCCCAAACCTGGGTGGTGCCGTGGGTGGCAATCTCATCGGTACCAGCGCCGTGGACGACGAGCGCCCGCGTGCGCCCCAGCTCCCGGAAGACTTCCGCGATCATGGGACCCTGGGCGGGGTTGGCGATGCCCATGATCTGTAGTTTGGGGCGGCCCGGGGAGAGCAGGGGTCCCAAGGTATTGAAGATGGTGGAGACCCCGAGCGCCTTGCGCACCGGTTGCACGTGAGCCACTGCGGGGTTGTAGGCCGGAGCGAAGAGGAAGGTGAAATTGGAGGCCTCGAATTGCCGGACGGCGCGGTCCACGTCCAGGTCCAGGGGAATATTCAGTGCCTCGAGCACATCGGCGGAACCGGACTTGGAGGAAACGGACCGGTTGCCGTGCTTGACCATCCTCACTCCCCCAGCGGCGGCAACCAAGGAGGCCGCCGTAGTGATATTGATGGTATTTGCGCCATCGCCGCCCGTGCCCGCGGAGTCCATGAGTCCCTCGCCGGTAATGGGAAAGGGGTGTCCAACTTTCAGGAATGCCTTGGCGGCACCCGTGATATCCGCGAGGGTTTCGCCGCGGGTGCGGATATGTGTGAGCAACGCGGAGATCTGAATATCGTCATAATCACCCACGGCAACCGGGGTGAAGACCTTGGTGGCCTCCTCCACGGTGGGTGCGGGATTATCCAAGAAGGCTTGCAGCGTTTTCAATGGGCTTTGGTTCGTCATTAATGCTTTGGCTCCATAGTGGGATGGGTCGATAGTCGGTGGATGCAACGGTCTAGCATGTCTGGGCCACGGGGCGAGAGGATTGACTCGGGGTGGAATTGCATCCCTAGTGCCATCCCATCGTCCGTTTCTGCCGCCATGGCGATGGTCCCGATCTCTGCCTCCGTCTCCGCGAGCACCCGCATGCCGGCTGGCACGCGCGTGCACCCCAAGGAGTGATACCGGGCCACGGGGACCTGGGTGCCGGGGACGCAGGGCTGGGCGGGATCGGCATCGGTGGCTAGGCCGGCGAAGACTGGGTGGGCGGTGCCGGCATCGGTAAGCGTCATAGGTATGGACTTGCCGTGCACGGGGCCGCACGGCCCTACCCCGCCACCGTGGTATTCCAGTAGCGCCTGGAAGCCCAAGCAGACGCCGAGGATGGGGATGGTGCCCAAGGTGGCACCGATAAGCTCCATTATGCAACCAGCATCGCGCGGGTGGCCGGGGCCTGGGGAAAGGACAATAATATCGGGCTCGGCCGCCAGCACCTCCGCGACGGAGACGCTGTTGCGGTAGACGGTGGTGCGGTAACCGGCGAGGGCATCGACGAGGTTATAGACAAAGGAATCGTGGTTATCGAGCAAGACCACGTGCGGTGAATTCATCGCTGTACCTCCAGGGTGGCGTTGTGCGCGAGGGCAATGGCGTGGAGAACGGCATAGGCCTTGTGCAGGGTTTCATCGGCTTCGGATTGCGGGATGGAATCGTGCACCACCCCGGCACCAGCTTGGACGGCGGCCGTACCGCGGTGGACGAAGGCGGAGCGAATGACAATGCAGGTATCCATGGCGCCGTCGCCGCGCAGGTACCCCACTGCGCCGCCGTAGGAGCCACGGCGCTTGTGTTCGGCCTGGCGGATGAGCTCGCTGGCGCGCAACTTGGGTGCGCCGGTCAACGTTCCCATGTTCATGCAGGCGCGGTAGGCATCGAGGGCATCGAAGTCCTCGTGCAACGTGGCGGTCACGCGGGAGACCAGGTGCATGACTCGTGAATAGCGGTCTACTTGGAGCAGGTCTGCCACCCGCCGGGTGCCGGGTTCTGCTACGCGGGCGAGGTCATTGCGCGCCAGATCTACCAGCATGGTGTGCTCGGCTAACTCCTTGGTATCCGTGCGCATTTCTAGCTCATTGCGGATATCCAATTCATCGTTGATCGTGCCGTCCGGGTTGAGCCCGCGGGGCCTAGTTCCGGCAATGGGATAGAGCTCCACCTGCCGCGTCTCTGGGTCAAACTTCAAATTGGATTCCGGTGATGCGCCGAAAAGCTCATAACCTTCTCCCCGGAGATAGAACATATACGGCGAAGGATTAGTCTCCCGGAGCTGGCGATAGGCCGCGAAGGCATCGGGGCAGTCCACCGTGAAGGTGCGAGCGGGGACGACCTGGTAAATATCGCCAGAGTCAATATTGCCCTTGAGCCGCGTCACCTGCTCGCAAAACGCGGCATCGTCAATATCCGCGGTCGCCCTCAAGGTCTCCACGGGCTGGTCAAGCGCCGGATTCTCTATCGCGTCGATGGGCGTGGCGGCCAAGGCGTCGAGCCTGTCTTCCAAGCGGGCTCGGTCGATATCCCAGCCCTCTACCCGCGCCGTCTTCGTTAGGTGGTCCACCGCAAGGACAGTTTGGGCGACGAGGAATTCATAATCGGGAAACGTATTGGGCCCCTCGCCTACCTCAGGCAGGTTTTCAAAAGTGGCCAAATAGTCATAGGCAAAGCCGCCGGCGACGAATGGCAACAAGGGCGAGGAATAGGAATGATCGCGCTGCAGCGCGCGGAGGATATCGGCCGTCGATTCATCTAGGAGCCGTTGCCGTTCATCAGACTCGCTGGAGGGCGAGAACTCAAAGACAATTTCCGTGGTTTCACGTGAAACAATCCGGTTTGTAAAACGCGAGTACAGCATGGTGATGAGCTGCTCCCCCGCTGGGCTGAGTGCGAGGACGCGAACTCGCTGGCCGGTGCAGGTCACTCTCGCCGCGGCATCGAGCACGGCCAGGCACGTGAGGTTTTTCTTGGTTTCAATATCCGCGCTTTCCAATAACAAGGAATCGCTCGATCGCGCCAAGCTATGAAATAGCGCTGAGGCATCCCGGCAATAGGCAATATCGCGGGTGGCGGTGTATGTCATTGCAGTGCCCTTTCAGGAGTAACTGAGGAACAGAGTGCGAGGGACCCGGGGTATCCGCGAGCAAAGGCACTGAAAACGCCGAAAGGCCCGCAGAATGCGAGCCTAAAAATGGGGTGCGAAGAAAGGCCCGCGAGTTACGCGCGCCACCACCAACGAGTAGTCATTTTCTTCATGGGCACTAGCCTAGCCTAAATTTCTATAGCGTGGAAGAAACAAGTGAAAAATATTCAATCGGTATCTAATGAGTGGTCTTCGCGCCCGTTAAGGGTAATGTGGTGCAGGTCAATATCTTCAAGAAAGGTGACGATAAGTGAGTATTAATATCGACGAGGTAATTGCAAAGGTCCCCACCCAATTGCTTATTGGTGGTGAGTGGCGCGATTCCACCTCCGGCGAGACTTTTGACGTTGAAAACCCAGCGACGGGCGAAACGCTGGCGACGCTATCTTCCGCAAACTCGGACGATGCGATTGCTGCCCTCGACGCTGCCTGTGCCGTGCAGGATGACTGGGCGCGCACCACGCCGCGCGAGCGCGCGGAGATTCTGCGCCGAGCATTCGATCTAGTACAGGAGCGGGCAGATGAATTCGCCGCCCTGATGACGCTAGAGATGGGCAAGCCCTTCGCGGAAGCTAAGGGCGAGGTCACTTATGGCGGCGAGTTCCTGCGTTGGTTCAGTGAGGAAGCGGTGCGCGATTACGGTCGCGCCGCAACCGTTCCCGAAGGCACGCTGCGGATGATCACTCGCCGCAAGCCGGTGGGCCCCTGCCTTCTGATCACCCCGTGGAACTTTCCGTTGGCCATGGCTACTCGCAAGGTGGCTCCTGCGGTGGCAGCGGGTTGCACGATGGTGCTCAAGCCGGCCAAGCTGACTCCCCTGACTGCGCAGTACTTTGCGCAAACCATGATCGATGCTGGGCTTCCAAAGGGCGTTCTCAACGTCGTTGCCGGCAAGTCTGCATCTGCAATTTCGGAGCCATTGCTTGCCGATGACCGCTTGCGCAAGCTTTCCTTCACCGGTTCTACCCCAGTGGGCCGGACCCTTTTGAAGGGCGCGGCCGATAACGTGCTGCGTACCTCCATGGAACTGGGCGGCAATGCCCCATTCATTGTCTTTGAGGACGCAGATATTGACCAAGCGGTCCAGGGTGCGATGGGCGCCAAGATGCGCAATATCGGCGAGGCCTGCACCGCAGCTAACCGCTTCTTGGTCCACGAGTCTGTTGCTGAGGAGTTCTCTGAGAAACTCGTTGCGGAGTTTGAGAAGCTCAATCTGGGCAATGGTATGGACGAAGGTATTACCTGCGGACCTCTCGTCGAGTCCAAGGCTTTGGAGAGCATTGCGGCATTGGTGGACGATGCTGCAGAAAAGGGCGCTACCATCGCCACCGGCGGTAAGCGCGGGGACGGTGCCGGATACTTCTACGAGCCTACGGTGATTACCAATGTTTCACGTGAAACACGCGTCGCCCAGGAAGAGATCTTCGGTCCAGTCGCCCCGATTATCACCTTCAGTACCGAGGAAGAGGCGCTCGAGATCGCCAATGATACCGAGTACGGTTTGGCATCTTACGTCTTTACCGAGAACTCGGACCGCCTGTGGCGCATCGCTGATGGCCTAGAGTTTGGCCTGATGGGCTTCAACGCCGGCGTTATCTCTAATGCCGCTGCCCCCTTCGGCGGAGTGAAGCAATCCGGAATGGGCCGCGAGGGTGGCGCGGAAGGTATCGAGGAATACACCTCCGTGCAATACCTAGGCATCCGCGACCCTTATGCCAACGCTTAGGCCTTTAGCCGGCAACGCAATCACTGTTTAGCGCGCTTATAACCGTGTTTGATTAAACATTTAAGTGCGTGCGGCGTATACTCACTCCCCGCATAATTGTGATTGCTTTCCTTCTCCCCGCACGCGGCCCTTCTGGGGCCGTGCGCGGTTGGGAGGATTTTTTATTTTTTATTTGGAGTGAGTCTTGTCAACAACGAATTCAGCGGCAGCTCAGCCGCCATTGATTACACCCACGTTCCTATTGGCGTGGGTGGCTAATTTTGGCCAGTTCCTTGTCTTCTACCTAACGGTGACGACCATGGCCCTGTATGCCGTCGAAAGCTTCGGGGCGTCCGATACCGTCAGTGGTTTTGCCTCCAGCGCCTTCGTTTTGGGCGCGACCTTCATGCGCATCGTCTCCGGCTGGTTGGTGGACCGCGTGGGGCAAAAGCACGCCGCCCTGACCTCGCTGGCCTTCGTCAGCATCGTGACGGTGGGCTATTTCGTGGCGCATAACGTGGCCGTCCTGATCCTGGTGCGCCTGCTTCACGGCGCAGGCTATGCGCTGACCTCTACGGCGCTGATGGCCGTCGCGCAATCCGTCATCCCCCAGCAGCGCCGCGCGGAAGGCACCGGCTACTTCGCCTTGGGCACCACCCTTGCCACCGCCTTCGGCCCGGCAGTGGGCTTGTTCTTGGCCAATAATATTGGCTATAACACCCTCTTTGCGGTCGCCCTAGGTTCCAATATCGTCTCCCTCGTGCTGGCGCTCGTATTGCGCTACCCGGCGGAGCTCGATGAGGAAAAGCCGGCCTTCAAGCTGCGCAACGCGGTGCACCCCAACGTGTTGCCGATCGGCTTTTTCATGCTGCTTGTGGGCATCGCCTACTCCGGTGTGGTCACCTATCTCAATGCCTATGCGCGCGAAGAGGACCTGGCCGCCGGCGCCGGCCTCTTTTTCATCGGCTACGCCGTAGTCATGCTCATCATGCGCTTCTTCTTGGGCCGCATCCAGGACCACAAAGGCGATAACTCGGTCATGTACCTGGGCCTGGTGTCCTTCGCCATCGCCCTTATTATCATGGGCTTTCCCAGCAATGACGTGATGCTCGTGGTCGCGGGTGCGTTTACGGGCATGGGATACGGCACGCTAAGCCCCGCCTGCCAGGCCATTTCTGTACGCTCTGTATCGGCCGCCCAGATAGGCGCGGGTATTTCCACGATGTTCCTCTTGATGGACTTCGGCATCGGCCTCGCCCCCTTCGGGCTTGGCCCCATCGTGAGCGCCACCGGCTTCGATACGATGTACCTCATCCTGGCCGGCCTCATCGCCGTAGCGGCGGTGTACTACTACATGGTCCACGGGCGCTACCCCAAGGCGAAGGCGCCCGTCGTCAGCGCCACAGAGGGCACGCAGCCGGCTTAAAGGCGCAATGAATTTTGGCTCCGGGTTTATACCCGGAGCTTTTTTGCGTGCTGGGGCGGCAAGCACTTGGCATCGACCACGCGCCGGGCCAGCGCTCGGTCCCCCATCTTGGCCGCAAATGCCATGCGCATGGTGATATCGTGCGCGGGAGCGGGGCCGCGGGTGATGGCATCCCCCGCAGAAATGCGCCCGGGCGAGATGACGCGGAAGTACACGCCGCAATCACCGCGCGCGGTCCACCGCTTGAGCCAGCCCTTTTCCTGCACCCAGCCGGAAAAGGTAGCGCACGGCTGGCGGGGTATGGAGACCTCGAGCGTGGTCGTACCGATGTGGAGGCGTTGATTGATAAGCAGCGCGGAGAGATCAATACCGCGCGTGGTGAGGTTCTCCCCAAAAGACCCTGAAGCCAGCGTGCGGCCCAGCGAATCCTCCCAATAATCCAATTCCTCGCGGGCATAGGCATAAACCGCCTTGTCACTTCCACCGTGGTGATCGCTATCGCCGATAGAATCACCGCGCACGCCAGAACCATCGCCGTAATTTGGTCCGGGAGCGGAGATATCGATGAAGTCTTGCGGGCGCTTGTCGATGCCCGAAAACTCATGCCTCCCGCTCGGATCCGGCCTGCGCACGGCGACGTTGGTGGAAATAACCTGCATATCAGTCACTGTAGTCGCGGGTAAGTGCCTCCGCAGTGAGAATATCCCGGTAAAACAGCTCCGGGGCCAGCGAAACCGCCTCCGCGAGCTGCGGGAGGGCGTTATCCAGCGCGGAGGCCACGGCTGGATCGGTGAGCTTCCCATTGGCCACCCCTCGCGCGGTAATGGCAAAAACATAGGAAATAAACGGGATCCAGGCAGAGCCGCCAAGATCCGTGTTTCCATCCCCGAAGGCGTCCAGGGCGAGCAGGGTGTGCAATACCGACTTATCTACGCCCAATTGCTGCAGCGTCACCCGCAATTGCAGCGCGGTAGAGCGCAGGTTGGACATGGTCCCCAGGCGGGTCAGCGCCAAGTCGTTATCGAAGCACTCGCGCAGCGCGGCGATGCGGTGGGCGTCATCGCACAGCTGCGCGCTGTCAGTAGCGGGCGTTGGGGCCTCGCCGGTGGCGCTCATGAGCAGCATGGGGCGGGTGACATCGTCTACGCCCGTAGTGGCCGTCCGCCACAGCGAGGGGGAGCCGGAGTGCTCCACGTGGGCCTGGTTGGCATCGGCAAGCGCGGCGAGCACGGAAGACGGATCCGTGGCCTCTTCCCCATCGCTGTTAAAGGAACTGGTAATCAGGCCCGTGCGCACCAACGCGCGCATGCGCTGGCCGCGCGCGAAGTCCACCTGCATGAGCGCATCGAGGCTGGCGCGCGGATCAGCCTCGATGTCCTTGATAACGCCCTCGAAGGTCTCCTTGGCCTTGGGGGCAAGGCGGCGCAGGGCGGCATAGGTCTCCCACGTGCCGGCGGTATTCTCGCTCTCGCCATCGTGGAAGATGATAAGCGAGCTCGCCGGCGGGTACTGCGGGGCGGCGAGATCGCTGGCCGGTTCATCCTCGCGGAAGTCCACGATGAGATCGCCCGCCTCGTGCAATTCCTCCGGCAGCTCGAAGCCCTCCTCAACCGGCTCCAAGGGCAGCGGCTCGCTGGCGGGGTTGCCAAGCGGCCACGCCCAAGCCAAAAGCTCCACCTCTTCCTCGTGGGTTTGCTCGGGCATAAGAATGCCGTCTTCGATAGTGGCGCGGGCGACCAGCGGCGTCTTGCGCACCGTGGCGATGGCGGCATAGATAAGGTCGCTTGCCGCGGTTGCCTCGTATTCCATCACGCGGCGGTCCATGCTGCGCTTCAAGTGCGCCGCGCGCTCCTTATCCGGCAGGCCCTCCAGGTACTCCTCGTAGGACAGCGTGGACCACAGGAGGTAGAGCTCCAGCGAGGACTTCTTGGTCAGCGCGGCCTTAAGCGCGCGATTCGGCACGGAGAGAGTATTGGTCGCCTCCGTCGAGCCATTGGCAGTAACGAGATCCCGGATCTTCTGGTTCTTATCAATGACCACGAATTTCGCCAGCGGCAGCGGCTCCGGTGAGTGCACCGTAAAGAGTGCATCCGCATCCAGCTGATCCGCCAGGATGACTTGCTTGTCCATATAATCCACGGGCTCGGCCGCGGTACGCTTCACGCGCGTGCGGATGGTCGCCGGAATGACCTCAAAGGTCAGCTCGTAGCCGGCCTCGCTGCTGATGGTCTCCTCGCGCACCGATTCGTCTTCGCCAAATACGCGTTGGCCCTTTTCCATGTGAATGGGCTTATCGGAAGACGAGGCCAGGGCATAGCTAAACGGCGAGAGGTTACCCAGCGCGTCGATGAAGCGGAAGTTGGTGCCGCGGGGCCCCTCGTTCTTGGAGCGCATGTGGAGCGTTTCGGCAAAGTTGAGATAGTGGACATCGACAAGCTCCTCGCCCTTAAACAGGCTAAAGCGATACCGGCCCACCCAGGGGTCTTCGAAGACGTCGCCGGGTAGAACCTCATGGATTCCCTCCGGCAGCTCATCTTCTAAGATTTCTTCCTCTTCCCCACCGATGGGGACATAGGTCAGCTGCAGGTGAAGTGGGGTATTGACCAAGAGGCGCGGGGATTTCGTGTACACCAGCTCGCCGTCCAGCCCGCGCGCGTTGGGCAGGGACTTGACCGCCATATCCCAGGAAAAATCCGCGCTATCCGCAACGGTGATGGTGGCCTTGTCCTGGCGCGGCACAGCAATGGAGAAGGAATCTTCTGCCGCTAGCTCAAAGATGGACCAGCCTTCCCACGCGCCATGCGGGCGCGGCTGGCTATCCGGGGTAGGTGTTAGCTGCGTGCCGTTCGGCGCGATGAAGGTGTACGCGCCCTGCGGGATGGGCTGCGTGCTATCGACGGGGCGGTGCGCGGAATCGAGCAGCAGGCCGCCATTGGCAATACCCGCAAACTCCAGGGTCTGCTCCGCAAACGTTACGGCAAGGTGGGTAAAGGGCTGTGGCATGGAAACCCACAGGCCAGGTTCTTCACCGGCGACGTAATAAAACTTGCGGGTGACCTCCGTACCATCCAATAGCTGCGTGGCCACGGTCCATTGCGGGTCTTCTGGTTCATAGGCCGCGCCCACGGCTGGCAGGTAAAGCTCTAAAGTATCGGTATCCGGCGCGAGGCGAAGATGCGGGACCCCCTGAAAAACCGCCGCGTCTAGAAAAGATGATAGCTGGCTACGAAACTTCTCCTGGCTCATTTACACCAGCCTAGATCATTTTTGAAAAGATGTGGATTCTGCAGGCAGAGGCCAAAAAGGCTTTCACCACCGCCGGTGATGAAAGCCTTCGCGCGCGATTAATCGCGTGGATTAGTGGAAGAAGTTACGCCACGCATTCGGGTTGATGGTGATGATGCCCAGCTTTTGCGCCAAGAAGGCAATGGCCCCGATGGCCAGCGAGGCGATACCGGCGCCCGCGATGCCGGCGAGGAGCCCGCTCTTGGAAGAGCCGTCATCGCCGTTGTCATTGTTGCCGGGCTGATCGGATGCAGAATCGTCTGCCTGGTCGTTGCCGCCCTGGTCATCGTGCTTGATCCACCATTCATTCAAGGTGAGCTTGGCCAAGGTGGTGTTATCGATGTAGTCACCGCGCACAGGATCGGTGTGGGTGGCCTTCGCGCGAAGGGCCTCCGAGCCAGCACCCTGGAAGAAGAATGGGACGACCTGGTTGGTGTGCTGCGTGGAGTACCACTGGTGGCCAGAGGGCAAGGTGTTGTTACCGCCACCGTTCATGGAGTTGAACTTGCCCTCAGAGCGCTCATTGGCACCGGAGAGGTATCCCGTTTCGTGGTCAGCGGTAACCACCAACAGGGTCTCGTCCCAGGAGGAGTTTTCTTCTACCCAGTCGATGGCGGCATCGACGGACTTATTGAAGTCCTGTACCTCTTCGATATCGCGGGCAGATTGGTTGCCGTGGCCGCTCCAGTCGATGGCACCGCCTTCGATCATGACGTGGAAGCCCTCGTCATTTTGGCCCAGCGCGTTGAGGGCGCCGGTGGTCATGGTGGGAAGATCCACGACATCGTTAAACGGAATGTCAAAAGGCTCCGCTGACTCGCCGGTGCGCCCCTGCTGCAAGGTCGAGGCCACAGGCGCCAGGCCGAAGTACTTCTCCCCCGCCGCGACCTCGCCTTGGGCCAAGGCCTCAAATTGCTCCTTGGTTTCGGCGTAGTTCCAGTCGGACTCGCCGGAAGACAGCTTGTTGTAGACCTCTTCAGATAGGTACTTGTACTTGGCCTCATCCTTCTTCTTATTGTCATCGTCGTAGAACGAGTGGCCGGCACCCATGATGACATCAAGATCAGAGTTGAACATCTCATCCGCAATCTCCAGGTAGTTATTGCGGGAAATGTTGTGCGCGGCCCAGGCAGCTGGGGTGGCGTGGCTAAACGGCACGGAGGAGACCACGCCGGCGGATTTTCCGGCCTTCTTGGCGCGCTCGGAGGTGTTTTCCTGCTCGTGGCCGTAATCGTTCACGCCCAGCTTGCCGTTATCGGTCTTCACGCCGGTGGACATGGCGGTGCCGGCAGCAGAGGAATCGGTGTATCCCTTATCCACGTACTCATGGCTAGCCCACGCTTTTTGTGGGTCATAGGAAGAGTTATTTGGGTAGGTGGTCATGGACAGGCGGTTGAAGTCTTCGAAGCGCTGCACGGATTCGCCGTCGAGTTCTTCTGGACCTTCGGCGCTAAATGCGCCATCGACCAGGTACTTGGATTGGCCGGTTTCGTAGAGGTTATTAAATGCCACGTGGCCGTAGCCCATCCCATCACCAATCATGTAGATGATGTTCTTTGGGCCCTGGGATTCGGCGGCGGTGGCTGGGGCAATTGCGCCAGCGGTAGCCACGGTTGCGGCTACGGCAGCGGCGCCAATGCGGAGAGAGGTGCGCATGAATTGTCCTTTGTGGAAGTGAGAGATGAAGAGATGGTGGCTTTGCGAGCAAGAGAGAAGTAACCCAGACATAGCTGGGTGCAAAGCCTTGAATTGAAGATAAAGGCGTGGTTTAACCATGAAAGGAACTGGGCGTTAATAGCTCCTAAACACCGCCGGAACATCTCGTGGCGGGCCTTAGTCCTTGCCCCACTCCCCCTTCGTCACCGCCAGAGTGCCAGCCCGGTGCCGGATTAGTGAAGCAAAACCCACCTCTGCCTACCCCGCGCCGGGCTGGGGCTATTACACTGTGTGTTTATGACTAAACCGAGCGATTCCACGTCGTACCGCTACACCCCTGAGCTGGCGAACCAGATCGAAAAGACTTGGCAGCAGTATTGGAAGGACCACGAGACCTTTAACGCGCCGAACCCGGTCGGTTCGCTAGCCACGGGTGCGGGCGAGCTGCCCAAGGAAAAGCTCAATGTGCAGGACATGTTCCCCTACCCTTCCGGTGCGGGCCTGCATGTGGGGCACCCGTTTGGTTATATCGCCACCGATACCTACGCCCGCTATAACCGCATGCTGGGCAAGAACGTGTTGCACACCATGGGCTACGATGCCTTCGGTTTGCCGGCCGAACAGTACGCCATTCAGACCGGTACGCACCCGCGGACCACCACGATGGCCAATATCGACAACATGCGCCGCCAGCTGGGCATGCTGGGCTTGGGCCACGATCCGCGCCGCTCGGTGGAATCCACGGATCCTGAGTTCTTTAAATGGACACAGTGGATCTTCCTGCAGATTTATAATTCTTGGTTCGATGAAGAGCAGCAAAAGGCCCGCCCCATTGCTGAGCTCATCAAGGAATTGGAGGCCAATAAGCGCACCACCAAGGACGGGCGCTACTACGAGGACTTGTCCGCGCAGGAAAAGGCCCAGGCCGTCGATGAGTTCCGCCTGGTGTACCTGTCCAACTCCACGGTGAACTGGTGCCCGGGCCTGGGTACCGTCTTGGCCAACGAGGAGGTCACCGCGGAGGGCAAGTCTGAGCGCGGCAACTTCCCGGTATTCCGCAAGAACCTGTCCCAGTGGATGATGCGCATTACCGCGTATTCGGATCGCCTGCTCGATGATCTGGAGCTGCTGGATTGGCCGGAGAAGGTCAAGTCCATGCAGCGCAACTGGATCGGTCGCTCCCGCGGTGCGGAGGTAACCTTCCCCGCGGAAGGCTACGGCATCGACGTGTTTACCACGCGCCCAGATACGCTTTTTGGCGCGGAATACGTGGTCTTGGCACCGGAACATGAGCTTGTCGATGCCCTCTTGTCCCCCATTCCTTACGACGATGACGTGGATGAGCGCTGGACCTACGGCAACGATGACCCGAAGGAAGCCGTCGAGTCCTACCGCGCGGATATCGCAGCAAAGTCGGACCTGGAGCGCCAGGAAAACAAGGAAAAGACCGGAGTATTCTTGGGCACCTATGCCACCAACCCGGTCTCCGGCAAGCGCATCCCGATCTTCATCGCGGACTACGTGCTGACCGGTTACGGTACCGGCGCCATCATGGCGGTACCCGCGCACGATACGCGCGACTATGAGTTTGCCCAGGCCTTTGGCCTGCCGATTACGGAGGTCGTCTCCGGCGGCAATATCGAGGAAGAAGCCTGGACCGAGGACGGCGCGTTGGTAAACTCCGCCAACGATAAGGGCCTGGACCTCAATGGCCTGAATAAGGCGGAGGCGATCGCCCAGGCCATCGAATGGTTGGAAAAGGACGGCTCCGGCCGCGGCAAGATTCAGTACAAGCTGCGCGACTGGCTCTTCGCCCGCCAGCGCTACTGGGGCGAGCCCTTCCCCATCGTCTACGACAAGGACGGCATGGCCCACCCGCTGCCAGAGTCGATGCTGCCGGTGGAGCTGCCCGAGGTGGAAGACTACAAGCCGGCCTCCTTCGATCCTGAAGATAAGGACTCGGAGCCACAACCGCCGCTGGCCAAGGTCCGCGACTGGGTAGAGGTAGAGCTGGACCTAGGCGATGGCCCGCAGACCTATTACCGCGATACCAACGTTATGCCCCAGTGGGCGGGTTCTTCCTGGTACCAGCTGCGCTATATCGATCCCCGCAATAGCGAGGCCTTCTGCGATATCGAAAACGAGCGCTACTGGACCGGCCCGCGCCCAGACGAGCACGGTGAAAACGATCCGGGTGGTGTGGATCTGTACGTCGGCGGCGTCGAGCACGCCGTGCTGCACTTGCTCTACGCCCGCTTCTGGCACAAGGTGCTCTTTGACCTGGGCTTTGTCAGCTCGCAGGAGCCGTATCGCCGCCTGTACAACCAGGGCTATATTCAGGCCTACGCCTATACCGATTCCCGCGGCGTATATGTCCCTGCGGCCGAGGTAGAGGAAAAGGACGGCAAGTTCTACTACAACGGCGAAGAGGTCAACCAGGAATACGGCAAGATGGGCAAGTCCCTGAAAAACGCCGTGGCCCCGGACGATATCTGCCGCGACTTCGGCGCCGATACCCTGCGCGTGTACGAGATGTCCATGGGCCCGCTGGATACCTCCCGCCCGTGGGCGACCAAGGACGTCGTCGGTTCGCAGCGCTTCCTGCAGCGCCTGTGGCGCCTGGCCATCAATGAGGACACCGGTGAAGTGGCAACTACCGATGCCGAGCTCACCCAGGATGACCTGAAGCAGCTGCACCGCACCATCGCGGGCGTGCGCGATGATTATGAGAACCTGCGCCTGAACACGGTCGTGGCTAAGCTCATCGAGTACGTCAACTACCTGACCAAGACCTACCGCACCGAGGCACCGCGCGCGGCGGTGGAGCCCATCACCCAGCTGGTCTCCCCCATCGCCCCGCACATTGCGGAGGAACTGTGGCAGCGCTTTGGCCACGATGAGACCATCACCTACGAGCCACTCCCCTCTTTTGAGGAGAAATACCTGGTAGATGATGAGATCCAGGTGCCAGTGCAGATCAACGGCAAGGTTAAATCCCGCATCAACGTTGCGGCCGATGCTGACCAAGACGCCGTATTCGAGGCCGCTTTTGCCGATGCCAAGGTGGCTGACCTTACCTCCGGCAAGAACGTGGTGAAGAAGATCTACGTTCCCGGCCGGATGGTGAACCTGGTGGTTAAGTAACCAATGAGCGTGGACGTCTCGGGCCTTTCGCCATCCAATCAGGACTACCTCAAGGCCCTGTTTAAGCTGGGCGAATGGCACGACGATCCCGTAACGGTAAAGATGCTCGCCCAGCACATAGGCGTTCGGCTCTCCAGCGCGTCGGATGCGGTGCGGCGGCTAGAGAAAAAGGGTCTCGTCACCCATACGCCGTATGGTGCCATCGGGCTGAGTACCGAGGGGCGTGCCTTTGCGCTTGCCATGGTGCGGCGGCACCGCCTTATTGAAACTTTCCTGGTGGAATCCCTGCACTACCGCTGGGACCAGGTCCACGCGGAGGCTGAGCAATTGGAGCACTGCGTCTCCGATTTCTTTCTGGAGCGCATAGACGCTGAACTGGGTTTTCCGAGCCGCGATCCGCATGGAGACCCCATCCCCAGCGCCACGGGTGACTATCCCGCGGACTATGCCGCGAGCCCCGCGTCCGAGCCAGGGGATCTGCGCAAACTCAGCGATCTGGAGCCCGGTGAGGCCGGTGTAGTCGACCGCATCAGTGATGCAGACGCCGATCTGTTGCGCTTTTTCAGCGAGAATAACGTGACCATCGGCGCTGCCGTGAGCGTACGGGATAGCCAACCCTATTCCGGCGGGATGGCCGTGCGCGTAGAGGGCAACCAGAACGAGCATGCCCAGAATGAACATTCCGCGGCGTTTTCTTTGAGCTCCCACGCAGCCCGCGCCGTGTGGGTGCGCATGTAACTCTCCTTCCCCCCCTCTCCCCTTCTTTTCTGAAAGAAGGGGAGTATTTGCGCATGTCAATGGTGATTAGTTGCGGCGTAGTTAAAAGTACGTTAGATCTGTAGTTGAAGCAGAAAGTGCGCTTCGGCGCAGCCACTAAGGAGCGAGATGACTACAGCCTCGACGCCACCCTGCGGCACTAAGACCGCCGCTAATCTTGTGTATTTTTCCTCGGTCAGTGAAAATACCCACCGTTTTGTCCACAAGCTGGGCTTTCCAGCGGCACGCATTCCTTTGCGGCCGAAGCGTGAAGGAATGCTCTATGTCACCGAGCCCTTTGTGCTCATCGTCCCGACCTACGGCGGCGGCAATATCAAGGCGGCGATTCCGGTGCAGGTGCGCCAATTCCTCAACGTTCCGGAAAATCGCGCACTCCTGCGCGGCGTCATCACCTCTGGAAATACCAATTTTGGTGAAGCGTATTGCTGCGCCGGGCCACAGATAGCCCGAAAGTGCGGCGTGCCTGAGCTCTACCGTTTTGAGCTGCTCGGTACCGACCGCGATGTTGCCCGCGTACGGGAGGGGTTGCAGGACTTCTTTGCGCACCACCTCTACCCCACCGCCCACGCGTCCATTGCCTGACGGCTAGGGCCTCGAAGACAAAGAAAAGAGAAAGTACCGATGAAATATCAAGAGCTCATTGAGCGATCCCAAACCCCGCCGCATTTTCGCCACGATGCCTCCACCCCGTTGCGCCCAGTGAACTGGAATCGCATCTGGGATGATAAGGATTTAGAGGTGTGGAACCGCCTGACCTCGAATTTCTGGTTGCCGGAGAAGGTCCCGCTTTCCAATGACCGCAACGATTGGTCGCGCATGGATCCAGCCGAGCGCGATCTCACCATTCGCGTCTTTACCGGCCTGACGCTACTGGATACCGTGCAGGCCACCGTGGGCGAAATCAGCCAGATTCAAGATGCCCGGACGGAACATGAGGAGGCCGTTTATACCAATATAGCCTTCATGCAGGCCGTGCATGCGCGGAGCTATTCCTCCATCTTTTCTACCCTGGCCAGCACCGAAGAGATCGAAAAATCCTATGCGTGGGCCGTGGATAACCCAGTGCTGCAGCAGCGCGCGACCAGTGTGATGGTGCATTACTACGGCGACGACCCACTAAAGCGCAAGGTTGCCTCTACCCTCTTGTCCTCCTTGCTGCTGTACGCCGGCTTCTATCTACCACTGCATTTTAGCGTGCACGGGAAGCTGACCAATACCGCTGACATGATCAGGCTCATCCTGCGGGATAAGGCGGTCCACGGCTACTACTCCGGATACAAGTTCCAGCGGGGACTCGACCACGCCACGGACGCTCGCCGCGAAGAAATGCGCGAATTCACCTTTGACCTGGTGCGCAAGCTCTATGACCTGGAGATGCGCTATTCCGGCGAGCTCTATGAACCATACGGGCTTATGGATGATGTCGCTACATTCGTGCGCTACAACGCTAATAAAGCCCTGATGAATCTGGGCTATCCCAACCTCTTCCCGTACGAGGAATGCCAGGTCAACCCGAAAATCCTCGCGGCACTCACGCCAGGATCGGATGAAAACCACGACTTCTTTTCGGGTTCGGGGTCCTCTTATATCATCGGCAAAGCCGTAGAGACCTCCGATGCCGACTGGGATTTCTAAAAACCAACAAGTCTCCACACGAAAGGACACCCATCATGAAACTTCTTGTACTCGTTGGCAGCCTGCGGCGGGAAAGCATTGCGAAGAAGATCGCCAACCATGCCATTGAACTCGTTCCCGAGCACGTAGAGTGCCAGCGCTATGACCTGCGCACACTCCCGCTTTATGATTTCGACTACGACGATTCTGGCGTGGAGGATAAACCCACGCCGGGAGAGTACACCGATTTCCGCAACGCAATTAAGGAAGCGGATGCCATTTTGTTCGTCACCAGCGAGAATAACCGGACGATCCCGGCGTGTTTAAAGAATGCCATCGATATTGGGTCCAAGCCCAATTCCGATGTCGCCTGGAAGAATAAGCCAGCTGGCATCATCAGCCACTCCGTCGGCCGCATGGGTGGCTATTCTTCCCACAAGAATGTGCGCCTAGCCTTGTCCTACTTTGACATGCCGATGCCCGGTCAGCCCGAGGTATTCTTGGGCAATTCTCCCCAGCTCATCGGCGAGGATGGAAAGATCGAGCCGCCCAGCACCATCGATTTCGTGCGGGACTACCTCGATCGCCTTTTAGCGCTGGTACCTGCAGCTCCGCAACACTAGGAGCTGCCTCTACCTAGCAGCGAGGCGGTTAATCCCAGTATTCCGTGGCGCAGAGCGCTATGCCGTGCGCCCGGATTCCCTGGCCCGCCTCAACTGGGGCATCAACGATGAGCGGGAGTCCATCGATTTCGCATACCCAGTACTCCCCTCCCCCAAATTCATTGGTCTTTTTCTCGACGTTATTCACGGTGCCAGCTAGCTCGACCTGCGGGTTGAGCAGGCTGGGCTTGTAGTTTTTATAAAATCGTTCAGTCGCTGGGGATCGCAGCGAAAACTCCGCCGGTTCCGTTAATTCATAGTCCAGCGCAACGACTGCGGGCCGCACGCGGCCGCGCAGTTTTTCGCCGCCCACGGGGTTGCCGGTGGGAAGCGTGAAGGGGGCATCGCTAAGCACTGCCCACCGGAAATCTTCCATTTTTAAGATGCCAATAAATGGCATGGCGCGATATAGCGTTGCCTCAACGTCTTCCCCGCCTCGGAACGACGGCAATACGGTCCACTCCCCCTCGTACTCCATCGCCGTGACGGCGATGCCAGAGGGATCCGCATAGTAGAGCACTTGATCAAAAGCAGGCGCATCCCACAGGGTCCGGTCTGCGGGAAGCTCCGCGATGAGTTCTTCCGTGTCCAGGAAATCGAATCCGCAGGCGCTAAAAAGTTTATCCATGCCCGCCATCATAGACAGCCGCCTACCCGACGGGGGGCGCAGCCGGCTCGAAATCCGGCCGATAGGTACTTATTAAGTCCTAATGATAGATGGTATCCAGAAACCGTCAGGACCAATAAATAGCTTAGGAAAAGCAAAGTATATGCGTTTAAATTGGCAAAAATATGGCACTTATGAATGATTGGAAGTCCAAATCCCGCACCTTAATAAATGGTGGGGGTTGATGGAACAACCGCTCCGCTCAATTGTCGGTTGAGTGATCAACTGCGCATTATATAATGCTATTTAAGTCAAAGCCTAAGGGGGAATCCTGTGCGCCCAGAAGAAAGTGCAGCGTGGGCGGACTTCGTAGCGATGCAGCGGGCGCTGCATAAGGAGTTGGCCAACGCGCTGCAGGCAACTGCGAATGTGAGCGAGGCCGATTATGCGGTGTTGGCCGTCCTGCAGCGCCGCCGTGGGCAGAGCACCCGGCCGCATGAGTTGGCCGCGGAACTGGGGTGGGAAAAGTCGCGGTTGCACCGACAACTGGTCCGGATGGAGGGGCGCAAGTTGGTGACAAGGCGGCACGCGGAGGAACTAGGACCCCGAGCTATTGAAGTCACAGTGACGAAAGTAGGCGAGGAAGCATTCGCTACAGCACTGGAGAGCCATACCGCGAAGGTGGATAACAAGGTGGTATCCGTATTGACGGGTGAGGAATTGCAGCAGTTGGGTTTCATCTCCAGAAAAATCATGCGCAGCTTAACGGGCGATACCTAGAACCCAAGGAGTCGATCGCACAAGAAAGGCACCCCGTCACTGACGGGGTGCCTGCCTATTTGTAGGTCCTAAAGACTAAGACCTTAGGAAATCTTCAACACCGTGCGGCCGTGGTGGCTGCCGTTGATGAGCGATTGCGCTTCCTTTACCGCATCTTCCAGGGGAAGGGTATTGGTCAAGGACTCCAGGATGGACAGGTCCAAGGTGCGGGCGAGGAGCTGCCAAGCATTCTGGCGGTAGTGCAATGGGGCATCGACGGAGTTCACGCCGGCAAGGTGCACGTTGCGCAGGATGAAGGGCATGACCGTGGCGGGCAGGTCGGGGCCGCTGGCCATACCGGTAGCGGCAACGGTGCCGCCCCACTTGGTGCGGGCCAGGACATTGGCCAGCTCCTGAGAACCGGAGGTGTCTACGGCGCCGGCGTAGATGGCCTTTTGCAGGGGCTTGCCCGGCTCGGTGAATTCGGAGCGGTCAATGATCTCGTGCGCGCCGAGCTCGTGGAGGTAGTTGGCGTAATCGTCGGGGCGGCCGGTCATGGCGTGGACCTCGTAGCCGGCATTGCGCAGGAGGTTGACGGCGATGGAACCGACGCCGCCGGTGGCGCCGGTGACGAGGACGGGGCCCTCGGGAAGCCCGCGCAGCGAGTTAACGCACAGCGCCGCGGTGTAGCCAGCGGTACCAACGGCAGCGGCCTGTTCCGCGGTGAAATCTGCGGGGAGGGCAACGGTGGCGCGGGAATTGACGCGCTGCTTTGGGGTGTAGCCGCCGTGGCGGAATTCACCAAGGCCATCGCCGAAGGAGGCAACAAGGGTGCCCACCGGCAGGCGCTGCACGTTGGACTCGGATACGGTGCCGACCACGTCGATGCCGGGCACCAGCGGGTTGGTGCGGACGACGCCGGGATCGCCGGTAATCGCCATCGCGTCCTTGTAGTTCAGCGAGGAATAAGAGACGTCAACGGTCAGGTCACCCTCGCCGAGGAATTCCCCTTCCTCAAAGGAGGTGGTGACGGATTTATCTTCGTTACGGGTAACAAGTAG
Source organism: Corynebacterium sp. ACRPS (assembly GCF_022346005.1). Lineage (GTDB taxonomy): Bacteria > Actinomycetota > Actinomycetes > Mycobacteriales > Mycobacteriaceae > Corynebacterium. The sequence goes on from NZ_JAKRMY010000011.1 coordinate 74,860, forward strand.
CGTGCTCATGCTCACCATGATACGTGAATTGTGATGCAACCATTTTTGGGCAGCTAAAGGTCGGGGGAGCAGAGCTTGGCGATGTCCCCCGCGGTCTGCTTGGCAAAGGGGCTCACCCCAGTAATCGTTGCGGACCCCGGGCCCGTCCACGTGCCATAACCAACGAGGAAAAGGCCCGTTACGGTGGGGGTGCGGCCATCGAGAAGCTCGCGGAAAGGGCCTAGCGCGGGGCGAAATCCGGTACACCAGATGAGGTGATCCGCCTCTACCTCATCAAGGTTAGAAAACATGGGGGAGGCCTCGAGCAGGCCCTCATCGCGGGCTTGTTTTACGGGAGGAACGACAACGATATCGCCCAAGTTGGTATCTGCGCCTGGGTCGGGCTCGCCGCGCATCATGGCGTTGAGGCGGGCGCGGTTGCGCTGAAAGAGCACGCGGCCATCGACATCATCGGGCATCCACCGTGGCGGCTTCGCCGTGAACCAGGTGGTGTCTACTCCGGATAGCACGAGTTCAGCGGCTATCTGGGACCCGGAATTACCTGCCCCAACGACGGCGACGGATTCGCCCTGGAAAGGATCGGGCCCAGGATATACCGCCGAGTGCCATTGCCGGCCAGAAAAAGCGCCGGGGTAGTAGGGGACAAACGGGGAAGACCACGTGCCCGTGGCGGCTACCACCGTGCGCGCGGTGAGGTGCTCATCATCGGTGGTGACGTGAAAGCGCTCGCCATCGTGGGTGACTTCCTGGACCCGCACCGGCCGGCGTACGGGCAGGTCATAGCGTTGCTCGTAGCGGGTGAAGTAATCGATGACGTGGCTGGCGGGCGGAAATCCGTCGTGGTGGGGCATCGGCAAGCCGGGCAGGTTGGAAGACGCGCTATTGCTAAATAACGTGAGCGATGGCCACGCGTGGCGCCAGGCCGCGCCGGGGGAGGGCTCGGCATCAAGGATCTGGAAATCGAGGCGCTTTTTCCGCAAGTAATAGCCCGTAGCTAAACCTGCTTGGCCGCCGCCGATAACGATGCAGTCCAGCATTAAATCAGTTTCCTTTCGCGGGCCACAGTTACCGCGGCAGTGCGGGTGTCTACGCCCAGCTTTTGATAGATGTGAATGAGGTGTGTTTTCACGGTGGCCTCAGAAATGAAGAGTTGATTGGCCAGCTCCTTATTGGAGGAGCCGGTCGCAAGGGCGCGGAGGATCTCCAGCTCGCGCGTGGAGAGGGACTGCTCCGGCTGGCCCACGCGCTGGGCCAAGAGGTTGACCACCTCAGGGGCGAGGGTGCGCCGGCGTGCGGCGGTATTGAGCACCGCTTCGTGTAGCTCTTCCTCGGGCGAATCCTTGAGCAGGTAGCCCATCGCGCCAGCCTCGACCGCGGCCAAGATATCGGCTTGGGTGTCATAGGTGGTGAGTATGAGCACGGGCGGGCCGCCGGCCTCGGACAGCTTCTTGGTGGCGGTGATGCCATCGACGCCCGGCATCTGAATATCGCAGACCACGACGTCGACTTCGGGGGCATCATCGGTAAAGAGCTTGTCCACGTCCGCGCCGTTATCGCCTTCCATGACCACGCGGACATCGGCAAAGGTATTCAGTATCGCGCGCAGCCCGGCGCGGACGACGGGGTGGTCATCGATAAGCATGACATTAACCATGGGGCTGCTCCTTGAGGGGGATTCTGATGGCAAGGGCGGTGCCGTCGCCGGATTCGAGGCTCAGGGAGCCACCGACGCTTTCCACGCGCTGGGACAATCCTTGCAAGCCAAAGCCGCTATCGCCGCCGTGGCGCGGGGGCTCAACTACACCGTGCCCATTATCCACGACGTCCAGGGTAATCGCATCCTCAAAAAGGCCCAGGGTGACCACCGCGCGGGAGGCGTGCGCGTGCTTGATCACGTTATTAAGGCCCTCCTGCGCGGCGCGCACGACCACTTGCTTGATATCGCTGGGCACGCTGCCGCTGCCGGAAACGACGAGGTCAATGGTGGTGTCCTCGCCCAAAGCCTCCGTGTGTCGGCGCATTTGGGACAGGATGGAATCCAACTGAGTCTCCAGGCGCTCATCGGGACCGGCGAGCTCGCGGACGAAGCGACGGGCCTCGGCCAGGTTCTCGCCCGCGGTGTCCTCGATGACGGCGAGCTGTTCGTTCTTGGTCTCTAGGTCATCGGTATTCCGGGCGGCGCGTGAGAGTAACAGGATGGAACTCAACCCTTGGGCCACGGTGTCATGGATATCCCGGGACAGGCGTTCGCGCTCTTCCAGGCGCCCGGCCTGGTGCTCGCTGGCGGCCAGCTCGGCCTGGGTTTCTTGCAGCTGCTTGGCGATGTCCCTGTGGTGCGCCGCCTCCGCCTGCAAGCGGCGCTGGATATAAAACACGCCCGCGGCAAAGGTCGTGCCGATAAGCGGGCCGATGGCCGCGGCGATGGACCAGCCATCCGGATGCAGCCACGCCGGAATGAAGGCGGCCGCCGCCCATAGCGCCGTGATGGAGATAAGCCCTGGCCACTTGGGCAAGGCACGCAGGAAAACGAAGATAAGCGGGAACTCGAGCCACATGAAATCCTGCGCGTGGACCATGAGCCCCAACCAGAGCAGGCACAGCCCGGTGAGCCAGAGCCAGGTGGGAATCCAGCGCGCGGCCGCGTACACCGCGGCTAGGCCGATGGCCAAAAGGATGGCGCGGGCGTCCAAGCGGTCATCGATATAGGCGCGGGCCACGCCGAAAAGCAGCAGGAACGCGAACATGGCGTGCAGGCCCCAGAGCCATAATTTCTGTCCAGAAAACACAATTTCCTACAGTATCTGCCGGAGGGTGGATGAGGGATCAACCAGTTGGTTGACTGGAGGTTCAACTAGGCCGCCGATTACTTCTGACCTGCGCAAAGGGACTATAGAAGTATGTTCTTAGCTATTCGTGAAATCACCGCAGCGCGCGGCCGCTTCGGGCTCATCGGCCGCACCGTGGCGCTTATTACCCTGCTCTTGGTGATGCTTTCCGGCCTGACGGAGGGCCTATCCAAGCAAAATACCTCGGCGCTTGAGGCCGTGGCGCAGGAATACCCCTATGTCAGCTTTTCTACTGAAGAGCCCGCTTATAACGAGTCCGAGATCAAAGAGGAAGACCTTTCCGGCGAGGCGATTGCCTTGGGCACCGCGCAAACCAAATTGGAGGGCGAGGGCGCGGTAGGCGTGATGGGCTTGCCGGCCGGTACGACCATCCCTAATACCAAAGCCACCATCCCGGAAGATGGCGCCGTCCTGTCTGACACGATTGATGCCTCCGGCACCGTGAATATCGGCGGGGTAGACCTTTCCGTAGAGGGCACCGTTGCCGAAACGCAGTTTTCCCACTCGCCGGTGGTATGGGTATCTACCCAGACTTGGCAGAAGGTAAGCCACGCCCCAGAGGGTGTGGTCGGCACGCTTGCCCTCCATTCCGAAGAGGTCCCCGGCTCGGTCGAGATGTCCGATTCCTTCTCCGGCCTGCCCGCTTATCAGTCCGAACGCGGTTCGTTGCTGACTATGCAGGGCTTCCTTTACGGCATCTCCGCGCTGGTCACCGTGGCCTTCCTGACGGTGTGGACCCTCCAGCGCACCCGCGATCTCTCCATCCTGCGCGCCCTGGGCGCCTCGGTGCGCTATCTGCTGCGCGATGCCCTGGCCCAGGCCGCGCTGATTTTGGCCGCCGGCACCATCCTCGGCGCGTTCGTCGGCTGGCTGCTTGGCCTGCTGGCCTCCGGCACCGTTCCCTTCGACGTATCCGTGCGCACCATCATTGTTCCCGCGGTCGGCATCTGGATCCTGGGCATGGCCGGTGCCCTGGTCTCCACCCGCCGCGTAGCCAAAGCCAACCCCCTCGATGCATTGGGAGGAAATGCCTAAAATGTCCACCGTTCTTGATATTCGCGACGCCACCGTCACCTTTCAGGACGGCACGACGACTACTACGGCGCTTGATAATGCCACCTTTAGCGCCGACTCCGATACTCTCACCGCAATCGTGGGCGAGTCCGGTTCCGGTAAGTCCACGCTGCTCTCCGTCGGCGCCGGGCTCATCACTCCGGACTCCGGCACCGTAGAGGTCAACGGTACGAACTCCATCATCTTCCAGCAGTCGAACCTGTTGTCCGCGCTCAAGGTGCGCGATCAGCTGCTCATCATGGACCACATGGCCGGGCGCAAGCTGCGTAAGGATCGGGCCGATGAGCTGCTAGAATTCGTTGGTCTTAAGGGCATGGGCAATCGCCGCATCGGCCAGCTTTCCGGCGGCCAGGCCCAGCGCGTCAATATCGCGCGCGCCTTGATGGATGAGCCGAACCTGCTGCTTGCCGATGAACCCACCTCCGCCCTCGACTCCCACCTTTCCCAGGAAATCATCCGCCTGCTGCGCGATATTACCCAGGAGATGCATACCGCCACGGTGCTCGTGACGCACGATCGCTCCCTACTCACCTTCGCCGACCACGTGGTTGAGGTCAAAGACGGCCGCGTGAGCACGCAGGACGCTATCGGTGCATAACGAGCAAGCGCGCGATGGACTGGGGCATCGCCGCGGCGATCTGGGAAGCGGAACAAATGCCAAAACCATCGGGGGTATGCGCCGCGATGGCGGCCGCGTGCTGGTGTAGGGCGGCGGCGTGGAGGATCTCCATAATGATGTACTCCGCATCGGCCTTCTCGTGGTCTACCTGCGCGATGGTGGCGCCGAGGATGCCGGATAAAACATCGCCGGAGCCGGCGGTGGCCGCATAAGAGTGGCCGGCATTCATCCCATAGATGGACTGGCCAGGCGCGGTCACCGTGGTGATTCGGCCCTTGTGCAGGACAAAACAGTCCAAGTCCTCGGCGAGCTCGCGCTGGCGCGGGCCCACGCCCTCGCTGAGATCGAGCTCGCGGCCGCAGGTGGCCTCGTAGAGGCGGCGGAACTCGCCGGCGTGCGGGGTAAGGATGACCCGCGGGTGGGCGCGGACGCTATCGCGCAGCTCGGCGCTTTGGGCGAGCAGCGTCAGGGCATCGGCATCCAGGATGGTAGGCAGCCCGCGATCCAAGACGGCGTGGAGCTCGCGGGCTGCTGCTTCATCGGTGCCGCGGCCAGGGCCCACCACCCACGCCTGGGCATGCACCTTATCCTCGGCGCTCGCGTGGGGAACCACCTCGGGTAGGTGGGGGACCACGGCATCGTTATCTATCACCCGCACCATGGAGGGCGTCGCGCGCACCGCCCCGGTAGCCGCTAGGATGCCCGCGCCGGGATACGCGTTGCTACCAGCACAGATGGCGGTGACCCCGCCGGTGTATTTCGTGCTCGAAGCGCGGGGAGTGGGGTCCACGATGGGCCCCGTGCAACCCACGGGCTTGGGGGCGGTGACGTGGCCGAGGTGGGCATCGGCAAGCACGGGGTCCGCAGGCCACTGGAAGGGGAGATCGATGGTGGGCTCGTTGGCGATATAGCCCGCCGGCTCAGCCGTGGCCGTTAGTTCCTCCGCAAAGGAACGCGGCGCCTTGGGCAGCTGCAGATCGCAGAGCACGACCGTGCCGCATTCCGGGGCGAAGATATGGCCGGCGCGCGCCCAACCGAAGCTCGCGGTAATCGTGGCCTCGACGGCATTATCCGCGGCCACGCCCGTATCGGCGTTGATGCCAGAGGGGATATCCACCGAAAGCACCGGGATATCGTGCTGCTTGGCCGCGCGGTACGCGGCAAGGCCCACACCGCTAAGCCCGCGGGTGGAGTTGAGGCCGACGACGGCATCAATAAGCAGCCCCGTAGCCTCCGCGCGCGGTTGCTCCGTAATGGTCCCGCCGGCAGCAGTAAAGGCCTGCAGCGCCGGGTCGTGCGCAGCATCGGCGACGAGGAGCGCGTCAACGCCATAGCCCTCCTCGGCGAGGAAAGCGCCTGCATAAAGGCCATCGCCGCCATTGCCGCCAGGTCCGGCGAGGAGGGTGATGCGGTGAGGCGCAGGGCCCGTCAGCATGGATTTCGCCGTGGCGGCAACGCCCCTGGCGGCCAAGCGCATGAGCTCATCATCGTGGCTCTGCTGCGCGAGGAGCGCGGATTCGGCGGAACGAACGGCGGATACACTATAGGCAGGTCGCATGCCCGCCACTATAGGCCTTAAGCAGCGGATTGGCAGGTAGGGCACCAGGAGAGGTTTCGGCCCTCCATTACTTGTTCCGCAATCGGCGTGCCGCAGACATAGCAGGGCAGGCCGGCGCGCCGGTAGACGTAGACTTCGCCGCCGTGATCATCCTTGCGCGGGTCGCGCCCCATGGCCTCGGGGGAGTGCTCGGCGCGCACGGTATCGATGCGGCCGTGCTCCACGCCGTAGTTCATGAGCTCTACCAGGTCTTTCCAGATGGCGAAGAATGTTTCACGGGAAACATCCTTGCCAGGGGTGAAGGGGGAGAGGCAGGCGCGAAAGAGGGCCTCCGCGCGGTAGATATTGCCCACACCGGCATACAGGTGCTGGTCCATCATGAGGGAACCTATGCTGCGGCGGGATTTGCTCACCTTGGCCCACAGGGCTTTTGGGTCGGCATCGGCGCGGAGCGGATCCTGGCCCACCTTGGTTAGTCGCGCCCGGTAGTCCTCCTCTGTAAGTAGCAGGCAGAATTGGGGCCCGCGCAGTTGCGCGGCTTGCGCCCCATTGTCTATGCGTATGCGGATTTGCCCGCGGGTTTCCTCGCGCGGTTCGAAGCTGAGCTTGCCGATGAGCCCCAGGTGAATATAGAGGATATGCGCCGGGTTGGTGGCGGTGAAGTGCACGAAGAGGTGCTTGCCGAAGGCCTCTGCGTGGTCGATTTCTGTACCGTCCAGGATGGCCGCCTCGGCGGCGAAGCGGCCTTGCGGGCTGGTCACGCTGAGCGGCATCCCGCGATAGTCAGTGTTGAGTGTGAGGGCTAGGCGGTGGATCACGTGACCTTCAGGCATGACTTCAGTGTAGTGAAATAGTTGGTCGCCCCCAACTAGGGTGCGTGGCGCCGGGGGATGAAAAAGAGTAAACTCGAAGCGCGGATTGATTTTATTTCTATTGAAGGGTCGATAAATCATGACGCATAAAATCGGTTTTGACCGAGAAAAATACATAGAGCTGCAGTCAAAGCACATACAGGCCCGCCGCGAAGAAATCGGCGGAAAGCTCTATCTGGAAATGGGCGGCAAGCTTTTCGATGATATGCACGCCTCCCGAGTGCTGCCGGGCTTTACCCCGGATAACAAGATCGCCATGCTGGAGCGCATCAAAGAGGACATTGAAATCCTCCCGTGCATCAACGCCAAAGACATTGCCCGCCACAAAGTCCGCGCTGATTTAGACATCCTGTATGAAGACGACCTCCTGCGCTTGGTGGACGTATTCCGCAGCCGCGGCTTCTTGGTTGAAAACATCGTCATGACCCAGGTGGAAGACGGAAATGCGCAGGCAGAAGCGTTCATCGAAAAGCTCGAGCGCCTCGGCCTCAAGGTAGCTCGCCACCGCGTTATCCCTGGCTATCCCACGAATACGGATCTCATTGTGTCTGAGGATGGCCTTGGCAAGAACGAGTTCGCGGAAACCTCCCGGGACTTGGTCGTCGTGACCGCCCCAGGTCCTGGTTCCGGCAAGCTCGCCACCGCACTATCGCAGGTCTACCACGAGCACCAGCGCGGCAATAACGCTGGTTACGCCAAGTTTGAGACCTTCCCCATCTGGAATCTTCCCCTCGAGCACCCGGTTAACCTGGCCTATGAGGCAGCCACGGTGGATCTCAACGATTCCAATATTATTGACCACTTCCACTTGAGCGCCCACGGCGAATCCACGGTCAACTACAACCGCGACGTTGAGGCCTTCCCGCTGCTGCGGACCCTGCTGGAAAAGCTCACCGGCACCACGCCGTATGAATCGCCCACGGACATGGGCGTGAATATGGCCGGCTACTGCATTACCGATGACGCGGTCTGCCGCGCCGCCGCCCAACAGGAAATCATCCGCCGCTACTTCAAGGCCAAGGTGGAAGAAGCCCGCGCCGGGCTGGGCGATGAGCAGTCTGAGCGCGCCGCCGTCGTCATGGCAAAGGCCGGCATCAAAGCCGATGACCGCCCAGTAGTGGGCCCGGCCCGCAAGCGCGCGGAGGAAACCGATGGACCCGCCTCCGCAATGCAGCTTCACGATGGCACCATCATCACCGGCCGGACCTCCCCGCTGCTGGGCTGCTCCGCGGCGATGCTGCTCAATGCCCTCAAGTACTTAGCCGGCATCGATGACGATACCCACCTGCTCTCGCCGGAATCGATAGAGCCAATCCAAACGCTCAAGACGAAGCACTTGGGTTCTTCCAATCCCCGCCTGCACACCGATGAAGTGCTCATCGCGCTGTCCGTATCCGCCGCAAAGGACGAGGATGCCCGCAAGGCGCTGGAGCAGATCAAGGAACTTTCCGGCTGCGATGTCCACACCACCACCATCCTGGGCTCGGTGGATGAGGGCATCTTCCGCAACCTTGGCGTGCTTGTGACCTCAGATCCGGTCTTCGCCCGCAAGAAGGCGCTGTACCAGAAGCGCTAAGGAATTGGGGATCTTTCCGGTAGCGGGCCTAAGATTATGGGCGTGACTATCGGCAAAGTTCTCCTATATTACTGCTTTACCCCCATTGAGGATCCCACCGCCGTCATGCTATGGCAGCGCACCCTGTGTGAGTCCTTGGGCTTAAAGGGGCGCATCCTCATTTCGGAACACGGCATCAATGGCACCGTTGGTGGCGACATGGATGCCTGCAAGCGCTACGTGCGTCAAACCCGTGAGTACCCAGGCTTTAAGCGCATGCAGTTCAAGTGGTCCGATGGCGGAGCCGATGATTTCCCGCGCCTATCGGTTAAGGTGCGCGATGAAATCGTGGCCTTTGGTGCCCCAGGCGAGCTGAAGGTAGATGAAACCGGTGTCGTCGGCGGCGGTACACACCTCAAGCCGGAAGAGGTCAACAAGCTGGTAGAAGAGCGCGGCGATGAGGTCGTCTTCTTCGATGGGCGCAATGCAATGGAAGCAGAGATTGGCAAATTCAAAAATGCCGTCGTGCCGGATGTGCGCACCACCCATGATTTCATTGAAGAGCTGGAATCCGGCAAATACGACTGGATGAAGGACAAACCGGTCGTCTCCTATTGCACCGGCGGCATCCGGTGTGAGGTCCTTTCCTCCCTGATGAAGAATCGCGGGTTCAACGAGATTTATCAGATTGATGGTGGCATCGTGCGCTACGGCGAAAAGTACGGCAATGATGGCCTGTGGGAAGGCTCCATGTACGTCTTTGATAAGCGCATGCACCAAGAGTTTGGCCAAGGACTAGAGGATCCGGGCTTTATCCAATTGGGCCACTGTGTGCACTGCGGCAAGGGCACTAATACCTTCCACAACTGCATCAACGAGGACACGTGCCGCCAGCAGGTGCTCATCTGTGATGACTGCATCCAGCATGTAGAAACGCAGCATTGCGGCCGACCAGATTGCGCCGAGGTGGCAGCAAAATTCGTCGACCAAGATTCCAAGGCTTGATTAGAAATTGCTAGGTACTGTAAAACAGGCGCGAGATCGCTAGATGCAGCGCCCAGCAGATGCTTTGCTTCGTCTTTGCGTGGACTGAGTGTTAACCAAAGTGGTAATAAAATTTTACCACCATTTTACTTGCTGCAAAGTACTTTCAAGTATGTTGATTTTTATAGGTCCAGCTTTGGCCGTTGCGCTGCAGAGATCGTACGCATCGGTGGCAGGCGGGCCTAAGGTTTTCACATTCGACTTGAGGAGTTTAGTTTATGCCCAATATTAAGATGAAGGGGGGCGCGTTGCCGCGGCTGCACTCGTTGCCCTAGGTGCGATTTCTGTTGCAGTTCCGTCCGCCGTTGCGGCTGAACAAACTGATGAGACGGTGAACGCGGTTAATGATGCTGTTGGAAAAGAATTGCCTCCCGAGGTTGCTAAGCAATTGGATGAGTGGGCAGCATCTCAGAATCTTGATCTCGATGCCGAATTTCAAGAGGAACCTGTAACTACATCTACCGAGACTCAAAAGGCTCTTGCTGATAAGCACATTGTAATGTTCAACCGAGCAGGGGTTGAACCCCCACCGGGTTATGTGTATGACCCTTCAAAGGGAAGTCTGAATGACTATTGTACGAAGTCTCCCGATCAGTTCCCCGCTCCTGGCGACAATGCTGATTTCTCTGGCGCATGCGCAAAGCACGACATGTGCTACGGAGCCCATCAGGATCCCGGTGAGCGTGTGGGCTGCAATGTTCAACTAAATAAGGACATGGTTCATATTTGCCAGAGCGTTTATCCAAACGCTGCCGATCCGCGTAGGGGAGGCTGTCTTTCTACTGCAGCAACCTATTTTGCTTTTGTCACTGCAGCTCATCCTAGCCAGTGGAACCCTACGATTTCGGGATAAGAGAAGCAAAGGAGAGTAACTATGGCAAGTGGAAAACTCCGTCCGCTTTGGCCTGAATTGGTGGCGGCTGTCTTAGGGGTGGCTCTCGTTCTTATGGCCCCAGTCAGAATCGGTTGGATCGGCACTGTGGTCATTATTCTATCTGCGGTTTCCGCAATTACCACGTTAATTCTCTCGAAACAGTCCGCGAAAGTTCAGTTGACAGGAATGATCATCGGCATCATTGCCATTGCAGTCGGTCTGTTAATCGGTTCAAAAAATGATGGGCAAACTGCGATCTTCTCGCCGGCCCTTGTTTGGGTACTTGGTGCGGGACTAGTGATGTCGACCCTTTGTACTTTGATAGCTCGAAATTTGAAAGTTAATTCAAAGCAAACAGCTTAGGATTTTGAGTCTTTTCTCCGGCGGCCTCGTCTACCTATCTAGCATAGTAGGCGGGGCCGCTCTCGTGCTTACTGACTGGGTGGTTAGGTGTTTGTAGAGGACAGTCGACTTAGAGAGTCAGTACCCATGACTGGTTACGGTCAACATGCAGTGCAAACGCAGTTGGCAGCCCAGCTAGCCAAGCAGGAGAGCTAGTCGCGCGCCTTTTCCTTGTGGAAGGAGTCCCACCACCACTGTTGCCACGCGGTGGCGTGTGGGTTGCCTGGCGGATAGGTGACGCCACCGGGCGTGTGTAGTTCGGTCACCGGGCTAATGCCGTGCAGCGAGTTGAGGAACCACAGGGGGCATTCGGTGGTGAGCTCCGGGGGGGGAGCGGGCGTGTTTCGGTCCGTATGCCTAGGGCCGCGGCGCGCCGGGTGACCTGGTGCAGCGTGATGCTGGGCAGCGCCGTCCCGGTGGGGAGGACAAGAGTCTCTCCTCCCAAGCGACGAGCGCGCCGGTGGTAGTCTCCATCATGGCACCGGTGGAATCCACAATGATGGTGTCATCGGTGCCGTCTACCTGATACTCGGCACGGTAGCGTGCCCGTGCTGGGAAATCAGGGCCCTTGACTAACGGCTGCGAGCAAGGGTCGGGAGCATGTGCATAGGATAGCCGGGTGACTGGGCGCGCTGGGGGAGCGGGGCGAATATCCAGGCGCAGTTGTCCGGCGGCTAGCGAGATACGGGGAAAAAGATCGCCCGGGGGCGAAGAGCTGCAGCATCGCAGGAACGAATCCCGCGGGAAGCGGTCCGGCCACCGACTCCAAGCGCCGGAGGTGAAGGTGAAGGCCGTTTGAGTGGGCGTCGCCAAGCATCCGCCAGGAATCCGCAACGTCGAAGGGGCCGGGGTGGGGTTGGTGCGGAATAAAACTGCCGTCGTGCCAGAGATAGGTGCTCATTGCCATGCCCCTAATACGGACTGCGCTTTGAGGTTGCGCTCTTCTAGCTCGGCTATTGGATCCGAATCCAAAACGATGGCCCCGCCGGCCCCGATAGTGACCTCACCGCCCGCGCGTACGGTCGTGCGAATGACCACGCTGAGATCGGCTTGTTCATCAAAACCCAAGTAGCCCACCACGCCAGAGTAGACCCTGCGCGGGCTGGTCTCGAGCTGATCGATGATTTCGCAGGTGCGCAGCTTTGGCGCGCCCGTCATCGAGCCAGGAGGAAAGGTCGCGCGGAGAGCATCTACTGCGGTGGTACCGGTTCGCAGTTGTCCAGTTATGGAGGACACCAATTGATGAACCGTGGCATAGCTTTCTACCTGCATCAACTTTGGCACGCGCACGCTGTCGAGCTCGCATACTCGGGAAAGGTCATTGCGCAGCAGGTCCACGATCATGAGGTTTTCGGCGCGCGTCCTCAGGTCCGTGGTCAACAACGCAGGATCTTGGTCGGCGGAGATAGTGCCTTTAATCGGCTTGGCCTCCATCTCACGCCCGTGCACGGTGAGGAAGCGCTCAGGCGAGGCACTGCACACTTCTACGCCATCGAAGACGAGGTGCGCGGCATAGGGAGCGGGATTGCGCGAGCGCAGTTGGGGGTAGAGCTCCCCCTCCCCTCGGCCGTGGCCGAGTAGGTATCGGTTAGGCAGACCTCGTAGCTCTCGCCGACGTGCAGGAATCCTTGGGCGCGCTTAATCCGCTCCAGGTAGCCGGGGCTGCGCCAGGAGCCCGCGCTGAGCGACGCCCCGCTGCCTTCCCCAGTGTCCTGTAGCCCATCCGCGCCCAAGGCGGTTTCCAATCGGTCCAGCAGATCTTCAGCGCTGTTGCCAGCCAGGCAGCACAGATGCGCGGTTTCTGCCTGGTGGTCATAGACGATAAAGGATCGCGGACGCACAAAATAAGCATCTGGGTAAGGGGAGCGGTGGCTTAACGCAATGGGCAGGGTGAGCTGGGCGCACTCATAGGCTAGGTAGCCGATAACCCCGCCGGTGAAGGGAAGTTCTGGGGCGTTGGTGACGCGGGTAGCGAGCTCACGGTCAAGGAGGGCGGGGATATCGGGGGATTCGCCAAGCCGGTAGCGGAAGGAGCGGCTCAACGTACCGGCGGTATCACCGAGGATGGAATAGCGCCTGTGGGGATCCGCGGAGTCGAGGAAAAGGCATCGTCGCCTTCGGCGCGCAGGGTGGCAAAGACACGTGCGCAGTCTACCGCGCCGGGAATCTCGCGGTGGAGCAGGCGAAACCCACCCAGGAAATTGCGCATGATCTGCCTCCCATAGTGGGTGAGCACCGACTCGGGATGGAATTGCACGCCCCAGTGCGGCAACCCATCGACCTTGAGCGCTTGAATGACGCCATCCTCGCTGCGGGCATGAACGGTGACACCGAAGACCTCGTCAATCTGCAGGGAGTGGTAGCGCACTACCTCGAAGTTTTGCGGGATTCCAGCAAAGATTCCCTCGCCCGAGTGGCTAATGGTAGAGACAAAACCGTGGCGCGGCTGCGGCGCACGAGAAACTTGGGCGCCGGCCAACAGGCCCAGCCCTTCGTGGCAAAGGCATACGCCCAGCACCGGAATCTCGGCCGAGGTTGCGGCGGCAATGACGGCTCAGGCAGCACCGAAATCCTCCTCCCGTTCAGACCTGCCCGGACCAGGAGAAATCACCACATGAGAAAACTCGCCCGCACGGACGCGCTCGGGGAGCCCCTCCGCCTCACCGGCAGCGACGACGAGTGGCTCGCAGCCTGCTACCTCCGCGATGAGGTGGGCGAGGTTAAAGGTATAAGAATCGTAATTATCAAGCAGAGGGATCATCGGGAGGTGGAATTTCTCTAGGTGGTGCCCGAATCCATGAGGAAAAGCTGGATATCGCTAATAGCCCAGATCATGAAATTGAAAGCTACCACCCAAAAGATCGCCATCCAGCTACGCCAGCGCAGGTAGCGGCGCAGCTTGCGCACCATAATGATCGCGCAGCCAATCATGCCCAGCAGTGGGATGATCATGGTGGAAATGGCAAAGAAGTTTCTTTGGCCTTCGGTACACAGCCAGCTTGCGGTGCCGTCCTCGCACAGGGGTCCGCCGGTAAGGCGCGAAAAGAGCGCGACGCCGAAGCCATATAGCGCGGAGATGACCAGCACGGACACCATGTACCAGACGGCTTGGCGTGTGGAGCGCCGGTTGGCGGCGGCTACCTCGACGGGATCGGGCTCGTCTGCCAAATCATCGAAGCTTTGCGGCTCGGGCCGGCGCAGGTTGGCATAATCGGCGTCGGTCGTCAGGTCGTTTTCGGGGTGCTCTGGGCGCGAGCTCATACATCAAAGCCTAGTCGGTCGCGGGGTGAATGAGTACCGGTACGCGAATATGAGGGAGCAACTCGGTTGCGTTAGAACCCAAAAAGACCCGCGCGATGGGGCCTTGTGGGGTAGAGGCCATCAACATTAGATCGCCCTTTTTCCACTTGAGCGAATCAACGGCACCGGACCACCCGGCCCCGGAACCGATCTCAGAGGAGACCTCGAGCTCCGGGTAAGCATCTTGGATGCGGTCGCGAGCCCGGTCGAGCATTGCTAACGAATCCTCGTGCCACTCGGCGGTGAGCTTTAGCGCAATATCGCTTTTATCCTTCGACGGGGAATTCAGCAGGTCATTCGCTGAGAAAGCCAAGATGCGCAGGGGTAGATCCCAGCGATCCGCCAGCGCGGCTGCACCCAATAATTCCCTATCCGCACGGTCACCGCGCTCCGTAATGACAAAATTAAAGCGGGTCACGCCGTGTTTCGATAATTTGGCCTTGCGCGGGATAAGCCCTAAAGATTGTGGCGAGTAGTGCAGGAGGGTATCCGCAGTTGAACTGGGGAAAAAGCGGCCCTTGGGCGCGGCCTGGTTGGGGCCTAAAAGTATGAGATCAGCCTGAAAATCCTGGGCCATCTCAGTAAGGAGCTGGGGGCGGGAAGGGCCATCGACAAGCACGGAGGGCGTATCGTCCCAGTACTTTTCCGGGATACCTGCCTCCGTCAGGGCCGCAGCGGTGGCTGTCGTGCATGCTTGCTTTTGCTCTTTAAACCATTTTTTGTATTTCCCGCCTAGCTTGGACAAGGACGTCGTGGTCCACGGTTGGAAAACCGTGGAAATAACGCGCACCTCTATCACCGCGGTGCGCGATAGCCATGCGGCGAAGTCGAGGGGTTCCGTACCGGAAGAGGAAGGACTCCACGAAATGAGGATGCGCAACGGCTCTTTGGCCGAGCCTTTATGCAGGGTCGGCAGCAGCGGTTGGTTAGATTTTTTGCCCATAGAATGAATAAGTATGCGAAAGCTTAATGAGTACTAAAGCTCATTATCGTCTGTTGCGGCCGCAAAACTAAAATTGCATGTGGCCGTAAGCTCGCTACTCGCTATCCATGGTGGGGCGGTAGACATCCGCAAGCTTGGAAATGACCGCGCCCATCTCGCGGGCGGTGGCCAAGTCCTCGGGCTCGAGCCACCGCATAATCTCCGCAAGGGCCGCGGCGCGTTGCCCGGAAACTATGGCCAATTCGGACTCGCCCAGTTGGGTGAGCGCGACCAGCACGCCGCGGCGATCTTCTTCATCGCGGTGGCGTTCCACGAACCCGCGGCGTTCTAGTTGATAGAGCGCGTTGGACGCGGTGGGCATGCGGATAAGCTCTGCCTGGGCGATGGTGGATACGCGGGAAGGCCCGCGCAAGCGCAACTGGTTCATGATGGAGACCTGCGAGGTAGTCAGCGATGAACCCTCTGCAGTGCGCTGGAAAATAAGAATTAACTTATTGAGCGCCGGTTGGATGTCCCGCGCTACCTCTACCGCGTCCTCGTAGTTGGACGGGGACTTCGTTGGGTCCGTCTCATCATGGTGTTGCGTCATAGAACTAAATTCTATCGTGCCCTACCGCCTGGCGGTAGTATCGCGACGAAAAAATTAGCTTCCCTTAATAAAATCTTCCAGCTCATTGCGCGCGACATCGTCGCCCTTCTGCACTGGAGGGGACTTCATCAGGTAGGAGGAAGCGGAAAGTACCGGTCCGGCAACCTTGCGGTCCAAGGCGATCTTGGCGGCACGGACGGCATCGATAATGATGCCGGCGGAGTTAGGGGAGTCCCAGACCTCGAGCTTGTACTCCAGGTTCAGCGGGACCTCGCCGAATGCGGAACCCTCCAAGCGGACATAGGCCCACTTGCGGTCATCCAGCCACTCCACGTAGTCCGAGGGACCGATGTGG
The DNA here is from genome assembly GCF_022346005.1 of Corynebacterium sp. ACRPS. Taxonomy (GTDB): domain Bacteria; phylum Actinomycetota; class Actinomycetes; order Mycobacteriales; family Mycobacteriaceae; genus Corynebacterium. Next base: position 90,891 of record NZ_JAKRMY010000011.1, read on the forward strand.
ACGTTGCGGTCTGCGCGCTTGCCAGCAATAGGGGAATTGTGCACGTTGGAGGTCACGGACTGGGTCTTGGAAATCTTCTTAGACTCCAGGCGCTCGCGCTCCAGCATGTTCTTGAAGTCCATGTTGCCGCCCACGTTGAGCTGCATCGTGCGGTCCAAGCGCACGCCGCGGTCTTCAAAAAGCTTCGCCATAACGCGGTGGGTAATGGTGGCACCAACCTGGGACTTGATGTCATCGCCCACGATGGGCAGGCCGGCGTCTTCAAACTTCTTGGCCCACTCTGGGTCGGAAGCAATGAAGACCGGCAGGGCGTTTACGAATGCGCAACCAGCGTCGATAGCGGCCTGGGCGTAGAACTTATCCGCCTCTTCGGAACCAACCGGCAGGTAAGAAACAACAACCTCGGCACCGGCCTCGCGGAGGGCAGCTGCGACATCGGCAGGAGCTTCATCCGATTCCGTGATGGATTCCTGGTAGTAACGGCCCAGGCCATCCATGGTGGGGCCGCGCTGAACGGTGACCCCGAGGTCTGGGACGTCTGCGATGGTGATGGTGCAGTTGCGGGAGCTGCGGGTAGCCTCCGCAAGATCCTTGCCCACCTTGTCTCCATCGACGTCGAAGGCCGCGACGAACTCAATATCGCCGACGTGGTAAGGCCCGAACTGGGTGTGCATCAGGCCAGGAATATTTTCCTCTGCTGCGGCGTTGCGATAAAACTCCACGCCCTGAATAAGGGATGTGGCGCAGTTGCCGACGCCGACGATGGCGACCTTTACTTTGTCAGACACACTATGCTCCTTTATAAATTCGTTGCTGTGTGGTGCCTGCGCAACGTTAGGCCAGAAATTATGCCTGGTGGTAGCACGACGGCATATGGATCGATCAAGAAGAGGAAATTAAGATAATGCGGGTGAATTCCGTTGCCTTTAAGCACGAGCTTTCTCACGAATGGGAGCGCACCCAACACGTCCGCGAATACCGCGCCGGGCACTTGGGGCGCGATGAGGTGTGTGACGCGGACTTCCTCCTCCGGGCCGCCGCCGAGCACCACGGCCGCACCATGGATAAGCCCTGCCCGGTCTGTGGGGAGGACCTGCGCCTGACCCGGTGGGTATACGGCGAGAGCCTAGGCCGGCGCGCCGGGAGCGCCCGTAGCGAGCAAGAAATAGCGGAATTTGTTGGTGAAGGCCTGGAATTTACCGTGCATGAGGTGGAGGTCTGTCGACACTGCCGGTGGAATCATTTGTTGCGTTCTGCAACGGCTTTTAACGCGTGTTAGTTTTCGACGCACCGCCTTAGGCAGTAAGCTGCAATTATTTAGATTGTTACCAGGGATGAATGAGGACACGAATCAGTGACCGAGAAGGAATCTACTGGCGAGTCCACTAAGGTGGACCGCCGTAAAGAAGGCGAAGAACCCAAAAAGCGCCGCATCTGGCCGTGGGTCGTTGCGGCTCTCCTAGTGGTTTTTGTGGCACTGCCTGCAGGCCTTTTTGCGTATGCCTATTCGCAATACACCGTTCCGGAGCCCAAAGAGCTGGCCAATAACCAGGTCTCTACCATCTATGCCTCCGATAACGACACCCAGTTGGCGCGTTTGGTTCCGCCGGAAGGCAACCGCACGCATGTGACCTTGGATGAGGTACCCGTCTTTGTCCAAGACTCCGTGCTCGCCGCCGAGGACCGCGACTTCTGGGAAAACTCCGGCTTTTCCTTTACCGGTTTGGGCCGCGCGGTACTGGGTAAGGTCACCGGCAATGACACCGCCGGTGGTGGTTCCACGATTACCCAGCAGTACGTGAAAAACACCCTGGTGGGCAACGAATATTCCTACGTGCGCAAGGCGCGCGAGCTCATCTACTCCATTAAGATGACCAATGAGTGGGAAAAAGAAGACATCCTTAACGCCTACCTGAACACGGTCTACTTCGGCCGCAATGCCTACGGCATCCAGGCTGCATCCAACGCCTACTTTGATAAGGACGCCAAGGACCTCACCCCTGAGGAAGGCGCCATGCTCGCCGGTCTTATCCAGTCGCCTTCTGGCCTGGACCCGCGCGTGAACCAGGAAGGTTCCGAAAACCGGTGGAACTACGTTCTTGACGGCCTCGTGGACATGGGCGATCTCAGCAAGGAAGAGCGCGATGGAATGGTCTTCCCGGAGACCCGCGACCCCTCTGAGTATTCGGCATATACGGAAGCCCCTGGTGCTAATGGCCACATTAAGGACCAGGTCATCCGCGAACTTGAAGAGGTGGGAATTACGGAAAACCAGGTCTCCACCGGCGGCCTGCGCATTACCACCACCATCGATATGAACGTGCAAAACAATACGGTGCAGGCAGTCGATGACCAGCTGGCGCCGCTGCAAGAAGACGCCCGCGCCGCTTCCGTGACCATCGACCCGAAGACGGGTGCGGTGCGCGGTTACTTTGGCGGGCATGATTCCAACGGTTGGGACTACGCCAATTCGCCGCTACAGACCGGCTCGACCTTCAAGATCATGGCGCTTGCCGCTGCACTGCAGCAGGGCATTAGCTTGGATACCAACTACTCCTCGGCGCCGTACCAGCTGCCGGGCTCCGATCTGGTCACCAACGTGGGCGGCGGCTGTGGCGTATGCGACCTACGCGAGGCGACCAAGCAGTCCCTGAACACGTCTTACTTGCGCCTGCAGAGCGATTTGAAGAACGGTACCCAGGACACCGCGGATATGGCCCACGCTTTGGGCGTTGCCCGCTCGCTGCCGGGTATCGAAGAGACGCTGACCGAAAACGGCAAGCAGCCTTTCGAAGGCGTGGTCTTGGGCCAGTACCAGTCCCGTCCGCTGGACATGGCAACCGCGATGTCTACCCTTGCGAACCAGGGCGTCTGGCACAACCCGCACTTTGTGCAGCGCGTAGAAAATGCCGCCGGTGAAGTTCTGTATGAACACCCAGACGATGAGGGCGAGCGCCGCGTTTCTGCCAATGTGGCCAATAACGTCCTTGAGGCCATGGGGCCGGTGGCGGCATGGTCCAACGGCTCGCTGGCGGGCGGACGTGCTTCGGCATCTAAGACCGGTACGACCCAGCTGGGTGATTCGGGAACTAATAAGGATGCGTGGATGGTCGGCGCTACCCCGCAGCTTGCCTCCGCCGTGTGGGTCGGTACGGCCGATAACACCTCTGCCATTTTCGACCAGTATGGCGGCATCATGTACGGTGCGGGCGCACCGACGAAGATCTGGAAGTCCGTGTTGGATAACTCCTTGGCGGACCAGGAATTCCAGCAATTCCCCTCTGCTTATCCCGTACGCTTCGGCACGGTTTCTGCCGGCGGTGGCGCTCCGGCCTACAACTCAGGTGGTAGCGCCGGCGGGCAAAGCACCCAGAACTACACTGGTCCAGCGCAAAATGGCGCCCCTGAAGAAGAGACCAGCCCAGCACCTGCGGAAAGCCCGGAAGCGGGTCGCGATGCCCCATCACAGCAGCCGGAGACCCAGGGAGGCAATAATGGAAACGGCGGCAACCGGGGCAACGGCGGCGGCAATAATGAGCCGGCCCCACCCGAAGCTCCGTCTTTAGATGACATCCTTGACCGCGAAGGCGGCCTGGCTGACCTCTTAGGCTAAGCAAGGAGCGGTACGCGTGAGCCAAGATCAGCGCTTGTCTGCTGCAGACGAACCTATGGCGCGGGGCGTCATCGAGTTCCTGGGCGGGCCGAGGGGACGCTTTGCCCGGGGCAGCCGCACGCAGTGGTGGACCCCGTTGCGCGCGCTCATCGCGGTAGCATGGGTTTTCTTAGCCGGCGGGTTCTTATCCAAGGCAAATTGCGCTACTGGTACTCCCGGCGAAGACGGCACCATCAAGCTTGATTGGTCCGCCAACCGCCAGTACACCTCTTTTTGCTATAACGACATCGTCCCGCTGTATGAAGGCCGCGGTTTAGATCAACCGGGCTTTCCCTACGCCTATTCCTGGCAGGAAGATGGCCTGACCCGCTACATGGAATACCCGGTATTGGCGGGCATGTTCCAGGGCCTGATGGGCTGGATTGCGCGCCATACCTATGGGCTCGTGGAGTGGGCCGGGGTGCCCGCCGCTGGTTGGTACTTTGGGCTAACCGCCATGGTCATGGCCTGCATCTGGGTCGGCGTCATCTACATGGTCTACCTTTTGGTGGGAAATCGCACGTGGGACACCATCCTGGTGGCCGCCAGCCCGTTGATTATCATCCATGCCTTTAGCAATTGGGATATACCTGCCATCGCCTTTGCCGTCGGCGCGCTGCTGGCCATTAGCCGCCACCGCCCCTGGCTCGCCGGCATCCTCATCGGCCTTGGAACCGCATTCAAATTATGGCCGGTATTCCTGCTTGGTGCGTTTTTCGTCCTTGCCTGGCGCAATCGCCGCTGGGACGCTTTTGCCAAGGTCGCCGTCGCTACGGCCGCCGCGTGGCTCGTGGTCAACCTTCCCGTCGCCTTGAAATACCCGGCGGCTTGGGCGGAATTTTTCCGCTTGAACCAGGAGCGCGGCGCGGAATGGACCACCCTGTATGCACTGATTAGCCGGAATTCGGGCATTTCTTTCAGCCAGGACTTTTTGAATACCTTCTCCCTCGTGGCATTCATCCTCTTGTGCGTCTGTATTGCCTTGGCCGGCTGGCGCAGCCCGCTTACCCCGCGGGTGGCGGAGTTGGTATTCCTCATCGTTGCGGCTTTCCTGCTGGTCAATAAGGTATGGTCCCCGCAGTATTCGCTCTGGCTGCTGGTCCCAGCGGCCTTGGCCGTGCCGCGTTGGCGGTTGGTTTTGGGCTGGGCGCTTGCCGATGCCCTCGTATGGCCCCTACTTATGTGGCACATGCTCGGCATTGATAATAAGGGCATTCCCCACGAGCTTTTGGACGTGGCGATCCTCGTGCGCGATGGATTCATTATCGCCATGGCGGTGATTGTTCTGCGGCAAATGTGGAATAACACGGAAGATAAAGTGCGTGCTGCGCATACGGGCCGCGACCCAGTGGCGGGAGTATTTCAATGATTGTGACATTAATCGGCATGGTGTCGATCTTGTTGGGCTTTATCTGCGTCATGGCGGCGTTTTGGCTGTTTCATAACAGGGAAGATAAGCGCGGGCCCATCATCTTGGGCGTCCTTGCCATTGTTTTTCTGACCATCATCCCTGCGACGTGTGCTATCTTTTTTGCCGCCACCACGACGGGATAGATTTCTTTTCGCCGGTCATATGCGGTACTGTGGTGGGGTTGCTTGACGCAACGTACCCTCCTGCTGCATCCGCAAAGGTGATGCAGCCGAAAACGACTAGACCATAGGAGGTGATGAGGTCCGTGCGTCACTACGAAGTCATGATCATTCTGGATCCTAATCAGGATGAGCGCACCGTAACCCCGTCCCTAGATAAGTACCTCGACATCGTCCGCAAGGACGGCGGCAAGGTTGAGAACCTCGATGTATGGGGCAAGCGTCGCCTTGCATACCCCATCGAGAAGAAGGAAGAGGGCATTTACGCCGTCGTTAACCTGGAGTGCGAGCACCCTTCGGTTTCCGAGCTCGACCGCCGCCTGAACCTGAACGACACCATCCTGCGTACCAAGGTTCTGCGCACCGACAGCAAGTAGCGGATACTGGGATCAGGCACAATCCACGTAACCGATAAGGAGTAAAGACATGGCACAGGGAGATACCAATATTACGGTGGTGGGCAACATGGTTGCTGACCCCGAGCTTCGCTTCACCCCAGCGGGTGCGGCGGTAGCTAACTTCCGCGTCGCCTCCACGCCTCGTCGCTATAATTCGCAGACGAACCAGTGGGAAGACGGCGAAGCTATGTTCCTGACCTGCAACGTATGGCGCCAGGCGGCGGAGAACGTCGCCGAGACCCTGAGCAAGGGCATGCGCATCATCGTTACCGGCCGCTTGAAGCAGCGTTCCTTCCAGACCCGCGAGGGTGAAAACCGCACTGTATTTGAGATCGACGTCGATGAGGTCGGTCCGTCGCTCCGCTACGCCACCGCACAGGTAAACCGCAATCCCCGTGAGGGCGGCGGCAACTATGGTGGCGGCCAGCAGCAGCGCTCGAATAACAATAATCAGGGCGGCTTTGGAGGACAGCAACAGCAACAGCAGCAGTCGCAGCAGCAGAACCAGGCTCCTGCAGAGGATCCGTGGAACTCCGCACCGCCCGCTGGCGGCTTCGGAGGCGCTGATTCTGAACCCCCGTTCTAAGTCTGTCACCCGCAACTATTCAACTAACTCAATTGAAAGGCAGGGATCATGAAGCTGATCCTCACCGCTGCCGTTGAGAACCTCGGCGCCGCTGGCGAAATTGTTGAGGTTAAGGACGGCTACGGACGTAATTACCTGCTTCCCCGCGGCTTGGCTATCGTGGCTTCCCGCGGCGCTGAGAAGCAGATTGAGGGCATCAAGCGCGCCCAGGAAGCTCGCGAAATTCGCGACCTGGACCACGCACGCGAGGTCCGCAACCAGCTTGAGCAGCTGACGAACGTTGAGGTCAAGGTTAAGACCTCCACTTCCGGCAAGCTCTTCGGTTCCGTTACCGCAGAAGACATTGTCAAGGCCGTCTCCAAGGCCGGTGGCCCTAACTTGGATAAGCGTATCGTTGATATGCCCAAGGGCCTGGTCAAGAAGACCGGCAACTACCAGGTCGAGCTGAAGCTGCACGCTGACGTGCTCGGCAAGGTGAACTTCTCGGTCGTCGCTGCCTAAGCAGCGCTCGACGGTCCACAGACCCAAAGACAACAGCACGGCTTAAGGCCCCAAGAATTCTCTATGTGAGGTGGAGAATTCCTGGGGCCTTTTGCCTACCCAATTGGCCTGTGGATAACTGTGAAAATCTGTGGATGAATGTGGAATTCAGGGTTCGGGGACACCACGATTTTGTCACGACTTTACCGCTGGTCACGGCCTATTTTCCGCTACGCTGTGGGAATTTTCACACTAGCAAATAACAGCTCTGACCAGCGGTTATTATCGCTGCAGGTCAGGGCGGTGTTGAGTTATCCACACCCGTGACCTCGGTAAATGAAATGCAAGGATCGGCCTACCAGGTAATTCCACAAGACCCTGTGGATAACTGTGGGAGTTATACCCAGGCGGGTAGTGTCCGGGCGCTCGTCTACACTTGGACAGCGTTACACAAGGTCGCTTCACGGACACCAAGGGGGACACATGACCAACGCGAGCTTTGATGATGAACAGCTTCCACCGGAACCGCCTGCGCCGGATAACGCCGTCGCGCGCCGGCCGCGGTATCAACAGGACCAACCGCAGCGCTACGAGGAGTATCGTCAGCCGCCATCGGACCGGGAAGCCGAGCAGGGCGTATTGGGTGCAATGCTGCTTAGCCCCAATACGGTCATGGAGGTTATTGAAGAGCTCGAACCCGATGACTTTTATTATCCGGCCCACGCGCTAATTTATGGCGCGATGCTGGACCTTTATGCAGCGGGCCAAGACATTGACCCGCTTATCCTTTCCTCGCGGTTGGATAGGTTCAATAACCTTGAGCGCGTTGGCGGCGCACCCTATTTGCACACGCTTTTGGCTACGGTTCCTACCGCTGCCAACGCCCGCTATTACGCGGAAATCGTGGCGGAAAAGGCCGTCTTGCGCCGGCTAGTGGATGCCGGTACGCGCGTGGTCCAATTGGGCTTTTCGGGCACGGAGGATGCTGAGATCGAATCGGTGATCGACCGGGCCCAGCAGGAAGTTTTTGCCATCGCCCAGCGCAAAACCGCTGAGGACTACCGCGTGCTGGGGGATCTGATTGACCCGACCATTGATGAGTTGGCGGCGCTGCAGCAGGCCGGCGGCGTTGAATTGGGTGTGCCCACAGGGTTTATTGACTTGGATAAGCTCACCAACGGTTTGCACGCAGGCCAGATGATCATCGTGGCCGCGCGACCCGGTGTGGGTAAGTCCACGCTGGCGATGGACTTCATTCGCTCGTGCTCGCTGCAGCACGGCAAGTCCTCCGTCATCTTCTCCTTGGAAATGTCCGCCTCAGAGATCGTTATGCGCCTGCTCTCCGCGGAATCCGAGGTCAAGCTTACCGATATGCGCAGTGGCGGGGTGTCCACAGAGGATTGGGCGAAGATCGATGACACGCTTAACCGCGTTCAAGATGCGCCGCTGTTTATCGATGATTCCCCGAACCTGACGATGATGGAGATCCGCTCCAAGGCCCGCAGGCTCAAGCAGCAGCATGGCCTCGACCTTATCGTTTTGGACTATCTGCAGCTGATGTCCTCGGGCAAAAAGGTAGAGTCACGCCAGCAAGAGGTCTCGGAATTCTCGCGCCAGCTTAAGCTATTGGCCAAGGAGCTTGAGGTGCCGGTGATTGCCATTTCGCAGCTGAACCGTGGACCTGAAGCCCGAAACGACAAGAAGCCACAATTGGCTGACCTGCGTGAGTCCGGTTCCTTGGAGCAGGACGCCGATATGGTGATGCTGCTTTACCGCCCAGACTCGCAGGACCGTGATAACGAGCGCGCCGGTGAAGCGGATATTATCTTGGCCAAGCACCGCGGCGGGCCCATTGACACCGTACAGGTGGCCCACCAGCTGCACTACTCCAAGTTCGTCAACATGGCGCACGGATAAAAGACTTATAGGTCCACGACGGCCGCGGGGTCCCCTAACCGGGGACCCAGAATTACCAGCACGATAAAGACCGCCGCAGCGGCCAGAGAGAGCCACCGCCAAACCGGGAAGAAGCGTTGGCCGCACCAGTAGGCGATCGCTGCACCGATGAGCGCGCCGAGGGTATTAAAGAGGAGATCGTCGACATCCGTGCGGCCCAGCGCGAAGGCATATTGGGCCGTCTCTAGCGTTAAGCTCAGCGCGAACCCCCAGGCCGTGGATACTTTTACGGAACGGCAAAGGGTAAATACTAGGAGCCCGAAGGGGATGAAGAAGGCGGTATTACCGGCGTATTCAAAAAGCGGGGCGAACCAACTATTACCGGAGAATTCATCGAGGGGAACTAAATGGAGCTCGCGGACGCGTTGATTTTCGGGTTTCCATAGGTAACCGATCTGGAAGAAGGCCTTCAGGGTGGTCAGTGCCACCATGACGCTTATCCAGGCGCTTAGGGCTAATTTATCGAGCAAGGGCCTCACCCTTCAGCTCAGGCAAAGTAAATGCCGCTACGGCGGCGATGGCGAATGCGGCCGCAAATAACACAAAGAGGAATCCAGCACCGGTCGCCGCGATCAATGGCGGCACAATAAGCGGTGCCACGATGGAGGCTATGCGGCCAAAACCCGCCGCGGCGCCCGTACCGCGACCGCGCAGCGCGGTGGGGTAGAGCTCCGGACCAATGGCATACAGGGCACCCCAGGCGCCGAGGTTGAAGAAGGACAACAGGCACCCGGCGATGATGATGAATACCTCGGAGCTTGCGGTTCCATAGAGCCCGGCGGAGACGGCGGAGCCGACCAAGAACACGGCGAGGGTGATTCGCCGGCCCCAGACCTCAATGAGCCAGGCGGCGGTGGCATAGCCCGGCAACTGCGCCAGGGTAATGATGAGGGTGAAGCTGAATGATTTTACGAGCGAGAAACCATCGGCAACCAGCAGGGACGGAATCCAGATGAAGGCGCCGTAATAGGAGAAGTTGACGCAAAACCAAATGGTCCACAGCGCCGCCGTGCGCCGGCGCAGGCCCGGCCCCCAAATGGAGGTCTCGGTGGAGGCGGTGGGTTCTGGGTGGGCATCGTCAAGCCGCTGGCCCGCGGCGGCCTCTTCGAAGGACGCCACAATCTCTTCGGCCTCCTCGTGGCGGCCCTTGGACTCGAGGAAGCGCACCGATTCCGGCAAGCCCAGGCGCACGTAGACCGAATAAGCGGCGGGGATGAGACCCACGGCAAAACCCCAGCGCCAGCCGTTTTCGCCGGCGCCCACGATGAAGGTGCCGATGAGCGCGGCGAGGATCCAGCCGAGCGCCCAGAAGGCCTCGAGGAGGACCACCATGCGCCCGCGGATGCGGCGCGGCGAGAACTCGGAGATGAGCGTGGAGGCGACCGGCAGCTCCGCGCCCAAGCCCAGCCCGACGATGAAGCGGAAGATGATAAGCATGGTCAGCCCACCGGCCAGGGCGGAAGCGCCGGTGGCCAGGCCATAGACCAAGAGGGTGAGGGAGAAGATGTGGCGGCGGCCGTATTTATCCGCAAGGAGCCCGCCGAATGTCGCGCCCAGAGCCATGCCGAGGAAGCCAACAGAGGCGAGCCAGGAGGTTTGGGTGCTGCTCAAATCCCAATGCACGGCCAGGGCGGCCATGATGAAGGAAATGAGCCCGACATCCATAGCATCGAGCGCCCACCCTAGGCCGGAGCCCAAGAGTAGGCGCTTGTGTTTGCTGGTGACCGGAAGCCGGTCTAATCGTTCATTGCGGCTGAGCATGCGCTAATCATAGCGCTGGCTAGAAAATTTCCGGAGACGCAGGGAATTAGAGACGACGAATACGGAACTCAATGCCATGGCAATGCCGGCAAATAGCGGGTTGAGCAGGCCAAAGGCCGCCACGGGGATGAGAATAATATTGTAGGCAAAGGCCCAGAACAGGTTGCCCTTAATGATCTGCAGCGTGCGGCGGGATAGGCGAATGGCATCGGCGGCAGACCGCAGGTCCCCATTCATCAAGGTGATATCGGAGGCCTCGATGGCAACGTCGGTACCGGCGCCCATCGCCAAGCCAAGGTCCGCTTGGGCCAAGGCCGCGGCATCGTTGACGCCGTCACCAACCATCGCCACATTGTGCCCCTCGGACTGCAGCTTCTTGATGACGTCGACCTTTTCCTCCGGAATCACGCCAGCCGTGACCTCGGTGATGCCAACTTCTTCTGCCACGCGCTTGGCCGCGCCCTCATTATCGCCGGTCAGCAGGTGCGGGGTCAGGCCCAGCTTCTTCATCTGCTGGACGGCCTCGGCGGAGGTGGGCTTGACGGTGTCCCGGACCTCAATGAGCCCAGCGAGGTCATCGTCTAGGTACACCGCCACCGGGGTAGCGCCCGCGGTCTCTGCCTCGCGGAAGGCCTCAGCGTATTGGCCTAGGTCTCCACGCGGCTTGCCGACGCCCACGCGCCCCCCATCCACCGTTGCTTCCACGCCAGCGGTGCTGGTGGAAAAATCGGTGCCGGGCTCCACGTCGCGCTCACGGGCAATAGCCTGGGCGATGGGGTGCTCGGAGTTCCGTTCGACGGCGGCGGCGTAATCGAGGACATCGCCATGCACGGCCGTAACGGACATTTCCCCGGCGGTCACCGTGCCGGTCTTATCCATCACGATGGTATCGACCTGCTTGGTGGACTCGAGGATCTCCGGGCCCTTGATGAGCAAGCCCAGCTGCGCACCGCGCCCCGTGCCGACCAAGATGGCGGTTGGGGTGGCAAGGCCCAGCGCGCAAGGGCAGGCGATGATCAGCACGGAGACGGCGGCGATAAACGCCGGCGCCACGCCGCCAAAGATGAGGTGTACCAGCAGCGTGAGGACGGAAATCCCGATAACTACCGGAACGAAGACCTGCGCGATGCGGTCCACTAGGCGCTGCACGGGCGCCTTGGAGGCCTGTGCGTTGGTAACCAAGGTGGCCATTTGGGAAAGGACCGTGTCCTCGCCCACCTGGGTGGCCTTGACCTCCAACTTGCCGGAAGCGTTAATGGTGGCGCCGGTAACGGTATCGCCCACGCCCACCTCTTCCGGGACGGATTCACCGGTGATCATGGAGGCATCCACGGCGGAATTGCCGGAGACGACCTCACCATCGGTGGCAACCTTTTCGCCCGGGCGCACAACGAAGACATCGCCCACCTGCAATTGGGAGATGGGGATGCGCTTTTCCTTGCCATCCCGCAGCACGGAGGCTTCCTTCGCACCCATGGACAGCAGGGTGCGCAGCGCCTCGGACGATTGTCCCTTGGCCTTGACCTCGAACCAGCGGCCGAGGAGCAGGAAGGTAATGACCATTCCCACGGACTCAAAGTAGATATGGTCCATCTCGGCCGAGCTGGAGGACCACGACATGCTCATGGTCATGCCGGGCTCGCCGGCGTTGCCAAAGAATAGCGCGTACAGGGACCACAGGTATGCGGCCGAAGTGCCCATGGAAATTAAGGTATCCATGGTGAACGAGCCGTGCTTCAGGTTGGTCCACGTAGCGGAGTGGAAGGGGGCGCCACCAAAGATGAAGACGACGGTGGCCAGCATGGCGCAGGCCCACTGCCAGTTCTGGAACTGCAGGGCAGGCACCATGGAGACGACCATGATGGGAGCAGACAATACCGCGGAGATGATGGTGCGCCGCAGCAGGCTCTGCTGTTCTTCAGCGCGGGCATCATCAACCGGCGTGCCTTCTGCGTCTGCGTCCCCGCCCTGGTCGGCGTCATCACTGCCAGACATATCGAAGGCGCTGTATCCTGCACCTTCCACGACTTTGATCAGATCCGCGGCCGTGGACGTTTCTGGATCGAACTCAATAGAGGCGGATTCGGTGGCAAAGTTAACGCTCGCCTCCACGCCGTCTACCTTGTTGAGCTTGCGTTCTACCCGGGAAGAGCAGGACGTGCAAGTCATGCCCGAGACCCCGAGATCAACGTGTGACATAGTATTCGCCTACTTAAGGGTGTATCCGGCTTCGGCTACGGCAGCTGCTACTTGCTCATCGGTGAAATCGCTACCGGAAACAGACACAGCGCCAGTGGTGTGGTCTGCAGAAACTTCCTCAACACCGGCGATTTCGCCTACCTCTTCGCGGATGGACATTTCGCAGTGTCCGCAGCTCATTCCTTCTACGGTGTAGTTCTTCGTTGCCATGACTATCATCCTTTCTCGATTGCTTATGTCTCCATGTTATACCCCCTCGGGGTATCTAGCAAGGAAGAGATTTAGGTACGGTGGGGAATAAACCACAATGTAAAGGAGTTACAACGAGTATGGCTACTATCGACGTCACTGAAGAGAACTTTGAACAGACCGTAACCGGCGAAGGCATTACGCTTGTCGATGCCTGGGCGGACTGGTGCGGCCCATGTAAGCGCTTTGCCCCTGTCTACGAGAAGGCATCCGAGGAGCACACCGATGCTACCTTTGCCAAGCTGGACACCGAGGCAAACCAGGGCCTTGCTTCCGCGCTGCAGATTCAGTCCATTCCTACCCTGATGATCTTTCGCGATGGCATCCTCGTATTCCGCGAGGCCGGCGCACTGCCGCCCGCAGCGTTGGAGGATCTGCTCAAGCAGGTTAAGGACCTTGATATGGCTGACGTTCGCCGCCAGGTTGAAGAGCAGAACGCACAGCAGGCATAGAATCTGAATTTTCAGAGCTTCCACGGCGCTTTCTGGTGAGTATCGCTAAACTCGCTAGAAAGCGTCTTTTTTATGACCAAAGGAGATAGTGATGGCTAACCCCTTCAGCAAGGGCTGGAAGTACGTGATGAGTTCTCTCGATCAAAAGATTGATGAGAACGCCGATCCAAAGGTCCAAATCCAGCAGGCGGTCAAGGCCGCCAAGGAACAGCACCAGGAAATCTCGGATCATGCGGCAGAGATCATCGGGCACAAGTCTCAGTTGGAAATGCAGATGAACCGCCTGGTGAAGTCCCAGCAGGATTACCAATCTCAGACCGAGCGCGCACTGGAGCTTGCGGATTCCGCCGAGGACCCGCAGAAGGCGAACGAGTACAACCAAGCCGCTGAGGTAGTGGCCTCTCAGCTCGTTGCGGTGGAACAGGAACTGGAAGACGTCAAGCAGCAGTACGCGGCGGCGGAGCAGGCGGCTGAACAGGCCAAGAACCAGCAAAAACAATCCGAGGCTCGCCTGAAGGAGCAGTTGGCCCAGGTGAGCCAGCTAGAAGCGCAGGCGGATCAGGCTGCTATGCAGGAGAAGAACGCGGAAGCGCTCGATTCCATGAACGAGCTCAAGCCCGATGATTCCGTGCCGAGCCTGGATTCCGTCCGCTCCAAGATCGAAAAGCGCTACGCCGATGCCCTTGGTGCACAAGAATTGCAGCAGGCAACCGGCGGCGACCGCATGAGTGAGATTCAAGCGGCCGGCAACGACATGAAGGCCAGCGCGCGGCTGGATGCGCTGCGCGCCGATATGGCCAAGAAGAAGGAAATCGAATCCGGGGATTAATTCTCGCGGCGGATATTAATAAGCACGCCGCGAATCCCTGAGTGGAACCCATCGCGCAAGTTCACGCGCTGGGTTTCCGTCAGCGTGTATTCATGCAGGGTTTCGCAGGCGAACTGTAGCAGCGGGCGGTCGATCTCCGGTGGCAATCCGCCGCCAGACAGTAAGTGGGCTTGGTCGCGCTGCTCTGAGTTGGCGGCATTATCAAACCACCACGATGCGTATTGCTGGCCTACATCGAATGGGGACTGGAACCCAGCAGAGCTCCAGACCTCTTCTGGCAGCGGGACGTACTTCGAGCGCAGCTTGCGCCGCGGTGCCATCATTGACGGTTTCGGCGCAGGCTTTGGTGCTGCTTGATCGGTAGCCTCGGCCTCTTCGGCAGGGCCCTTCTCCGCTTCTGCAGAGGGCTTTTCCTGCTCTTGTGGGGCTGGGGTTGCGGCCTGCTGTGCGCTTTGGGGCGGCGCAGGCTTTGGGGCGGGCGCCGGCGTGGGCTTTTCCGGGGTGCCGAATGCGGTTTCCACCTCGGAGGGCTCCTCGCACTCGTCGCAGTGCTCGGTGCCTGGAAGCTCCTCTTCTGCTCCCTCTGCCTTCTGCGCCGTATCGCGCACCACCGGGGGAAGCGGGCCTTCGAGGACCTGTAGCTCCATGGAATCCGCGAAGTCCTCGCGCGGATCCAAGATGGTGGTGGAATCACACGTATGGCGCAGCGCTGCGGACATGGAATCCCAGCCAAAGCCGTACAGGTGCACGCGGATGCCATTGTCCACGGCGGTCTGCGCGCCGGGGATCATGTCAGCATCGCCGCTGACCAGAACGAAATCGGTGAACTGGTTCTTCATAGCGGCCATGACCATATCGGCCACGAGCCGAGTGTCGACGCCTTTTTGGGTGCGTCGCTCACCCCATTCAATGAGTTGCCCTGTGCGCAATTGCACGCCCTCGCAGGTGCGAAGGGCGCGTTGGTAGCGGTGTGGACCGGTATCCGGGATTCCGTCGTACCAGTATTGGCGCTGAATCGGGTTGCCTAATTGCTCCTCGATCATCCCGCCCATGGTGCTGACCACCTCGGGCAGATCGATTTCTAGCTGCGCGCGAGCCCCCGTTTCCCAGGAGTTATAAAAGCTCGCGAGCAGGTATGAGGTATCGACAAAGACAAGTGTGCGTTCAAGCATGGCTCCTAAGTTCCGTTCTAATTGTTCTAAATAAAATTCTTTGTTACCTCCAGTGTGCCTTATTCACCCCGAAACGTCGATCACAATTCGCTAATTCCCAGCATATTGGCCGCAAATGAAAAGAATTCGGTGACCATTGCGGCGTCGGCAAGCGTGTTATATGGTTAGTTACACAACTAACTAAGTAACTAACGAGCCGAAGGTGATGATGGATAACTCCACGCAGCCGCTCTTTCGGCAGATTGCGTCCTTGGTGGAAGACACCATTGTGGACGGCACTCTGGCGGAGGGCGATAAGGCGCCTTCCACCAATGAGTTGGCGGATTTCCACAACATCAACCCCGCAACCGCGCGAAAGGGGATCACCCTCTTGGTGGACTTAGGGGTGCTGGAAAAGCGCCGGGGCATCGGCATGTTTGTGGCCGAGGGTGCTTCGCGTGCCATCCGCGAGCGCAGGCGAGGCGACTTTGCCGCGGAGTATATGGCCCCGCTTGTCGATGAAGCAGTGTGCCTGGGCTACAACCGCGCCCAGCTCCATGACCTTTTCGATCGGGTTGCAGAAAGCAGAGGAATGTACTCATGATTACTACCCGCGATTTCACCTTTTCCGCAGGTCTTACCCATGGTCTGGTGGGCCGCAACGGAATTGGCAAGACCACCTTATTGCGAAAAATCGCCGGCCAAATTCAATCCGGCCGCATCACGGTCTTTGACCGCCAGCCCTTTGATAACCAATCCGTGCTCAACCGGGTGATCCTCATGGGCATCGACAATCCGCTGCCGGATTCGTGGGGAAGCAAGAAACTCGGCGCCGTCGGCCAGGCCCGATGGCCCAACTGGAATGCGGAGCGATACGACGACCTCATCGCGCGCTTTGACATCCCAAATAAGGCGTATTCCGCGCTCTCCCGCGGGCAGAAATCGGCGTTGGGATTTGTTTTCGCCGTTGCCTCTGGCTGCGAAATAATGCTTTTGGACGAGCCTTATCTGGGCCTCGACCTGCCGCGGCGCGAACTCTTTTACCAGGTCCTCCGGGAAGAACACGGTCGCACCATCGTGGTATCCACCCATCACCTCAACGAGATAGAGGGCTTACTGGACACCATTTCCCTCATGGGGGAGCACCCCATTAGCGGCCCCGTAGACGAATTTGTCGATTCTTTCCTGGAAATCAGCGGGCCCGAAGAAGCGATCTCCGCGGCCATTTCCGCACTGGACCTGCCGGTATTGGAGCGCGCTTCAACCAGCCTGGGAGACCAGGTGCTTGTCGATGCCCGCACTACCTCGCCCGATCCCGTCTTCCGCTATGCCAACGAACATCACCTCCGGGTAACAGAGGTATCACTTGAAAAGGCTGTCCGATCATTGGAGGAGCAGTCATGAAACTTCTATGGCACACAACGGAATGGGTTTGGGTTACAGTCCTATTCTTCATCGCGCTTTACCCCGTACTTTTTGGCGAAAAGTGGGGAACTGTCACCTTGCTCTTGCCCCTTGTGCCCATCCTGACGTATCAACCCAGTTTTGATAAGTACCAAGTACTTGGCTTGAGCTCACAGATATGGAATGAACACCGCCGGATTATCGTCACGGTTTTTGCTGTTGTAGCCATGGCAGGAACGGCTGCACGGCAGGGCTGGTGGGCGTTGGCCGTTTATGCGGCGGCATTGGCATGGGCACTGTGGCGCAAACCAACCCCAACCAGGACGGGGTACTCGACGACCCCTTTGGGAATTGCATCCAAGCTTGGGCGTTTCCCGCCGACGCTCGACGCACAGGCTGTATACCGCCGCCAGGTCCGAATGTGGCTGATGGTCGTCGTATTTTTATCCATCAACGTTGTGCTTTCGCTAATGAGCACGCTGTGGGAACCGATGGAATTCATCGCTTTCATTGCTTGGGTGCTCTTCTCCTTTTTCCTCAGCCAAACCATGGGCATATTGCGGGATACGCTCAGGGACTATGTCACGCTCGGCGGCACGCGCCGCCGCTGGGCGACCATGACTGCAGCGACTGGGCTCATCTTCGTCCTTGGTTGTGCCGCCGTGGGCTTAGCCCTTTCCTTCTGGGGGAACACAATCGAGGTCGCCGCCGGCATCACCGCAATCGCCGCCGTCACCGTACCTGGTCTTACGTACCTCGAGTTCCTAGAGAAGAGGACTCTTGGAGTTTTTGTGGCGTACCTCCTCGGTATCGCACCGCTGGTTTGGCTTTTCGTCCAAGGCTATGTCTCGGCCGCGGTGGGGATGTTTATAAGCCTCGGCATCTACGCCGTATGGGCCGCAACCCTGCCGATATACGCAAGCCGCATAAGCAGCCTGTGGGAGAAAGGCCTTGCGGGCTGGTTTGGCATGAAATAGAAGTGTCTGAAATCCGTGCTGCCCAGCAAGTTTGTGAAACTTTAAAGCGGTGTGTAACTTAATACGAGTCAGCGCGACCGACAGCGCCCCACAGAGACAAGACATTGTCTCTGGCTGAAGCGGCGATAGGAAAACAGGCCCTGACAAAAACAATTTTTTACTCGCAACGAGTTCCATGCTTTTGAGTATGTAGCTGTTGTGTGGTGACGATGTCTGAGAACTCAATAGTGTGCCAATGTACTTATTTTTTATTTTTGTGTGCATGGTTGTGTGTTGATTGGTCTGTTGGCCAGCAAGCCTAAAGTTGGTTTGTTGGTTGGTGTGTGCCGGTAAGGTGTTGGAATACGCATATTTTTGAATACTGTTTAGTGTTTCGGCTGCATTGATGGATTGGTTGGCATGTGATTGTGTTCAACTTTTTGTCTCCCTTTTTTGCCCCGTCGGGTTGGGGAGGCAGTGATTTTTTCTTTGTAGTAATTTTTGGACGCCAGCATGGGCCTGCTTTTGTGGGTGTGTGGTGGTTTGTTCTTTTGGTTAGGTTTGGGCTTTTCACG
>NZ_JAKRMY010000012.1 GCF_022346005.1 Corynebacterium sp. ACRPS
TGGGATGGTCAGCCCTGTCGATTTCGAAAATCACATCACCCAAACCAGAAACGAAGAAAAAATCGCTGCCTAACCGCTAGGTAGCTCTACTACGTGTCCACGATTTGCGGGCAACCCCACTTTGATTCCCTGTTTCCCTGGGCAGTTATTTGTTACTTTTACGTTGTCAGCACTTGGCTGGACGTTAACGCAGGTAGCAACCGGGGACGAAGCGGAAAAGAAACTAATTCCGCCCTTAGTTGCGTCGGGGAGAAAACCGTCTGGGTCGACAGAGAGTGGCACGGTGTCCCCAGGTTGATACTGATTATTTTCAGATGCGTGGGCGGTGACAGGGAACACTGCAGTTAGTAAAGTGCAGCCCATTAAAATGAGACCCTTTTTCCATGTCATTGACAATCATCCTTTCTGGATATATTCCATAGAATTGAATTTATCCTTTTCGGGAGTTGAGGTAAGGAACATCTCTACGAAACCAGAGCCCTGAAGTATTTCATCCCACTCGATAGATTCTTCATTTCTACTTAAATCAGGGAATCTTCCCCAAAGGCGAACGACTTTTCCTTCGTGAAGTCTAGGGTTAAAGAGGTCGAAGTGGTACCAGAGCTGATTTTCGGGGGAGCCGCTGTTTCTTCCCGCTTGGATGCCGACTCCGGCTAAAATTGTTTCCTCTGGAAGTATGGTGTCTTGAAACATTTGGGTGGATATATTTTTCAAAAACTTGATTTCATCAGTCGTGATAGAAACAAATTGATTGATGACTATTCTCCTAGCGGTAGAAAGCAGTGATTATTCCGACAGGTCGGCCGTCTCCGCTTGCGGGATCTACTCGTTCTGTGGCAACAACCGTCATAACTCTTCCATTGATTGGGTAAGAGCATTTTTTCTTGCCATTTCCTGCATTTAAGCCGCCTTTGCAGTCGGGGGCGTTATGTAAAACTGTGTCAATCTCTGTAGTGGCTGGAACGAAACCGTCGTGACTGTCTTTGATGTGAGAAAGCCCAAAACCAACACTGCCGGGTTCATCTCCTTGTCCTACGCGGAGTGGAAGATCTCGCCTTTCGGGCCAATGATTGTTTGGCTGATGGTCCAGTCAATTGGCTGAGCGGCCACTGCAGTGGGGGAAACAAGTAATCCGATAAATGCCGCCAAAGTGGCGGATAAAAATTTCTTTACTTTCACGGCAACGCCATTCAAATGTGTTTGGAAGATTTGCGACGGGAGAGAATGAAACCTTTGGTGCTGATGTTGGTGTCAAGTGAGGCATGAACCAAAAAGGAAACCCTGTCTCATTAATTATGATGGTCTAACTCTCCGTTTCCCGCAAGACCTTTTTGTGAATGCATAAATTAATTTATGCATTGCTTCAATCGGGCTGCTACTCGAACGCGTCAGCCGATTTGTTGTCCTTGGCCACCTGCCAGGCAGGCACACCAGCAAAGAAGTATTCACAGCCCTGCACAAGGCTGTCGCTGGAATCGATAAAGCACTCTGGTCATCAATTACCTGGGACCAAGGAAGCGAAATGGCAGGCCATAAAGCCTTTACCATGGCCACTGACATTCCCATCTACTTCTGCCATCCAGGATCACCGTGGGAACGCGGCAGCAACGAAAACACCAACGGCAGGCTCAGGAGAAACCTTCCCAAAAACAGCGACCTGTCCATCTACAGCGCCGAGGACCTGGAGATGATCGCCAACATACACAACCACAAACCACGCAAAGCGCTCAACTGGCGCACCCCAGCCGAAGTCATGACCAACGCCCTGACACAAACCGGTAGTATCACACCAAAGTAACCATCATCGTTGCAACGACCCCTAGAATCCAAGCCTCCGACACTCCTCGCCCACTCCGAGAATAAGCCCGGAAATAAAAAATCTCGAGACACCGTCTTGGAGATGATGTCTCGAGATTCGAAATTTTGTGCGCCCGGAGGGATTCGAACCCCCAACCTTCTGATCCGTAGTCAGATGCTCTATCCGTTGAGCTACGGGCGCAGTCCGTTGTGAAGCAGCGCGTATGCTCTGCTGTGCAACGAGAATTTACTATACCCACGGACCTGAAAACTAACAAATCGCCTGTACAGAGCCGTGTTCGGCGGGATAGCCAGCGGTGTATTGTTCACCCGCCGTTCACGCTTGAGCTCGGTGTGGAGGGCGAGGGGAGGCTATACAAGGGCGGAGGCTTCGGCATCGGAAAGCAGGGCGTCTTGAAAGGCCTGCAGGGTGGATTCATGATCGAAGTCGACGCCGATGAGCACGAGCTCCGTGCCGGGGGTTACACCATTGGCGGCCCATAAAGAAGCGGGCATAATCTGCAGGTTTGGCCCGGCCTGCTGCCACGCGTGGGCCACGCGCAGATCGGTATCGATCCAGCAATACCCCTTGGACCGCACGAGGCCCGTGCTTGCCCGGAGGGCGGCGATGAGGCGCTCGCGGTTAAAGGGGCGGTCGGCGCGAAAGACGACTGAGGAGATGCCGTATTCCTCGGTTTCTGGAGTGTGTGGGTTCGCAAGCTCTTCGGCATAGCCGTGATAGGCGGCAGCGGTGGCGGTATTGAACAAATGCGCATCGAGAACTAGCCCCGGTTCGATGACCCCGTGGGTCACCGGCACCACGCGAGCCCGTGGATTCATGGCGCGGACTGCGGCGATGACGCGCTCGGTTTCGGCGGCATCGACAAGATCGGTCTTGGTAATGAGGATAAGGTCGGCGAATTCGACTTGGTCCACTAAGAGATCAGAAATGGTGCGGTCATCTTGGGGCGTAGCCTCGATGCTTTCGGAGACGAGGCTGCGGCCGCGGCGCAATTGGTTTAAGAAGGTGGAGGCATCGACGAGGGAGACCATGGTGTCGATGGGGGCGGCATCGGCAAGCGTGGTGCCATCGGCAAATTCCCACTCAAAGGTGGCAGCCACGGGCATGGGCTCAGAAATGCCGGTGGATTCGATGACGATCTGATCAAAGCGGCCGGAGCGCGCCAGCTTGCCCACGGACTCGATGAGGTCTTCACGCAGGGTGCAGCAGATGCAGCCATTCGACAGCTCCACGAAGCGATCCTCGCCGCGTTCGAGGTGGCCTTCGCCGGCGACGAGGGCGGCATCGATATTGACCTCAGAAAAATCGTTGACGATGACCGCCAGCTTGCGCCCCTCCCGGTTCGCGAGCAGGTGGTTAAGTAGCGTGGTCTTTCCGCTGCCTAAAAATCCGGACAGCACGGTAACAGGTGTAGCCATCCTTTAATGGTAACGTTTTTCATTAAAGGATGGCTACTGAGGTGCTTAATGTCTAGACCGTCAGCCCGAAGATCGGTACCGCCAGCAGGAAGACGGTAAGGGTGATGAGGAAGATACCGATGACGTTGAGTCCAACGCCGCCCTTGATCATCTCGCCAATCTTGACGTAGCCGGAACCATAAGCAATGGCGTTCGGCGGGGTTGCCACCGGCAGCATGAAGGCACAGGTTGCGGCCAAGGCGACCGGGATGGTGAGCAGCAGGACGTTGATATCGCCTTCGGTGGTCAGGCCCACGCCCACGGCGACGCCGCCCATGATGGGAATGAAGGTGGCCGCGGTGGCGGTATTGGAGGTGATCTCCGTCAGGAAGAGGACCAGGGCGGCCACGGCTGCGACGATGAGCACGATGGGCAGGGAGCTGAGCCCCTTGGCCATCTCACCGATCCACAGGGACAAACCGGAGGAGTTGAAGGCCGAGGACAAGGAGAGGCCACCGCCGAAGAGGAGGAGGACGTCCCATGGCATTTCATTGGCCGTCTTCCAATCCAGCAGGCGGATGCGGCGCTCCGAATCGGCCGGCAGGATGAACAGGAGGATACCTGCGGCGATGCCGACGATGGCATCGTCATAATTATCAAAATCGCCAAGGACGATGGGCAGGGTTACCCAGGCCAGGGCGGCTAGGACGAAGATGATGCCGGTCATGATCTGCGGGCGGGTCCATGAGCCCAGCGCCTTGATTTCCTCGTTGATGAGCTCGCGGCCGCCGGGGATTTCGGTCATTTCCGGCTTGAAGATGGTAATCAACAGCGCCCATGCGATGAGTAGGAAGACAAGCGCCAGCGGCACGCCGACGGCCATCCAACGACCAAAGCCGAGGGTGACGTCCCAGGTATCGGCCATGTACGCATTCAAGAAGGCATTCGGCGGTGTACCAATCAGGGTACCCAGCGAGCCGATGGAGGCGGAGTACGCGATGCCCAGCATGAGGGCGGTGGCGAATTTCTTCTGCTTATCCCAACCGCCAACGGTCTCTGCGGTAAGCGCCAGCACGGACGTACCAATCGGCAGCATGACGACGGCCGTTGCGGTATTCGATACCCACATGGACAAAAAGCCGGTGGCCAGCATGAAGCCCAAAATGAGGCGGCGCGGCGAGGTGCCGATGAGCTTTACCACATAAAGCGCAAGGCGGCGATGCAGGTTCCAGCGCTGCAGCGAAAGCGCGATAAGGAAGCCACCCATGAACAAGAAAATGGTGGCAGAGGCATACGGCGCGCCGACTTCCTTAATGGTGCCCACGCTTGCGAGCGGGAAGATGACCAGCGGAATCAGCGCGGTGGCAGCCAGCGGGATGGCCTCAGTCATCCACCACACACCCATGAGGATGGTGACCGCCGCAACGGTGCGGATGGCGCTTAGCGTGTAATCGGCTTCCTCGTCCACGCCGGTGGACTGCTGGACCGTATCGATGGCATTTGAAGGGAAGATGAAAAATACGAGGATGGCCAGGGCGAGGCCGATGAAAAGGCCAATGAACTGGCGGCGCCATTCATTGCGTGGGGCACCCGGATCCTCAGCGCCCTCTGATTGGGCGGTAGATTCGTGAGTATGCGGGGTGGTCATGCCGCGAACTCCTTTGCTAGAGAGACTTTTAGCAGGGCGGGGGTGTGATAGCTCTGTCAATTACCAGCAATCGAGCCGGATCCTTGGTGCATCCCGAACATCATTCAGTCCGTGCAGAGCATGCTAAGACCCTACAAAACATTTGCACCAGAAACCACAAACTTTACTGAATTCACCCCCACCGCATTTAAAATTCACACACCGCAGCTACTCACAATGTGAAATTTTCCCCACCGGTTCGCTACCCCCGCCCGGCGCGCCAGGCCCCGTGTGCCAGGGGGCCTTTATAGCCCGAGCACGGACTTGGCGATGAGGAAATAAATAATCAGACCCGTGGCATCGCAGAACGTGGAGATAAACGGATTGGAAAATACGGCAGGGTCCGCGCCAATGGTCTTTGCAACGATGGGCATCAGCCCGCCCACCGTGGCGGATATGGAGCAGATTAAAAACAGCGTCGAGCCAATGACTAGGCCAATATCTACGCCATAGACCACCGTTGCCAGGCCGAACCCTGCCAAGCCCAATACTGCACCAAGCAGCATGCCTACCCGGAGCTCGCGCCAGAGAACGGCAAGGAGGTCGCGCCCGCGGACATCGCCAAGCGCCAGCGCACGGGTGACCGTCGTTGCTGCCTGGTTTCCCGTATTGCCGCCGGTACCGGTCAGCAGCGGGATAAACAGGGAAAGCACCACGGCCTGCGCCAAGGTGTCCTCGAAGGCGTCCAGGACCCGCACGGTCAACAGCGCGGACACCGCCAGAACCAGCAGCCACACGATGCGGGACTTCACCAATTTTAATAGCGGCGTGGACAGGTACGGCTGCTGCAGGGCCTCGGTACCGCCGGCGCGCGCTGAGTCCTCGCTATCTTCTGCTTCGACGATGTCAATGGCATCATCCCAGGTCAAAAGGCCTACCAGGCGGTCCGAATCATCCACGATGGGCAATGCCAAAATATCGAGCGGCAGGAACCACCTAGCTGTGGCTTCCGCATCATCATTGGCGTTGGCATAGATGGGGCTTTGCATGATCTCCCCAATCGTGGTGCCCTCCTCCGCGGTAAAAATCTCCCGCAGCGTCACCACGCCCACTAGGCGGCGGTCCGCGCGGGTGATGGGCACCGCATAGATGGTTTCCAGCTCATCGGCCTTCGCACGCAGGGTCCGCAGCGCTTCCTCCACGCTCATTTCGGGATGGATGCCGGGGACCTCGGGCGACATGCGGCGGCCCACCGAGCCCTTGGTATAGCCCAGGACAACCCCGGTGACATCCCGCTTTGATTTGGTAAGCGAGCGCAGCAGCCGATCCGCGATTTCCGCCGGCAGCTCATCCAAAAGGGCCACGCGGTCTTCTGGCTCGAGTTCATCGAAGAACTCATAAACATCAGCATTTCCCAGCTCATCGATGATATCTGCCTGGTGCTTGGCATCCAGGGCATCAAATACCACGATGGATTTACGCCGCGGCAACAAGCGCAGGGCCAGCGCGGCGCGGATGGCATTTTGCCGCTCGACGATGGCGATGAGCTCTTGCAGTGGCACCTCATCAAGCAACGCCTGCAAGCGGGGCGCTTTTTGCGGGTCAATGGCAGAATCCTGCTTCAACCATGCCTCGACCGTATCGCTGGCCTGCTCAGTAGTATCCGCCATCGCCGTCACCTTGCCCTTCTCGCCCCTCATACCGCGGCACCGGTGGCCACCGTAATTGATATAGCCCCACATAGATTACGCGTATCTCCCATCAGCACACAGCGCTGCGGGGAAAAATCTGCCTTTAGGCAAAAACACCCCACAAGGCAAAGGCCGCAAGCAGGGAGACCAGCCCCGCGCTACTGGCCAAGACGGCGGCGCTGGGGAGGTGGCGGTGGGTGCGCAGGGAGGCATCGACAAGCGATGCCCGCTTCCTCACCGCCAAGATCAGCACCAGCACGCCCGCCGCGAGCGCCAGCAACGGGAGAAACACACTAACGCTGACCACCCGCATGACCCCTAGGAGTATCACCGCCAGCGCGAGGATGGTGCGCTGCCACGATAGGCGGGTGCGCTCGGGCTGCAAGCCGGGGTCAAAGAGCTCCCCATGCGGCTGCGGGCTAGGCAAGTAACTCTCCTACCAGCAGCACGGCCGCGATAACGACGATGGTGCCCACCAGCACCGGGATGGCGATGCTAAAGGGCAGCGGGCGCTGTTGCCGCAAGGCACGCTCAGCCCGCTTCCATTGCACCCACGCGACTATCGGCAGCACAATCGCCACCACCAGCATGAATGCGGAAACCACCGCGCGCAGGGTCGCCGGTAGCGGCACATCGAAAGCCTCCAAGGCCACTCCCCCGGCAATCAGCGCGAGCGAGGTGCGAATCCATGCGAGGAAGGTGCGCTCATTCGCCAGCGTAAAACGCGGATCAGGGTCACTTCCTACCCCAAATACCGAGCGGGGAAACCTCGAATCGCTCATGCCTTCCTACCTTATATTCAATGCACGTCCTTAGCGCGATAAGGCCGCGAGCCTGTTCGCCGGTCACCTCGTTAAGATCGGGGCCATGATTGAAGTCGCAGCCATCGTTTTCCGCAATTCCTTTGGCCACGTGCTTGGCGTACGCAAGGCCTCATCCACAAAGTTTCAGCTGCCGGGCGGCAAGCTAGAAGAAGGCGAAAGCCCTGTCCAGGCCGCTGCGCGCGAGGCGGAAGAAGAAATCGGCGTGCAGGTACGCCTACCTGAACTCACTGAGCTCGGCACCTTCACTGCCCCGGCCGCCAATGAACCGGGCCAGACCGTCCGCGGGCATATCTTTACCTACCCGCGCCCCGTCATCGCCCACGCCGCGGCCGAAATCGCCGAAACCGCCTGGATCGATCCCGCCGACCCGCAGTGCGAGCTTGCCGATCTCCTGCGTAGCAAGGTTTTTCCGGCGCTGTAAAGTGGTCAAGCTCGCGTATCAACAGAGAGCCACGCCTACACCCCGTCACCTGCGGCGGGAAGAATCGTGGACCAGCGATGACGTAACAGCCGCTCTGGGGTCAACAAGGTGTGGTTTACTACTTATTTAGACTGACGCCCTGCATTCTCCGCCCACACGCGCACTCCGACAGAAGCAGCAGTCAGAACAACAATGAAGATGGTCACTAAGCCGATGCCTATTACATCGGTCAGCCACAAAACAAATATCACCAAAGAGGCGACTGCTAAAGCGAGCAAAACTCCGTTTTTGTCTTCTGCGCTTTATCCATGTCTCCATTATTCACGATAAAAACTCACCACGCGACGAGTTCATCCTTCTGAAAAATCTCCTTGAGCACCAAAAGCGCCCTCGGAGAACTACATTTCCATTTCATGCCCGTAGCGGGGGAATACTCGTATTACGCTTGCAGAATAGGGGGCCTGGCTCCTGATTGGTGGCCACCGCATTTTGTCATTTAACCCCGTTTAGGCCTGTCGTTTAAGCTGGCAAAACAACAAAATCCCAAGCGCATTCGCCCGGGATTTGTGTGGCGGAGATGAGAGGATTCGAACCTCCGGACCCCAGAAGGGTCAACTCCTTAGCAGGGAGCCCCATTCGGCCGCTCTGGCACATCTCCAAGTTCAGAAAGAACCGTAAAAGACAATACCTGCCGCATGCGCCACGGCCAAACTAACCCCCTGGTTTTGTCCCCGGTTTTCTTCCACGCGCGCAGGAGAGACGACCTAGAGTGGTAGCCATGATTCGCTCCGACTTACGCGCCATTCCGGGCTATGTGCCCGGCGCGCGCCACGATGATGCCCTCAAGCTCTCTTCTAATGAGGCCACGCAGCCACCGCTGCCTGAGGCCGCAGAGGCTATGGCCCGCGCCACCGCCGAGGCCAATCGCTATCCGGATATCGCGGCCACCGAGTTGCGTGAGGATCTGGCCGAGCACTTAGGCGTGAGCTTCGACCAGGTTGCGGTAGGCACGGGTTCTTCCGCGCTGTGCCAGCAATTGGTACAGATCACCACCACGCCCGGTGAGGAAGTGATTTTTCCGTGGCGTTCCTTCGAGGCTTATCCCATCTTTGCCCAGGTTGTGGGCGCACGCCCCATTCCAGTTCCACTCGATGCGGACCAGCGCGTGGATTTGGCCGCGATGGCGGAGAAGATTACCGCGGATACGCGCCTAATTTTCGTCTGCAATCCGAATAATCCTTCCGGCACCACCGTGACTAAGGCGGAGTTCGCCGAATTTATGGACGCGGTGCCAAGCGATGTCCTCGTTGCCCTCGATGAGGCCTATATCGAATACAACCGGAATTCCGATACCCCGCTGGGCACCGAGCTTTTTGGCACTTATCCCAACGTGGTTTTCCTGCGGACCTTCTCCAAGGCCTATGGTTTGGCCGGCGTGCGCGTGGGCTATGCCTATGGCCCAGAAGATGTCATCGCGGCGCTGAATAAAGTAGCGATTCCGTTTTCCATCAACGCCGTGGCCCAGGCCGGTGCCCGCGCCGCGCTAGCAGCGCAGGATTCGCTGCGCGAGCGCACCGAAGAGACCTGTGACCAGCGCCAACGGGTGGAAAAGGAACTGGCAGAATGGGGCGTTCCCCACTCGGAAGCCAACCACGTATGGCTGCCGGCGGCGAATATTGAAAGGCTAGGAACGCCGCAGGAATTAGCCGCACGCCTAGCCACACGCGGCGTGCTCGTTCGCGCCTTTAGCGAAGGCATACGCATTACTATTACAACCGAGGAAGAAACTAACGCCCTGCTGCAGGCGTGGAACGATACCGTAGGAGGCTAAATGCGTTCGTTGACCAATTTTGCCCTCAATGTAGTCGCCATCGCGATTGCGCTCTGGGTCGTAGTGGGCATTATCCCCGGGATTTATATCACCCCGGATAAGCTGGGCAATTTCATTGCTGTGGCCATTGTTTTCATCATCATTAATGCGGTGGTCATGCCCGTGCTGCGTTTTATCGGCGCCCCGCTGACCTGCCTTACCCTAGGGCTATTCGCGCTCGTCATCAACGGCGCCGCCCTGCTGATCGTGGAGTGGACGCTCAATACCTTTGACTTAGGAATTGGCCACCTTGTGGTCAATTCCTGGGGCTCTGCAATCTTCGGCGCCATCGTCTTGTCCTTAGTCAGCAGCTTGGTCAATTTCTTTACCAGCCCGCTGCGCGAGCCGGTCTAAAGGAACGGGTTATCCCCCGGCGAAGGGCGGCAGCACGTCAACGCGGGTCACGCCCATGAGCGGCGAGTCCGCCTGAGTGTTGCCGGCGCCATCGATAAGAAAGTTGCAGCGCCCCAGCACCTCTTTCATGCTCATACCGGCCTCCGTAGTGCCGGTGTGGTCCTTGCCCAGCTGCTCTATGAGCTGGCCTAAGGTGGTGGGCGCTTTTACCTGCTCCGAAGCTACGCCAGCCGCGGCACGAGCGGCGGCGAAATAGTGAACGGTCAACATGCTTCCTACTATGCCCGCAGGCTTCGAACGTGTCGAACTCGCGGGTAAACTTGACGCCATGCGCACTCCCGAAACCCACGCGCACGAGGTCGCGGCTGCCCTCGGCCCGCGCGAAGTCATATCCCGGTCCTTGGGCCAGGCACAGGAGATGGTCCTTGCCTCCGATGTCTATACCACCTTCCCCTCGCCGCGCTTTAGCAATTCCCAAATGGATGGCTACGCGCTGCCTGCTACCGAAGCCGGTGCGTATGAGGTGGGCCCCACCATCGCCGCAGGCGCGGATCCCGCCGAGCTGCTGGATGGCCCTTTGCGCGCCGCCAGCCCCATCATGACCGGAGCCAAGGTTCCGGAGGGCACGGCAGCCATCGTGCCGATTGAAAAGTGCCAGCCGCAGGAGTTCCTCCAGCCGGGCGAGACCATTACAGTTCCGGCCACTGAAAAGGGCCAATTCATCCGCGGGACGGGCACGGACCTCGAGCAGGGCGCTCTCCTGGCCGCCAAGGGCGATAAGCTCACCCCGGTGCGCTTGGCCGCGCTGGCCTCCCAGGGCATCGAGGAGGTCACCGTTTACCGCCCCGCCCGCATCCTCGTGTGCACCGGCGGCGCGGAAATTGGTACGGGTATAGCTGCTATTCCCGATGCCAATGCACCGCTCATCTCTGCTATGGCCCACCGCGCCGGCATTGAGGTCGCCGGTTATGTCACCACCGATGATGATCCGGAGGTGCTCACCCGCGCGCTGGAGGAGGCCACTAAGCTCCACCGCCCCGATGCCATCGTCACCTCCGGCGGTATTTCTGCGGGCAAATACGAGGTCATCCGGCAGGTGCTCACCGGCTGGTTTGGCCACGTGGATCAGCAGCCCGGCGGGCCGCAGGGCATCGCCAGTTTCCATGGCACCCCGGTCATCTGCTTGCCCGGCAATCCGATTTCCACCATGGTGAGCTTCCGCCTCTTTGTCGCCCCCACCCTGGGCTGGGCACCCGCGGCATATCGCGTACCAATCGCGCACGCCATCGAGGGGCTGCCCCACAAGGATCAATTCCGCCGCGGGTACGCCGATGCGCAAGCCCACGTTACTGGCGGTGCTAGCTCTCACCTGCTGGCCCAAGCCGCCAATGCCACCCACCTCATCCGCATTCCTGCCGGTAAGAGCCTCAGCGCAGGAGAAAAAGTAAAGGTCTATCCCCTATGAGTTCTGCTCGCACCGCCATTGTTTTGGTCGCCTCCACCCGCGCCGCCGCCGGGGTCTACGAGGATCGCTCGGGCCCCATCGCAGTAGATTTCCTGCGCCGCAAGGGTTTCGACTGCCCTGATGCCCGCGTGGTGCCCGATGCCGATATCGCCGCAGCGGTGGACCAGGCCTTCGCCGAAAAGCCCGCGGTTATCCTTACCTCCGGCGGAACGGGCCTGACCCCGGACGATCTCACCGTCGATGCCGTACAGCCCCATCTCACGCGGGAGCTTCCCGGCATCGCCATGGCCTTTTGGAATAAAGGCTTGGAGACTATCCCCACCGCAGTGGCCTCGCGCGCGGTCGCAGGCGTCAATGACACCACCTTTGCCATGACCCTGCCCGGTTCTACCGGCGGAGTCAAAGATAGTTGCGCCGTGCTAGAGGATTTAATCGTCCACATCGTCGATATGTTAGAAGGAAAACATGAGCACTGATCCTTCTTATGTCGCCGCGCAGACTGGGCTCACTGTCGGCGCCATACTGACCGAGCAGCCCCTCGAGCCCCTCCTTGCCGCCGCCAAAGCAGAGGTCACCACCTCAGCCATGGGCGCGGTGGTCACGTTCGAGGGCATCGTGCGCGATCACGATGGCGGCCGGCCCGATGTCACTCAGCTGTCTTACTCCGCACACCCTAGCGCCCCAGAAAAGCTGCGCGAGATTGTCGATGAAGTAGCAGGCCAGCACCCCGTGCGCTTGTGGTCGGCCCACCGCACCGGCGATCTACAGGTGGGCGATTTGGCCTTTACCGTCGTCGCCGCCTCTGCCCACCGCGGCGATGCCTTCCGCGCCGCGGAGTCCTGTGCCGATCGAGTCAAGGCCGAGGTGCCCATTTGGAAGGAACAAAGCCACGGCGATGGCTCCATCAACTGGGTGGGCCTCGAATGAGCACACGCTATGCCCGCCAGGAGGCCCTGTGGGGTGATAAGGGCCAGCAGAAATTGGCTGACTCCCACGTCGCGGTCATCGGCGCGGGCGGGCTTGGCTCACCGGCGCTGCTCTACCTGGCAGGAGCCGGGGTGGGCCGCATCTCGCTTTTCGATGACGACCTCGTCTCCCCCTCCAACCTCCACCGGCAGGTCATTCACACCACCGCCTCCATTGGCACCGTAAAGACCGAATCGGCCGCAACGGCGGTGCGGGCCCTCAACCCTGAGGTGGAGCTCATCTGCCACGGCCGCCTAGAATCCGCCACCGCCCTCGAGCAGCTGCGCGGCTGCGACGTGATCCTCGATGGGACGGATAATTTCGACGCCCGCTACCTGTGCTCATGGGCCGCCCACAGCCTGGGCATTCCCCACATTTGGGCTTCTATCCTGGGCTTTGATGCGCAGATGAGCGTCTTTTGGTCCGGCAAGGGCCCTGTGTACGAGGATGTTTTCCCCACCGCTCCTGCCCCGGGCGAGGTTCCGTCGTGTTCCCAAGCCGGCGTCCTGGGCCCCATCGTTGGCACGGTGGGTTCTGCGATGGCCTTGGAGGCTTTGAAGATCATTACCGGCGTCGGTGCCCCACTTATTGGCACGCTCGGTTACTTTGAGGCGCTATCTGGGACCTGGGAGTATATCCCCATCCGCCCCACCGGCGCGCAGCCTACCCAGCCAGCCGATGCCCCCGAGGTTCGCGAGATCCCCGCGCACGCCCCGCTTATCGATGTCCGCACCGACGCCGAGCGCGCCCGCTCTGCCATTCCTCATTCAACGCATCTGCCCCTCGACCGCATCCTCGCCGGCGAAAACCCGGACATCGGCCAGGGCGATGCCGCTGTTATCTACTGCGCTAGCGGCATCCGCTCCGCGCAAGCCGTCCACGCATTGCGCGGCCGCGGCTACGAGCACGTTGTTTCACTGCGCGGCGGCATTAACGCGTGGTTGGAACAGCACGATTTGTCCTAGCCTCGCCAAACAGTGTGGGGTGCCTATGGCCTTCCGTATTTGTCTTCCTTGCCGCGAACAAAGACGAACCAGATCAGCGGCCCCAAGAAAGGAAGGGCGAAGGTAGCGGCGATAAAGAGTATCTTGGCCGCAATCGTGTACCCAGAAGCGATAATAGAAATAACCGCCGCAATCCAGAACGCGACGAGCAAAATAATGGGAAGGAACCCAAGGAACCACCACGTGTCATTAGAGTTAGTAGATTCCGCTGCTGCTACATAAAGTTCCGAGGTATTCATGACGTCCTTTCGTCGAGCATTTTTATCTCTGGGACAAAGCCAGCACCGCATCGATACCTGACTTGCCCTGTACATTTCCAAGATTAAGTCTGCGCCGCACTAGGCGCGTCATCCCCCGGTATGAAATGCCACAGCAGAATCCCACTGATCTAAGAGGTCTTCCGGTGCCCTGTCATCTCTAGGTTCGCTTTGTCGCCATCTAAGGTGAGGTTTCCCGTCAGTTCCTGCGTGGCCACAGCACCCGATTCGCCTTCCCCATAGGCACGCCACGTTACTGTCACGGTATCGTCGGTCCACTCCAGCTGATTAATATGCCTGCGTGCTGGCTCCATGCCATTACGGGTCCAGTCTTCTACCTGGGTAATGTAATTCAGGTCATTGTCATAAATGAGCAAGTTATCCGGCCAGGCCACGCCGCCTTGATCGCAGACATAGGTAATAACGGCTTCATCTTTGCCATCACCGTTGATATCGGCGTAAGCACCCTTAGGGGTTCCATCCTTGTTGAGCTTTAGCCCGGCGGCAGCATTGGGATATCCAGTCTTTAAGTGCTCGGGCAAAGTCCCGTCCACCAACGTGCCGGCGTCATGCTCACACAACGCTGGTACCCACAAGGAGTACAAGTCTTCCACTGGGATGATCTTATTTTCCCCTGAAGTCGCAGATTTCTGGGCCTTTTCCGTCACTGTCGCAGTGCTCGGCTCCGTCGCGGAATCTGAGGCTCCAGCACCTTCATCATCCGTGTTTGAACTGGAGGATTCTTCGCTGACCTCGGAGGTCGCGCTAGATCCGGTGAAATTCGGCTCGCTATCGGCCTTATTAGGTTCATCGGAATTAGAGCAACCGGAAACAAAAGCGACAGCGGTCACGGCCAGGATCGCGCAAGGAGAGGTGAGAGAATTAGGCATAAGCGCAGCATACAGTGCTAGGGCGGCTGGATTCGCGCCAATGGAGGTAAAAATGAGAATTCGGCAACCTGGCGGGAACCAGAAGCTAGCCAACTATCATCTTGTTGTGGGTCACTTTTGGAAAGGAAGTAGGGGGCTCCGTTCTGATTCCAGACAAATTTCTAATGCATATCAGGTTTACCATCATCGCTAGAAATCAGGATGGGTCAGCGCATGAATAAACCCCGAGACCAAATGGCCTCGGGGATTTATTTTCTCGCTTCTTAAATCTTAGAAGCCGAGGATGGAGCGGTTAAACTCGTTAACAGCGTCCGGAACCAGGTAAGGCACCTGACGGAAGAACAGGCTTGCCTGCTCAAGAGCGTCCCAGCCGGTGGAGACTGCGGAGTGTGCTGCTTCCTGTACGTTGGATACAAGATCAAGAATCATTTCAGAATTCCTTTCGAGGTTGGAAAATTCTTATACGCGTTTCCGCGCGCACTGATCATTGTATGTGGTTAGGTGCGGTGATGTGCAACTTTCGAGTAGGCAGTTTATAGATTTGTTAGAAAACAATCGTCCTGGGGTTTAAACGATCTGCATTACATTTTCTTTCTATCTAAAACTTTCGCGCAATAAATTTTAGTTTCAAAGATGATCAAGGGAAGTAGGGAAAGGTTCCACGTTTTCCCGTCCGAGGAAAGGATGAGCCGTACAGACAAGACAAAACCCCTAGTCAGCTGGGACTAGGGGAAATGCTCTCTGCGGAGACGGCGGGATTTGAACCCGCGGAGGAATAAACCTCGCCGGTTTTCAAGACCGGTGCATTCGGCCGCTCTGCCACGTCTCCATCGTGCCGAAGAGGCAACTTGGTTAGCTTACTAAACGGTCCCGCGCGAATCACATTGCCCCACGAGAAAATGGACGTGGCGCACACCACACCTCCTCCATTAGATTGGCGGTATGAGTGCTACACAGATGAAGGCAATCGTCCAGACCGATCCTGATACCCCACGGTCGCTAGAGCTGCAGGACGTAGACGTTCCTGAGCTGCGATCCGGGGAGGTCTTGGTGAAGGTAAAGGCGGCGGGCGTCAACCGCGGCGATATTCTGCAGACGATGGGCGCGTACCCGCCGCCACCAGGGGCATCGGAAATAATTGGGCTGGAGGCCGCCGGCGTGATTGAGGATGCCGGCGATACGGATTGGGAAGCCGGCACCGAGGTCGGCTGTTTGCTTGCAGGCGGCGGCTATGCGGAATATGTCGCGGTCCCGCAGGGTCAGCTGCTTCCGCTGCCCAAGGGATTTAGCCTGGAAGAAACCGCGGCCGTGGTTGAGGTCGGCTGCACCGTGTGGTCCAACCTGGGCATCGAGGCGGGCCTGCACGAGGGCCAGCGCCTGCTCATCCACGGCGGTGGCGGCGGCATCGGCACCTTTGCCATCCAGGTAGCAAAGGCGCTGGGCGCTGAGGTGGCTGTTACCGCCGGATCGCAGGAAAAGCTAGAGCGCTGCCGCGAGCTTGGCGCGGATATTCTCATCAACTACAAGGAGCAGGACTTCGTCGATAAGCTCAAGGGCAGCTGCGATGTCATCCTGGATATCATCGGCGCAAAGTACCTGGAAAAGAACATGAAGTGCCTGGCCAAGGACGGCAAGCTCATCATCATCGGCATGCAGGGCGGCACCAAGGCGGATATCAATTTGGCCCCCATGCTGCCGAAGCGCCTGACCATTCAGGGCACGACGCTGCGCGCGCGTGACTTGGACGATAAGGCGGAGATCGTCGCCGGCACCATCAAAAATGTGTGGCCCATGCTGGAAGATGGCCGCGTGAAGCACGCGCTGCATGGCACGTACCCGCTTGCCGATGCCGCCCAAGCCCACGAAGCCCTCGACAGCGGCGAGGTCACGGGCACGCTGGTTCTCACGGTGTAGTTTCCCAGCGCACCCTATTTAGGCGAGCGAGGCAACGACGCGAACGAGGTGCTCGATATCGTGGTACGTATTAAACGGCCCCAGTGCCACGGTGACGGCACCACCGATCTCTTCCACGCCCATTTCCGTCAGCAGCGGTGTTTGCGGGGCCAACGTGGTGACAAGCCCATTATCAAAGAGGCGCTTGTACACCGTCTCTGCGGGAACGCCGTTGACCGCAAAGGTCAAGCGGGGCAAGCGATCATCGGAGGCTCCGGCGGCGGCTTCCCCGGTCACGCCCAAAATATGTACGGCAGGCAGGGTGCTTAAGAAAGCATAAAGATCCGCGCGCAAGTCCTCGAGGTAAGCACTCAAGGCGGTCATGGACTTATGCAACCGCACCCGGCGCGATCCCTTATCCCCACCGGCTAGGGCCGCTAGGTGATCCACCAGCGGCCCCACGCCGCCGGCCAAACCAGAGGACACGGGGGTCTCTAGCTTGCGTCCGTCTTCCTTGGAATAGACGGGGTTGAGGGCATCCAGGCGGCGAAGCATGCGCGTATCGCGAAAGACCAAGGCAGCCATCTGCGGCCCGCCAAGCAGCCCGATATCGATGCCGATAATATCCGTGCCAAGCTCATCGAAGCGGATGGGGCGGTAGGGGGCGATAGCGGAGACATCGAGAAGCGTCCAGGCGCGTGAACGCCCCCGCACCGTGTCAATGATCTCCTCAGCTGGGGATACCGTGCCCAAAAGCTCATGCGCGGCGGAAAAGGAAACGAGCCTTGTAGAGCCATCGACAAGCTCTGCGAACTGGAATCCCGGCAATTCGCCGGTGCCAAGGTCCGGCTGCGCCCAGCGGATATCGGCGCGCACGTCAGAAAAAGCGGAATACAGCGTGGGAGGATCCAGCTTGGACAGCACCACCGAGGAATTGCTGCCCAATAGTGGGCGTGCCGCACGCGACAGGGATTGGTACAGCACGGGCAGGGATGGGCCAAGGACCACACGGTCTGCCTTGGAAGCGGTGAGATCCGCAATGGCCATGCGCGCTGCTGCATAGTTGCCATCGCCTGCCAACCGGCCCGGCTCGGGCGCGGCCGAGTGGGCGCCGCCTGGTCCCTCTTGCGTCGCTACCGCCGTCGCCATCCGGAAAGACCGGGCAACGCCGGAGGTCACGCGCTCCGAAATTTGGGGCACCGCGTGCGCATTGAGGTATGTCCAGCCATCAGATAGTCCGGTGTACAAACCTCGCGCACTAAAGACGTCATAGTGTGCCGAAGCTGCTGGCATTAGGTCCCCTTCTTCATCGCACTGAACAACTGCCACCACGTGGCGGTCGATTCCCTACTGTATACGCGTTTGCTCTCAGTTTCCCAAATCTGAATTTTCCCTGGGCATCACTGTTTTCCCAGGCTAGCGGCGTGTAGTTCCCGTTTGCCCAGCACGCGCGCTAGGGTGTTGGGCGTGCAAGATAACAATCAACTGCGCGCTGATATCGCCCGCATGACCTCCCAGCCAGAAGGCGAGGCTATCCCAGCGTCCCAGTCCATGACCCTCAAAGCTGCTTTCGCAGACCTTATGCGGGGTGCACAGCAGCGTGAGCTGTGGTTCAAGCTGGGCCTGCAAGATATCAAGCAGCGCTACCGCCGCTCCGTCCTCGGCCCATTCTGGATCACCATCGCCACCGGTGTGATGGCGCTTGCCTTGGGCCTCTTGTATTCCATGCTTTTTCAGATTCCCGTCGCGGAATTCCTTCCCCACGTCACCGTGGGCCTTATTATGTGGACCTTTATTTCGGGCTGCATTAAGGAAGGGTCCACGGTCTTTATTGATAATGAGGGACTGATTAAGCAGCTTCCCGCCCCGCTTTCGGTGCACGTGTACCGGCTGGTGTGGCGCCAAACCCTGTTTTTGGGCCATAACCTCATCATCTGGCTCTTGCTAATCATGATCTTCCCGCGCAACTTGGGCTGGGAATTCTTCCTCTTTATCCCCGGGCTACTGCTCCTGCTCATTAACGGCGTGTGGGTCACCATGTTCTTTGGCATCATCGCCACGCGCTTTCGCGATGTCGCCCCACTGCTCGATGCCTTGACGCAGCTATTGTTCTACGTCACCCCGATTGTGTGGATGACCAATACCCTCAAGGACCAAGGCGGTGCGGTGGCGGACCGCGCCCGCATCGCGGAAATCAACCCGCTGTATCACTACTTGGAAATCGTGCGCGCCCCAATGATTGGTGAGCCCGTTGCCGCCTACCACTGGTGGATCGTCATCGGCTGCACCGCAATCGGCTTGTTCATCGCTGGGCTAGTCATGCGCAAGTGGCGCTTCCGCGTGAGCTACTGGGTATAGCTTCCCTTCCTTTACTCCCACCCCACCATGAGGCTCGTTGAAAGGATAAAAACTGATGGTCTCAATTGATACGTATAACGCGTGCGTGGACTTTCCCATCTTTGATGCCAAATCCCGCTCACTAAAAAAGGCCATGCTTTCTACCGCGGGTGGTGCCATTGGGAAAAATGACCACAACACCGTGGTGGTTGAGGCGCTGCGGGATATTAACCTGCACCTGCGGGAAGGCGATCGCGTCGGGCTCGTTGGCCACAATGGCGCCGGCAAGTCCACGCTGTTGCGCCTGCTCTCCGGTATCTACGAGCCCACGCGCGGTACCGCCGATGTCCGCGGGCGCGTCGCCCCCGTCTTTGACTTGGGCGTGGGCATGGACCCGGAGGTATCCGGCTACGACAACATCATCATCCGCGGGCTGTTTTTGGGCCAGTCCATCAAGCAGATGAAGAAAAAGATGGATGAAATCGCGGAGTTCTCCGAGCTGGGCGATTACTTGTCCATGCCCCTGCGCACCTACTCCACCGGTATGCGCGTGCGCCTAGCACTTGGCGTGGTGACCTCCATTGAGCCGGAAATCCTGCTGCTGGATGAGGGCATCGGCGCCGTCGACGCAGCCTTTATGGCCAAGGCCCGCGTGCGCCTGCAAGAGCTGGTCAAGCGCTCCGGCATCTTGGTCTTTGCCTCCCACTCCAATGACTTTTTGGCGCAGCTGTGCAATACCGCGCTGTGGATCGATCACGGCGAAATCCGCTCAGTGGGCGAGGTATCGGACGTCGTGGGCCAGTACGAGGGCCCAGAAGTAGGCGAATACGTGCGCGATCTGCGCCAGCGCTTTGAGGGCGAAGACGCTGCCGAGTAGGAGCTAGCGCAGCATCCCCAGCAGCTGCTGGCTCAGCCCAGAGACCTCCACGTGCAGGTCATCCGGGCGCTTGTAATTGGGGGCTGCCACGCGCGCAGTCACGTGCCGCTGCGAACTATTCTGCGGCCCCGCCTTCTCTTCTCCTTCAGAAACCACCTGGTAGCCCAGCTTCTGGCTCACCCGCGCCGAGGCCTCATTGTGCGCCACCCAACTCGTGCTCATCGCCTGCGCGCCCAGGTAATCGAGGCCAAAGGACACCACCGCGTGCCGGATGAGCGTGCCCACTCCCTGGCCCTGGAACCGGTGAAAGACCCAGGAACCGGTCGCGATTTCTCGCGTCGTAGCGAAGTCCTCCGCCCGCGCATCGATGGTGCCCAGGATTTCCCCCGAGTGCGCATCGCGCACGATGAAGTCCAAGGACCACTTTTCTGGGCGCAGCTGCGCCCGATTGGTCCACCGGAACTGGGCCGCCGCTGCAGGCGTATTCATCCTGGGATTGAATAACCACGGAAAGGCGTAATCCGGAATGTCTGCGCCGTAGATATCCTCTGGCGCCACACCGGCGATTGCCGCAATATCCTCATCGCGCATCACGCGCAGTTCCACGCCAGGGTGGGTAGTATCGCTCGCGCGAATCGTCAGCCCAAACGGTGGCCACATGCTGTCCATAGGAAGTCAGCTTAGCCCACGCGGAGTGTTTATCCGCAGCAGATCCATCCCCCGGTGGCAAGATGGAACGCATGACTGCCACCCTTGATTCCACCGGTACCACCGCTGCCGTCATTGTCACCCACCAGCGTGCGGAATTGCTGCGCGCCTCGCTCGAAAAGGTAGTCAACCAAACCCACCCCGTGCAGTGGGTCATCGTGGTGGATAATGGCGCTGAGGATGCGGTCCGTGACGTGGTGGAATCCCTGGCAGGCGACCGCGCGGTCTACGTGCCGTCCAAGACCAACCTAGGTGGTGCGGGCGGTTTCGCTCTAGGTTTTCTCACCGCGCTATCACTGGGTGTCGATGCCGTATGGTGCGCCGATGATGATGGCTGCCCTGCCGATTACGGCGTATTAGAAGAGCTCTACCGCGTGGCAGGAAATAATAACCTGCACGAAGTCTCACCTGCCGTGTGCAATATCAACGATCCCGGTCGCCTTGCCTTCCCGCTGCGCCAAGGGCTCGTGTGGCGCCGCCGCATGGAGGAGCTGGAAGGAGACTTCCTGCCCGGGATCGCTTCCCTGTTTAATGGCGCCCTAATTTCCGCCGCGGCAATGCAGACCATCGGCGTGCCGGATTATCGCCTCTTCATCCGCGGCGATGAGGTGGATTACCACCGCCGCTTGGTCAACTCCGGGCTGTCCTTCGGCACCGCCTTGACCACCAGCTACCTCCACCCAGATGGCTCGGATGAGTTCAAGCCCATCTTGGGCGGCAAGATGCATACCCAGTACCCAGAAGGCGAGTTCAAGCGCTTTTTCACCTACCGCAACCGCGGCTACCTGCTGTGGCAGCGCGGCATGCGGAAGCTCTTGCCCCAGGAATTTGCCCGCTTTGGCTGGTTCTTCCTGGTCCAACGCCACGATCCGGCCGGCTTCTTGGAGTGGTTGAAGCTGCACAACCGCGGGCGCCGCGAGGATTTCCGCCGCCCCGGAAATCGCTCCTAAGGCGCCGCGTGCCTACTTTTCTTTAAAGATAAAGACCCGCTGGATGGCAAAGTTGGTCACCGTCGCCACGCCTTGGGCAATGACGAAGGCGATGGTGTCTTTCACCGCGCCCTCAAAGCCTAAGGAAATGAGCGGCTCATTGAGCACCCAGTACAAGAAATTCTGCACGGCAAAGGTGGATACGTATAACACGCCCACCGTCGCGGCCGTGCGGCCGGACACCTTCGTGCCAAAGGTCCAGCGCGCATTGGCCAGATAGGCAGCGATGGTGCCAAAGACCCAACCAATCGCCTTCGCCCCAGAGCGGTGCAGACCTAAGTGGGTCAATAACAGCGTCAACCCATAGTCAATGACGGCGGCAAAAACACCCACCGCAATAAATCGCACCAGCTGCTGCTTCAAAGAGCTGGAGGGGCGCTTTACTTCTGCAGCATCTTCAAGTGGATTAGTCACAGGCAGTTAGCTTACCCGCGCAGCAGCGCTCGGTACATGTCTAGGCGGTACACCGGCGCGGCGGCGTCCTTGCCGTAGGCACCAATCTGGGATAGCTGGTGCAAGGAGGCATCGCACAGCGCGCGAATCTCCGCACCTTTCAAGGTGTTGCCATCATCGTTGACCCAGCCCAAGGCATCCATGGTGGTTTCCACCACGGAATCGGTCAGCTCGTCACCACCCATGCAGGACAGCGCCAAGGCCATGGACCAAAAGGCATCTTTTCCCTCATTGGTGACTTCACACGGCAGGCTAGCCAGCGCCTCAGCCGTGGCCGCCGGCAGATCGCTTCCGCGGTTTAAATCCATGGCCTGTAAGAGCGGAACAAAGTCATAGAGCTTGGTGCGCTCGATGAGCGCCCTTACCTGGGGTTTAACCTGTGCCAGAACTTCATCGGTGATTTTTTCACCGGTCAATTCCCGGTTCACCGCAGTAAGTTCAAAGGGCGCGAAGAGGTTGCCCGAGCCGCCCACGCACAGCGCGCTGGGGGTGCCATTATCGCGGGGATAGATTTCTGCGACCACCAGCTCAAAGTCCCAGAGGCCCCACACAAAATCGATCTGGTCGCCCTCGCGCCAAAGGAATTCGGAGGCTTGACGCTCTGGGTCAAGGCGCGGGCCGCGGGCATCGCTGTGCTCGTAAAAGTGCCACGGGGAGTTTTCATCCGGCAGACCAAAGCAGATGTGTAGTACTTTCTGCAGCTCATGCAAGGTAAGCGCATCGCTAAAACCGATTTGGCGGTGGACTTCCCCATCCGCACGGATATTGGAGGCTTGGCAGATGACGGTGAGCGGTTCCCGCTTTAGCGACAGCAGCGGGTCGGCACGGCGAGCCCGTGCCTGTGAAATATCGGTGACCCCTGCATTCATGGGCCCCACCATACGCAAATTTTAAGAAGCCAGTTTTTCTATATCGCGCGCTTCGAGCTCGCTGATGATAAACGTAGTTGCCGCTCCGATGGCTCCCAACAGCGTCCACGGGCGCTTAACGCCACGCTTGCGCAGGAAAGACACCACCTTGCGAGACACGGATACATCGGCCCATAGAGCAAGGCCCACCAAAATGAGCACCGCCGCCAAAATGGCCCAGAGTTTCAGGCCCTTATCCGCAAATTCCTGCGGTGAGCGCGGTTCATCGCCGTCCTCTTCGGCCTGGGCATTGGTATAGGCCACCAATGCGCCAAAACCAATCGTGGACAAAACGTAGGCGGTAATAAGGCCCTTTGTGGATTTAATCCAGTCCGGGTAGGAGGTGACGATGCCCTGTGCGGCCGCTTGGGTGATGCGGCCGGCCAAGGTGTCATCGAGGGCGTAATTATCGCGGGATTCTTCTGCTGCTTCGCGGTTGTTTGTCATAGCGACCACTCTAAGCGGCGGTAAGCTATTGCGCATGTACTCGGAAAAGACAGAGCATATGACACCCGCCCAGCAAGCCGCTCAGGATGAGCGGGCCGAGGACGATAAGCGCAACGGGCATTTTGAAGCAACAGAGCACACCAATCTGCCGCTTAGCCCCTTTATGACGCGCCTGATGGCAGAGGAAATGCCGATTTTGGATTCCACTTCGCGCCGCCGCGTGTACGAGATTTTGGGCAGCTATGAAGGGCCCACCATTGAGTCCCAAGCGGACTTGCCGGAAGAAATCCGCGAGATCATGGATCTCTAAAGCGCCGCATTCGGGGCAGTCTGTGTGCCCCAAGCTGTTTTAAATATCACGAACGTCACTCCAGCCACCGCACTATGAGCTAGGTAGGCTGGTACATCGATACAATCCGTCGAGCAAAGAGTAAGAGATGGAACTACATACCACCGAAAAGTCCCTGCACGGCTGGGGCCGCACCGCCCCCACGACCGCCCATGTGCTGTCCACGGAAGACGTGGACGTCATCAAGAATGCAGTGGCACAGGTCGCGGACGATAACTCGGACAAGCCCGCCCACCTGCGCCGCGGCGTCATCGCGCGCGGCATGGGACGCTCCTATGGTGACCCCGCCCAAAATGGCGGCGGCCTGGTCATCGACATGCAAAAGCTGAACAAGATCCACTCCATTGACCCGGAGTCCGCGCTTGTTGATGTCGATGGTGGCGTCACCCTTGACCAGCTCATGAAGGCCGCGCTGCCCTATGGCCTGTGGGTTCCGGTCCTGCCGGGCACCCGCCAGGTCACCATCGGCGGCGCCATCGGCCCCGATATCCACGGCAAGAACCACCACTCCGCCGGTTCCTTTGGCAACCACGTGGTCTCCATCGAGCTGCTGGTTGCTGATGGCCGCGTTCTCCACCTCACCCCAGAGGGCAGCGAGGATGACCCGAGCGGTGACCTCTTCTGGGCCACCATCGGCGGCATGGGCCTTACCGGCATCATCCTGCGCGCTACCATCCGCATGACCAAGACGGAGACCGCCTACTTCATCGCGGATACGGATCGCACCGATAACCTGGAAGAAACCATTGCCTTCCACTCGGATGGTTCGGAGCACAACTACACGTATTCCTCCGCCTGGTTCGATGTCATCTCCCCAGAGCCGAAGCTGGGCCGCTCCACCATTTCCCGCGGCTCCCTGGCCACCTTGGCGCAGCTCGAGGAATTGGCCCCCAAGCTGGCGAAGGATCCGCTCAAGTTCAACGCTCCGCAGCTGATGACCGTGCCGGATATCTTCCCGTCTTGGACGCTGAATAAGCTCAGCCTGTCCGCTGTGGGCTTGGCCTACTACACCATGGGCGCGCCGGCGAAGAACCAGGTAAAGAACTTGACGCAGTTCTACCAGCCGCTCGATCTCATTGGCGAGTGGAACCGCGGCTACGGTTCCAAGGGCTTTTTGCAGTACCAGTTCGTCGTTCCCACGGAGGCCGTGGAGCCATTCAAGGAGATCATCCGCGATATCCAGCGCTCCGGCCACTACTCCGCGCTGAACGTATTCAAGCTCTTCGGCGAAGGAAACCGCGCGCCGCTGTCGTACCCGATGCCTGGCTGGAACGTCTGCGTGGACTTCCCCATCCGCCCGGGCTTGGGCGAGCTTCTCGATGACCTGGATCGCCGCGTCATGGAGTTTGGCGGCCGCCTGTACTTGGCAAAGGAATCGCGCACCTCTGCCGAGAACTTCCACCAGATGTACCCGGGCCTAGAAGGCTGGCTCAAGACCCGCAATGACATCGACCCCACCGGGGTCTTTGCCTCCGATATGTCCCGCCGCCTCGAGCTGCACTAATCACTGGACTCATCACCACCCCTCATGAAGGAGATTTTTTAAACCATGCTTAATGCAGTAGGCCAAGCCCAGCACATCCTGCTTTTGGGCGGTACCTCTGAAATCGGCCTCGGCGTCGTCGCCGAATTCCTCGAGCGCGGACCCGCCAAGGTCACCCTGGCCGCCCGCGCCCAGTCCCCGCGCATCGAGAAGGCACAGGCTGACCTGGAGGCCCGCGGCGCGGAAGTCGAGGTCGTGGACTTTGATGCCACCGACTTTGACTCGCACCCGGCGGTCATCGATAAGACTTGGGAGCGCGGCGATGTCGATATCGCCATCGTGGCCTTTGGCACCCTAGGTGACCAGGAAGAGCTGTGGCAAAACCACGACAAGGCCGTGGCTTCTGCCCAGACCAACTACACCGCGCCCGTCTCCGTCGGCGTGCTGTTGGGTGAAAAGTTCAGGCACCAGGGCCACGGCACCATCGTGGCGATGTCCTCGGTGGCCGGCATGCGCGTGCGCCGCTCCAACTTTGTCTACGGTGCTTCCAAGGCCGGCGTGGATGGCTTCTACATCAACTTGGATGAAGCACTGCGCGGCTCTGGCGCCAACGTGCTCGTCGTCCGCCCGGGCCAGGTTCGCACCAAGATGTCCGCTGAGGCCGGCGATGCCCCGCTGACCGTCAATGTCTCTGACGTGGCCAAGGCCACCGTGCAGGCGGTACTGGATGGCAAGCAGTCCATCTACGTCCACCCGCTGTTCAAGTACGTATCGCTGGCATTCAAGTTCATCCCGCAGCCCATCTTCCGCAAGCTGC
The DNA here is from genome assembly GCF_022346005.1 of Corynebacterium sp. ACRPS. GTDB lineage: Bacteria > Actinomycetota > Actinomycetes > Mycobacteriales > Mycobacteriaceae > Corynebacterium. Next base: position 25,847 of record NZ_JAKRMY010000012.1, read on the forward strand.
CGTTCTAACCAGTTCCTGCGCGCAGGGTATGCCGGGCTCCTCAAGGCCCGCGGCCCTGCGCGCTTTGCTAGTTAATAAGCCAGCTCACACCGCGCCTAATCCCAGAAGAGTGATTAAGGTATGCGAAACTAAAGGGCATGACAAGCCCAGCTACGCCTTCCCAAGCAGTTCCCGTGAGCGAGGAGAAACGCACCACCGCCTACCACGCCGATGCCATGTCGCACCGCAGCACCCTGCTGGGCATTATTTTCGCAGCGCTGGGCGGCGGGGCAATTACGCTTTTCGGCTGGTATGCCTTCAAAACCGTCTCCCTGCCCTCCTTTAATACCTCCATGGTCACCCGCGCGCTGTGTACGGTCGGCGTGATCTTGACGTTGGCCTTGGCAGGTGGCTTTAGCGCGTGGTGGCTCTATGACCACTACAAGGAGAATTTCTCTCGCCCGCGCTGGCGCACGTGGGTGACCTACGCCATCACGTATCTCTCCCCCGCCTTATTGACCCTTGCCACCGTGGGCCTGCCGCTGTCTGCCTCGCGCTTATGGCTCGATGGCGTGCAGGTGGACCAGGCATTCCGCACCCAGTTCCTTACCCGGTCAGTAGATCAAATGGGCTATGCGGACATGAACTACCTAGACATGCCCACGTTTTACCCGCTGGGCTGGTTCTGGCTAGGCGGACGGCTCGGCTCCATATTGGGTATTCCCGGCTGGGAGGTTTATCAGCCGTGGGGCCTGATTTCCATCGCGGTTGCAGGCTGTATCCTCGTTCCCATTTGGCAACACCTCACTAAATCCCTGCCGGTGGGAACAGCTATTGCGCTTACCACCACCGCCATTACCTTGACCATCGCGGCGGAAGAGCCTTATTCCGCGGTCATCGCCATGGGCATGCCCGCCATCGCGGTGTTAAGCGCGCGCGCATTCAAAGGATCGTCGTTGTCTACCGCCGCGGTCGCTATCTACCTCGGAATCTCCGCTACCTTCTATACCTTGTTCACCGGCGCGGCAGCGCTGACCGTGGTCAGTCTGATCGCCGTTTTCACCGCGCTGTACGACCGGGCGTGGCGACCCATCGTGCGCCTAGTCATCATCGCGGTGGGATCGCTGGCCATCGCAGCCATCGCTTGGGCCCCATACCTCTGGCAGGTTCTGCATTCGACCGCACCCCTGCAAGCCACCGCGCAGCACTACTTGCCGGAAGAAGGCACGCAAATTCCGGTGCCGTTCCTTTCCTTGAGCATCGTGGGATTCCTCTGTCTTGCCGGTCTAATCTTTATTATCATCCGGTTGCGAGATGCGGAAGTCCGCGCGCTGGGGTTGTCCATCATAGGCATTTATGTATGGACGGTGCTGTCCATGGTGATGACCTTGGTCGGCACCACCCTACTGAGCTTCCGCCTTGAGGTCATCGTGGTGCTGTTGTTCGCGACGGCGGGTATCCTTGCCCTTGCGGAAGTCCGCACAGCCGGTATTCACCGCCTGTACCCCGCTAGTTTCTCCCACACGGCCAATAAGCGGATTACGGCGGTTTTTGGCATTTTCCTCGCCTTGGCTGGAGTCCATTATGCCCAGCAGATTCCCGAGGCAAACGAAGATGCCATCGACCACGCCTACAGTGATACCGATGGTTACGGCGAGCGCGCGGATCGCTTTACCAGCGATTCCGCTCATTATTATCTGGATATCCACAACTTCATCCAGGATCAGGGCTATACGGCCAACGAAACGGTAGTCCTCACGGATGAAAAAACCTTCATGGCTTACTACCCATACTGGGGCTTTAACGCCTTTACCAGCCACTATGCAAATCCCCTCGGGGAATTCAAACACCGCAATGACCAGATTGAAGCCTGGGCGGATGAGTCATGGGACTCTACTCCTGCAGAGTTCCAAAAATCCCTCGATTCCGCACCGTGGCGCGGGCCGGATGCCATCATCTTCCGCGGCGACCTCGACAATAAAGATGATGGGTTCAAGGTGCACTTGGCTGAGGATATCTATCCTAACCAGCCAAATATTCGCTACCGCGCAGTCTTCTTCAACCCCGAGGTCTTTGCGGAAGGCTGGGAGCTGGAGCAAACGGGTCCATTCGTAACGGCGGTGCGAACCAAGTAAGTTCACCCACACTTCCCCGGGGTTATCGGGGCGTGCACACGGGAACTTGGGCCAGACTGACGTACACTAATCGCCGTGTCAGATAGCCTTAAAACGAAATCGAAAGAAGCACGCCCCTCCGGGCTAAGTATCGCCACAGCCCCTGCCGGGTTGCGCTGGACCGCGATCATCGCCGGGTTAATTGGTTTCCTGTGTTTTATAGCCACCCCGCTATTGCCAGTGAACCAAACCCAGTCTTCCTTTGATTGGCCGCAGAATGATTCGCTGCAATCTATCAATGCACCACTTATCTCCGTGGCGCCGGAAAACTTGGAGGCCACCATCCCCATGTCCGCGGTGGATGAGCTCCGCGATGGCCAAAACATGGTCTACAGCACCGTCCCACCCGAGTCCAAGAAGGCATCGAACCGCGGCCTATTTGTCCGTTCCGGCGATGACGGCTTGTCTGTGGTCTCGCTCGATGAGGTCCTACTGACCTTAAGCGCTAAAGAAGTAGCGCAGCTTTCCGATGACGCCCAGCTGCACATCTCCGCCACCGGTGACGGCACCACCGTCAGCGTCGGCAAACACAAAAAGACCACCGAAGATGACCTGCGCCCGCAGGTCACCGGTGTGTATACCGAGCTTAAAGATGATGCCAATGTGCAGAACTTGGTCGATGACGGGCTGAATATCCACGTCGATATCAACTCGCGGTTTACTTCTTCTCCCTCGCTGATTAAGTCCATCGCGATGTGGCTCGGCGTCGCTATGGTGATTGTCTCGCTGTTCTGCCTGTGGCGCATTGACCGCCTTGATGGGCAAAAGTTGCGCTTCATGCCAGAAACGTGGAAGAAGATTCGCCCCCTCGATGGCGTCGTCGCCGCCGTCTTGGGCCTCTGGTACATCTTCGGTGCCAATACCTCTGACGATGGCTTCATCTTCTCTATGAGCCGCGTCTTCGATAACGCCACGTACATGGCCAACTACTACCGGTGGTACGGCGTGCCCGAGGCACCATTCGGCTCACCGTACTATGACCTCGTCGCGCTACTATCGCAGATTTCCACGGCGTCGGTCTTCGTCCGCCTGCCCGGACTAATTTCGGGGCTCATTATCTGGTTCATTCTTTCGCGGGAAATGCTGCCGCGCTTTGGGGACATCGTCGATGCCCGCCGCGTCAGCCACTGGACCGCCGCACTAATGTTCCTAGCCTTCTGGCTGCCGTATAACAACGGCACCCGCCCAGAACCGATCGTGGCCCTAGGCGTGATGGTGACGTGGGCATCCTTTGAGCGCGCCATTGCCACCCACCGGTTGCTGCCGGCAGCCGTAGGCACCATCGCTGCCACGATTACGCTCGCCGCCGGCCCCACTGGCCTTTTTGCGGTTGGTGTATTCCTCGTGAGCCTGCCGCACCTTTTCCGTGCGATGGCCGCGCGCGTGCCCGCCATGGGCGGTGGCGCTACCGGTTGGCTTAGCTTGGTTGCCCCATTTTTGGCTTCCGGCACTGCCATCATCGTCGCTGCCTTTGGAGATCAGACCTTGGCCAGCGTCGCTGAATCCACCCGGGTGCGCTCGGAGGTCGGCCCGTCGCTGCCGTGGTATGCCGAATACGCCCGTTATTCCACGCTCTTCCAAGAATCCGTGGATGGTTCGCTGACCCGCCGCTTCGCCGTACTCACCATGCTGTTTTGCTTGGTGCTCATCCTGGCTGCGTTTATCAAGGACCGCCGCGTTATTGGTGCCGCAGTCGGCCCCACCCAGCGTCTGCTCATCATCGTGGCGCTGTCGATGTTCTTCCTCATGTTCACCCCGACCAAGTGGACGCACCACTTTGGTATCTATGCCGGTGTCGCCGGGGTGATCGCTGCGCTGGCTGCCGTAGTGCTATCCAGGTTTGCGTTGCGCTCCCCGCGCGCCCGCACCTTTAGCATCGCCGCGGTGCTCTTCTTGCTCTCCATCTCCTTCGCGGGTTGGAATGCTTGGTGGTACGTATCCTCCTTCGGCATCCCATGGTGGGACCGCACGGTGCAGTTCAAGGGTATTGAGGCCAACTCGATCCTGCTCGCCATCTCCTTGGTCGTCCTCGCGGTCGGCGTGGTGCAATCCTTGCGCCACAGCCATCACAAATTGCAGGCCCAAGAGGAAGGCACGGAAAAAGAATTCAAGCAAGAAGCCGCCGCGAAGGTATCGCGCTCGGCCGGCATCATGTCCGCGCCCATCGCGGTAGCCTGCGCCATTGTGGTGGCTTTTTCGATGGCTTCTTTTGCCAAGGCCACCGTCGCCCAGGCGGATTCCTACTCAGTGGGCAAGGGCAACCTAGCATCCTTGCGCGGTGATACCTGCTCGCTAGCCAATGAAACCTTGGTAGAAACCAATACCAATGACTCCTTCCTCACCCCGGTGGATGGGGACTTGGGCGATTCCTTGGTAGACAAGGATGAAACCAGCAACGGATTCGGGCCGAATAATATCCCCGAATCCATCGAGCCTGAGGATCAGGATTCTGCTTCTGTGGGTGCCATTGGAGATAGCTCCCAAGATTCCGACTCCACCAGCCAAGACGATGCCACCGCTGGGACGGATAAGGAATCGGGCGGGGATTCTTCTGATGATTCGCAGGAGACCCGCCGCGCTGGGAAGAAGGCTTCAGAAAGCACCGATACGTCTGAAGGCGGTGTCCGCGGCACGAAGGGCGTCAATGGCTCGACCATGCACCTGCCCTTCAACTTGGACTACACCAGCGTGCCAGTCTTGGGCTCCTACACCGAAAGCCAAGAGTCGCTGTCCCAGGTAACCACGAAGTGGTATCACCTGCCGGAGACTACGGAAAATACCCCGGTTCTGGCTGTCAGCGCCGCGGGCAAGATTTATCACCACGATGTCAATGATGTGGAACAAGAGGGCATGGAGCTCACCTTGGAATACGGCACCATTGATGAGGATGGCAAGGTCACCGATAAGGGAGAAAAAGAGCTTTCCGATGTCGGCGCCACCCCCAAGTGGCGCAACCTGCGCCTGCCCATGGATGAATTGCCGGAAGAAGCCAATGTCGTGCGCCTAGTGGCCGAGGACGATTCCACCGATGAAGATGACTGGCTAGCCTTCACCCCGCCGCGCGTGCCGGAACTAGACAGCATCAATAACCAGTTCCCTGCGGAAAAGCCCGCGCTCTTGGACTGGGCGGTGGCTCTGCAGTTCCCCTGCCAGCGCACCTTTGACCACTACGCCGGCGTAACCGAGATTCCGGAGTATCGCATCCTCCCAGATGCGGCGGCGCAAACCTCCCTGACGGATTTCCAATCCTTCTCCGGCGGCGGTGCCATGTCCACTGCGGAAGCGGTGAACTACTCCTACGAAATCCCGAGCTACCTCAATAACGATTGGGCGCGCGACTGGGGCGCCATTGAAAAGTACGAATTGCGTACCGATTCACAGGGCAATACCCCGGCCAAGGCAGAGATCGATTATGAGGACGTTACTCGTTCTGGACTGTGGAAAGAGTCCGAGATGAAGATCCGGCCAGAGGGCGAGCAATAGCGACCGCCCCTAGCTGTGCAGCCAGCCGCAGCCGGTTTTATTGCGTCAGCTCACCGCGCAAAAATTCGGCTGCATCCTGCACCCGCTGGCGCGCCACGGCCGGGGTGGACACGCGGTGGGTCGAGACATAATCGCGCTCTTTAGCTTGGGGAATGTGGACACGATCGGCTATCTCATCCTCGGTCGCGGTCTGCACGAAGGTCTCAGGGAATTGTTTAGGCAGCTCATAGCCCACGCGGTAGTCCTCCGGCAGGTTGGCTAGGGCGCCGAAGTCGGGGAAGGTGAGCAAGAGGGCATCGGCAGGCGCGAGCGCTGCCAATGCACCGCCGGAAGAATATCCCCACGTGGTGACGTGGGAGGCGCCCTGCTCGCGGGCATAATCAATGGCGCGGTTGACCGCCGCGACCATGTCTTTGACCGTATGCTCCGGCGCGAGCGGATAATCCACGTCAATGATCGTGGTGCCGGAAAGCTGCGCGGCGGCGGCAACCTCGGGGCGCCACTGCATTTCCAGCGCCTTCCCATCGCCGCGCCACCAGCCGCCGGAGTGCAACGATACCGCCCACCGGCCAGTGGGCTCAGAGGGGCGAAAAATGGCGCCGACCTCGGCGGAGTCTACGGTAATGCCGTCCGTAAACGCCGTACCCGGAAGCGCATGATTAACGCCGGTGCCCAACACCATCATGGCGGCGTGGGTGATGCGGTCTGGCAGTAGGGCGCAATACTGGTCCGCCTCCGGCGAGCCACCGCCGACCCAAGGCGGGCGGAAATCCGGCGCCTCATAATGGGCGTCGATATAAGAAACCAGCTGCTCTAGCTGTTCTTCCTCGCTCATCTGGCGGTCTTGCCCGCCGATGCGCCATTGTTGGCCGGGCTCTAGCGGCCGGTGCGGATCTTTATCGTGTGCATCAGTCATATTTCCGAGCCTACGCGTGCACATGATGCGCACAAGGCAGGCTCGGGGAAGAACTAATTTACCAGATGGTGACGCGGTCCGCCGGGGCCAGGTACATCGGGGAGTCTTTGTCTACGTCGAAGGCCTCGTAGAATTCGGCGATATTCGCGGCGATGAGGTTGCAGCGGAACTCCGCGGGCGAGTGCGGATCAATGGCCAGGTACTGGGTCGCCATCTCCGGGCGGATGGCCGTGCGCCAGACGCGGGCCCAGGACAAGAAGAAGCGCTGCAGACCGTTGTAGGTGTGCTCGGCCAATTCCGGCTCGGCGCCGTCGACCACAAATTCTTCTTCTTGGCCCAGCAGGTCAATGCCCTTATCGGCGCAGTAATTCTTGTAGGCCACCACGGAAATGCCCAGTCCGCCTAGGTCACCAATGTTTTCACCCAAGGTGAATTTGCCGTTGACGCCGGAAGATTCGGTGCCAGCATCCTTTAGCACCGTAGGCACCTGGCCATCGAATTGCTCCACCAGCTTTGCCGTGAGCGCCTCAAAGTCCGCGCGGTCTTCATCGGACCACCAGGAGTTCAGGTTGCCCTGGCCATCGAATTGCGAGCCCTGGTCATCAAAGCCATGGCCGATTTCGTGCCCGATGACAGAACCAATGGCGCCGAAGTTCTCAGCGGCATCCGCATCCGGGTTATAGAACGGCGGGCGCAGGATGGCGGCCGGGAAGGTGATGTCATTGACCACCGGGTTATAGAAGGCGTTGACGGTCTGCGGGGTGGTGACCCACTCGTCGCGGTTGGCGGGCTTGCCAATCTTTGTCAGTTCATAGTCGTGGGAAAAGGCGGACCCGGCGCGGGCATTGGCAATCAGTTCCGCGCCCTGGTCAGAAATCTCCAGCCCGGAGTAGTCGCGCCAGGTATCGGGGAAACCAATCTTGGCCTTGAACTGGGAAAGCTTTTCTAGGGCGCGCTCGCGGGTCTGCGGGGTCATCCACTCCAGCTGGGAAATGCGCTCGCGGTAGGCAGCGATGAGATAATCCACCAGCTCATCCATCTCGCGCTTGGAGGATTCTGGGAAGTGCGCGTCCACGAACTCCTTGCCAATTTCCTCTCCTACCAGGCTTTCTGCCAGGCCCACCGCGCGCTTCCAGCGGTCGCGCTGCTGGGTCGCACCAGAGAGCCGGGTGCCGTAGAACTCGAAGTTCTTTGCGCCTACTTCTTCCGGCAAGAGGGCCGCGCGGGAGCGCAGGATGTGCCAGGTGGCCCACAGCTGCCAATCAGCCATGCGGTCAGCGGTAAAGAGCTTTTCCAGGTGCTCCAGGTAGGACGGCATCATATTGACCACGCGGTGCTCCGGCAGCTTTCCGCCGGCGAGCAAGGCTTGGGTGATGGAGGGCAGCTCAGAAAACTCGCACGGGTTATTGGTCTTTACCGCATCGCGGGTAGAAACCACGTCCCAGTGGCCCGCCGCCAGTTCTTTTTCCAAACCGACGATGCGCTCGGCGGCAACTTCGGTGCCGAGGCCAAATAGGCGGGTGGGCTCGATAAAGCCCAGCATCTCCGCCACGTGCTTCTCGTAGGCGGTCAGCGTTTCCGCGTGCGCTTCCTCGCGGTAGTAGGCCTCATCCGGCAGGCCTAGCCCGGATTGCACGATATAGGCAACGGCCTCTTCCGAGCCGGAGTCCTTTTCCACCCAGAACGTCGCCGGCGCCCCCACGCCCTCGCGCTCGAGCTCGCCCAAGCGGTGCGCCAATTCCGTGGGATCGGCGGCGCTCAAGCGGTCAAGGTCCGCATCCAATGGAGCCATGCCGGCATTGTTGACGCCCGCGGTATCCATGAAGGATGCATACAGCTTGCCGGGGCGAGCATCGTTGTCTTTGACGATGTCATGAACCAGTTCTTCTGCTTCATCGCGCAGCGCGTGGAAGGTGCCATCCACACCGCGATCATCTGGGACAACGTGATTTTCTACCCAAGGTCCGTTGACTAATTGATAAAGATCTTTCATGGTTGCCACTGTAGGCCAAACCTTCCAGTTAAGGTATGGACTATGGAAAAATTCCGCTTTCCACCAGCCCGGCCGCGCGTCCTCTTTATCGCCGTCCTTGCCTTCGTGACGGTGGTCCTCGCCTTGCCCGCCATCGTCCACGCGGTGCTACCGCCGCACCCCGCCGATGTGGAGCAAGTAACCCTGTCTGATCCCAGCCAGGACTGGGATATTACCGTGCCTGATCTGTACTGCGAGCGCGACTATACTTCGCTGGCTAGCGTTGGCTGGACCTGCGGTGACACCTCCGTGCAGGCGGTCATCGTGGAAGATACCGACGACGATGAACACACCCTGCGCCGCATGGTCCGGGCCTATGGCATGGCCCCAGGTCTTCCCGAGGGCGAGGTCTACGAAGGTAAAAATGGCGCCCTCGCGCTTGCCGATGCCCCCTCCTCCACCGCCGCCATCTCCATCAACGGCACCGGTGCGGACGAAAATAAGGACTGGGTGGTCACCGTCACCGGGGAATCCGCCGCAACGCGCACGACCACTCAACGCCTCTGGAAGGCCTTCGGGCAAGACGAACTACCAGAAGAAGTCACCGCTGATATCGAGGAGTTTTCTGGAAAGGCCTTGGTTTAAATGTCTAAGCTCTTTCGCACCGCGCTGTGGATTTTCTCCGGTCTGGGCCTTATCGGTTTTATCTCCCAGACGGTCATCACCCTATTGATCTCACCGCTGATGGGCATTATCAGCATCCTCATCGCGGCGATCCTCGTCGCGGTAGTCATCGCGCTATTGCGCCTGAGCCCTATGTGGGCGCGCCCGGCGCGCGTATGGGCACCGCTTGCCTTTTTATGGGGCTCCGGCATGGCCATTAGCTTGGCATCTATGAGCTCCCCGGCGGTCATGCAGCTCGCCATCAATTCAGGCTGGATCGATTCCTTCATGTCCTGGAGCGGCGCCTATCCCGAAGAGATTTCCAAGGCCACGGGCGTTTTATTCGTCCTGATGTCCTTCCGCCAACTCAACCGCCCCTGGCACGGGTGGATGGTCGGCGCCGTCATCGGCCTTGGATTTGAAGCCAACGAAAACATCCTTTACGGCTCCATGGGCGCTACCACCCACCCGGATAGCGATTTCACCGGGCTCATACAGATGTGGGGCCTGCGCCTTATCGCCGGCCCTGGCCTGCACGTTTTGCTCACGGCGCTGGCCGGTTGGGGCATCGGCTGGGCCCTCTACGCTGCCGCCAAGCCGCTCTGGTGGCGCATCAGCGTGGCACTCGGCTGCCTCGCGGTATCCTTCCTCCTCCACTTTGGTTGGAATTACCTGCACGATTCCGATATCGCGGCCGTTATCCAGGCCCTTGCCGTAGCTATTATCTTGTACCCGCTGAGCGTCTGGCTCATCCTGCGCGGCAATAAATACGCACACGACGATGACAGCTACAGCCACAGCACCGCAGAGGAGGCGCTATCCTTCACCCGCTAACCCCAAGCCGTGCTTGTTTCTCCCAAAATGTCCAAACCAACCGCATTCCGCCAAAACTTCTCCAGCTTTCAGAGAAACGCGGTTGCTTTAGACGCTCGAGCCTTCCGTAGATCCCCCCCCCGGCCGCAAAAATCTGTGGTTTAAGGCACATGCGGGTAGTGACTTTCGCTACACTCTCTACAAGGCGCTTTTGCCACCTATCCTCCACTTTAAGGACTGAGGACCTTCATGAATGCCCCAACCCACGAGTCCCGCACGGATGACAGCACGGAAAGTACCGAGGGGGCAGCTCCGACAAATTCCGCAGAGGAAGCCAACCGGCAGAAGGCGGTGGGCTCCGCCCTGTCTTGGGTCATCGCGCTTTTTGGCACCGGTGTTGGTGCCGGCATCCTCTTCTTGCCGCTCAACGCCGGCGCCTTCGGATTTTGGCCGCTCGTCTTCGCCACCGTGTTCATCTTCCCGCTGGTGTATTTTTCCCACCGGACCTACGCCCGCATAGTCAGCGGCGCACCACAAGAACAACACAGGAAAGACGTCCTAGAGCTGGTGCGCTACTACCTTGGCCGCAATAGCGGCCTTTTCATCGCCGTCTTGTATTGGCTGGCCATCGTGCCAACAGTGCTCATTTATGGCATCAGCATTACCAATGTGGTCGATAGCTTCATCGTCAACCAGCTCGGCGGGCCGAGCATCAACAGGTGGATACTATCCATTGCCTGCGTAGGCGTCATGACGGGCCTTTTTGCCATCGGCCGCCGCCCCATGCTGTGGCTGGCCCAGATGCTGGTCTACCCGCTCATCGTCGCCTTGGCGGCAACCTCCATTTATTTGATCCCCAAGTGGGATTTCGAAAGCTTCCTCAACGTTGAATACGAAGGCGGTATCTGGGGAATCCTTAAGGGCATCCTGCTTATTCTTCCGGTGCTGGTCTTTTCCTTTTCCCACATGGCCGCGCTATCGCAATTCTCCGTAGACGTGCAGCCGGCCTACGGCAAAAAGACGGAGAAGTTCGTCTCCCGCGTGGAGCTCTATACCGCCGCAATGCTCGTGGTATTTACCATGTTCTTCGTCTGGTCCTGCGTCCTCGCGCTCGGAGCGGACGGATTGAAGGAGGCAGCCGATCAAAACATCCCGGTGCTGTCTTATTTCGCCAACGTCACGGGCACGCCGTTCATTGGTTATATGGCACCGCTAATTACCATGTGCGCGATCATCTCTTCCTACTTCGGGCACATGCTTGGTTCCGAGGAAGGCACCGAGTACCTCCTGCGCATTGCCGTTCCCCGCATGGCCAATAAGCTTTCGCGCCGCGCGCTGCTCAACATCATTTATGTCATCGTATTCGTGGCAACGGCCCTCGTGGCCGTCTTCAACCCCTCCATCATGGACATGATTTCAGTGGTTGGCGGCATCTTCGTGGCATTCTTGGTCTATCTGGTGCCGGTCTACATGTTTAAAAAGGTCGATGACTATTCCCAGTTCAAAAACGACATCTGGAATTACTTCGTCTTTTGCATGGGACTTGTCATCATGGCCGTGACCGTCTGGAACCTGATCTAACGGCCAGTCCCTCGGCGCTTATTGGCACACCCGCACTTGGCTTACCTGCGCCAGGGCTTGATTAGCGTTCGCGCACGCTTGGCGCTCAAGATCGGCCGCGGTGCGGGTGGCATCGCGAAGCGCCTGCTGCGCAGGTTCTGGCAGGTTGAGGTCGTTTTCGATGCGCGCGCCGATGGCCTCACTGGACCCGCCGACCGGCGCATTGTCGATGCCGCGCATGACATCCGCGGTATGGGTCTGCGCATCGCCATACGTATTGGCGGCTACGGTAAACCCATGCCCGGTAGATACGGAGGCGTGGATGGTGCGGTCATCGGACCAACCGAATTTGGTGCCCCATACTCCGGGAATGTGGTCGGTGCCGAAATCCTGGCGGTACCCATCCGCAGCCACGGGAGCAGCAGTGGCCATTCCCGCAAAAATGGGTGCTGCGATGGGGTCGTGCTGGATCTCCGCGGTAAACCGCGCGATATCTTCGGTCGAGGTCTGCGTGGTTCCCCAGTAGCCGGTGTAGTGAGTTTCACTCAGCCCGAATTCTTGGATGATGCTGGGAATGGCCTGCGGGTAGCGGCGGTCCAGGTCGCTGGCCACATTATCGTCGCTATAGCGAATCATATTTTCCACTTGGGCCTTATCGGCGGCAGAACCATACTTGAGCACCCAATATCCCAGGTAGAGCTTGCTCAAGGATAGCGCCGGGCGGGACTCGTGACTATTGGCAGTCGAGACGGTGGCGCCGGAATCGTGCCTAACGGTGATCTGCGTACGATCAGGCACTGATTGGGGATCGAGGCTGACCGCTTGGGCAGCGGGAATGGTCACGAAGGAAAGTGCGGTAACGAGAGAACCAATAGCTAATTTTTTCATAACGCATATAGCGTAGCCGTGGATGTACATCGCCGCAGGCTATAAATGCAAAAAGTTTCCCTATTGTACTATCTATCGCAGCAATACTTCTAGGTCCCGCGCATCCATGCCGTGCTTATGCATGGCGACGCGCCCGTGGGAGTGCTCGATGCCCTCGCGGTTCCAGTATTCTTCCGCGCGAACGGGATCGTGGGAGGCACCATTGGCGCGGACCACGCGCCACCAGGCGGCGTTACCGCCGTGCCTATTCATCACGGTGCCGACATTGCGGGCCCCGCACCCGGCGAGTTTTGCCACCTCCCCGTAGGAGGACACATTGCCGGGCGGGATAACGGCCACGATGGCTAGCACGCGCTGTGCCAAATCAGAGGAGCCTGTCATCAACGCCTCTCTCCCCGCGCTTAGTCCCTGGTGGGGTTGAGCACGTCGTCGGATTCGGTGGGCTCATCCTCGGGGGCGTCTTCGACCTCAGTCAGGGTGACGGTCGCGCCGGTGGAATCCGCGAGCAGGCACATGCGCCCGAAGGGGGAATCCCACGGCTCGCGGATGATTTCACCGCCGAGCTCTACCGCTTTCTTGGCGGCTTCATCGATATCGCGCACCCCTAGGTAGGTCTGCCAGAAGCTCGGCACCTGGGGTGGGAACTGGCCTTCAGCATTCCACAGGCCCGCGAACGGGGCGCCGTCTTCTTCCACGGTGGCGTAAATGAAATTCTCGTCCTCAGACTCCATGGCGCGAATCTCCCAGTTGAATAGCTCGCCATAAAAGTCCATGGCCTGCTGGAATCGCGTCGTGGCGGTCAGCTCGTGCCATACCGGGGTGCCGGGTTCGCCACCGGCGACGAAGTGCTCTGGGCCAGAGGGCTGGATGAGGCCGAACATGCCACCGGCGGCATCGGCAAGCAGGGCCATGTGGCCCAGCTGCACGGGCTGGGGCGCGGCGAGGATCCTCCCGCCGAGGTTCTCCGTGCGCTGGCAATCGCCGTCGATGTCTTTGGAGAGGAAGTAGGTCACCCAGGTATCCGGCGTGGGGGCTTCCTCCGGCTGCGGGATGAGGCCGGCGATGGGCAGGCCCTGCAGGCGCGCCATCTGATAGGGGTTGTCCTCCTGGGTCTCGGCCGAAATATCCCAGCCCAAGACCTGCTCATAAAAGTGGGCGGACTTGCGCGGATCCGAGGTGGTCAGATCGATCCAGTAGGGCATGCCTACTTCGGCTTCAAATGCGGGCATTTATAGATTCCTCCACTTTTCCGGATCAAAGTCATCGTCTGCGGTGGCTTCATCAAAATAGTCATCATCATCGTCGGGCTCGCCCACGCGCGCGCAGGTGCCTTCGATGCACACCTCATCGCCAATCTGCAGCGTAGCGCCGCGGCGGGTCTCGGTGTCACCGTTGACCGTGACCGCGCCTTCTGCGATAAGTTCCTTGGCTTCACCACCGGTTCCGACCAAGCTGGCCAGTTTAATAAACTGGCCCAATTTGATGGACTCGCCAGAAATTGCAACCTCAAGCATGCCGCCCAGCTTACCCAGAGCCCGTTGCCGCGCGGCTATGGGTGGGGGTGGACAGGCTTAGTCACGCGCGCGCAGGGAGACCGCCGTGCCCGTGGCGGTGACCAACAGCATGTCATTATTGGTGCCCATTGGGGAATAGTCGAAGGCGATGCCCACCACGCCATCAGCACCCAATTCCTGGCCGCGGCGCCACAATTCATCCAGCGCCGCCTCGCGGGCCTTGATGGCTTCGCTTTCATAGCCTGAGGCGCGTCCACCGGTAATATTGCGTATCGATGCCCCAAAGTCTTTGAGCATATTGATGCCGGTAACGGTCTCACCAGCGATGATGCGCAGGTATTTGGTGATTTCATAACCGTCGACGGTATTTGTGGTAGTAAAAATCATAAGTTCAGCCTACATCGCAATAAGCCCACGGATGCCTTCAAAGAGGATAACCACGCCGAGGAGCAGGAAGACGATGCCACTGACGATGTCCACCCACGCCGAGTTCTTGGCCATCCACTTCGATACCGCGCGCGTGCTCAAGCCGACGCCGACGAAGAGCACCAAGCTTTCCAGCACCAGTACCGCGGCGACGACGACGTTTCCGCCCACGCCCATTCCTGGGTCGATGAAATTGGCAAAGATGGCGCCAAAAAAGATGACCACCTTGGGGTTGGAAAGATCGCAGACCAACCCCATGCGGTAGGCCGTCTTTGCCTTAATAATTCCGTCCGGGGTAAACCCTCGCGGTTGGGGTGCCTGCTTTTCCGTGCCCACGACGGTGGCGGGTGCGCGCCGTTCCCGCAGGCCGGAGGAAATCGCGCTATAGGCCATCCACAGCAGATAGCTGCCGCCGAGGACCTGCAGGAGCACCAGGATGCCCTCATGCGTAGAGATCAATGCCGAAAGCCCGGCGAGCGAAGCGATGGTCCACAGGGCAAGGCCCGTCGTGCTGCCAATGGCCACCCACACCGCCGCGCGGGTGGACCGCGCACCCAGGCGGATAATCTGCACCACATCCGGCCCCGGCGAAGCCATGGCCGCGAACCATACGCCCATCAGGGTCACAAGGGCACCTATAGCCACCTAACACCTCCACATTCGTATGCATTTTTACTAACGCATTCAACTGTAGGAAGTGTCTCACCTGCAGCGAAACAGGTAACTACTGTGATTTCAGCAGCGCGGTGGCACCCTCCCCGGCCATCACCACACCGAGCAGGCCAAAGACGAGGCCTGAGACCATATCGATGCCGGCGGAATACCGCGCCGTCCACCGCGCGGCCGCGCGCACGAGCAGCGCAAAGGCGGAAAACCACACAAAGGACATGGCCGCGAGGATTAACGCCACCGCGATAGTCCACCCCACGGACATATCCGGGCGGATGAATTGGGCGAATACCGCACCGAAAAACACCAATGCCTTGGGGTTCGACAGGTTAGTCACCAGCCCCAGCTTGAAGGCCCGCCAGTTGGTCATGTCTTCGACGTCGGCATCGCCAGCCGCCCGTGCCTGGTCCGCATAGTCTTCCGTGTCCACCTCGTGAGCGGGCGCGCGCCGCGCGGCTAACCCGCTGCGCAGGGACGATACACCCATGTACAGCAAGAAAAGCCCACCGAGCAATTGCAAGATGCTCAGCACGCCCGGCCGCGCCGTAATTAGCGCCGATAAACCGGCCAGGGAGGCGACAATCCAAAAGACCGTCCCGCTAAATACCCCCACCGCGCACAATAGCCCGGCGCATGTGGATCGTGGGGCCACGCGAATGACCTGCACGATATCCGGGCCCGGAGACACCAAAGCCGCGAGCCAAATTCCCATCAAGGTAAGAAGAGAGGAAATGGTCACGGCTTTGTCTCCTTAATGTAAGCGGGCGTTAGTAAGCACCCTTCGGTGCCTCTTTGTGGTCACGGATTGCCTCGCCTTCGGCGTAGAGCGGCATATCCTCGTGTGCCTTGTACCACGGAGTGTAGTTGGGCTCGAGCGGCGTGCGGCCGGCAATGAGGTCAGCAGCCTTCTCGCCCACCATCATAGTCGGGGAGTAGATATTGCCGTTGGGAACCGAGGGGAATACGGAAGCATCGGCAATATACAGGCCATCGATGCCCCATACTCCCATGGTTTCTGGGTTCACCACGGCCATGGGATCGGACTCATCGCCCATCTTGGCGGTGCAGGATGGGTGCAGTGCGGTTTCGCCGTCATTGCGGACCCACTCCAAGATTTCCTCATCGCTCTGGACCTCTGGGCCCGGGCTGAACTCGCGGGCGCCAACTTCCTCCATTGCCTTGGTATCCAGCAAGGAGCGGGCGACGCGGACGGCTTCTACCCATTCGCGGCGGTCCTGCTCAGTGCGCAGGTAGTTAAAGAGGATGGAGGGCTTTTGCCGGATATCGGAGCTCTTGATGTGCACGTGGCCCTTGGTATCGGAGAACATCGGGCCGACGTGCCACTGGAAGCCGTGCTTAACGTCGGCCTTTTGGCCGTCATAGCGCACCGCCATGGGCAGGAAGTGGAACATCAAGTTCGGGTAGGCCTCATCCTCGTTGGAGCGCACGAAACCGCCGCCCTCAAAGTGCGAGGTGGCCACTGGACCCTTCTTCGTCAGCAGCCACTGCAGGCCCATGAACGGCCAGCGCCACTTATCCAGGTAGGGCTGGGAGGAAGCGGTGGACTTGGTGGTCTCGTACTGGATGTAGACCTCGAGGTGGTCCTGCAGGTTCTCACCCACGCCGGGCAGGTGCTTGACGACGTCGATGCCGTGCTTTTCCAAGATCTCGCGGTCACCCACGCCAGAGACCTCAAGCAGCTGCGGGGTATTGATGGCACCGGCAGACAAGACGATCTTTTCTGCGAAGACGCGGTGGGTGCCACCCTGCCACTCGTATTCCACGCCCACTGCCTTGGTGCCTTCAAAGAGGATCTTGGTGGTAAATGCGCGGGTCCGCACCTCGAGGTTGTCGCGGTCCTGGTTAGGGTACAGGTAGGCGCGGGCAGCGGACCAGCGCTTGCCGTGCTTGATATTGCGATCGAAGGGGGCAAAACCTTCTTGGCGGTAACCGTTGACGTCATTGGTCAGGTTATAGCCAGCCTCTTGTACCGACTTAAATAGCGCCTGGAACAGCGGCGAGGTAGCAGGACCGCGGGACAGGTAGAGCGGGCCATCGTGGCCGCGGCGCGGATCATCGTCTTCTGCGGCAGCGGTGGTTTCCATGCGGTTGAAATACGGCAAGCAGTGGGCAAAATCCCAGTTATCCATGCCCGGGTTCTGGCCCCACTTTTCGTAGTCCATGGGGTTGCCGCGCTGGTAGATCATGCCGTTGATGGAAGAGGAACCGCCAAGCACCTTGCCGCGCGCATGGTAGATGCGGCGACCATTCATCTCCGGTTCCGGATCGGATTCATACATCCAGTCATAGTTCTTTGCCCCGATGGGGAAAGAGAAACCGGAAGGCATGTGGATGAATAGGTCCCACAGGGAATCCGGGCGGCCGGCCTCAAGAACGAGCACGCGGGTGTCTTTATCCTCGGTCAGGCGAGCGGCGATGACGGAGCCGGCAGAGCCACCGCCGACGACGACCACATCGCTGACCTCATCCGTCGCCCTCTTTGTCGAGCGCTTCTTAGTCAACTTGTCCACAATACCCATAAATCCCCTTCCTTCTGTGAGCCATCTCACGCGTAGTTCTCGCCGTATTTCGGGCGGATCCATTGTATCCTGCGCAAAAAATCTATACTTTTCCGCTTTCATTTATGCGCAATAGCGCCCCCAGAATACACATCTGGTGGACGTTTTCCCAGATTAATGTATATTTACGGTGTTCGGGTATGCATCTGAGTAGATGAAATCCGGGGTCTTTACGCATAGATTGCTCGCATATGATTTATGCCACCAACCTATCTCTTACCCCTCTTTTCGGGGAATTGCGGGGCAGTCTTGCGAAAGATTCGACACTTAATCGATCAAGACTAGGAGAAGTAGATGGCAAACCGTGGTCCGCACGACCATGAAGAGTCCCACACAGGGGATTCCGACACCTCTCTCGCTCACTCCACTGGGGAAACTCACCCAACTGGGGACAAGGGCCATAAACCGCGCAACCAAGTCCGCGCCATCGTCGGCAGCTACAAGGCCGAAACCGGCGACGATGTCGGCGCAGACGAGGTGGCCGCGCCCAAGCCCAATTGGCCGGTCTTTATCATTTCCGGTGTCCTGATTATCGCCATGGCCCTGTATGCGGGCTTTGGCAAAGAATCCGCGGCGAATACCCTCGCCCGCGTCACCGGATGGATCGGCACGAACCTGGGATGGTTCTACGTCCTGACCGCCACCATCGCCGTGGTCTTCGTCCTCTACATCGCCTTTTCCAATACCGGCAGCATCCGCATGGGCCCGGACCACTCCCGGCCCAAATTCAATACCTTCTCGTGGGTATCCATGCTCTTTGCCGCCGGCATCGGCGTGGACCTCATGTTCTTCGCCGTGGCCGAGCCGGTCACGATGTACATGGACCCGCCGGTGGGCGATGGCGAAACCATGGAGGCCGCAAAAGAAGCCGTGGTCTATGCCATGTTCCACTACGGCCTTACCGGCTGGGCGCTCTATGCGCTAATGGGCATGGCCTTTGGTTACTTCGCCTACCGCCTGAATATGCCGTTGGCTATCCGCTCGGCGCTGTACCCGCTCATCGGCAAGCGCGTGCATGGGCCCATTGGTTCGGCGGTGGACATTGCCGCCATGCTGGGCACCGTCTTTGGCGTTACCGCATCCCTGGGCATCGGCGTGGTGCAGCTGTCCTACGGGTTCCACCTCATCTTCGGCATCGAGCAAGGACTGGGGCTGCAATCAGGGCTCATCATTATCGCGGTCGCCATTGCGACGTTGTCTGCCGTATCCGGTGTGGATAAAGGCATTCGCTTCCTCTCCGAGCTCAATGTCTACCTGGCCATCGCGCTGATGATCTACGTCGTGGTCTTTGGCAAGACCGCCTACCTTTTCGACGCCATCGTCACCAATATCGGTGACTACGTCTCCAAGTTCCCCTCCTGGACGCTGGAGACCTTCGCCTTTGCTGAGGACCAAGCCAGCGTGGATACCTGGATGCAGTCCTGGACCCTCTTCTTCTGGGCCTGGTGGATTGCCTGGGCAACCTTCGTCGGCCTATTCCTGGCCCGCATTTCCCGCGGCCGCACGCTGCGCCAGTTCATCCTGGGCACGCTGACCTTCCCCTTCCTGTTCATCTTGATGTGGATGTCCTTCTTTGGCAATACCGCCCTGGACATGGTGCGCTCCGGTGACTATCCGGAATTTGCAGAAAACGCCATCAACGTTCCGGAGCAGGGTTTCTACGACATGCTCCAGGAATTCCCTGGCTCCGCCATCGTCATCTTCCTGACCACCTTCATCGGCCTGCTGCTGTATATCACCTCGGCCGACTCCGGTGCGCTGGTCATGTCGAACTTCACTTCCCGCATCACGGATAACCGGCAAGATGGCGCCCGGTGGCTGCGCATTTTCTGGTCCATCACCGTCGGCGCGCTCACCTTGGCGTTGCTACAGCTCGATGGCATTGCCACCGTGCAGTCTGCAACCGTGGTCATGGGCCTACCCTTCGCGTTCGTGGTCTACCTCATCATGTTCTCGCTCTGGAAGTCGCTGCGCCTGGAAATCCTCCAGCGTGAGGCCCGGAAAACCGCGTTGCACGGCGCCATCAGCAGCCGCACCGAGCGCGAGCCGAGCGATTCCAACCTGTGGAAGAACCGCCTGGACCGCGCCAATTCCTTCCCCACCAAACAGGACATGGATGACTACCTGCGGGGAACCGCCACCTACGCCCTCGAGCAGGTGGCCACGCAAATGCGCACCCGCGGCTATGACGCCATCTTGCTCACCAGTGAGCTTCCCGATGCCGAATTGCCCCAGCTCGATCTCGAAGTCCGGCTGCACAACGAGCGCCAATTCCGCTACCAGCTCTTCCCTGTTTCCGCGGAGCGCCCGGACTTCTGCGAGGGCGACGGCGAGTACTACCGCCTTGAGGTCTACGACATGACCGGTTCGCTGGGCTATGACGTCTACGGCTACTCCGAAAACCAGATCATCAATAACGTGCTGGACCTGTACGAGCGCCACCTGGCATTCCTCTACATGCAGCAAAGCCAGCCGGGCGATTCCGATGTCTCCGATGGCGCCGAGCCGGAACGCACCTGGCGCGAAGATAGTTAAACTGGCGGGCGATACCGCCGCAATTAGAGAAAGGTTGCTTGCACTTTGAGCACCCAGAACACCTTGTTCGATCCCACGACCACCGAATTGCTCCAGGGCGTGCACTCCGGTGATGCCCCGAAGTCGCTCTTCATCAACGGCCAGTGGGAGGCCGCCCAGGATGGCGAGACCCGCACCATTGTCTGCCCTGCCGATGGCTCTACCGTCGGCGTCGTCTCCGAGGCATCCGAGGCAGATACCCTGCGTGCCATCCAGGTTGCACGTGAAACATTCGATAAGGGCGAGTGGGCCGCAACGCCGTCCGCCGAGCGCGGCAAGATTGTCATCCGCCTGGCGGATTTCATCCGGGAACACAAGGAACTTTTTGCCCAAGCCGAATCCGCGGATACCGGCAAGCGCTACGAGGAATCCCTGGGCGATATGGACGATATTGCCAATGCTTTCGAGTACTTCGGCACCTTGGCCCAGCACCAAGCCGGCCGCGTGGTCGACCCGCAAGATCCCAACCTGCGCTCGCGCATCGACGCCGAGCCGGTGGGCGTCTGCGGCCTGATTACCCCGTGGAACTACCCGCTGCTGCAGGTGTCCTGGAAGGTGGGCCCAGCCCTTGCTGCCGGCAATACCTTCGTGCTCAAGCAGGCGGAGCTGACTCCGCACACCGCCATGCTGCTCATGGCGGCGCTGAAGGAATGCGGCCTGCCGGATGGCGTGGGCAACCTCATCACCGGCGCCGGCGCCAACTGCGGCAATCCGCTCTCCCAGCACCCCGACGTGGACATGGTCTCCTTCACCGGCGGCCTTATCACCGGCAAGCTGATTGCAAAGAACGCGGCAGAGACCGTCAAGCGCACCGCGCTGGAGCTCGGCGGCAAGAACCCGAACGTCATCTTCGCCGATGCCAACTTCGACGTCGCCGTGGATAACGCGCTCAACGGCGCCTTCTTCCACTCCGGCCAGGTCTGCTCCGCTGGCTCGCGCATCGTAGTGGAAGAGTCCCTGCACGATAAATTCGTTGCCGCACTGGTCGAGCGCGCCGAGAAGATCAAGATCGGTGGCCCCACCGATGAGAAGGCCGAGACCGGCCCGCTCATTTCGGCCGATCACCGCGAGAAGGTAGCAGCCTACGTGGACAAGGCCCGCGAACAAGGCGCCAAGATCCTCACCGGCGGCCGCGCCGCCACCAGCGAGGACACCAACGGCCAGCACGGCACCGGCACCACGGATCTGGGCCAGGGCGTGTACTACCTGCCCACGATTATCGATGGCGCTACCCGCGAGATGGACTGCGTCCACGACGAGGCCTTCGGTCCGACCGTGACCATCGAGACCTTCACCACTGAGGAGGAGGCCATCGAGATCGCAAACGACACCGAGTATGGCCTGGCCGGCGCGGTGTACACCTCCGATGCCGGCCGCGCCGAGCGCGTTGCCCGCGCCCTGCGCCACGGCACCATTTGGATCAATGATTTCCACCCGTACCTGCCGCAGGCGGAATGGGGCGGCTACAAGCAGTCCGGTAATGGCCGCGAGCTGGGCCCCACCGGCCTTGCCGAATACCAAGAGCACAAGCACGTGTACCAGAACCTGGCCCCTGCCGCATGGGATCAGTTCGGTCTGCAATAAGGCGCAAAAAATTATAAAGCCTAAGGCCCCTCGCTCATTGATGAGCCTGCGAGGCCTTAAAAACTATTCATTAACCCATTTTGCTGCTGTGTAATTCATCTCGATCACCGCGTTGGCAACTATAATCATGGCCTGTACTTGGCCAAATCTATTTTTTAGGATCTCTAATGAAAGATCTCAGCACCCTCGAATTAGAAATAGAGAACCCCAAAACACGAGCACTCCTCTCCGAAGTTATTAATTGCTATCATGCAGGCGCCCACCGTGCCTCACTAGTTTCGCTGTGGATCACAGTTGCCGTAGACCTTATCCATAAACTTCGATATCTGGCAGATACTGGCGATAATGAAGTGCGCAAGCACTTGGAAGGCTATGACACTGCTATTAGAGATAAAAACGTCACCCGAGCTCAAGAGTTCGAAAGGACACTCCTCAAGAAGTGCGAAGAAGAATTTAATCTTCTAACCCACCGGGAAAGAGAGGAACTCCAAAGGCTTAAGACAGATCGAGATTTGTGCGCTCATCCTGGCTTCATCGAGAATGATAAACTGTTTGAACCCGACGGAGAACTAGTACGCTCTCATATTATCGCCGCACATCGTGCAACATTCTCTCATCCACCGATAGCGGGTAAGGCTCAACTCGAACTATTCAAAAAAGAAATCTTAAGCGACGGTTGGCCCGACGATGAAGACTACTTTGTTGACCGTTTCTACCGGCATTCCACAAAATCGACACAACTGAATCTTTGCAAGCTCTTGATCAAGTGGAGCTTAAAATCCACTGCGGAGCTACCAGAGAAAGATCCGAGGGTAGGTTCACGGGCACGGTCATCAGCTTGTAGCCTGAGCACTGCAGCACCCGGTGATTTCGAAAGAGCTCTTAACAGCGTTCTTGCTAACTGGGAGAAAAGCGGAAAGCTAGATGACGCCACTCTTATTCGTGCTGTCGGGGCATACGGCTCACAGCAGACTTTTTGGGATACTATCCCCGGAACCGCCGAAAAACGTCTATCAACGGTAATCTCCGCAGCTAAAGACTCCGATCTCTTTTCAAAAGGTTACGTAGCTGGCGACCCTCCGCTCAAACAGAAATTTAGGGACCGCAGATCTCAACTAATCGACAATCTGGAAGCAAAGCAACTAGCTACATTACATAATTTAACTTCCGATCGTGAATCTTTAATTCAACGGGCTTTAGTGCTGGTCAGGGAATCTTGCAGTTTTCGTGATGCCGAGGCGAATCTTCGCGCTTTGGAACTTTTTGCTAAAGATTTAAAAAAGGATCATATAGAGACACTATTTCAGGCAATAAAGAACAATAAATACGATCAGGTTCGTCTAGCGGCGAGAACCGAAACAATTCTTATCAGCATCATTAAACAACAAGAAAATATAGATGCGTCACTGGATAATTGGAAGTCAATTGTCAACTGGCTTAGCGAACGTGGCTCAGAAGATTCAAATGATGACTACTTGTACTTAGATCTGTCAAAAGCCCTCAAGGATTTGAGTCACTAGTGACCGAGCATAACAGGCAGAGTAGTTTTGAAGTGAAACTCATCTAAACTCAGAAAACTTCACAAGCTTAATCATCCAAGCTTGGTTCCATGTACTAAGTAAAATTTGAGGCTTCGTAATTTATTTGAAAATCGCGAGCGCTTAATCCGTTTTCGCGATGTTCATCCTCGCATGTCACTCCAAGTCGACGGAACACATCAGCTAAGTAATTTTCGTTGTTCAAATCCTATTTGACTGCTTCTCGTGCAAGTTTGCACTGCTACTTAAACGCTCCAAACCTTTGGTGAACTTTCAAGAAAATTTTCAAAACTCTATAAATATTTGTCGCACAATATCGAGAACTCAGGTTCCTTTTCTCTCTTCTTCTAACTTACTTGTCGTTACAAAGGGATCGTCATTTACACTCCGGAGTATCAAAGGTTCGATGCTCGAAAGCAAGGCAGCCTAGCTTTGCGTGCGCGGCTTGATGGTCATCGTATCCACGTTGACGTGGGCCGGTTGGGCAGCAACCCAGCGGATGGCCTCGGCAATATCCTCTGCCACGAGGTTGAGCTGGCCGTCATACACCTTGGCCGCGCGTTTCTCATCGCCCTTGAAGCGCACCAAGGAAAAGTCCGTGGCCACGCGGCCAGGATCGATCTCGGTAACGCGCACATCGTGGTTTTCTAGGCGCAGCGCGCGAGAAATCACGCGCACGCCGTGCTTCGCGGTGTTATAGCCTGAACCGCCTTCGTACACCGTCCAGCCGGCAATGGAACCGACATTAATAATCAGCCCGGAAAGATCCGGCACCCGCTCTAACTTGGGCATGAGCGCCTGAATCATGCGCACGGTGCCGAGCACGTTGGTCTCGTACATCCACTGCCAGTCCTCAATGGAGGTATCGACAAGCGGCTCCAAGCCCTTGGCACCGCCGGCGTTATTGACCAAAAGATCTACGCGGTCGAGGTGGGAGACGAACTTGGAAACAGAAACATCGGAGGTAACGTCCAGCTCATAGGCCTCGCCACCGATTTCATTGGCAAGCTGCTGCAGGCGGTCTGTGCGGCGAGCTCCCACCACGACGTGCCAACCGTCCTTGGCCAAAGAGCGCGCGGTGGCCTCCCCAATACCAGAGGAGGCACCGGTTACTACTGCTACTTTCTTTTCAGTCATGCACCCCATGCTACGCAGCGCGCAGCACGGTGCAGGGCTTTTTCTACTGGAGTGCGTCCTCGAGCTCAGAAAGCAGGGAATTTGCGCGCTCGTAGGAGTCATCGCTGGGGCGGAATTCGCCGTCGTTCCAATCGGTAAAGATATTAAAGTCCAGCTGGTTGCGCAGCTGTGGCATGGAGAAGTTAGCCACGACATTGCGCCATGCCTCGACCGCGCGCACGCCGCCGACGGAACCATAGCCCACGAAGGCCACCGGCTTGCCCGCCCATTCCGCGCCGAGCGAGTCGTAAGCATTCTTGAACGCACCGGGCACGGAGTGTTTGTACTCCGGGGTCACGAAGACGAAGCCATCGCAGGCATCGACGGCCTTGGACCATTCCTGCACGTTGGCGTCATCGTACTGCTTATTCGCCGCACCCGGAACAACCTCGCTGGTGAGGATGGGGATATTGAACTTCTTGAGCTCCAACAGCTGGTACTCCACGCCATTCTCACGGCCTTGGGCGAGGTCGTTGACCCACTCGCCTACTGCCTGGCCTGCCGCCTTATCGCGGGTGGAACCGATGATGATGCCAATTCGGGACATAAGAAAAACCTCTTTTCTTCAACCTTTATGTAACCCGCCCTAGCCTACCGCGCTCGCCGAAACTTGTCTGATGGTGATATTGATTCTGCCTTCTTGCAGCCCGCATCCCTCCGGCAGCGTGCCATCATTTACCCGCACCACCCCGTGGTAGGCAAAGCGCTTCGGCCCGCCAAAGACCACCAAATCACCCGAGCACAGGGTCACATCGTCCCAGGGCTTGGTGCGATTTTCGGTAT
The DNA here is from genome assembly GCF_022346005.1 of Corynebacterium sp. ACRPS. Taxonomy (GTDB): domain Bacteria; phylum Actinomycetota; class Actinomycetes; order Mycobacteriales; family Mycobacteriaceae; genus Corynebacterium. Next base: position 51,138 of record NZ_JAKRMY010000012.1, read on the forward strand.
GGCCTATGCGGAAGAGGGCCTCATCCCCAATCGAAAGCGAAATCACGGGCGCGGGCGATTCCTCAGAGTCATCTACGTGCATGCCCATCGCCGAGCCGGGCGGATAATAATTCACCAGCGCCATCTCCGGCACGAAGTTATCCACCCATGGTTCCAGCTCCGGGGCAATCTGGGCCGCCTGTCGCAGCGCCGCCGGGGCCAATTCCCGCAGGCTATCCGGTACCGGCGGCACCCGCGTGCCTTCCATATTGTCCACGTACCGGTAGCTGGGATAATGCCAATACCGGCCAAGATGCAGCTGAAATACGCTCATCTGCCCACCCGATTTCAGCCGCGGCTGCACCATCGCCATCGGCGTATGCGCATACGCGCGAGCGATCTCCCGTGTCTCTTCTACCAGGGCCTTTTGCTTGCCGATGCCCACCCATCCCGGCACGTGCCCCACGCCCGGCGCGACGTACGCATTCGGCCGCGGCAGCGAATCAAAAAGCATGCCTCCACCCTAACCGCTAATCGGTTAGGCCACGCGCCCTCTACAATGGCCACCATGGATGAACAGAAGCTGCACGACCTGCAACGCTACGGCACTTGGGAGCGAATGACCGGTGGGCAGTGGCATCTGCCGGGCATGGGGGACATCGATAAGGAGCACCAGCGCACCTTTGGGTTGATTGGGCAGTTCAACGATCTGCACAACACCGATAAGGAGCAGGCGCAGGCAATCTTGCGGGAGATCTTGCCGGAGGAATCACACGTGCCGGGGGCGCACGCGCCGCTGAATATGGAATACGGTTGCAATATCGTCTGTGGGGAAGGCGTCTTCATCAACTTTGGCAGCAGCATATTGGCCCAGGCCAAGGTCACATTCGGGGACCGCGTGCTGATTGGGCCCAATTGCTCGTTTATTACGGTGGGCCACCCCGTTAACGATCACGCGATGCGCGAGGGCGGGTGGGAAATCGCCCACCCCATCACCGTGGGGCGCAATACGTGGTTTGGGGCCAATGCCACCGTCATGCCGGGGGTTACCATTGGTGAAAACTGCGTTATTGGTGCCGGCACGCTGGTGACCAAGGATATCCCGGATAATTCGCTGGTCCTGGGCACGCCCGGCCGCGTGGTGCGCACGCTGGACGGCGATGAGGATTCGTGGGAGCGCAAGGATTTGGACGGCCCCGTGGAAGGTTTTGGGGCCGCCAACTAAATGTTCGATCTCGCCAGCATCGGCGCGGGGCTGCCCGTAGCCGAGACCATCGATTCGCTGCCTCGCACCGGAAACGTCGTCATTCAGGCACCGCCCGGCACGGGTAAAACCACGCTCGTGCCACCAGCACTAGCCAATCATTCCGCAGGGCGCGGCAAGGTCATCGTCACCGCCCCGCGCCGCGTGGCCGTGCGCGCGGCCGCCCAGCGCTTGAGCACCCTCAGCGGCACCCCGGAGAAGGTCGGTTTCGCCATCCGCGGCGAATCCCGCACGGGAAGCGAGGTCGAATTCGTCACCCCGGGCGTGCTGCTGCGCCGCCTGCTAAAGGATCCGGAGCTCGAGGGCGTGGCCGCCGTAGCCATCGATGAGGTCCACGAGCGCCAGCTGGATACGGATCTGGTGCTCGGCATGTGCCTAGAACTGGCCGAGCTGCGCGAGGACTTCCGCGTCATCGCCATGTCCGCCACGGTAGACGCACAGCGCTTTTCCCAGCTCATGGGCGCGCCCGTCCACACCACCGAGGCGGTGACCTATCCCCTGGATATCCAGTACGCGCCGCAGCCGGGGCGCGCGGCGGGATCGCGGGAGTTTTACGGGGGCATCGCCAAGCAAGCGGCCCGCCAACACGAATCCACGCTGGTCTTCGTGCCCGGCGTGCGCGAGGTCAACCTGGTGTGCGAGGAGCTGCAGGGCCATAATGTTTTCCCGCTGCACGGCAAGCAGACCACCGCGGAGCAGGATGCCGCGCTTTATACCGATGAGCAGCGCATTGTGGTGGCGACATCCATCGCAGAGTCTTCGCTGACGGTGCCTGGCGTGCGCGTGGTGGTAGATGCGGGGCTGGCCCGCGTTCCCCGGCGCGATGCGCAGCGCGGTATGTCCGGTTTGGTAACGGTCTCCACGTCGAAGTCGAGCGCGGACCAGCGCGCGGGCCGTGCCGGGCGTGAGGCGCCAGGTACGGTCATTCGTTGCTATTCCCAGGACGATTACCAACACTTTTCCCCGCACACCACTCCGGAGATCCTGTCCGCGGATCTCACGCAGGCTGCGCTGTTTTTGGATTGTTGGGGCGCGGGCCCGGATTTCCCGCTGCTCGATCCGCCGCCCGCCCAGGCCCTTGCGGCCGCGCGCGCCACCCTCGAGCGCATTGGCGCGACGCAGGAGCTCGCCCTCCTGCCCACCGATCCCCGCCTCGGCGCGGCCCTTATCCGGCACGGCAGCCAGGCGGCGCCCACCATCGCCGCGCTTGCCGATGCCCCCACCAATACCACCGATCTCACCCGCCGCCCCGCACCGCAGAAGGAAGTCAAGCGCCTGTCCCGCCTGGTGGAGGATCTCGGCCCCGCAGACCCCGGCGAGGTCGTCGCCACCGCCTATCCCGAGCAGGTGGCCAAGCGCGTGGGTGAAGACTATCTGCTGGCCAGCGGCACTCGCGCCCGGCTGCTGGATAACTCCGGGCTGGCAGGCTCGCCGTGGCTCGCCATCGCGGAGGTCACCCTCTCCAATGCCGGAAACCCCATCATCCGCACCGCCGCGCGCATCGCAGAATCCGCCGCGCTGGATGCCATCGGCGTGACCGAAGAAACTCGCGCCTTCCTGCGTGGGGGCCGCGTGCGCGGGGTCAAGGTCCGGGCGGCCGGGGCGATTGTGTTGTCCGAAACCCCGGTCAAGGTCACTGGCGATGCCGCTGCGCAAGCCCTAGCCGCCGGCATCCGCGAAGAGGGCCTGGGCTTATTTACCTTCAGCGAGAAGGCCCAGAGCTTAAAAGATAGGCTCCGCCACCTGCACGCGCACTACGGCGATCCGTGGCCGGATGTCGATACCGCCGATCCCGCCGAGTGGCTCGGGCCCGAGCTGCACCAGATTGCCGCGGGAACCCCCACCGCCAAGATAGACATGTACCCCGCCCTGCAGCGCCTGCTCCCCTGGCCCGAAGCCACCCGCTTAGACGAGCTCGCACCTCAGCGCCTCCCAGTGCCCTCCGGCCGCGATGCCAAAATCGACTGGTCGGGCGAGCGCCCCGTGGTCCACATCAAGTTGCAGGAGTGCTTCGGCCTGGCCGAATCTCCGGAGTACTGCGGCAACCGCGTGCAATTTCACTTGCTCTCCCCCGCCGGCCGCCCGCTGGCGGTCACCGATGATCTTGCTAGCTTCTGGTCCGGCCCCTACGCCGGGGTGCGCGCCGATATGCGCGGACGCTACCCCAAGCACCCGTGGCCCGAGGATCCGTGGAATGCCATCGCCACCGCGCGGACCAAGAACCGGATGTAGCCTAACCCCACTGCTGCCAGGATAAATAGCAGCTCATGACCACTACCAAGGTAAGCAGGGCATAGCGGATAAACTTCGTCCCGCCGCTGAGCACCGTCCGCGCGCCCACCTGGGCGCCGAGGATATTGGCGGCGGCCAACGCGATACCAAGGGTCCACCACACGTGGCCGCCAAGGATAAAGGTCACCAGCGCGCCAAGGTTCGTGGCGGTATTGACCACCTTGGCCATCGCCGCGGATTTTAAGAAGTTCTGGGAGAAGATAAAGGTAAAGGCCATGATCAGGAACATGCCGGTTCCCGGGCCAAAGATGCCGTCATAAAAGGAGATGGCCGCGACCGCCACAAGCCCCGCCCAGGTGCGCCATCCGCCGCGGATGCCGGGTGACTCGGTGGTGCCGAAGCTCGGCTTAAAGGTCACGAAGACGCCCACCACCACTAACAGCACGATAATGAGCGGGCGCATGATGTCGCTATTTAGATTCGCCGCCACACTCGCGCCCAGCCCGGCGCACACGAGGGCGATGAGGGCGTAGCGAACGAGCTCTCCTGCCGGCGGGCCCACCCTGCGCGCCAAGGTCACGGCCGCCGATGCCGTGCCCGATACCGCCGCGAGCTTGTTGGTGGCCAGCGCCGTTGCCGGTGCCAGCCCCGGCACGACGGCAAGCAATAGCGGAATAAGCACGAGGCCTCCCCCGCCAATGACCGCGTCGATCCAGCCTGCCCCCGCCGCTCCCATAAGGAGCACCGCCCACTGCGCCACGTCGATATCCATGAGGAGATCATAAACCCCGCGGCGGGGAGGTCTAGACTCGATCGAGGACGAGCAGAAGATGGGAGAATACGTGGCTAAACGGCACTGGGGAATAAGCGTAGACACCCACACCATCCTGCGGTGGGGCATCGTCGTCCCCGTCTCCATCCTCTTGGGCTGGCTTTTTAGCATGTGGCACGTGCCGGCCGCGTGGATTTTGGCCGCGATCATCGCCTCTGGAGCCATGGCCCTTATCACCGGCGAAGACCTCAAGGTCAACCGCAAATTTTATGGTCTATCGCGCGGATTCATCGGCATCATGGCCGCGCTGCCGCTAACGGTGGTCTCCTTTGGCCAATTGGTGGGATACCTGCCGGCGGCCATAACCATGTCCTTTGTCACCATCGCGCTGGGCATCTTCTGCGGCGTCATGCTGCACCGCCAGCAGCCACGGGACGTCTCCTCCGAAACCGGCATCCTGTCCATGCTCCCCGGGGGTGCCTCGCTCATGCCCGCGCTTGCCGATGAACTCGGTGCCGACTACCGCTACGTCGCGCTCACCCAATACCTGCGGTTATTGATCGTTTCCGTATCCCTTCCCGCCGTCGTGACCTTCCTCGATACGCCTGCAGGAAGGGGCGGTGACTTAAGGCTGGAGGCGGAAACCACCTGGTGGATCATCGCACTAGTGCTCGTTATCGCGCTGGTCGGCGAAAGCCTTGGCAAATTCCTGCACCTGCCCGCCGCTGCGGTCCTCGGCCCGCTGATCTTGACGGTGCTGGCCTCGTTCTTCCTGCCGGAGGGCCATACGTTAGAGCCGATCTATGCCTTTAAGGTCATCGCCTTTTTATCCATCGGTTGGGTCTGCGGCGGCGGGCTGTCTCTCCCATCGCTCAAGGCCTTTGCTAAGCAGCTTCCCGCGACGATTCTTTTTATCGCCGCGGTCCTCGGCCTGTGTGCGGCCACGGCGTGGCCGCTGATGCACTGGCTCAATATCAGCTACTTCGAGGCCTACCTAGCTACTAGCCCCGGCGCGCTAGAGACCGTGCTCGCGCTCTCCGCGGAAGGCGGGGCTGGCCCCGTGGTTATCGCGGTGCAGCTTACCCGCCTCATCGCGGTGCTGGTCATTGCGGGGTACCTGCCGCAGCTCATTAGGGCCGTCGGCAAGTTTGCTAAAAGGCGCTAGCCGGCGCGTTTAGTTATTTAGCACGGCCTCGCGCAGCACCGACATGGGCACCGAGCCAAGAGCCAAGGCCTCGGAGTGGAATTCGCGGGCGCTCATGTCCTGCTCCTCGGCGGCGGCGCGGGTTTCTTGCCACAGGCGCTGGCCCAAGGCATAGGACGGGGCCTGGCCCGGCCAACCCAGGTAGCGGTTGACCTCAAAGTTGAGGTTCGCATCATCCATGGCGGTGTTTTCGCGCATGTAGGTCTTCACGTGGGCCTTATCCCACGCGCCGGATACGGTGCAGTCCGGTAGCTTCTTGCCCAGGTGCAATCCGATGTCCACCACGACGCGGGCCGCGCGCAGGCGCTGGGCATCGAGCAGCCCCATCCGCACGCCAGGATCGTCCATGTAACCCAGCTCGGCCATGAGCTGCTCGGCGTATAGGGCCCAGCCCTCGCCGTGGCCGGAGTTCCAGGTCACCGCGCGGCGCCACAGGTTCAGATCCTCTTGTACCAGGGCAGAACCCAGCTGCAGGTGGTGGCCCGGTACGCCCTCATGGTGCACGGTGGTCAGCTCCTGCCAGGTGTGGAAGGTGTCTTGGCCCTCCGGCACGGACCACCACATGCGGCCCGGGCGCGAGAAGTCATCGCTCGGCGGGGTGTAGAAGATGCCACCGGTACCCGCTGGGTCGATGCGGCACTCGATCTCTTCGACTTCTTCCGGAATGTCGAATTCCTTGCCGTTGAGCTCGGCGATGACCGCATCGGCCTTGCTCTGTATCCACTCCACCAAGGCATCAGTACCGCGCAGGGTATAGCGCTCCTCGTGGTTCAGCTTGCGCATGGCAGAGCGCACCGAGCACTCCGGGCCATAAAGCTCGTGCGCGATCTTTTCCTGTTCCCCGCGCAGGTAGCGCACCTGGTCAAGGCCCCATTCATAGGCCTCGTCCAAGTCCACGGAATCGCCAACGAAAAGCTTGGAAAAGCGCTCGTAGCGCTCGCGGCCCACCGCGTCCTTATTAGAGGACTGCGGCTGCAGATCATTAGACAGCCAATCCGAGAACTCGCCAAAGGCCTCCTTGGCATTCTTCACCTCGGCGGAGTCGGGGGCGAGGCCGAGGCCCTCGAGCATGGAATCGGCATCGGCAAGCCGCTCGCACTGCACAATGACCTCAGAGATCTGGCGGTGCGGTGCCACCATGCCGTGGGAGGCCGCTTCCTTCAGGGACTCGCGGTAGCCATCGAGGGAGCCCTTGACCTTGGACAGACGGGAGCGAATGGCCTCGCGGTCCTCCTGGGTCTCCTGCGGCATAAGCAGCAGGGAATCCCGGATGGTCTGCACGGGCGAGGCAATATTATTAAGGCTGCGAATATCCTCGCCGTGGTGGTGCAAATCCAGATCTAAGCAGAGACGATCCCGCAAGACGGCGGCGGTGACATAATCCACGTCATCAAAGTCATCCTCATCATCGGATTCATCGGTGGTGTCATCCAAGGCATCCAGATCCGCAACCATATCGCGGGTGCGATCAGCGACAGCCTCAAAATAATCGGGGGAAAAATCCTGCAATTCGCCTTCAAAACCGTCAATGCCCCACGCGGTTGCATCTGTTGGGGATAGTTCGGCTAGGTCGTGAACGAAGTTATCGCACGAAGCGTCCAGTAGAGAGGGCTGGCGCTTAGCGGTCTGCTCAGAACTCATAAGAGGGAAGTCTAACCCTTTATCTTGTTGATAGGCCACCCAGCCCCACCCAAATGTTGCAAACTTGTTAGCTAATCGTTGTTCCACTTCGTGCCTGGGTAGTGCCACTGGGCAAAACCATCCAGCACGGCCGCGGGATTTTCCTCTATGAACAGCGCTTTTACAAAGCGGGGCAGGATGAAGCCCGCCTCGGCCATGGCGGCATACATGTCATAAAAGGGCTGCCAAAAGCCCTCCACGTCAACCAAGCCAACGGGCCCGCGAATGCTGCCCAGCTGTTGTTGGGTCAGTACCTCTGTTACTTCCTCCAACGTGCCCACGCCGCCGGGCAAACAGATAAAGGCGTCCGCCAGCTGCTCCATCCGGGTTTTCCGCTCGGCCATAGAATCCACTACCTCGAGGCGGGTCAAACCTGGATGGGAAATCTCTAAATCCACCAAGGATTGCGGCATGACGCCAGTGACGGTGCCGCCAGCCTGCAGGCAGGAATTGGCCACCTCGCGCATGAGGCCGATATTTCCGCCGCCATAGACCAAGTTCAGCCCGCGACGGGCAAGCTCGCCGCCCAAGTGTTGTGCCGCTGCGCTATAGGCGGGCGAATTGCCCACGGCAGAGCCGCAATAAACCGCTACTGATCTCATGCGCCCCAGCATAGGGAATTTTTGGCCTACCTCCACCTTTAGACCATTCGGTACATACACCTATGAATAGATTAGACAAAGCAGTCTGTGACACATATACTTTCTTTCATGATCAAACCTGGCCCCGTGTTCACCCGCCCCCGTACACCGGCTGCTAAGTGCCTTCACCTGGTGCGCCTGAACCCGATCATTACCCGTAGTGAGCTGGTAGAAGCCACCGGACTCTCCCAGCCCACCATTACCCGCGCTACCACCGCGCTCCTCAACGCAGGACTCATCCAAGAGCGCACCGACCTCACCCAATCCCAGGGCCGAGGCCGCCCTACGGTCCCCCTCGAGGCCGCGGATAATAACTGGGTGCTCGGCGGCATCGCCGTCGGCACCTCCGAGACCTATATCGGCCTCTATGACATCAAGGGCCGCACCATTTCGGAGGAAGAGATTGCCACTCCTGTCGCCCGCCTGACGGAGGAAGACTTTCTTGAACACATCATGGCCGGCATCAACCGCATGATGACGGGCCTGGATCGCCGCCTCGTGGCCTTGGGGATTACCACCTCGGGCACTGTGGACGAAGAGGGCCTGGTCACGGCGGATAATCTGGGATGGCACGGCGTGGATATCGCGGAGCGCTTGCGCTTCCAATTTAGCGTTCCCGTGGTGGTTACCTCCGCCATTTCCGCCATTTTGGGCTCGGAGACGCAGGCCGCCGAGATTGGTACGAACGAGCGCGTGCTCCTGCTCTTCGCGGATGATTCTTTAGGATCGGCGCTATCCGCCGATGACGAGGTAAATTCCATCATCCCACTGCCACAAACCCGCTCTGACCTACTGGGGCACGGCGCTTCCGAACACCTCTTGGCCACCCAGTCCATCCTGGAGGCCGTGCGCCGGCACGGCATCGAGGTCAACACCCTGCCCGAGGTCGCGACCATCGCCGAATCCAATTCAGCCGTGCGCGCCATTTTGGATGAGCGCGCCCGCCAGCTGGGCCAGATTACGGCGGAGATGGTCCGCGAATACTCGCCGAAAACCGTGGTCATTGCCGGCGGGGCCTTTACCGGCGATTCCCGCGCGCCCCAGCTTTTTGCCTCCACCGTCCGCGATTCCACCTCGGATGAACTGGAACTGCGCATGATCCCAAGCCACAAAGAAATCGTGCGCGCCGTCGCCCGTACCGTGGCTACCGATCAGCTATTGCGCGAACCATTGGAGCTGGGCCGCTCACTCCAGACCGCGTAAAACCTCGCGCGCGGAGTCGATCCCGGTAAACAGGTGGGCTTGCAACCCGCAATAAGTGGCGCCCTCGATGTAGTCGATGCGGTCATCGAAAAAATGCGTGTCCTTGGGCTGCGCCGCTAGCGCGTCTACCGCCACTCGGTAGGCCTCTGGGTGCGGCTTGGCCACCCCGATATCGCAGCTCAACGTTACCGCCGCGCACTCTGCCAACCACGGGTGCTGCGCGCGCACCTGTTTCGCCAAGGTCGTGGGGATATTGGATAAAATCCCCACGCTAAAGCCCTCCCCGATGAGCCCTCTGACCAGCGCTACCACCTCTGGGTCCGCCTCAAGCAGGTACTGGTTCTCGCAGGCCACGGCCCCAGCGCAGTCAATGGGCCCCATTCCCGCGCGGGCGGCTATCTCATTCCAGTAGTGACTATCACTAAAAATTCCGGCATCGTAATCCGGCCGGAAATAGTTATAGGCCTCCCAGAAGGCCTCCGGGTTCGCAGGCTCGAGGAAGCGCTCTAGTTCAGCGTGCGCTTCCGGCGTGGCGGGGCGCAGCAGCACGCCGTATAGATCAAACAGCAACTTCGGCATAATGCGTCCAGTTTATGCGCGCCTAGTAGCTTGGGTCTGCACGGCCACAATCCCTACCGCGGTGCCGGCGATAAAAATCACCAGCGCCAGCGTCGCCTGCGCCATCGGCAAAACGATGAGCACGGCCAGCGAAGCCAAAATCAGCATTCCACTCAGGGAATATAGGGAGCGGTTGACCAGCCCGCGCTTACCGATGACCCCACACGCCAGCATCACCACCCCCGCAAACGGGCTCAGCATAAGCGCTGCGGTGGTCAAAAAGATGCCGAGGGTGACGTGGCTTGAGATGACCGCAGCCCCAATGATGAGGCTTAATGCCAATACCGCCAGGGTGGCGGAGAGGGTTGTTTTGAGGTGTCCAGACATACGTCAATCCTCCCACAGCAGCGCAGTGCCATGGGAGGATTGATTTAAATCTTGATGTGTTTGTTATTCACAACTTAGGAGTTGCGGTTAGCCAAACGGGAATCGATGCGCAGCAGGCCAGCGCCATCGTTGCCCACCAGCTTGATCTGGTCGATGATCTCAGAAACGGTGTCCTCTTCCTCGATCTGCTCAGCCAAGAACCAGTCAATGAGCTGACGGGAGTCCAGGTCCTGGATGTCAAGGGCAACGCGGGCGATCTCGCGGATCTGCTCGGAGACCTTCTGCTCGTGTGCCAAGGAAGCCTCGAACGCATCCAGCGGGGTGGCAGCCTTGATGGAGCCAACCGGGATATCGTTGAGCTCTACGCGGTAGCCGCGTGCCAAGAGGTGATCCGCAAGCTTCTGTGCGTGAACGCGCTCTTCGCCAGCCTGAGCCATGAACCAATCGCGCATGCCCGGGAAGGACAGGTTGTCCATCTCGTAGGCCAGCTGGGTGTAGACCATAGCGGCGCCGTGCTCGTTAATGACCTGATTGTTTAGCAGGGTTTGCAGCTTCTCATCCATTGCTAAATCCTTTCTGTAGGAATCAATTAATTGGTTGTAGGCACTACAATACCCAAATAAAATCTCCCGTCTAGCAAGGCATGCTTAATCAAACCCGCACCTCAGGGGCATTTTTCAGATTGGATCACCTAAGTTAGTTAAGACAAAGCTGCTCCACGGCCCGAAGTTAATATCGCCTAATAGTTCGAGGTCATCGCCCTAAACGGCCAACCTCGCCGCGCTAGCCCACTCCATCCGACCCCCTACAGCCAGTACGCCCCCGCATATCAGATTTGCAATGTGATATTAATCACCCAGTTGCCCACTCAGGCGTTCTAGGCGCTGCGCGCTCGCCCCATCGAGGCCCCGAAACTCCACCTCAATGCCGCGATCCGCGTACTTTTTCTGCACCGCATCCAGCGTCGCCACCGTCGAGGCATCCCAGACCTCGGCATCGGAAAGGTCCACCACCACGAAGTCCGTATCGAGCGTGTAATCGAAGGCGTAGACCAAATCATTCGAGGAGGCGAAGAAGAGCTGGCCATGCACCACGTAGGTATATCGATCTACCAACTCAACCTCCACGAGGTGTGCCACCCGGCGGGCAAAGCCAACCGATGCCGCCACCACGCCTAATACCACACCCACCGCGAGGTTATGCGTAGCCAGCGTGCCCGCGACCGTCAGCAGCATGACGAGGATTTCAGAAAGCGGCATCAACTTCAGCGTGCGCGGGCGGATGGAATGCCAATTCACCGTCGTCGCCGCCACGAGGATCATCACCGCGACCAGCGCGGCCATCGGAATGCGGCCTACGGCCTCGCCAAAAAGCAGGCACAGCACGAGGAGGAAGGCGCCGGCGAGGAACGTCGACAAGCGCGTGCGCGCCTGGGATACCTTGACGCCGATCATCGTCTGGCCAATCATCGCGCACACGCCCATACCGCCAATGGCTGCGGCCAATATATTGCCAATGCCCTGGCCAAAGGACTCGCGGGTCTTATCGGAATGGGTATCCGTGATGTCATCGACAAGCTTTGCCGTTAGCAGCGATTCCATCAGGCCCACCAGCGCCATCCCAAAGGCGTAGGGCGCAATTACCTGCAGGGTCTCCAGGTTCCACGGAATATCCGGAATGAAAAGGCCCGGCAGCGTCGTGGGCAGCTCGCCCTGGTCCGCCACATCCGGCACCTTCCACCCCGCCGCGACGGCGATGAGGCTTACCACCACGATGGTCACTAGCGGCGCCGGAATTACCTGGGTAAACCGCGGCAAAACGATCATGATGGCTAGGCCTATAGCCACCAGCACGTAGACCATCCAGGGGACATCGATAAGGTGCGGCAGCTGCGCGGTAAACATCATAATTCCCAGCGCATTGACGAATCCGGTCATCACCGAACGCGGGATAAAGCGCATGAGCTTGGCGATGCCCACCCACGCCAACAGCACCTGGATGATACCGGCCGCAAGCACCGCCGCCACCACGTAATCATGCCCATATTCGTGTGCGAGCGGGGCCACCACCAGGGCTACCGCGCCCGCCGCCGCGGAAATCATGGCGGGCCGCCCGCCGGTAAAGGCGATGGCCATCGCCATAATCACCGAAGAATACAGCCCCACCCGCGGGTCGAGGCCGGCGAGAATGGAAAAGCTTAAAACTTCCGGGATCAAAGCAAGCGCCACCGCCAGTCCGCCAAGGACCTCCTTGCGCAAACGCGCAGGTGAGGAAAATGCAAAGCGGAAACTGGCGATGACGCCGGTGGGTGCAGGCTGCTCGTTAATCACGCCTGCACATATTAGTAGCTACTACGAGCCTTCCTGAAAGGAGCCATCCGCCGTGATCACCGGCAGCACCGACCAGGCAAAGTTGATCCACTTATCCGTCTTCTTCCACGAATAATCCGGCTCAAAGATGGTCTTCGGCTTGGTATAGACCACAGCGGAACGCACCTCATCGGCGGTTTCTTCCAAAAAGTTCACCACTAGATCCAGGGTCTTGCCGGAATCGGCCACGTCATCAACGACGAGCACCTTCTTACCCTTAAGGGAATCCGTATCCAACTGCGGGGACAAGATGATCGGCTCATCCAAGGTCTGGCCAATATCGGTGTAGAACTCCACGTTGATAGCGCCCATGGCCTTGACCCCGATGGCATAACCAATGGCACCGGCTGGGATCAGTCCGCCGCGGGCAACACCCACGATCAAGTCAGGAAACCAACCGGATTCCACGATTTGCTCCGAAAGATTCCGGCTCGCTTCGCCGAAGACTTCCCAGGTGAGGTTCTCCCGATCCGGGTGGATCCAATTCTCAGTCACGATTGCGCGGCTCCTTTTGCGTCATGGGCTTTCTTTGTAGTTTAACTAGCGATACCTACCAAGGGAAAGCAGCTACCGGAAAGGAACCTCTCCCAACGTGCGCCGCAGCTTGCGCGTGCGCAGGCGCTCCGGGTTTTCTGCCAACTGTTCCACCGCGCGCACCGCGCACATGACGTGGGCTTCCTTGGAGTTGGAATAAAACGCCTGGGCCTGCGCCGGCAGCTTCGGCACGGCGTGCAGTGGCAGATCCGATACGGATAGCAGCGTGCCATAGGGCACGCGGTAGCGGTACCCATTTGCCGCCAAGGCGCACGATTCCATGTCCACCGCCACCGCGGTAGAAGTGCGCAACCACTCCCACAGATCCCGGCTGGTGCGCCACTCCCAATCGCGGTCATCGGTCGATAGCACCGTGCCGGTGCGCATGAGCGAATTATCGCTGCCGTAGACCTCATCCACGGCCGCCTCCAGCATGCGCTGAACCTCTGGAATAGCCGGAATTGGCGTGGAAGAAACCACCTGCCGGTCCAAAATGTGGTCGTGGCGCTCGTAGGCATTGCCCAAGATCAGGTCACCGATGCGCATGCGCCCATCCATGCCGGCGCAGTGACCAATCATGATCCAGGCCTCCGGCCGCAGCACGGCCAAGCAGTCTGTAATGGTCTTCGCATTCGAAGGCCCCACCCCGATATTGATCATCGTGATTCCATCGCCACCTGCGGTAATGAGATCGAACCGGGGCATCTGAAAGCGCGAGGTCAGCGTCAGCCCATCCAGGTCGAGGTCCACCGCATCATTGGGGTGAATGGTCTCCCCATTGGGCAATACGAGCGCCGTATATCGCGAATCTTCCTTGGTCAGCTCGCGCAGGCCAAATTTCACGAATTCCGTGGTGTGCATCGCGTAATTGGTAAACAGGATGTATTTCTGCACCGTATCGACCTCGATGCCGGTGTAGTGCTCAATGCGCGCACAGGCAATATCGAAACGCTGCGCCCCGAAGTGAAAGAGCGGCTTTTCCCCGCCGTGAAAGGCGTCCCACTCGCCATCAATAATCGCATCGTTGACCTCATCCAAGGTCGGGCGCGGGATGGGACCGCGCTCCTGCGGCGCCGCCGGGGCATCCTTGATGTATTCCGGCGGGATGCGCTCATCCGATTGGCCGACGAAGATATCGCACGGATAGTTATTAGTCAGCCGCGTCAGCTGCTCGTGCAAGTACTCCCGGATGATGTGCGGCTTGGAGACGACCGCAGAATACTTGCCAGCCTCGTCCACATAGCCAAAGGGCTCGGAGCGGTCAATCGGCTGCCATTTACGAATCTCCACTGTCACCTTGGGATAGACCACGTGGCGATAATCATCGAGGGTGCCGGAGGCAAGGGCCTCGCGCCCCAACACACACGAGGTTTCATAATGTTCAATTAAGCGAGTCACCGCTTCATCTACGGAGTGGACATGCTGCAGATCGGTCATACCGGCGAGTTTAGCGGGGACCGAGCAGCACGGCAGCGGAGTCTTTTCTACCCTGAATCCTAAACGCCCACTTGGTATCGTTAGCTCTATGCCTGCCACTAATATTGGGGTGGAGCTTTTTGCCGCCACCCGTGAATTTCCCGTTGATCTTCCCATTCCCCCGCATGAGGATGAAGCACCCGCCGCCTGCTTCGACGACTAACCCTCCCGAGGCATAAACGAAGGCCCGCCGACTGCGCATCGGCGGGCCCTCTCCCCATGACTAATCTCTGGCACTTAGCGGCAAGGAGTGGAGCGCCCTACGCCGTAAGCACCGCCCGTGATTAGGCAAGCCTAAGTTTACAAAGATTGTGGCGTGAGGTCAAGGGCTTGCCCATAAATTTCTTCAACTTTTCCAAAGAGGCCATTTACCTGCATTAACGCGTATGATTGGAAGGCATGGCTGTCGAATCTCTTGCAGAGTTGAAAAGCATTATTTCTGAACAACTCCTCAAGTTCGGGCGCGTGAACGAGGAAGATACACCCGAAGAAAAAGATTCGCCTCGCCTTGGCATCGCCTCCCCGGCCGCGGCCAGTGCTTTGCAGGATGACGTTGCCGATGAGATCGTTGACCGCCTCAAGGCCGAAAAGGATAAGTCCAGTCCCGGCGATTCCGCCCTCGACGCCGATGCCGCTAGGACGCTCCCTCTCGGCGCACGCACGAAGCCGCGCGGCGTTTTCGAAGACGATTGGGGCGCCCGCCCGAGCGACGAGCGCCCCTGGCCGGTCATCCTGGTCCACGGCACCTGCGATACCAAGGGCGTCTGGCAGATTATGGGCAATATCTTGCGCCAAGACGGTTGGGCGGTCTTTGCCCCTGACTACGGTCACCGCGCCACGCAGACCATCCCGGAATCATCCCAGCAGCTTGGCGCGTATATCGATACCGTGCTCGCCGTCACCGGGGCAGAAAAGGTCATCTTAGTAGGCCACTCCCAGGGCGGACTGCTCGCGCGGTACTGGATGCGCATGGACGGCGGCGCCGAAAAGGTCATCCACCTCATGAGCATCAGCGCGCCTAATCATGGGACGACCCACGGGGGCATCGCCAGTCGCCTCATTCGCACCCAACGCCAAGAGGCGGTGATCCGCTCCATTATCGATGGCTGGTTTGGCCCCGCCGGCATGGACCAGGTGGTAGGCAGCGAGGTGCTTCGCGATGTCAACCGCGACGGCGACCTCGAATCCGGCGTGAGCTACACCTGCATCGCCACGCGTTCCGATGCCGTCGTCGTCCCGCCCGAGACCTGCTTCCTCGACCCCGAGGGCGCGCCCGAAGGTGCGGTGCGCAATATCTATATCCAAGATTTTGACCGCCACGCCGTGGTCATGCACGAAGATATGCCCATGGATAAGCGCGTGCACGCCATCGTGCGCACGCTGCTCAGGATGGTCGAGCACACGCCGCGATAATTAAATCTCCAGCTCATCGAGCAGGGCATCAAAGGCCGGGCCCACCTGCGTGCGCCACAGCGTATCCACCTTCTTGTCCCCGCGGCCAGGCCCACCGTTAATAACGGCCACGCGCTTGCCCTGCTTCTTTGCCTCAAGCACAAAGCGATATCCACTCATCACCGCCAGCGAAGAACCGGCCACCAGCAGCGAATTAGCCTCGTTCAAGAGCGCAAAGGCCGCATCCCGCCGCGTGGCTGGCACGGGCTCGCCAAAATACACCACGTCAGGCTTGAGCAACTCCGATCCGCAACGCTCGCAGCCAGCCATTCGAAACGCCGCGACGTCTTTCTCATCCAGCGTCACGTCACCATCCGGGTTAACTTGGTCCCTTTCCACCACTAGGCGCTCCAGGTAGCCCGGGTTCGCGGCAGCCAATCGCGCATCGAAGTGCCCGCGATCCTCATAGTGACCACACAACAGGAAGACCACGGTTTCCATATCGCCGTGCAGCGTGACCAGCCTGTCCGTACCCGCCCGTTTATGCAGACCATCCACGTTCTGGGTCACCACACCATTGACCAGCCCGGCGCGCTCCAACTCCACGAGCGCATAATGCGTGCGATTGGGTGCCGCGGAATCCATCACGCGCCAGCCCACGAAACTGCGCGCCCAATACCTATGGCTAGCGGCCGGGTCGTGGCGAAATTCCTGATACGTCATCGGCCGGTGCCTGCTCAGCGAGCCCCGCGGTCCGCGATAATCCGGCACCCCCGATTCCGTCGATACCCCCGCCCCGGTCAGTACCATCACCGGCCCTTCTCGCAGCTGCTTGGCGATGTCCCCCAAAGCCTGCCCCGCCTCCGTATGCGGAGCTGTCTCCTCCACGACGCGCGCAATCGATCGCAGCGCAGACTGATGTGCGTGGGCTACGGCGGGATCCATACCCACCAATCTAATCAAGCGATTGCGAGTTTTTACCAAATTTCGCAAGTAGGACGTACCAAATCTCTAAAGTAGAGCGCACAAAATTTCGCAAGTAGATTTACCTATCCCCAGCTCACGGGTATTTTTTAATAGGAAAAGGAGCCGCCTGCCTTGCGGCAGCGGCTCCTTATCTTGGTAGTGCTAGCTCTCTGGTAGCTGCTCTACGTATAACCACTCAGAATCTAGCTCCCCGTGGCGCGAGCACTTGGTATGCCAGCCATCGGGGCGCACCTGGGCCACCATGCGGCGGCCGCAGATCTGGCAGTAGCGCGGCACGTCGAGGCCGGCAGCTGCAGCAGGGTGCAGCGTGAAGACCTCTTCGATCGGCTTGCCGGTATTGGGGTGGAAAATTGGCTCGTCCCCGGCCAGGACGGCGGTTGCCAACTCAGAGTTCGGCTCGGACACTACAGAGCCTTGATCGGGAGATCGATGCGGCCCAGCATGTCCACATCCTTTTCGATTTCCTGACCCAGGGTGGTCAAGTAATTGCCGGCAATGATGGCGTTGATGCCGCCGAGCAGACCGCGCTCGGTGCCGTCATCGCCAAGCGAAAGCTCGCGGCCGCCAGCGAAGCGGAGGGTGGTGGAGGGCATCGCCAAGCGGAATGCAGCAACGGCGCGCAGGCCCTCACCCAGCGGAACCAGCGGGCGATCAGCGAATGGGGTGCCCGGGCGAGGGTCGAGGAAGTTCATCGGAACCTCGCACGGATCGATCTCTGCCAGCTGGGCTGCGAACTCGGCGCGCTGCTCCAGGGACTCGCCCATGCCGATGATGCCGCCACAGCAGACTTCCATGCCTACCTCGCGCACGTAGTCCAGGGTCTTCTTGCGCTCTTCCCAGGTGTGGGTGGTGACCACGTTGGGGAAGTAGGAGCGGGAGGTCTCCAGGTTGTGGTTGTAGCGCTGTGCGCCCATGTCCTTCAGGCGCTGTGCCTGCTCGCGGGTCAGGGTGCCCAGGGAACAGGAAATCTCGATGTCAACGGCATCATTAATGGCGGCGATGGCCTCGCCCACCTGGTCCAGCAGGCGGTCATCCGGGGACTTCACCGCAGCGACGATGCAGAACTCGGTAGCGCCGGTCTTGGCGGTCTTCTGCGCCGCCTCCACCAGCTCAGGGATGTTCAGGCGCACTGCGCGCACTGGGGACTCGAAGAGGCCGGACTGGGAGCAGAAGTGGCAATCTTCTGGGCAACCACCAGTCTTGATGGAGATAATGCCTTCCACCGATACGTCCGGGCCGCACCACTTCAGGCGGGTCTGGTGGGCGATATCAGCAATTTCTTCCAGCTGGGAATCTGGAACCTGCAGTACTTGTAGTAGTTCTTCCTGGTTAAGGCCTTTGCCTTGCTCCAGAGCTTTCTCACGGGCGATGTCGATGATGCTCATGCAGTGAACCATACTTGAACGCCGTTCAACTTTGGCCAAAATCACAAAATTTTTTTCGCGGGATTACCCTAAGGGGCATGACGCTTTACAATGACACCCTCGAACTCCTCCAAGAACTCATCCGCAATGCTTGCGTGAACGACCTCACCCCGGATTCCGGCTTTGAGGTGCGCAATGCCGATACGCTAGAGAACTTTTTTGCCGGCGAAGACGTCTCCATCGAGCGCTTTGAATCCCACCCGGGCCGCGTCTCCATCGTGGTGACCGTCCCCGGCGATCCCGCCAAGGAACCACTCACTCTTATGGGGCATACCGATGTCGTGCCCGTCGACGAACCCAAGTGGACCAAGCCGCCCTTCGAGGCACTCATTGAAGACGGCAAGCTATACGGCCGCGGTTCCGTAGATATGCTCTTTATTACCGCCACCATGGCCGCCGTCACCCGCGAGGTAGCGCGCGCCGGCAACCCCGGCGGAACGCTTGCCTTCGTGGGCATGGCCGATGAAGAGGCCCGCGGTGGCCTGGGCGTGCGGTGGATGGCAGAAAACCACCCCGATGCCTTCTCCTGGAAGAACTGCCTCTCCGAGACCGGCGGTAGCCACCTGCCCGGCGCGGTGGGCTTCAACGTGGGAGAAAAGGGCGCTGGCCAGCGCCGCCTCCACGTCACTGGCGATGCCGGACACGGCTCGACGCCCTACGGCAAGGACTTTGCCATCGTAAAGATTGGCGAGGTCGCCCGCCGCATCGCCGAGGCCGAGCCACCCACAGCCTCCAACGAGATCTGGGAGGGCTTCGTCCGCACCTTCAAGTTCGATCCTGAGACCGAAAAAGAGCTTATCGATGGCACCGGTGACTACACCAAGTTCGGCAACCTCGATGCCTACGCCCACGCCTTTAGCCACACCACCATCGCCGAGACCGTCCTGCGTGCCGGCGGGGCCATCAATGTGCTGCCTTCCCACGCCTACCTTGAGATGGATATCCGCCCCTTCCCTGGGCAAACCCAGGAAGACTTGGACGATTTCCTCCGCAGCGCACTGGGCGATCTTGCCGATGAGGTAGAAATCGAACACCTCATTACCGAAAACGCCACCCAGTCCTCCACCGATACCGAGCTCTGGCGCACCATTGAGGCCACCGCCAAAGAGTTCTTCCCCAATAAAGACGTCGTCCCCGTCCACGCCACCGGTGGTTCCGACCTCCGCTTCGCCCGCCGCAAGGGCGGCAATGCCTATGGCTTTGCGATGCACGCCGAGGGCCGCGATATGGCCAGCGCCAACTCGCAATTACACAGCCACGATGAGCACCTCTACCTCGAGGACCTAGATCTCACCGTGCGCGCCTACCACAGCTTGGTCAACCGCTTTTTGGGTCTGAACCAGTAGCACTCTCCCCTCGCTTTTACGCGGTGACCTGAAAATAGATCCCGGCATGCGCACTGCAGCCGGGATTAAACATATGCCCACACTTCGGGCATGCCTCGACAGAGGAATACAGCCGGTAATCCATCTCGAGGCCACAGGAACCGCAGAGGGCAGCGGGGGCATCGACAAGCATGGGCCCAAACTCATGATCCGTCAGCTCCGCATGGCACAGCGCGCACGCGAAGTACTCGCCGCAGGTCGCGCACTTATTGGCCACCACGTCGAGCGGGGAATGCCAATGCTTGCACCGGCCCTCCGCATCAATCGCGCCGCGAATCTTCATGGTTCTGCCACTCCTTCTTCTTCGCCTCCGACTTCTTTGCATTGCGCACCGCCATCACCCCAAAGGCAATGGCAATAACTATAGGCATCCACACCCTGCTGTAATCCATAAGGAAAACCACCCATTCCGGAGGTACAAAGTGCACCGCAAACTGCGGCGCGGGCAAGGTAATCTGCGGTGGCTCCGGCAGGTTCGGCAAATTTGGCAGCGGAAGGTAAATCTCTGGGAAATCTACATCTGGCAGCTCCCAATCCGGCAGCAAGCGCGAGAGGATGCGGCTAATAATAGGAGCCAAAACAATCATCGCGATGGCCCACCCGGACTTCCCCAGCCCACCGAGCAGTGGATACAGCACGCGCTTGAAGGGGCTTTCTTCCATTGCCCGGCGCCGCTTTTCACCCAAGGAGCCCGGCGGCGGATCAAAGGCCACGGCCTCCTCCCCATCGCGGTAGTAGACATCCTGTATCTCCCCGAAGGGCGTGGCTTGGATATCTACATAAGGCTTAGTCAGCGGCGCACTATTCTCACTGAATGAGAGATCGTTTTCCAGATTCTTCTGCAATGAATAACGGCCGCCACGCGGCTTGTCGTGCCGGCTGCGAACCTCGCCATTGACCACGATCTGCATGCGGGGTGCAGGATTCTTGCGCCAGAGCTGGATGCGGTGGATAAAGGGGGCATCGCCAAGCACCGGCGTAAATTCCTTCGGCTCCTTGGGCCATTCGCCCTGCTCAGCGAACTCGGCATCGTAGCCGCGCTCAACCTCGAGCAGGCCAGCCTCAGGGTGGTCCAACCGCCAGATTTCCATCAGCGCTTCCTCAACTTGGCGCCCAATTTGCTAGCACCCAACGCCAAAAGGACCACTACCGGCAGGTAAATCCATGTCCCCTCGTTGAAGTACATCTCCATGGCCGCGAAATAGGCGATGCCCGCAACCCAGAAGATGGTCCATGAGTAGCGGAATGTGGCGGCATCGATAAGAGCAATAAGCACGGTAAGCCCACCCATGATGCCGAGCAGCGTCGTTCCGGAAACCGCCTGGTAAATCGCCGGCGGGAGCACCAGGAAGTTAGCGATCATCGCCAAAGGCGCCCACCACTGCCACCACGCGCGGCCGGGTTCTTCCTGCGTTTCCTGCTCCTGGCTCATACCCTCCTCAAGCTAGCACATAATTTTGTTTTTTGAGCCGGTTATCCTGACGGAAGAATATGCATTCCTACCTGCGAAAACGCGTTAAAACAGGCGAATGTCCGGCGGGTGTTCTATAGTGTTTTTCGTACACACGTTCACAACACAAATTTAGGTTTTAAGCGCCATGGAAGATCCATACTTTTCCACGACCAACACCAAAGACCCCACTACACGCTTAGCTTTTGAGATGCGAAAATCTGAATACGAGTTCTGGACTGAACAGATCCCCGATCTCGATTCTGATTTCGAATTAGTCACCCAATCCCTTTACCGCACCACCGGAGTTAATCAGGGGCGAATCGGCCATATTCTGATGGCCCTGTATCGCCTAGAAGAGCTCCCGCAGCTGAAAGAGCTGCAGCACCAGCTTTACCACTTAGATTTAGACCGCCTCATTGCCATCAATAAATCCCTTAACCGCCTGGGCAACCCGGCCCCGGAGGTAGTCGCGCGCATCGATGAGCAGCTCACCGCCTACCTCACCCCCACCCGCGCCAACCAGGCCATGCGGACGCAAGCGCAGATTAAAAGGAAGATCAACGAGCTCATCAACCTCGAAGATGACACCCTTGCGGTCAAGAAGGGGCCGACCCAGCCGCGCTACACCATGGAGAATTGGGGAAACAATACCGCAGCAATGACGCTGAGCGCGGATCCCTCGGTGATGGCGTGCGTAGATAAGTGCATCAAGGAGACTGCGCTCAAGCTGGATTGCTCGCTTGCCGATGCCGCCATTTCCCTCCTCACCGGCAATACCGAAGCACCCCAGGTCATCCTGAATGCCTACAAGGCAACCGATGTCCCCAACTCCCCCGCATTCATTGAATCCGTTGGGTGGCTCGACCCGGCGCGCTCCAACGCCCTGCCCTACTCCAAGATCCGGGAACTGAACCCGGATAAAGAGGTAAAGGGATATGTCACCCCGCCGGATATGGCAGCCTACCTCGAAGGATTCGACGGCACCTGCCGCTACCCTGGCTGCAACCGCCCTGCCACGGTGTGCCAGAAGGATCACCGCATCAACCACGCGGATGGCGGGCCGACGACTCCCGCAAACCTTGCGTGCCTGTGCCAACACCACCACAACATAAAGACCGATGGCCGGGCCTTTTACGTCATGGATCCGCACACCCGGGACATTATTTGGTTCTTCGAGGACGGCACCTGGACCGTCACCGAGCCCTCCGGCCCGCTGGCGGAAAAGAATAAGAATTGGGTGCAGACTTTTGCACAAACCATGACCGCCCACCGCGCACGGGCCTACGAAGAGGCCCACGAAGCACAGGAAAAAGAAAAAACCATCCCAAGGAAGGAGGATTAAAAACGCCCACTGCCATACATTGGTTGGCATGATGCAAAAATTATTCACGCTCGACGAGCTGATCATTTCCCAGACCAAGTCCCTCCTCAAGGATCGATTCATGATTTCTGATGTCAACGGGACCCCAGTGGGCACCATCGTGCAATCCACCAGCCTTAAGGAGATGGTGTTTAAACCCTCCCGTAGCTTGGAGGTCGCACTCACGGATGCCGAAGGCAACCCCCAACAAACAGTCATGACGATCTCGGATCCGCCGAATTTTTTGCGGGATACCTACGAGGTACACCTACCGGGAATTGAACAGCCCATGGCCGTTATCACCAAGCGCTTCTCCATGTTCAAAACCAAGATGGAATTAACAATGGGGGGCTTTGCCGACGTCGAAGTGCACGGCGATTTCTGGGATTGGAACCTCACCATCACCTCCCAGGATCGCCAGCTTGCCGATGTCTCCAATAAATGGACCGGCATGGGCAACTACTTCATGGGTAAAAACACGTATCTCCTGCGGATCGCGCCAGGCCTCAACGAGCAACAGCACGCCGCCATCATCGGCGCCGTAATGAGCATGGACATGCTGCGCACGAAGAAAAAGAAAAACAGCAACTAGGTGCGCGCATGGAAATCATTGCAAACGGTGTTTCAGGACTGGCCCTACTGTAAGCACCGAGGTTCCAATTCCGGATACGGCAAGTGCCGCTGCCGGGCCGATGGCACTTACGATAGGCGCCCCGATAATGTATCCGATAAGCATCGCAGAGCTATTTATCGATCCCATCGTAGAAAGGGCTTTGGGCTTCACCCCATCAGGTACGGTTCCCACCACGATGATTCGCAGTGCGGCCACCTGAATGGCATTGCATACTCCGCCAAGGAATGAAGTGCCCCGAGTTTTGTTCCTAGGCATTTGCCTTGATTTCTATTATTGCCTGTGGCGGGTTCTGCTTCCAAAACTCGGTTTCCACCTCGGCTGGGGTTCGGTATCCCAAGCTTTGGTGGAGCCTTACCTCGTTCCACCATGACACCCACTCAAACGTCGCAATTTCTACCTCGATAACATCATTCCACCTGCGAGTATGGATCAGCTCGTTTTTGTAGGAACCATTAACGTTTTCCGCCAGAGCATTGTCATAGGAGTCGCCAACAGTTCCGGTGGAAGCGGCAATCCCGTGCTGGGCAAGACGCTCGTTGTAGACAACGCTGACATACTGCGAGCCGTGATCCGAATGATGAATGAGACCTGTTGTTTCCTCAGCAGACGCGATCGCCTGGTTGAGAGCTTGCAGCGGCAACGCTTCGGTGCGCATGGAATCTGATAACGCCCACCCAACGATCCGTCGGGAGTAAACATCGGTGACAAACGCGGCATACACAAAGCCTTTCTTCGTGCGCACGTAGGTAATATCAGCCACCCACAGCTTGTTCGGGCCTTCGGCTTTGAATTCTCGCTCCACCAAGTCCGGGCGCAAATCCGGCCTTTGAGGTGTGCGAGTGGTCATAGGCGAGCGGCCTTTGCCTTTGCCTGATACACCGGCTAGACGCATCAGCCGCGCGGTTTGTTCACGACCGATATCGATTCCGTCACGATGAAGAGCATGCCACATTTTCCGCACACCGTAGATGCCGTAATTATCCCGATGGATAGCACTAATGCGTTCAACCAGCACAGCATCACGAAGGCCGCGAGCACTTACCCCACGGGCCTTGGACTGACGATACCCACGCGAGGTGATGAACCCACCAGCGCGGTTTTTCTTCAACGTCTTACAGATGAACTCGACAGAGAAACGATTCCGGTATTCATCGATGAACCGGATCATTTCCGACGTTTTGGGTCGAGTTCCGACGCGAAAAAAGCTGAGGCAGCCTTCAGCAGCTCATTAGTGTCGCGTAGCTGGTGATTTTCACGGCGCAGCCTCGCGTTTTCGGCGGCCAAATCTTCACACACAGGTTCTGGGATGTTTCCCGAACGGCGGGCCTGCTGGGTCCATTGACGAGCCGTGTGCCATGAAACCCCCAACTTTGGAGCTACTGCCTGGCACGCGGGGTGCATCGACATATTTTCCGCCACGATGCGATCTTCCACGAGACGGACCACACGATCCTTTGCATCCTGGTCAAATTTTCTCGGCACGTTCCAGATTTTCCCATCTACTCAAACGGAACAAAACCTGGGACACTTCACACCAACGCCGTGTCCACTACTCGGGGGACACCCCCGCCCACCTCGGCACTCAACCCTGCTGTGGGGGTTACTCGTAGCGAAGCGAGCTGAACATCCCGGTTTCCAGGTGATAGGCGTTATGGCAGTGAAATGCCCACTCACCGGGGTTGTCAGCGATCAGGTCGGCGATCATGGTTTCACCGTGGCGGAGAAGGACGGTGTCCTTGCGTAGCCCGCCGCTGCCGGGCAGCGCCCACGTGTGGCCGTGGATGTGCATGGGATGGGGCATCATGGTTCTGTTGCGCATGACCATCCGCAGGCGCTGGCCCTCCTGCACGGTCGCGGAGGAGGATTGGCCGTCGGTGAGAATGCTCCATTCATACGGCATCATCTGCCCGCCCAGGTCGATACTGACTTCTCGGTCTGGTGTGTCCTCGGGCAGGAGTGCACGGTCTGCTGGCTTCAGGGAGGACAGAAGCAGTCCGGTGGACGACAACTCGGGGAAGTCGACATCGGGGTGGGGGGCCTGGCCGCCGGCGGTGCGGATGACGGCGAAGGCGCGGTCGTCCTTACCCACCGCCAAAGCCGTGAGCGGGAAGATGCCGTCGCCGAGGATGACCTCGACGTCGACACGCTCGCCCATCGACAGGTAGATCGATTCGGTCTCCCGAGGCTGGACGGGGAAGCCGTCGGTGTGGGTGACGGTCATGCGGTGACCACCGAGGGCCACCTTGAAGATGGTGTCACCGCCGGAGTTGATAAACCGCAGGCGGGCCTTGTCGCCCGGGCGAGCCTCGAAGGTCCGGTGAGCACGGGGGATACGTCCGTTGATGAGGTAGTGCGGATACATCACATCGCCAGCATCCCCGCCCAGTACCCGGTCCGGGGTGCCGTGCATCATCTGGCCGTGACCTCCCATTCCCTTCTTCCCGTTATGGTCGCCTGAACCCATTCCGGTGAGCTTGTCGAGCTCATCGTCGGGAGTGCCCTGAATGCCATCGACCCAGTCGTCGAGCACGATGGTCCACTCGACGTCCTGGTCCTCAGCGTCTTGCGGGTCACGGACGATCAGTGGGGCGTGGAGGCCGCGATCAAGCTGCAGGCCGGAGTGGGAATGGTAGAAGTAGGTGCCACTGTGGGGGACTTCAAAAACATAGGAGAAAGACTCGCCAGGTTCAATGGGGTCCTGGGTCATGCCGGGCACACCGTCGGCTGCGTTGTGGAGTGCGATACCATGCCAGTGGATGGAGGTGCTCTCAGGAAGTTCATTGGTGATATCGACCTGGAGGACGTCGCCGGCGGTGGCCTCAATGGCCGCATCCCCGGTGTCAGAGACGTACCCCCACGTCTTGGCTTCGATGCCGCCGATATCCAGAGAGAGGGGCCGGGCGGTCAGTGTCCGGCGCACCGTCGGCTCACCGAGCGCAGTGGGGGTGGGAGTGGGGCGAAGAGAGGAACCTGGTGCCGAGGCAGCGGGTCCAGGGTCGCTGGTGCAGGCGGCCACGGCCCCGGTGCCGGCGAGGACGAGCCCGCCGAGCAGAAACTGTCGTCGGGAAAATCCGTTCATCATGATTTAACCTTCCTTGGTGTTAGATTTCAGTGACACGGGAGACAGGCGCAGGTGAGGACCCTGCTGAGCCATCACGTCAGGTGCAGGTCTGTGACACAGGTGACACCATCGTCGGCGGTGGAAAACTCCGCGGTGCCGGTACGCCCCTGGTAGCTGACCTCAATCAGGCCGGTGGCATCATCGGGAAGCCAGAAGCCAATAAACCCGTTGTCGAAGGTGGTTGTCGCCTCGTCCACCAGCACCTCACCGGTCGCCTCATCGGTGATCGTGATCTGGATATCCTCATTGTCGAGTTCCCCCAGGCAGGTCGTGAGGCTGTGGTAGAAGCAGTCGTGGGTGGAGGTGAGATAGGGCGCGATCGAGACATACGTCTGATTGTCGGGAAGATCGACCACGACTTCCTGGTCATCGCTCGAGAGCAGCAGTTCATCGGCACGCACTGAAGCGATCAGATCCGTGGGACGCTCAGTGACCTTCTGCCGGTCGAGGTGATCAATGATCTCCACCGCGTCCATGGCGGCCAGGCCATGGGTAGTCAGGAATGTATCCCGGGACACCGTCCCGTCGGCGGTGGGTTCCGGGTCGGCGGCCGAACA
Source organism: Corynebacterium sp. ACRPS (assembly GCF_022346005.1). Lineage (GTDB taxonomy): Bacteria > Actinomycetota > Actinomycetes > Mycobacteriales > Mycobacteriaceae > Corynebacterium. The sequence goes on from NZ_JAKRMY010000012.1 coordinate 77,750, forward strand.
CCCCGTGAGGGCGAGGGCAAGGGCGGCGGCTGCGATCGCTGCTCGTTTCACGTCAATCTCCTTGGATCGTGGTAAGACCGTGAGAAGACACCGCCTCAAGGTCGATGTCATACCTTTATCTAGCACGGGTGCCTGACGGACTAGAAATCAAAAGCCCTGCTCACAGCCTTATAACAGGGCGAAAAGGGGGTGGATTCGGTGGGCTGGGTCACCACCGGGACACCACCCCACAGCCGTGGGCGATGTCCTTCTACCCGCCCCGGGTATGCGGTGCAGGCAGTGAAATCCCTGGTGGCGCCTGCTGAACCGACCAGGGGAGGCGATGCCGCCGGCCCGGGGTGGGGCACAAGGGTGACGGCAGTCGAAGGGTGATGTTTGAAGATTTGATGAAGATTGCCCCGCCGGGCACTGAGCGAGGGTGGTATTCCCCCCTGACCGGAGCAATACTGGGGCCTATGGCTGACCGCACACCGACCACCGCCACGCCCCCGGGGCGGGTGCTGGTCGTCGATGATGAACAACCCCTGGCTCAGATGGTGGCCTCCTACCTCATCAGGGCCGGCTTCGATACCCGCCAGGCTCACACCGGCACCCAGGCCGTGGACGAGGCTCGTCGCTTTTCCCCTGATGTTGTGGTGCTGGATCTGGGGCTGCCCGAACTCGACGGCCTGGAGGTGTGCCGACGGATCCGCACCTTCTCGGACTGCTACATCCTCATGCTCACCGCGCGTGGCAGCGAGGACGACAAGATCAGCGGTTTGACCTTGGGGGCGGATGACTACATCACCAAACCTTTTAGCATCCGGGAACTGGTGACCCGGGTGCATGCGGTGCTGCGCCGCCCGCGCACCAGCACCACCCCACCGCAGGTGACCACCCCCTTGATCGTTGGTGACCTCATCCTTGACCCCGTCGCCCATCAGGTGCGGGTGGGGGAGACGACCGTGGAGCTCACCCGCACGGAGTTCGAGCTGCTGGTTGCCCTGGCCCTGCGCCCCAGCCAGGTGCTGACCCGCCACGACCTGGTCACCGAGGTCTGGGACACCACCTGGGTCGGTGATGAACGCATCGTCGATGTCCACATCGGCAACTTGCGTCGCAAGCTCGGCACCGACACCCGGGGCCGGGGGTTTATCGACACCGTGCGTGGCGTGGGCTACCGGGTGGGGCAACCATGAATCACGGACCCGGCCTGACCTTCCGCTTCCTGGCCGCCCAGGTGTTGGTCGTGGTGATTAGCCTGCTGGTGGCCGCGGCCGTGGCCACGACGGTGGGTCCGACCCTGTTCCATGATCATATGTTGATGACCGGCCAGGAGGACCCCTCGCTGGAGCTGTTCCATGCCGAGCAGGCCTACCGGGGCGCCAACCTGATCACCCTGGCCGTCGCCCTGCCCACCGCCTTGATCAGCGCCCTGCTGGCCAGCCTGTGGTTATCGCGTCGTCTGCGCACCCCCCTGCAGGATCTCACCCGCGCCGCTACCAGCCTGACGGCCGGCAACTCCCGTATCCGCGTGCCCGCCGGAAAAGCAGGCCCCGAGGTCACCACCCTGGCGCATGCCTTCAACACCATGGCCGATCGGCTGGAACACACCGAACAGGTCCGCCGCCAGATGCTCTCTGATCTGGCCCACGAAATGGGCACCCCCTTATCGGTGCTCACGGTCTACCTCGATGGTCTCCAGGACGGGGTCGTGGACTGGAATAATGCCACCCACACGATCATGGCTGACCAACTCACCCGCCTGACCCGGTTGATGGAAGACATCGACGATGTCTCCCGGGCCCAGGAACACCGGATCGATTTGGACCTGGCGGAGGAAGGGCTCGGGGATCTGCTCCATACCGCCGCTGCTGCCGCGGGGGAAGCTTATGCTGACAAAGGCGTCGATTTACAGATCGAGACCATTACACACACCGCCCGGGCGCTCGTGGACCGGCAACGCTTCGGCCAGGTGATGAGCAATCTCCTGTCGAACGCGCTACGACACACCCCGGCCGGCGGGCAGGTCCGGATCAGCGTCCACCGACAGGGGGCGTCCACCGCACTCATCCACGTCGCCGATGACGGCGAGGGCATCCCGCCTGACCAGCTCAGATACATCTTCGAACGCTTCTACCGGGGGGATGCCGCCCGCAGCCGGGACGACGGCGGGGCCGGTATCGGTCTGACCATCTCCAAGGCATTGATCGAGGCCCACGGCGGCACTCTCACCGCCACCTCCCCCGGACCCGGTCGCGGAGCGGTGTTTGCCCTCCGCCTCCCGCTGTCCCCTCCCGACAGTGAGGAGGCTGCTCGGTGACCACACCCTGCCCCGCATGAGAGCCGCGCCCTCCACCCATTGAAAATATACCCCTGGTGGGTATATGCTAGAGAGTGGCATCGCCGCATCCCACCGACTCGTAGGAGCTTTCCCATGATCACCTCCCCGCCCCGCCTCTTGCCGATGGCCTCCCACGGCTGCAGCTGTTGCGGACCTGCCTCACGTGCCGACACCGCCTCCACCCCTGCCACCAGCGACTCGTCAGCAGGAGGGTCCTCCCCTAGCTACCAGGTCACCGGCCTGACCTGCGGGCACTGCGCGAAAAGCGTGACCCAGGCCCTTCAGGCCCTCCCCCAGGTCGACGACGTCCAGATTGATCTCGCTGCTGGTGGAGTTTCCACCATCACGGTCACCGGTGCCGTACCTCCGGAGATGGTTCGCCGGGCCATCGAGGAGGTCGGCTACACCGTCTTATCCTGATCAGTTTTACCCATCATCTCGACCCCGACCGGGTTGAGCGAAAGGAACGTCATGAGCACTCCCCACCATTCGGGTGATCACCATGGTGATCACCCCGCTCCGGAAACAGACCACACCCACCACCCGGATCATGCCAGCCACGAACACCACGCAGATGCCGACCCCCACGGCCAGGCAATGCCCCACGATCACCCGCATTCCGCCCCGGACGAAGACCACCACGTTCATGGTCACGGCGAACACGCCGGACACAGCACCGCAATGTTTCGGGACCGCTTCTGGTGGTCGCTGATTTTGTCCATTCCCGTCGTTATTTTCAGCCCCATGGTCGCCCACCTGCTTGGCTACCACCTCCCGGCATTCCCCGGATCCACCTGGATCCCCCCGGTGCTGGGCACGATCATCTTCGTCTACGGCGGAACGCCTTTCCTCAAGGGCGCATGGAAAGAACTGAAATCCCGCCAACCCGGGATGATGCTCCTGATCGCCATGGCCATCACCGTGGCGTTTGTCGCCTCCTGGGTCACCACTCTGGGGCTGGGTGGTTTTGACCTGGACTTCTGGTGGGAGCTGGCCCTGCTGGTGACCATCATGCTGCTGGGCCACTGGCTGGAGATGCGCGCTCTCGGGGCCGCGTCCTCCGCGCTTGACGCGCTGGCTGCCCTGCTGCCGGATGAGGCCGAGAAAGTCATCGACGGGACCACCCGCACCGTGGCCATCTCCGAGCTGGTCGTCGACGACGTCGTTCTGGTGAGGGCCGGTGCCCGGGTGCCGGCCGACGGAACCATCCTCGACGGAGCCGCCGAATTCGATGAGGCGATGATCACCGGCGAATCCCGTCCCGTCTTCCGCGACACCGGTGACAAGGTGGTCGCCGGTACTGTGGCCACCGACAACACCGTCCGCATCCGGGTGGAGGCTACCGGCGGGGACACCGCCCTGGCTGGGATCCAACGCATGGTTGCCGACGCCCAGGAGTCCTCCTCCCGGGCCCAGGCCCTGGCGGATCGGGCGGCGGCGTTGTTGTTCTGGTTCGCGCTGATCTCCGCTCTGATCACCGCGGTGGTGTGGACCATCATCGGCAGCCCGGACGATGCCGTGGTGCGCACGGTTACGGTGCTGGTCATCGCCTGTCCGCACGCCCTGGGCCTGGCGATTCCGCTGGTCATTGCGATCTCCAGCGAGCGGGCCGCGAAATCCGGGGTGCTCATCAAGGACCGGATGGCGCTCGAGCGGATGCGCACCATCGACGTGGTGCTCTTCGACAAAACCGGCACCCTGACCGAGGGTGCGCACGCGGTCACCGGTGTCGCGGCAGCTGTCGGCGTCACCGAGGACGAGCTACTGGCCCTGGCCGCCGCTGCGGAGGCCGACAGCGAGCACCCCGTGGCCCGCGCCATCGTGGCGGCCGCGGCCGCCCATCCCGAGGCCTCCCGTCGGCAAATCCGTGCAACTGGTTTCAACGCCGCCTCCGGCCGGGGAGTCCGGGCCACTGTCGATGGCGCTGAGATCCTCGTGGGCGGGCCGAACATGCTGCGCGAGTTCAACCTCACCACCCCGGCCGAGCTCACCGACACCACCAGTGCCTGGACCGGGCGTGGGGCCGGTGTGCTCCATATTGTCCGCGACGGTCAGATCATCGGTGCGGTGGCCGTCGAGGACAAGATCCGCCCCGAATCCCGCGCCGCTGTGAAAGCCCTGCAGGAACGCGGGGTGAAGGTCGCGATGATCACCGGCGACGCGCAACAGGTGGCCCAGGCGGTTGGTCAGGACCTAGGCATTGATGAGGTCTTCGCCGAGGTCCTGCCCCAGGACAAAGACACCAAGGTCACGCAGCTGCAGGACCGGGGTTTGAGCGTGGCCATGGTCGGTGACGGTGTCAATGACGCCCCCGCTCTGACCCGCGCGGACGTCGGTATCGCCATTGGTGCCGGCACGGATGTGGCCATGGAATCTGCCGGGGTGGTCCTAGCCAGTGATGACCCGCGGGCAGTGCTGTCGATGATTGAGCTGTCCCAGACCAGCTACCGCAAGATGATCCAGAACCTGATCTGGGCCTCTGGCTACAACATCCTCGCCGTGCCGCTGGCTGCCGGAGTGCTCGCCTCGATCGGGTTCGTGCTGTCCCCGGCCGTGGGCGCGATCTTGATGTCTGCCTCGACCATCGTGGTGGCCCTGAACGCCCAGCTGTTGCGCCGCATTGATCTGGAGCCGGCTCACCTGGCTCCGACCGACGGGAAGGAGGAACACAGTAGGTCGATATCCCCCGTAACCGTTACTGACTGACCTTGTCTCTCGACCCCTAACTCACACCACCTTTGAAAGGAACGCTCATGAAACGCAGCATTACCCTCGCCGCCTTGGTACTGACCTCCACCCTGGCGCTGACCGCCTGCAGCGACGCCACCGACAACTCCGACGATGCCGACACCACCAGCACCACGACGGCAACCGCAGAGACCAACGAGACCCACCAGGAAGACACCACCACTGCCGACGAAGAGCACGGCGGGCACGACCACCCTGCCGACGGCGGGGCACCGCCGGCAGGCATTGAAGAGGCCGAGGATCCCACGTACCCGGTGGGCACCGAGGTCATCCTCACCGCTGACCACACGCCCGGCATGGACGGGGCCACCGCCACCATTTCCGGGGCGTTTGACACCACGACCTATTCGGTCAGCTACACCCCCGCCGAGGGTGGGGCCCCGGTTACCGACCACCGCTGGGTCGTCCATGAGGAGCTCGTCGATCCGGGTCAGGCCCCCCTGCCCGACGGGGCGAGCGTTGTCCTGGATGCCGAGCACATGTCCGGCATGAAGGGTGCTGAGGCCACCATCGATTACTCCACCGAGGAGACGGTCTACATGGTTGATCTCACCGTCGACGGGATGACGATGACCAACCACAAGTGGGTCACCGAGAGCGAGATCCAACCCGCCGAATAGTCCACCCACCCTGAACCGCGAGACCAGACAAGGCACCCGCTCCAGAGTCGGTCATCAATCGCTGCCGACCATGCCGCAGCACACCAGCCACACACGGAACCTGCACGCCCACAGGGCCCACGCTGAGGTAGACCTTCTGTGTCACTGCTTCTCTTAGTCAGGGAAATATGCCCTGGAATGACCCTGGTGACAGGAGTTCATTCCAGGGCTTTGGGTGCTGTTGCAAAGTTGGGGCAGTAGGAAGAGCGACGTGAAATAATCACAGCCATGGGTATCTTCTCCGGTCGTCATTTCCCCCGTGACGTCATTCTGTGGGCAGTGCGGTGGTACTGCCGCTAGGGGTGAGCTACCGAGACTTGGAGGAAATGATGACTTCAGCGGGGTGTGCCGGTTGATCAACCACGATCTACCGCTGGGTCCAGAAATACGCCCCTGAGCTGGACAAGCAAACACGGTGGTACCGGCAGGTACCTGACTGGCAGGCCAGTTCCTGGCGGGTGGTGAGACCTATATCCGGATCGGCGGCAGGTGGTGCTACCTCTATCGGGCGATCCCCGCCGGTGGCCAGACCCTGGACTTTTACCTCTCTCCGAAGCAGAACGTGGCCGCAGCGAAACGTTTTCTGGCCAAGGCTCTCAGATACAATGCGTCAGCCGGGTATCCCAGAGTGATCAACACCGATAAAGCATCCTCCCTAGCCAGGGCAATCGCCGAGTTGAAGTCAGGGGGAACCTGCCCGCCAACAGTGGAACACCGACAGGTGAAATACCTCAACAACATCCTAGAAGGCGACCATGGTCGACTGAAGCGGATCCTCGGGCCGAAAGGTACGTTTAAGAACCGGACATCTGCATATCGGACGTTGAAAGGGATGGAGGCGATGCACTCATTGCGGAAAGGGCAAGGCACTGTGTTTGACCTCACGGGCAACCGAACCCGGACGCGGTGATCGTCAACAGGGTCTTCGAGACGGCCTAACAACGCCCACACGCAGCGGCCATCAGGGAATGAGAAACTGAGTCTTCGCTACTCTCCGCCCAACTTTGCAACAGCACCAATCAAAAGGAGTCCAAATTGTGCAGCCACCCGACGATGACGTCTTCGGCCGCACCTTCGTAGTTGCCGACCCTGATGGAAACCTGTTCCGCGTCAGCCCAGTCGTTTAATTCTTAAATTGGGATTCAACAACTAGGAAATCCTCCAACAGCCCAAGGAAAACATCTCAGTTGGAGGATTCCAATTGCCCCGAAGCGGGAGCTAAAGCCAGAACGTCAGATCAAAATAACAAGCAAAATGACTTGTTGACACCATCGAAAACAAGAGTTCGACAGAAGAGAGCGGGAGTTAGGATGTAAATTCCCACACTTGCAATCCTCAACCGCCAAAGTTCAGAAAAACAAAGAAACCGAAGGTCACGAACCCTTTCGAGTTTGTTACCTCCGGTGTCGCAGTTTGTTCAACTGCTCTTTGTGCCCGGGGCGGGACTTGAACCCGCACGTCCTTATCGAACACTGGCACCTGAAGCCAGCGCGTCTGCCAATTCCGCCACCCGGGCAGGGTGTGGTTGTCAGTGCGACTAGATAAAGATAGCACAGGGAGTGCATACAATTACAAATCAGCAGGAAAAGCGGATTATTTTGCGCATTTAATGGCGAAAAACTAGGAACTTTCGCGCCGCCGTCTACGTTTGAAAGGGGTATACAAACTATAATGGCTACTACTGATCACTACTGATCGCTGTATAGCGGAAAGGAGCAAAATTCGTGGCGTTTTTAGAAAGGCTGGCGAAGCTCGATTCCGCTATGCAACGCGGCCTTGATAACGGCATGGCTTTTGTCTTCGGCGGCAAGGTCGTTCCTGCAGAGATTGATGAGCTTTTGAAGCAAGAAGCCCAGGACAATCTCGGCCACGGGGACGATGACAAACTCTATAGTCCCAATGTCATGACTGTAGGTGTCTCCTCCAAGGATTTGGAGAACTTGTCGCAAGACCCCGATTTGCCTGCCGATTGCGCAGACCAATTATCTCGCTTTATCCGCAATAACGGATGGTCCCTCGCTGGTCCCGTCATTGTGCGGATAGCGGAGGAATCGGGCCTGCGCACGGGCCAGCTTCGTGTGTCCTCGTTTATAGATCACGAGCCCACAGAAGAGACCGGTTTCGAGGCGATTTTCCACGACTTTGATGGTCAGGAGGACCAGATGACCAACCCGCACGAAAATAATGCGGATGACGCAGCTACTACCGCTTTCATTGCGCAAGATGACCAACCCGCGCCGCAAACGCAGGGCCCCGCTGTCAATTTGATGTTGCAGGATGGCTCTTCCCGCGTCTACCACGTGCAGGAAGGGTCAAATATTATTGGCCGCAGCAATGATGCGGATTTGCGCCTGCCGGATACGGGCGTGTCCCGCCAGCATGCGGAAATCACGTGGAACGGTGAAGATGCCGTATTGGTGGATTTGCAGTCCACCAATGGCACCACGGTCAATGACACTCCTATTGATAACTGGCTGCTTGCCGATGGCGATGTGATCACCATGGGCCATTCCCACGTCGAGGTCCGCATTACGGGCCTTGATTCGCATAGTTACTAATTCACACTGAGGAAGGGAGGCCGCCATGGATGCAGTCATCATGCTGGCGCTTCGCATCGGCTTATTGGCTCTTTTGTGGGTATTTGTCCTGGTGGCCTTGAATGCCATGCGGCGGGATACCAATAAATCCGCAGGTGCTATGCCACAGTCGTCAAAAATGGGTGCGTCCCCGCGCAGTCACGCTGCGGTAAAGCAGCTTTCTATTGTGGAGGGCCCCTTGCAGGGATCCCACATGGATTTGGGCACGCTCGAGGAATGTACCTTGGGACGTGCCGCCGACTGTGATTTTGTCACTGGGGATGATTACTCCTCCGGCCATCATGCACGCCTATTTCGCCGCGGCAGCGAGTGGGTAGTGGAGGATTTGGAATCGCGCAACGGAACCCTCGTCAATGGTGTGCGCATCGACCAACCTGAGGTAGTCGGCGCGAACTCCGAAATTAAGCTAGGCCGCACTACCGTGAGGTTGAACGCATGACACTGAAGCTAAACTTTTTTGCCAAGTCGGACCGCGGGCTTATCCGCGGAAATAATGAGGACTCCGGATACGCCGGATCCCACCTGCTGATTTTGGCCGATGGCATGGGCGGGCATGCCGCGGGTGAGGTCGCCTCCCAACTCATGGTCAACCACCTCGAAATCTTGGATCAGGATCCGGGTAAGGAGGACACGGAGGCGCTCCTTGCGGCTGCTGCCGATGACGCCAATGAGGCCATCAGCGAGCACGTCACCGCCCACCCTGAGACCGAAGGCATGGGCACGACGCTGTCCACGATGCTGTTCAATGGCACCACCTTTGGTGTTTGCCATGTGGGCGATTCGCGCGCTTATTTGCTGCGCGATGGCAAGCTCGAGCAAATCACCAAGGACGATACCTATGTGCAGTCCTTGGTGGATAAGGGCGAGCTGGCTGCAGAAGATGTTTCTTCCCACCCACAAAAGTCCCTCATCTTGAAGGCCTATACCGGCCGTGCGGTGGAGCCGACGCTCTTCACGTTCGAAGCCAAGGCGGGAGACCGCATCCTGCTGTGCTCGGATGGGCTTTCGGACCCGGTTACGGCTTCCACGATTGAGACTGCCCTTGGCCAGGGAAGCATCGAACAAGCGGGCTCCACCCTCGTGGATCTCGCCATACGTTCGGGCGGACCGGACAATGTCACGGTCGTCATCGGTGAGGTTACGGAAGAAAAACCCGCCACCCACGAACCATTCCGCGTCGGTGCGTTGGCAGGTTCGGTAGAAGAACCCACGCACCCGGATTCTTCTGCATCACGCGCCGCCAAACTCACCCGTAAACCCCAGGTGATTCCGCCGGCCGTCATGGCCGATGAAGACAATGCGGCTAAGGACTCCGATGAAGAAGAGGCAGAGGACGAGCCTTCTCGACGAAAAGTCGGGTGGAAGGTCCTCATCGCGCTCATCATCATCTTGGCGCTCGTTATCGGCGCGGGGCTGTGGGTCAAGAACTTCTTGTCCAATAATTACTACGCCGAGACCAACGATGCCCAGGAAATCACCATCCTGAAGGGCGCGGATTATTCCGTATTTGGCAAGGATTTAAGCTCCACGCACCAATACGTGTGCATTAATGACAAGAACTTTTTGCTGTTTTCTGCACAGAAGTGCAAGGGAGACTTCACCCCGCTGAAGGTCTCTGACCTGCCCGAGTCTGAGCGCGGCGCGGTCAACCACATTTCCGCCGGTGATCTGAGCGAGGTTCAGGATCAGATTAATGACCTGGGTGAAAAGGCACTCAAGCCATGTATCACTGCGCCGAGCCAAAAAGATAATAAAGACACCAAGGAAAACAAACCTGGGGTCACTTGTAGGGAGGTGTAGCTGATGCAGAAGTTTTTTAGCCGAAGAATCGAACTCGGCCTCCTTATTCTCGCCGCGGCTGTCTTTGCCATTACCTTGGTCAGTTTGGAGCTGTCGCAAGATAATGCGCTCACGACGGACCTGATCTACCTCATCGGTGGATTCATTGGTGTCTTTACCATTGCCCACTTGGCAATGTGCTTCTTGGCGCCCTACGCGGACCAGATCATGTTGCCTATCGTTGCCATCCTTAATGGCATTGGGCTTATCGTTTTGGCCCGCCTGGATTTGGTCAATGATCGGGGTCTCGCGGTCCGCCAGGTCATGTGGACCGTCGTTGGCCTCGTGCTCTTTGTGCTGGTCCTGGCGGTTGTCAAGGACCATCGGTCACTCACCCGCTATTCCTATATCTTGGGCGCGGCTGGCCTCGTACTGTTGGCGCTGCCGTTGGTGTGGCCACAACCTGATGACGTTGAAGCTCGCATTTGGCTGAATTTCGGGCCCTTTTCCATCCAGCCGGGTGAGTTCTCCAAGATCATGCTGATCTTATTCTTTGCCATGCTGCTGACGCAGAAGCGGTCCCTCTTTACTGTGGCTGGGTATCGCTTCCTAGGGATTTCCCTGCCCCGCTTGCGCGACCTCGCCCCCATTCTCATCGTGTGGGCCATCGCCATCATCATCATGGGAATTTCCAATGACTTTGGTCCGGCGCTGCTGCTCTTCAGCACGGTGCTGGGCATGCTATTTATGGCTACCGGCCGGGTCAGTTGGCTATTTATCGGCCTCATCCTCGTCGGTATCGGCGGCTTTGGCATTTACCAAGTTTCTGAAAAGATCCAGCAGCGTTTCTCCAACTTCTTGGATCCGCTAGCAAATTATGATGTCACTGGCTTCCAACTGTCCCAGTCCCTCTTTGGCTTATCATCCGGCGGCATTTCCGGCAGCGGCTTGGGCCAAGGACACCCCGAATTGGTGCCGGTGGCACACTCAGATTTCATCCTCGCCGCCATCGGTGAGGAATTGGGGTTGATTGGTCTAGCTGCCGTTTTGATCCTCTTTGGCATGTTGGTGACCCGCGGATTCAATACCGCGTTGCGTACCCGCGATACGTACGGCAAACTGGTCGCTTCAGGCCTTTCTCTTACTTTGGCGGTACAGGTCTTCGTCGTCACCGGTGGCATTTCCGCCCTGCTGCCGATGACCGGCTTGACCACTCCTTTCATGTCCGCCGGTGGTTCCTCTCTCATGGCTAATTATGTACTGTTGGCGATTTTGCTGCGGATCTCTAACGCAGCTCGCCGACCCATGCAGGAGAACTCGAGCAATGCTCCGAGTGACACCTCCATGTTCCCGTCGGTTCAGGAGGCTTACCGATGAACAAATCCATCCGCCTAGTATCCCTATTTGCCATCATCTTGACCGCGGTTCTGTTGGTGAACCTGACGGTCATTCAGGCATTTTCGGACGATAAATACGCGCATAATGCTAAGAACTCGCGCGGGTTTATTGAGCTGCAGAACACCCCGCGCGGCCAGATCTATTCCGGGAATACGGTGCTGGCGCAATCCACGGAAAATCCTGATGAGACCTACTCCCGGTCTTATCCCATCGATTCGCCCGCTTTTGGCAATATCACTGGCTACTTGTCCAGCCAATTTGGTGCTTCGGAATTGGAATCTTCGCAAAATGAAATTCTCAATGGCACGGATGATTCCCTGTTCAAGCAGCATTGGCTCGATACCATCGCGAATAAGCCCACCAAGGGAGCCAATGTAGAAGTCACCATCGATCCGGCATTGCAGCAGGCCGCGTATGACCAGTTGGCGGGTCCCGGATACGAAGGTTCGGCTGTGGCCATCCAGCCGTCGACGGGCAAGATCTTGGCCATGGCCTCCAACCCAGGCTTTAACCCTAATTCACTGGTGGGCGAGTCCGCTGATGAGGCCTGGACAGGTTTGCAGGAACAGGCCGGTCAGCCACTGGTCAATCACGCAGCGGCGGATACCTTGCCACCGGGATCTATTTTCAAGATCATTACGACTGCAGCCGGATTGAATAATGGATACAACCCTTCGTCGAGCCTCACCGGTTCCAACGTGATTACCTTGCCGGATACCGTCACGGAGCTGACGAACTACGGCAATGAAAAGTGCAACGGTCAGGATTCCGTGACTCTGCAGACCGCCTTCGCACTCTCGTGTAATACCGCATTTGTGCAGATGTCTGAGCAGATCGGCGCGGATGAGCTGCGCAAGTACGCGGAGGCTTTCGGCATCGGCAAGAAGTACGACTTGGGTGTCTCTTCTTCCGCGGGTACCTTGGGTGACCTTCCGGATGGTGCGGCGACGGCGCAATCGGCCATCGGCCAGCGCGATGTCACCATGAGCGCGTTGCAGGCGGCAGTCATGGCCGGCACCGTGGCCAATAAGGGCACGCGCATGGAGCCTTACCTAGTCAATCGCATTACCGATGCCCAGATGAAGGAAATCCGCACTACGAAGCCCAAGAAGGCCGACGAGGCCGTCACGGAAGAGACTGCATCGACCATTAAGGACTTGATGTTTGCCTCCGAGCGTTCTTCGTGGGGCTACGACGGCAATGGCTTCGCATCCAAGACCGGTACCGCCGAGCACGGCGAAGGCTTGGCTCCGCACGTGTGGTACGTGGCCTTTGATCCGGACCGCGATATTGCCGTCGGGGTCGTCGTCAAGAACGGCGGTAACTTGGGCGAATCCGCAACGGGCGGCAGAGTCTCTGGCCCAATTGGTCGTGCCATCCTGAGCGCATACCAGGGGGAACAGTAATGAAGAATACCGAGAACAAAGACCATCTCCAGGAACTCATCGGCAGCGACTACGAACTGCAGTGGATCATTGGCCACGGTGGCATGTCCACGGTGTGGCTTGCCGATGACACTCGTAATGACCGCGAAGTAGCCATCAAGGTTTTGCGGCCGGAGTTTTCTGATAACCAGGAATTCCTCTCCCGCTTCCGCAATGAAGCGGAATCCGCTGAATCTATCCAGTCCGATAACGTGGTGGCCACGTATGACTACCGCGAGCTGGAAGATAATGGCCGCAAGTTCTGCTTCATGGCCTTGGAATACGTGCGGGGCGAATCCCTCGCGGATCTGCTCGCGCGCGAGAACACCTTGCAAGAAGAACTCGCGCTGGACGTGCTTGAGCAGGCGGGCCATGGCCTATCCATTATCCACCGGATGGGCTTGGTGCACCGCGATATTAAGCCCGGCAACCTGATGATTACCCAGAATGGGCAGGTAAAGATCACGGACTTTGGCATCGCCAAGGCGGCTGCCTCGGTACCGCTCACGCGCACCGGCATGGTGGTAGGTACCGCCCAGTACGTTTCGCCTGAGCAAGCGCAGGGCAAGGAGGTCACCCCTGCCTCGGATATCTATTCGCTCGGCGTCGTAGGCTACGAGATGCTCGGCGGCAAGCGCCCCTTTTCGGGCGATTCCTCCGTGTCCATTGCTCTTGCCCACATCAACCAAGAGCCTGAACCGCTGTCGACCACGATCAGTGCCCCGGCGCGCGAGCTCATCCGCATCGCTCTGCGCAAGGATCCCAATACCCGCTATGCCGATGGCAATGAGTTCACGGTCGCGGTATCCGATGTGCGCCTGGGCAAGCGCCCGCCGCAGCCCAAGTCCATTCCGCCCCACCAGCAGGCCCCAGAGCCTTCGCCTTCGGCGTCGACCGAGATGCTTGCCGATGTCGCCCAGCCCACCACCATTCATCCGGCGGCGGGGACGGCGGCGAGTGCTTCCGCGCCGCAACGCAAGGCAGCACCAGCTCCGGTCAATGATTCGAAGGGCGGGAAGTCTTTCCTCAAGGGTCTGGGTATCGTCGCGGCCATCGCCCTGCTTGCCGCGGCCGGCTACGCCATCATGAACCTCATGAGTAGCGAGGGTGGCGACAGCGAGCCTTCGTCTACCCAGGAAACTTCCGTGGTCACCGAATACCGGGATCCCACAACCACGCAGGTAGAAACCCTGGAAGAGGACGAAGGTACGAACGAGACGCCGCAAGAAGTGACGGTAACGGAGACAGAACCCACGGATCAGGAAGGCAATCAGGCGCCGCGTGATAATCGCCGGCAGCAGCAGACCCCGAACCAGCAGGCTCCGACGCGAAACCAGCAGCGTCCGAATGCTCCGACGCAGCAGCGTCAGCCCCAGCAGCGCCAGCCGCAGGAGACGCACGTCGAAAATACACCTGAGCAGAAAAACACAGTAAACTCACAGCCCGATGAACTTCCTGGGGATTTATCTGATTTATTAAGACAGGATGGTGACTAAGCCATGGTCAATGACCGGTACCGGCTCGGTGAGATCATCGGCTCCGGCGGCATGTCCGAGGTATTTGCCGCAGAAGACACCACTTTAGGCCGGCAAGTAGCGGTAAAAATGCTGCGCACGGAGATGGCTCGCGATATCAACTTCCGCGAGCGCTTCTACCGCGAGGCACAGAACTCAGGCAAATTAAACCATCCCAATATCGTGGCGGTGTATGACACCGGTGAGACCGAGATGGATGGCATGACCATCCCATATATCGTCATGGAAAGGGTCAACGGGGCCACGCTGCGCGATATTATTCGCGAAGATGGCCCGCTGCCCGCCCAAGAGGCGGCGGAAATCCTCAAGCCGGTTGCTGAGGCTCTGCAGGCATCCCATGAGGCGGGAATCATTCACCGCGATATCAAACCGGCGAATATCATGCTCACCAACACCGGCCAGGTGAAGGTGATGGACTTTGGCATCGCTCGTGCATTGGACGATTCAACTTCAGCGATGACCCAGACTTCTGCCGTTATCGGTACCGCTCAGTACCTCTCCCCGGAGCAGGCGCGCGGCAAACACGCCGATGCGCGTTCCGATGTCTATGCGCTGGGCTGCGTCATGTACGAGGTGCTCACCGGCCGCACCCCATTCGAAGGCGAAACCCCCTTTGCCGTGGCCTACCAGCACGTGCAGGAGGAACCGACCCCGCCTTCGGAGCTTATCGATGATCCCTCGTTGACCCCCACCCAGCGGGTCAATATCGATGCGGTGGTACTGACCGCGATGGCCAAGCACCCCGCGGACCGCTACCAGTCCGCCTGGGAGATGGCCGGCGATTTGGACCGCCTGCGGGGTGGCCAGGTCACCAATGCTGCTCGCATGCACGTAAACGAAGATGATGCCACGACGGCGATGCCCGCACCGGCCACTTCTACTGCCCCTGCGGCTGCGTCCCACCGGGCACCGATCGAATCGACGCGTCCTACCGAAGAGGACGAAAGCGGCGGCTGGATGAAGTGGCTCGCGCTGCTTCTCGTCGCGCTGTTGATCGCCATCTTGGGCTATTTTGCCTGGGATTTCTGGAGTAGCGACGATGACGATAACCGGAACGGTCGAAACCAAACCGAGGTGGCGGAGCACAATAGCGTCATCGTGCCGGAGGTAGAAAACCGCCCGCGCAATGAAGTGGTCAAGGAGCTCGAGGACTTGGGACTTCTCGTCACCGTGAACGAGGAAGCTAACCCCGATATCGATCGCAATAATGCGATTCGCATTAATCCGGCCCCTGGTTCGGAATTGCAGAAGAATGCCTCGGTGACCTTGACCGTTTCTTCCGGCAAGGAAATCATCGATGCCCCAGATATCACCGGCATGAACTTGGATCAGGCCGCGCAGGTTTTGGGAGAGGCAGGCTTGGAGCTGAACTCGGATATTTCTGAGCGCAATGATGAGGCCCCCGCCGGCGAGGTAATTCAGCAGAACCCCGCGGGTGGTACCCAATTGTCCAAGGGATCAAAGGTCCGGGTGACGGTGTCTAAGGGCATCGAAAAGAAGCGCGTTCCTGATGTCGCTGGCTTGAACGAGGAGGATGCGCGCAGCCGCCTCGAAGCCAATGACTTCGACGTCAATGTCCGGGAAGTCGATTCCTTAGAGCCGGAAGGCACCGTGCTTAACGTCTCCAACCAGGGCGCTCAGCTGGAAAAGGGCCAGACTGTCACCATTGAGGTATCCAATGGGATGCTCATGAAGGCACCAGAGATCATGCACAAGAACCAAGGACAAGCCGAGAATGCCCTGCGTCAGGCGGGCTGGGATGGCGAGCTGCGCGTGGGCGAGCCAATTCCCACCGGCGCGTTGGTCGATAGCAATAAGATCGGTTGGGCGTCCACTAATCCCGGCGATACCATCCGCAAGGATCAGGACGTGGAGGTTCGCATCTGGAAATTCGAAGCCTCGGCGCTCCTGCCGCAGCCATAGCTGCTGGTATCGTAATTCATCAGTAAGCACTGAGATAAGAACTGAAATCTAGAGAAGGTCTCTTATGCCAAAGTCAAAGATCACCCAGAGCTCTGCCACCCAGGTATCGAGCTCTTCTGGGGCAAACCGCACCCCGGTCAAAATCAACTCTGAAGGCACCCCGAAATGGTACGTGGCCATCATGCTTGGCCTGATGGTCATTGGCCTGCTGTGGCTCGTGGTCAATTACCTCGCCGGTGAATCCATCCCCTTCATGGCGGAGCTCAGCGGTTGGAACTACGGGATTGGCTTCGGCCTCGCCCTCATTGGCCTGCTCATGACCATGGGCTGGCGCTAGGCCGCTGGTCAAGTCTGTTTGAGTGGTGTTTCTGCCTTTCGTTGAAACAAGCAGTGTTATGGGCTCAGGGGGTCAGCACGTACCCGGTGCTCTAACTGGTTCACGCGACTTCCTTGGAGGTGTCAGCGTCAATGACGTTGACGGTGATCAACGCTTTGGTCTGTTCCAGGCTCGTTAGCGACATGTAGCGGTTTTGCTGAATCCAGTCATCATGTTGTTCAGCCAAGACCGCACAGACAAGGCGCACCACAGCGTCAAGATTGGGGAAGATGCCGACGACATCTGTACGTCACCAGATTTCACGATTGAGCCGTTCAGCGGGATTATTCGGCCAGTCTTTCTTCCACACTGATGCCAGCGCGTTTGTAAACGCCAATAGTTCGTCGAGGGCTTCTTCCAGGTAGTTAGCAACGTGTGGAACTTCTGCTGGCAAAACGCCACGACCTCTGTGGCTTGGGACCACACCGATTCCGAATCTTGCTGCTGGAGTACCGTATGAAACATCGCCGATAGGGTTGGCCACTGCGTCTTGGGCACCATCGACGATAGGTTTTTGGCGAAATGGGTTCGACATCGTTGCCAGGACGCATTCAGTAACACGTCACTAATCGCGTGCTGGATACCTAAATGGGCATCACTGGTAGTGAGGTAGACATCATCAAGTCCGCGGGTGGGCCAGGCTGGTTTTTAAGACCGGGCGGTTTGAGTGCCTTCCTGGGTTTGGTGCCATTGGTTGGCGTACTCAGTCGGCGGGATAAACCCTAGGCTCGAATGAGGATAATAGGTATTATAGCGCTTCGACCACAGTCGCAGGCAACGCGACGCATGGGCGGGGTCGTCGAACATCTCGTCCTCTCACAGCTCGTCGCGTAGCCGGTTGTGGAAGGACTCCACAAACCCGTTATGCCATGGCATCCCCAGTGGGATGAACGCCTCGACAGTGTCTTGCTTAGCAGCCCAACTAGCCAGCTCACGGCTGATGAACTCCGGGCCGTTATCCATACGTAACACCCGAGGCCTGCCACGCACAGCAGCTCACGTTCTACACAAAGCCTTTCTTCGTGCGCACGTAGGTAATGTCGGCCACCCACAGCTTATTCGGTCCTTGAGCTTTAAATTCACGCTCGACCAAATCTGGGCGCAAATCAGGCACGTTAGCTTTTCGGATTGTGATTGGTGATCCGCCTTTGCCTTTGCCAGAAACGCCAGCCAGGCGCATCAGTCGGGTAGCGTGTTCACGGCCGATATCGATTCCGTCACGGCGGAGAGCATGCCACATTTTCCGCACGCCGTAGACACCGTAATTATCTCTATGAACAGCACTAATGCGTTCAACCAACATAGTATCGCGAAGGCGACGAGCGCTTAATCCACGGGCCTTGAACTGGCGATAACCACGCGAGGTGATAAACCCACCAGCCCGGTTATTCTTCAACGTCTTACAAATGAACTCGACAGAGAAACTGCTCCGGTAGTCATCGATGAACCGGATCATTTCTTAACGTTTCGGGTCGAGTCATGAGGCGAAAAAGCTGACGCGGCCTTCAGCAGCTCATTAGTGTCGCGTAGCTGGTGATTTTCACGGCGCAGCCTCGCGTTTTCGGCGGCCACATTTTCAGGCACAGGTTCTGGGATGTTTCCCGCACGGCGGGCAGGCTTAAGTCCATTGACGAGCCGTGTGCCATGAAACCCCCAGCTTTGGGGCTACTGCCTGGCACGCGGGGTGCATCGACATATTTTCCGCCACGATGCGGTCCTCTACAAGACGGACCACTCGGTCCTTTGCATCCTGGTCAAATTTTCTCGGCATGTTCCAGATTTTCCCATCTACTCAAACGGAACAAAACCTGGGACACTTCAAACAGCGTGCCAGAAACTGCGCACTCTTCCCTATCCGGTGACACATGCTGGGACGCACTCGCTAAATTCATAGCATGCTTTCTAAAAATAACCTTCCAGTTGCTAACCCCGCTCTGACACGCGCACTCTGCAAGGCACTCGTGGCAGGAGGGGAGGGAATCTCAGCTACGGAGATGCATAATGTCTTCGCCGCGGCCGGTATCACGGTGCTCGAGGGTTTTTCCTCCAAGACTGATATCGCCTACCACGCCTTGATGAACGAGCAACAATCCGCTGAGTCGAGCGGGCCACTGGCACGTTTTGTTTCAGAGGCTCTAGCTCCAGCCCGGTTCTTGAAGGGGCCACAGAAGCGTCAACGGATCATCTCCGACGTCGACACAATCCTTCGCACCTATCGGTTCAGCGTCACCGCGGAGGGGCACATCGTCCCTACAGGTGAAGGCGTCATCGGCGCCGACGCCCTGACCAGGCGGATAAAAGAGAAGCTTGTCTTGCGCGGCACTCATCCCGAGGCGCTGAGATTTTGTGAAGAAGAACTGATTAATCAGTCGATGTTCCATGCTGTAACCGAAGCGACAAAGTCACTGATGGAACGTATCCGGCCCGCAGACTGCGCGCTTGACGGAGAGAAGCTCACTCAGTACGTGTTCGGTACACGCAATAACCCTGGGCCACGATTCATAAACGATTTCTCCAGCCCAGCAGATGAGGCCGAGCATTTCGGATTCATCCATCTACTCAACGGAATCTACGGACACCTTCGTAACGATCGCGCCCATCGCGCACGTCTGGGATCGGAAGAAAAGGGACAAGATTTTCTCGACGCCATGGCGATGATCTCCTATGCACACCGGGTCATCGACAGGAGTTGGCTGAAGGGCCAAGCCTAAGCTGCGGATGGTCGAATTACCGCCACCCCTAAGGCAATATGTCAGGGGTGGGAGGCGGTGGCGTCCCTGACAGCCGGCCAGTTACGCTTTCTTCTTGACGCTCGTGGGGGCAGCCCCGCGGATTGCTCCTTGTCCTTGTCCGGAACAGAGGCCTCGGCCGCCTGAGTGACCCTTGCGGCAGCCTGCTGTTCATAGACGAACGAATTCGACACAGACAGTACCGAAGGATGCTGGTGTCCCACACATCACCGTCGGGCCGACGTTCGCCCCTCGTTGCAACAGTTCAGCAGACGCTGTATAGTCCAGTACATGCTGACTATTGCTTCGCGCTTGGACGTGATGAACCGATTGGGTCGGGCGATGGCCGATCCCACCCGATCCCGTATTCTCCTGACCCTGCTGGGCGGCCCGGCCTACCCGGCCGCTCTCGCCCGGGAACTGGAACTGACGCGGTCAAATGTGTCGAACCACCTCACTTGCCTACGGGACTGCGGAATTGTGGTCGCAGAACCGCAGGGGAGGAAGACCCGCTACGAGATCGTCGACGCCCATCTTGTCCAAGCGTTGAACTCACTGCTAGATACCACTCTGGCTGCCGACGAAAATGCCCCGTGTATTGACTCGGCATGTGACGTGCCCGGGTGTGCCACCGGAGAGGGGAACAGGTAAGTGGTAACTGGTCTCCTGGGGGCGGTTGGTCTGTTTATCGCCACCAATATCGACGACATCATCGTGCTCTCGCTGTTCTTCGCCCGTGGGGCCGGCCAAGCAGGGACCACACTTCGGATCCTGGCCGGGCAGTATCTTGGTTTCGCGGGCATCCTCGCAGCCACGATTCTGGTCACCCTAGGGGCGGATGCCTTCCTGCCCACCGAGGCGATCCCCTACTTCGGGCTAATCCCCCTGGCCCTGGGGCTGTGGGCGGCCTGGCAAGCCTGGCGGGGAGACGATGACGACGATGACGCGAAAGTCAGCGGAAAGAACGTAAGCGTCTTGACCGTCGCCGGGGTGACCTTTGCCAACGGTGGCGACAATATCGGCGTCTATGTCCCGGTTTTTCTCAACGTGGATACCGCCACCGTTATTATCTACTGCGTTGTCTTTCTGATTCTGGTGGCGGGCCTGGTCCTGTTGGCGAAGTTCGTGGCCACCCGTCCGCCCATCGCGGAGATTCTCGAACGCTGGGAGCATGTGCTGTTCCCTATCGTCTTGATCGGCCTGGGTACCTTCATCCTCGTCAGCGGCGGCGCCTTCGGCCTTTAATAAACTCATCCCCCGTGCTGCTAGGGCCTCTCTAGGTTTCCGATGTTATGTCCATGAGGTTTTTGGACTTGGAGTCCAGCTACTTTGTGGACTCGGAGTCTAGGGACTTTGTGGACGCGGAGTCTCCCCGCTTTTTGGGCGGGGAGTCCACGGAGTTTTTGTACTGGTGCTAGTTTGGCTTCTTCCGGCGGCTTGGCCGTGGCCCAGA
>NZ_JAKRMY010000013.1 GCF_022346005.1 Corynebacterium sp. ACRPS
GTTGTAATGTGGGCCTTAGGGGGTTGGTTTTGGGGGTGGGCGGTTAGATTGATTTTCATGAGCCCGTATATCCGCACCGTGCGCACCGCCTTCGGGTCGACTGCCGTGCAGGTCGTGTACTCGCAGAAACGCGGCGCCAAGACCATGAAACATCTCGGTTCGGCGCACACTGACGAAGATCTTGCACTGCTTTAGGCCTAGGACCAGTGTCTTCTTGACGGCGACCAGGTGAGCCTGGATCTTGGTGTGGACACCACACCCGCCGGCAGCGGATCCGCCGATGCGCCGGTGCCGATTACCTCCGAGCGCGCCGGCCGCCTCCTCGAGGTCATCCGTGCCGCGTACAGCGAGCTGGGTTTCGATGAGGCCACCAGGGATGATCAGGTGTTTTTGACCTCGTCACCGCCCGGATCGTGCAGGCAGGATCGAAGGTCGACAGCATTGAGACACTGGCGGAACTCGGTGTGGCCTTCGCCAGCTACCGCACCATCCAACGACACCTGCCGGCCTACGCCACCGACGACTTCCGCGACCGGCTTACCCAGGCTTGCGCGAACCATGCCGGGATCGGACCCGGTGTCCTGGTTCTTTACGACGTGACTACCGTGTACTTTGAAACCGATGAGGGCGATAAGTTCCGCAAGCCGGGCTTTTCCAAAAACGCAGGCTCGAGCCGCAGATCACCGTCGGCCTGCTGGCGGATGCCCGGGGCTTCCCGCTGGCCGTGGGTGCGTTTGAGGGGAACATGGCTCAAACACGCACCATGTTTCCTATGATCAGAAACGTCCAGGACGCCTACGGCGTGGAAGAGGTCACCGTTGTCGTCGACGCCGGGATGTTCTCTGCCGGCAACAAGGCCTCGATCATCGAGGCCGGCCTGCACTGCATCCTCGGAGTGAAATTCAACGACATCCCCTATCCGGTGGCGCAGTGGCGCAAGAACAACCCCGGCCAGGACTATGAGGACCAGCAGATCTGGACGTGAGCCGACCGGACGGGCCGTGGCCCAGGCGGTGTGCCGCATTCGGTCACCTACTACCGGTACTCCTGGGACAGAGCACGCCGCACGTTGAAGGGTATTGATGAGCAGGTCGCCAAAGCGGAGAAGGCCGTGGCCGGGAAGTTGCCGGTCAAGCGCAACCGGTTCGTGGATCTCAAGGCGCCGAATAAGCAGGTCAACTGGGCGTTGGTGACCAAGAACAAGGCCCTGGCCGAGCTCAAGGGGTACCAGACGTCCCGGGTGGATCTGCCTGCCGAACAGGTGATCCACGCCTACCGGCAGTTGTTGAAGATTTAAGAAGGCGTTTCGGATGTCGAAGTCCGATCTCGAGGCCTGGCCGATCTACCACCACAAGCGGGAATCCATCGAGGCGCACCTAAGTGTGGTGATGGCGGCGATAGCTGTGGGGCATCTGCTGGAGGAGCGCTCGGGGTTGTCGTTGAAGCGGCTGGTGCGGACGTTGCGGAGGTACCGGACCTTCCAGGGCAGGTGGCGGGGCAGACGATCCATGCTGCTTCACCGGTACCTGATGACGTCACGGAACTGCTGGGACGGCTGAGTTCAGGGAACCAAGGTGTGCACTAATATGGCCTAAGTCGGGGTTGAGCAAGCTCCGTGTCTTTTTATTGCTGGGATTTCGCCATTGCTTGTGCAGTGGTGGCCTTAGTTTTGCGGATCCACTTGTGCAGTGTGGCTGGGTTGATATCGAATATCCCGCCGATCTTTTGGCGTGCACCGGACTTCGTGGCACCATCTTCGGCCACAGCCTCGCAGTACAAGCCTAACGCGCGCTCACAGGTATCCTGATCGTACTTCGCAACAGTTATGGGCCAAGTATCTCCTATGTAAGTCCATGCCCGTCACAAACCCAGTACCCCTCAGAAAGTGCTTCACACCCATGAAATGGCCGGTTGTACAGCCGACCGCCGTAGAAATCAACCGAATCTCCCCTAAGTGATACCTTCGTATCCTTCACAGAACTAAACATTCTTAAATGACCGCTTCTGTAATAACTTTCCTCAGGGGGCCTTATGGCGAAAGCCCTGATTTCATTGCAAACCGAATCCCAGAAAGTTATCTATGTCACTTCAGAAGTTTTACCGCAAGTCAATCGCAGGTGCCCTAACTGCTTCACTCATCTTCGCTGTTCCGGTGGTTGCTTCAGCCCAGGAGTCCATCTCCACGGCCTCCGTGTCCAACGCGACGGAAACGCGGGAGCGCCCATCACGCACTAATTCCATCGAACGAGTTCCGGTTGAGCAAGTTCAGATCAAGCAGAATTCGGGCACTCCCGAAGCCGAGGAACAGGGAAAGATATCAGCAATAATCAAGGCTGCTCTTGCGGCCCTCAAGAAGATCAATAAAGGGTGGTACAACAAAGTCGTATCTAAAGCCAAAGAAGGAAAGGACGCATTCGTTAATTGGTGGGATGCATCAGTTCCAGCATGGATTAAGAACTTGTTCAGTGGCATAGCTGCGTCTGCTATTTGGGAGTTTATTTCCACCTATATTCTGTAACGGAAACCTTTATGGCCGGGCGCCATGGAAGGCTACCCGGTCATGCTCTTAAGTATCGAGTAAAATCAACCAGCATCCCGAGCGGGATGGCAAGCAGAGGAGTGAATTTCCATAGGGCTTCCATTGTCTCTTGCATACCCTGATTGTGGAAATATACATGTAACATAGCGAATCCTGCGGCTCCCAAAATAAGTCCCACCAATGTGAATAGGTAGTACTTCTGCTGCTCTCGGTCCGGGTAGAGGGCTCGAACGTATGTCTCGGGAGTTCCAAATTCTTCAACCGGTGTTGAGCCTGAATGTTCTAAAGTTTCTTGAACTCTTGCTAGTGTATGCTGCATCTCCGAGGTTGAAACGCTATGCCTTTTCAACTCTTTTGACAATTTCGCCAGATATACGTCGTTTTCGTTCATGCTCTCATCCTTTTCTAAAGTACTTTCATCAGAATCAGTAAGCGTTCTAGTTTTTCTAGCTCTGTTTGGAGAGTTTTTTCTCCTGACATCGTTAAGGAATACACCTTTCTCGCAGCGCCTCTATCGGGAATATCCTACTTGAAAGAGATTAGATTAGCTTCTTCCATGCGTTTCAGCAGTGGATAAATGGTTCCACCCTTGAAGTCACCAAACCCACTTTCACTGAGACGCCTCCGTATTTCATACCCATGCGCAGGCGATGTGCCGACACACGCTAAGACAAATACCGGAAGAAAGGCGCTTACGGTATTGAGGTTACCCTCGTTTAGTGGACACCCGATTAGTGCGGATTTTGTGTCCGTAAGAGAGGATGTTCATTGTGAGTCAACAACGTCAGAAATACACGCCGGAGTACCGGCGTGAAGCCGCGAACCTGGTAATCGAGTCAGAACGCCCGATTGCTCATGTGGCTAAGGAGATTGGTGTCGCACCTGGCCTTTTAGGTCGGTGGGTGAAAAATGAGCGTCAACGCCGAGGATCCTCCGATGGGCTAAGTGAGGCGGATCTTCGTGCTGAGAACGCTCGTCTGCGTCGTGAGCTGGCAGAAGCCAAGATGGATAACGAGTTTTTGTCAAAAGCGACAGCCTTCTTCGCCGCACAGCAACGCGATCAGAAAAGTTCGAATTGATGCAGCAGGAGAAGGCGAATTTCAGTATCAAGCGCATGGCGCGCTTGTTGAAGGTGTCTCGGTCTGGATATTACAAATGGGCCCATATACAGCAGAAACGCTTATCCGGTAATGATGATCGGACATCTTTTTACGATGATGTTGATCGCAAGATTCATCAGATCTGGAAAGACTCCGACGAGGTCTATGGTGCCCCGCGGATTACCGCAGAACTCGCCGAGCGCTACCAGATCAGTGTAAATCGTAAGACTGTGGCCAAGCGGATGCGTCTGATGGGAATTGAAGGGATTTCACCGCGTGCTTTTGTGCCCGTGACAACGATTCAATCTAAACGTAAGTCAAGTCTTCCTGACCTGGTCAAGCGCATGTTTGATGCTGGTGAGCTTAACCGGGTGTGGATGTCAGATATTACTTACCTGCGCACCGGCGAGGGCTGGTTGTACTTATGTGCGGTCCGCGATGGTCATTCCCGCAGGGTACTGGGCTGGGCTATGGATAGCGTGCAAGATACTTCCCTGGTCGAAAGGGCCCTACGGATGGCGCATACACTTCCGCGGTGACGTTCCTGACGGGCTGGTGTTTCACGCCGACCGTGGGACGCAATTTACCAGCGAGAAGCTCTGGGAGGTGTGCCGCAACCTGGGCATTGCTCAATCTGTAGGGCGTACCGGGGTGTGCTTCGATAACGCGATGGCCGAGTCGTTCTGGTCGACGCTGAAAACCGAGTTCTACGACCGGAAGCGCTGGGCCACCCGCGATGCTGCCCGCAAGGCCGTTGCCTACTGGATTGAAGTCGTCTACAACCGTCGACGCCGGCATTCCGCTCTCGGGATGGTCAGCCCCGTCGACTTCGAAAACCACACCAGCCTAACCACCAGCAGAAAAGAAATCGCTGCCTAACCACTAGGTAGCTCCACTACGTGTCCACGATTTGCGGGCAACCCCAGACTTACGCGGTCGTTTACGTGCATTGATGTCAGCGACGCCAGCCTCGTGCAACCATTGTGCGATTAAAGCTCGTGACGGTGGTTGGTCGTAGCCGAGTTCGTCGAGGAAGAAGTAGAAGATTGACCATGGGCCGCAGTCTTGGCCGCGGGCTTTTAACGTACCGCGAGCTTGCAGGACCTGTTGTCGAATCTTGTCATCGTAGACCCGTCGTGGGTTCAGCGGTGCCGTGCTGTCCGGCACGATGCCAGCCCGCCCGCGTTCGGCGATACGTGCTTTGATGTTGTAGTACGTCTGCTTCGATACGCCGATGTTCTTGCAGAACTGCTGGACCGTGATGCCCTCACGGATGGGGTCGAAATCCGCTATCTTCTTGCGGAGAGTAATGGGAATTGCCATCCCCACATTGTCAAGAAGCCAGAGTCCAAAAAGTAGTTAGACATCCTGTCCATAAACTTCCTGGACTCCGCGTCAAAAAACTAACTGGACTCCGAGTCCAAAAAGTCAATGGACTCCGAGTCCAAAAAGTCACTAGACATCACAGTTCTAGCTAAAACGTACGAGTTAGTTGGCTCGAATGGAATCGGCTCGAGCGAATCCACATGTGCCCCGCCGCACGACTTAGGTAGCGCGGCGGGGCATCGCTTAAGATTCCTCGTCGGCGAAGGGATCCATGATCTTATCGGGAATATCTGCAACCGACTTAAACACGGCGGTTGGGCGGTAAGGATAGCGGGAGATTTCGCGGTCATCGGAAATGCCGGAGCGCACCAAAATGGAGCGCATACCTGCTTCTAAGCCCGCCTTCACATCGGTATCCATGCGGTCACCAATCATGATGGTGTTCTCAGAGTGCGCGCCTATGTGGTTGAGCGCTGAGCGCATCATGACAGGATTAGGCTTTCCCACGTAGTAGGGCTCGCGGTGGGTAGCGGCGGTGATCAATGCGGCCACCGCGCCGGTTGCTGGGAGCACGCCCTCGGGAGCAGGACCCGTAACGTCTGGGTTCGTGGCGATGAAGCGGGCGCCATTACGGATGAGGTTGATAGCGGTGGTAATCGCCTCAAAGGAGTAGGTGCGGGTTTCACCAAGGACCACAAAATCGGCGTCATCGTTGGTGAGGATCCAACCGGCCTCGTGCAGCGCAGTAGTCAGACCGGACTCTCCCACGACGTAGGCCTTGCTGGAGCTGGCCTGGGTGGCCAAGAAGTTTGCCGTCGCAGTGGCGGAGGTCCAGATACGCTCGGCCGGAATATCAAGTCCGGTATTGCGTAGCCGTGCCGCCAAGTCGCGCGGGGTGGACATGGAATTATTGGTGAGCACCATGTACTCAATGTCGTTATCTTTCAGCGTTTGAATGAATTTATCAGCGCCGGGGATCATTTCCCCTTCCTTGATGAGTACGCCGTCCATATCGGATAGGTAAGAAATCATTGGTGGTCCTCCAAATAGTCAGCGATATCGCCGATGGTCTCGCAGTTAAGCATTGTTTCCTCAGTAAGCCGTACCTTAAAGAGCTCTTCGGCACGCACGGTGAGCTCTATAAGCTCGAGGGATTCCACGCCGACATCGGAAAGCGCGGTGTCCCTGCCAAGTTCGGCCTCGGTTCCGGTGACTTTGACGATGAGGGCGATGAGCTCGCTCAACGTATCACGAGCCTGGTTTTGGTTCTTATCCGGAGCAGAACCCTGAAACTTTGCCTGCAATTGGGCACTGAGGTCATTTGCCATAGTGACCAGTGTAGTAGCGATTGGTGCGTGACATAGGAGAAATAGGCTCACGCGGTACTGGTTAGGGGGATTGGGTGAAAAATAATTCAGGCGCTTCCAGCATTAAGCCGGAAGCGCCTGAGCTACATCTCCATGGCGGAGGTGCGGGCGATATTACTCGCCGCTATTAGGTGCAGTTGGATCATCCAACTGCAGCTCGGAGGCCGCCTTTTCTACGACGGAGCGCTCAATCTTGCCGTCGCGGGCAAGGCCATCGAGCACGGCGACGACGATGGATTCCGCGTCGTTGTTGAAGAAGCGGCGGGCACCCTCGCGCGTATCGGAGAAGCCGAAGCCGTCTGTGCCCAAGGTGATGTAGGTACCTGGGACGTAGGGGCGAATTTGTTCCTGCAGCTCGGTGGTGAAGTCCGAGACACCAACGAATGGGCCCTCGAAGTCCTTGAGCTGGGAGGTAGCGAATGCCTCGGAAGGCTCCTCGCCCTTGCGCAGCGCTTCCTTATTGCGGCGAGCACCGTCGCGGGCCAGCTCGTTCCAGGAGGTCACGGAGAACAGCGATGCCTTGACATCGTAGTCCTCAGCCAGCATCTTCTGTGCGCGAAGAGCTTCGTGCACGCCAACGCCCGAGGCCAGGATATTGGCCGGGGTGGAACCCTTTTCGGCGGTATTGAAGTGGTAGATGCCCTTGTGCAGACCCTCCACGTCCAAGTTCTCCGGCTCGGCCGGCTGGTGTACCGGCTCGTTGTACACGGTGAGGTAGTACATGACCGGCTCGTTGTCCTCGCCGTACATGCGCTCGATACCGCGGGCTACCAGGTGGGCAACCTCGAAGCCGAAGGCTGGGTCATAAGAAATGACCGCCGGGTTGGTGGCTGCTAAGACAGGGGAGTGGCCATCCATGTGCTGCAGGCCCTCACCGGTCAGGGTGGTGCGGCCGGCGGTAGCACCGATGATAAAGCCGCGGCCCATTTGGTCGCCGGCGGCCCAGAAGGCATCGCCAGTGCGCTGGAAGCCGAACATCGAGTAGAAGATGTACAGCGGGATCATGGCCTCGCCCTGGGTGGCATACGAGGTAGCGGCGGCGGTAAAGGATGCTGCCGCACCGGCCTCAGAAATGCCCTCGTGCATAATTTGGCCATCGGTGGCCTCGCGGTAGGACAACATTAGGTCGTGGTCCACCGGCACGTAGTTCTGGCCGCGCGGGTTCCAGATCTTCATGGTGGGGAACCAAGAGTCCATGCCGAAGGTACGGGCCTCATCCGGGATGATGGGCACGATGCGCTTGCCCAGTTCCTTATTGCGCATGACCTCCTTGAAGGTGCGCACCAAGGCCATGGTGGTAGCGACTTCTTGCTTGCCAGAGCCCTTGCGCACGGAGCGCAGCTTGTCCAAGGAAGGTGCTTCCAATGGGGTGAAGTCCGTGCGACGCTCAGGCAGGAAGCCGCCGAGTTCTTTACGGCGCTCCAACATGTACTTGATCTCCGGGGAGTCCTTGCCCGGGTGGTAGTACGGCGGCAGGTAAGGATCCTTTTCCAGCTCTTCATCGGAGAAGGGAATCTCCTGCTTATCGCGGAAGTTCTTGAGATCCTCCAGCGTCAGCTTCTTCATCTGGTGGGTAGCGTTGCGGCCCTCGAAGTTGTGGCCCAAGCCGTAGCCCTTAATGGTGTGGGCCAAGATGACGGTCGGCTTGCCGGAGCCCTTGTTCTCCAGGGCGCGGGCATACGCTGCGTAGACCTTGCGGTAGTCGTGGCCGCCGCGGCGCAGCGCCCAGATTTCCTCATCGGAGACGTCCTCTACCAGCTTTGCGGTGCGCTCATCGCGGCCGAAGAAGTGCTCGCGCACATAAGCGCCGTCGTTAGCCTTGAAGGTCTGGTAGTCACCGTCAGAGGTGGTGTTCATGACGTTGACGAGGGCACCTTCGGTGTCCTTGTCCAGCAGCTTGTCCCAGCCGCGGCCCCAGATGACCTTGATGACGTCCCAGCCGGCGCCGCGGAAGAAGGACTCCAGCTCTTGGATGATCTGGGTATTACCGCGCACTGGGCCGTCGAGGCGCTGCAGGTTGCAGTTAATCACGAAGGTGAGGTTATCCAGCTCGTACAGCGCAGCGGTTTGCAGCAGGCCGCGGGATTCTGGCTCGTCCATCTCGCCATCGCCCAAGAAGGCCCAGACGTGCTGCTTGGAGGTGTCCTTGATGCCGCGGGTTTCCAGGTACTTATTAAAGCGTGCCTGGTAAATGGCGTTCATCGGGCCAATGCCCATGGACACGGTGGGGAACTCCCAGAACCATGGCATCAGGCGCGGGTGCGGGTAGGAGGGCAGACCCTTGCCTTCACCGAGGGAGACTTCCTGGCGGAAGCCGTCGAGGTCTTCCTCAGAGAGGCGACCTTCCATGTAGGCGCGGGCGTACATGCCCGGGGAGGCGTGACCTTGGAAGAAGACCTGGTCGCCGCCTGAAGGATCGTCCTTGCCCTTGAAGAAGTGGTTGAGGCCAACCTCGTACAGCGGGGCGGCACCCGCGTAGGTGGAGATGTGGCCGCCGACGCCGATGCCGGGGCGCTGTGCGCGGTGCACCATGATGGCAGCGTTCCAGCGGATCCAGCGGCGGTAGCGCTTTTCTAGTTCTTCATCGCCAGGAAATTCCGGCTCCATGTTGGTGGGGATGGTGTTGACGAAGTCCGTCGACGTCAACGAGGGAAGCTCCACGCGCTTGGCGGTGGCGCGCTCCAGAAGGCGCAGCATCAGGTAACGCGCGCGCTCTTGGTCAGAATGGTCCAGCAGACCATCGAGGGAATCCATCCACTCGCGAGTTTCTTCTGGGTCGCTGTCGTGAAGGTACGATGCAACACCATCGCGGATAAGCGGGAAGTTGGAATCGCCCTTGGCGGGGTCCTTCTCGGCCATGTAAACCTCCTAATAAAGGGTCTGCAGAGTTTATCTCCTACGATACGCGTTCCCAGATCACGAGTGGGAGTCTATCCCGGATAAAACGCCGTGCTTGCCGATGCACCCCCTACCACCTGCGGTTTGCCTCCCTCACCCGGTGTGCAAACGTGGGTAGTAGGCCCCTAAACGGCGCTAGTTCTCCCACAAAACAGACGTCGGTGTGAGCAGAAAAGGGCCTGCAAATTGGGGGAAAGGGGTGCTATAGCAAGTAAAAGACGCCCTGGGACGTTAAACTACATGTAATAACACACGCCCTCCGCGTTAAGCGCGGGCCGGGCGTGAGTAAGAATTCACCGGATAAGGAAGGAAATGCATAGTGGCTGACGCTGCAGTCAAGCTCGGAATCAAGGAAGGGCAAATCGCTCTAGAGCTTGGTTGGGACGAGGATTGTGACAACACAATCTCTGAATCGATCGAAGCCGTACTCGGTGAGGATTTCCTCGAAGAGGAAAATGATGAGCTGTGCGATGTAGTCCTTCTCTGGTGGCGCGAGGAAGACGGTGACCTCGTGGACGGCTTGGTGGATGCCAGTCGGCCGCTTGCAGACAATGGCTCCGTCTGGTTGCTGACTCCGGGTGCCGGCAAGCCGGGCACCGTCGAGCCTGGTCTCATCTCCGAATCGGCGCAGCTAGCCGGTTTGGTGCAGACCAAAGCTGAGCGCTTTGGCGAGTGGCAGGGTTCCTGCCTGGTACAGCGCGGCTACACCAAAAAATAGCCTTCACCAGCTGATTTGTGTAGCTTCACAATCCTGCGCTACTGTACATAACAGCGCAAGGGCGCATGCGGCTTTAGCTCAGCTGGAAGAGCAATTGGTTTACACCCAATAGGTCGGGGGTTCGATCCCCTCAGGCCGCACCAAATTAGACCCCGCTTTTCGAGAAATCGAAGAGGGGGTCTTTAACATTTTTACTACAACCATGCGGCATCCGGCCTAAATGACATTTTGTGTTGGTGGGGTGTGTGGTTTAGAGCATGTGACCTTTGTATATTCCCATAGAGTGGTTGTAGCTAGAGTCGATGCCGCTGTTGAAACATGCTGGTCGGTCGTCTCCACGGCCGTTGGTGGCTTGTGCTGCTTGGTGTGTCCACTTTCCGGGGTCAGGACCGTATGATCGCGTTTAGGAAATAATTGCTGTTTCACAGGATAATAAGGCGGTGAAACGGAAACGTGGCGGAAAGTATAGCTTTTGTTACTGATGCTCGGCTGGCTAGAGTAATTAAGATTCTCGATACAGCTGGAGAGTGCCTTAACCTAAAATCTGATGATGATTCCCAGGAAACTTACAGATTTAACACTCCTAGTGGTGCTTATGTAACTGCTTTTTGGGATTTGAAACCAGATATCGACGAATATGAAACGGTTGTCGATGTTTATGAACAAACTGATACTGGAGCGGCTGCGCGACTTTTTGAAGTAGTTGCTAGCTCCATAGAACAAAGAATTGTTTTGTTTGGTCCCGATTCTGATGAAGTAGTTGCCGAGTCAAATGTCTACTAACGGAAGGTCCCTGTTCGGCTTATCTCCTTATGCAGGTTGGGAACCTACACACAAACCATTAGACACTCTCAAACTCGGGGCACTTCAATTTTGGTATGGAATGGTTGGCCATCGCACTGGGTATTCTTTCCACCTCATTGCTCACGGCAGGCCTAGCTGCGGTGATCGGTACCGCAGGTGTGGGAATTGGCGAGGTGCTGACTATCTTCCTTGACAACCCACTCTCAGGCCTAGCCACCGGACCATGGTTGCTCTCTGCTGGCTGGGTTACCTTGGGGCAGTGGATGCCCATTGGCGCTACGGGGTACCTCGTTCGTTCCTTGTCCTATTTTGATGGCCAAGGCGCAGGACACGCGTGGTGGGTATTCGCGGCCTGGATAGCAGTAGGCTTCGCATTACTCATGTGGGACCGGTCTGCCAGCGATACAGAATCGAGTGCGGGCCAGGTGAGCTCGGAAAGTTAGTAGCGCTCGCGGCGGCGCTTTTTCAGCTTGGCGTAGTGGTCCGGCTTGGAATCGCCGTAGCGGGAGCGGTTGCGCAGCTCGGTGGCGAGAGGTGCCGGATCGGTGTTGGTATCGGCAGCGGCAGTGGCAGCGGTGCCAGGTTCGCCGTTGGAGGTTGGGGCATCGGCAAGCGATTCTGCATCCGCGTCGAGGGCCTGCATGGCGGCTTCTTCTTCGCGCAGGCGGCGGCGCTCGCGAATCTCGGACCAAATAAAGTAGCCCAAACCCAGCGGGGCCATGATGCCAAAGGCAATCCACTGGTAGCCGTAGGAGAGGTGGTTGCCGCGGTCGAGCTGCGGGATGGGCATGGCGTTGAGGACTCCCGGCTGGTCCTCGGAGAGCTGGATATAGTCTTGGCCTAAGTCAGCACCGATAAGCGAGCCCACCTGCTCGGTGTGGATGGAATAGACCTGCTGGTAGCCCTCCTGCGTGATGGGCGCGGTTTTGTGCTCGGCCTCATTCGAGCGCACCATGCCGGTAATCGTTACCTCCTCGGAGGGGGCGGGCGGAATATCCGGCACCGCATTGCCCTCCTCAGCGCTGACCCAACCGCGGTTAACCAGCATGGTCAGGCCCGCATCGGTGCGGAAAGGAACCAAGGACTGATAGGACGGGCCGGAACCGGCGGGGCGCAGGCGAAGCAGCACCTCATCCTCGGGCAGGTAGTGGCCCTTCAGAGTGGCGCGGGACCATTCATCGCCGGAGATGGCCCCGTCAGCGTCCACGACCTGGTCAATCGGCTGCGGATCGGCCTCGTAGGCGTGGGTGATGTTTTCATTGCGCTCCACAATGTCATCGTCCTTTCCCAGTTGCCACGGGGCAAGGACACTAAAGGCCAGGTAGGAAAATGCCACCACGAAAAGCAGCATGAGCACCCAGCCAGGCTTGAGGAACGTCTTTAGCATGCCCCCAAGTCTAGTCGTGGTTCTCGCGAATCCAATCCAGCAGGCCGGGGACGGCGGCTTCGATATTCTTGCGCGCGGTTTCGAAGTCTTCTTCGGTACCGTAGTAGGGGTCTGCGACCTCGGCGCCTTCCGGGGAATTGGGATCGAAGCTGCGCATCAGGCGGACCTTGGCGGGCTCGATACCTAAATCGATGAGCGAATCATAGTGCCCGGAATCCATCGCGATGAAGAGATCGGCGTCCATGTGCTCTTCGCCCAATTTGGATGCGCGGTGGGAGGCGCCATCGTGTCCGGCGCGGCGTAGCTCCGCCACGGCCCGCTCATCCGCGCCTTGCCCCACGTGCCAGCCGCCGAGCCCGCAGGAATCCACCGTGGCGAGGAGATCCAGCATGTCATCTTCCATTTCATCGCGCACGATGATTTCGGCCATGGGCGAGCGGCAAATATTGCCGGTGCACACAAAGACGAGGTAGAGACCCGAGTGAGAAGAAGATTCAGTCATGCGAAAACCCTTTGCGCAGATAGTACTGTAGTGCGGGAGACAGGATATAGCACTAGCGTAATTTACAAGAATCGAGCATAAAGGAGTATCCCCATGTCTGCTGTGCGAGTGGGCGATGTGCGCCGCGTTTTGGACCAGGCCTATCCGCCCCATTTGGCCGAAAAGTGGGATGCCGTAGGCCTTATTTGCGGCGATCCCGCAGACGAGGTGCGCACCGTCGCCTTTGCTTTGGACTGCACCCAAGAGGTTGCGGACCGCGCGGTTGAGCTCGGCGCGGATATGTTGGTAGTCCACCACCCACTGCTACTGCGCGGCGTGGAATCCGTGGCGGCCGACACGCCCAAGGGCAAGGCCGTACACACCCTGATTAAAAATGGCGTGGCGCTTTTTGCCGCCCACACCAACGCCGATAAGGCCCGTCCAGGGGTTAACGATAAGCTCGCGGAACTCGTGGGCATTACTCCGGGGCGGCCCATCGTGCCGGAGGCCCCAGAGACCATCGATAAGTGGGGAGTGCATATTCCTACCGGCAGTGCGGAGCAGGTAAAGCAGGCGCTTTTCGATGCCGGCGCAGGTCACATCGGCGCCTATTCTCACTGCTCCTTCGATATCGCAGGCAAAGGCCAATTCCAGCCGGAGGAGGGCGCGGACCCGGTAGAAGGGGACATCGGCAAGCTGCACCGCGGCGAAGAGATACGGGTGGAGTTTGTGGCTCCCGCCTCGTTGCGGGCCACGCTGATTGCGGCGCTGCACGAGGCGCACCCGTATGAGGTGCCCGCCTATGACATCGTGGAAACGGCCGGAAACGGCGACCTTGATACCGCGCTGGGCCTGGGGCGCGTGGGCGAACTGCCCCGCGAGATGACGCTGCGGGAGTTTACGCAGCAGGTGGCCAACGCCCTGCCAGAGACCGCGTGGGGCATCCGGGCTGCCGGCGACCCGGAGCAGACCGTGCGCACCGTGGCGGTTTCGTCTGGCGCCGGGGATTCCTTCCTGGCAGCTGCGTCAAAGCTGGGCGTCGATGTCTATGTCACCTCCGATCTGCGCCACCACCCGGTGGACGAGCATCTGCGCGCCGGGGGACCAGCCGTCATCGATACGGCCCACTGGGCCAGCGAATTTCCCTGGACGGCCCAAGCAAGCGATATCGTAGAAGCAGCATTAGAACTAGATACGGAAATTATTAGCCTGCGCACTGATCCGTGGACTATCTCCGCGCACCCAAAGGAGTCATAAGTGAAACTATCGCAAGAACTACAGCCGGTACTGCTGGAATTGGCCAACCTGGAACGCTCGCAAGGCATTGGCGGGGAAAAAGAGCTGCCAGAAAAGGTTGAGTACGACAAGGCGCAGCAGGAACACAAGCGCCTGCTCGATGCTTCCGGCTCCGCGCAGATGGCAGTCGATGACATGGAAAATGAAATCCTGCGCATCCAGGCCGATGAGCGCAAGCTGCGCCGGCGCGAACGCGATGACAAGGGCCAGCTCGGTGCCGAATTGGATACCGAAAAGCGCAAGGACATCGAGCACGATCTCTACGCCACCAAGTCCCGCATCGCAGATCTAATGAGTGAGCTGCAAGAAGCCCACAACGAGATCCACGCGCTGCGCTCCAACTTGGACGTCCACGGCGCGCGTGTCTCGGATTCCGAGCGCAAGCTAGAAATGCTGCGCCGCGCCGCCGACGCCGCCCAAGAGGCCGCGGATAACCAGCCCGATCCCGCCGTGCGCATCGCGGATTTGCGCGAACAGCTGCCCTCCGATGTCCTGGAGGAATACGACGCGCAGCGGCAAGAAAACGGCGTTGGCGCCGCGCAGTTTAAGGCCAACCGGGCCTGCGGCGGCTGCTTCATCGTCTTGCCACCCGCCGATAAAAACGCCGTGCGCAATGCGCCTGCCGATGAGCTGCCGCAATGCAGCGACTGCGGCTCCTACCTGGTGCGCCTGGCATCATGAAGGTCATCATCTACGCAGATGGCGGCTCGCGCGGCAATCCCGGAGTAGCCGGTTCAGGCACCGTCGTTTATGCCGCGGATGGCACAACCACCCTGCGCGAAATCGTCTATGTGGTAGGTACTAAGGCCACCAATAATGTGGCGGAGTACCACGGCTTATTGCGCGGACTCGAGGCCGCCTCTGAGCTCGGTACCAGCGAGGTGGAGTTCTATATGGATTCCAAGCTCGTCGTGGAACAGATCAACGGGCGCTGGAAAATCAAGCACCCCGATATGCAAAAACTGGCCCTTAAGGCTCGCACGCTTATCGGCGGCTTTTCTTCCTTCAGTCTCGAGTGGGTCCCGCGCGCGAAAAACAAGGTGGCGGATGCGCTATCCAATGACGCGATGGATGCGGCCGCGGCGGGGCACAAGGTGGGCATCGTCAAGAGCGAGACCGACGAGCCTGCCGCCGAATCCTCGTCCGATGCCGAGCCAGCTAAGGGCGAGCAGGAGTGGGATACCTCCGCGCCGCATCCCTCCGACTGGTTGGGCGAGCGCGGCGATACAACCCGGTTTATTTTGCTGCGCCATGGCCAAACCGAAATGTCTGCCGCCAAGCAATACTCTGGCCGCGCCAATCCGGAGCTTACGGAATTGGGCAAAAAGCAGGCGCTCGCCGCCGCGCAGGCCCTTGCCGGTACCACCATCGACGCTATCGTGTGCTCGCCGCTGAAGCGCTGCCAAGAAACGGCTGCCGCCGTCGCGCATGGCCGCGATATCGAGGTAGTGACCGAAGAGGGCCTGAGCGAGGTGGACTTTGGCGAGTGGGAAGGAAAGACCGCGGCCGAAGCGCACCAGCGCGATCCTGAGATCCACGAGCAATGGCTCCACGATGCCGCCACACCGTGCCCCGGCGGGGAGTCGCTGCAGGCCGTCAACCGCCGCGTGCGGGCTGTCCGCAAGGAATTGCAGCGGCGCTATAGCGGCAAGACGGTGCTGATTGTCAGCCACGTCAACCCCATCAAATCCTTCCTCTGCCAGGCCCTGAACGCAGGTCCTGCCACCTTCCAACACCTGTTTTTGGATCTGGCGGCGCTATCGGACGTTGAGTTCTGGGACGGCGGCTCTATGGTGCATGGATTCAACGATGTGGGACACCTGGAGGGGCTGCGCTAGACTAAAGAGCGCGAATGAGCCGGCCGGGCGATCGCGTCGCCGCAAACGGGCAGCGTTGGTGCTGCTACGTGGGCGCCGAGGAAAGTCCGGACTCCACAGAGCACGGTGGTTGCTAACGGCAACCCGGGGCGACCCGCGGGCAAGTGCAACAGAAAGTAGACCGCCTTGTGCCTCCACTTGCGCTTCGGCCCAAGTTGGGGGCACAAGGTAAGGGTGAAACGGTGCGTTAAGAGCGCACCAGCACCGTCAGCGATGGCGGTGGCTGGGTAAACCCCACCGGGAGCAAGGCATCACGGCCCTGCCACGTTGCAGAGCCCGATCAGGCGTTTTAAGGCTGCTCGCTCGAGCCTGAAGGTAGCTGCTGGAACCAACCGGCAACGGTTGGTCTAGATGGATGTTCGCCGCGCGGCGTTCTGTTTAATGGGGCGCCGCGGTTAGACAGAATCCGGCTTATAGGCCGGCTCATTCGCCCTTAATCTTCTACCTTGGCTGGCTCGCCTGCGGCCAGATTCACCAGCAGGAAACCGTCTTCTGCCAGATCCGCCGCGAAGTTTTCCGCGCGGTTGCTGGGGACATAAGCAATAACGGCGCTAGATAACCCCGCATGCGCCGAGCGCGCGGCCACCGCCCCGCGGACCGTGACCAGCTCCGCGAGTTTTTCTGCGGAATCGAAGCCATAGATATTGGTCAGCGAGGCCTGCGATTGCAGCACAATGGGGAAAAGCTCATTGCGGCGGTGCGAGCGCAGGTAGCGCACGAAGTGCTCCACGCGGGAGGTCTCTTCCTCATAAAATGCCATCCACTCGGTAGCCGCATTGATGCTGGGGCGGCCCTCCTCGCCGTAGACCTTGTGCACCGCCTGGAGCCACTCCACCACGCGCTGTTGAGCATCGGGCAATAAGCGCAGCGACTCTGTG
This sequence comes from Corynebacterium sp. ACRPS, assembly GCF_022346005.1. Classification (GTDB taxonomy): domain Bacteria; phylum Actinomycetota; class Actinomycetes; order Mycobacteriales; family Mycobacteriaceae; genus Corynebacterium. The sequence goes on from NZ_JAKRMY010000013.1 coordinate 16,672, forward strand.
CCGAAAGAATGGCAGGCATCATCGACAAACTGCTGGCGCTGGCGGATGGAGTCAATTGCCTGTGACTGTTCTTCCGCAGTGTTCCCGGGCACCGCCACGGCGAAGGCCACCACGTCTTGGTCCACGACGTGGGGCGCGTGGGTGACCGAGCCATCGGCATAGTCGATGATGCACACACCGTCGCCACTGCTGCGCAGCGCGGCGGTGTGGCGCGCGCGAAGGGCGGGCTTATGGGCAAAGGTGGTCACCGCCTGCGTGCAGACATCCGCAACGCGCACGCGCAAGGGCGCGTCGAGGTTATCTGTTGGGCCCATTAAGGCAAGCGCTACGGCAACATCCGCCGCCGATGCGGCGCCTAAGCCGATATCGTTGGGGATATCGCTCACGATGGTGATATCCGCCCCAGCCGTCTCCCTGGACAGTAACTGGCGGTTGACCATGGTGTGTACGATGCCGCCGATGCGCGCGGCCAGCCCACCTTCTGGTGCGGGCGGAATGACCGGTTGCCCCTCCGAATCCGTCGTGGGCTGTTGCGCCGCAGCGAGCGCAGCCACCTCCTTCAGGCCAATGGAATCGTGCGCAGGCTCCCCAATTGCCGGCACGTAGTGGACGGAAACGATGCCATCCGTGCGCGAACTGACGGCCGCCGCTGCGCGGAGATCCGACAGGCTTGCGGCGACGATGCCTCCATAATGATCGATATGCTCACCAATGAGCGGCCAGGTCGCGGGCGCGCTGGCGACATGGGTGGGCTCCGTTCCCACGATAGAAGCGTGTTGTTGTGCAACGCGCTCAGCGATAGGGGACTTAGGCGTCGACCACAGTGGCATGAAGGCAAAAGCTCCTTTTCCAATTCGGCGGATAAAAATCACGCGGCTACGTGGCGCGGTCAAGCGCCATGGACAAAGTAGCCGGTAAAGCGGCTCCCTTGCTCTGCTTGACGGTGCAAGGGAGGCATGAAAAGTAATACTGCCCTCATATTCTAGCGGGCGCGTGTTTTCATGCATGGGTAGTGTGGGCACCAACCACAGGCGGGCAGCGCACACGTGCTGTCCAAAGTATATAGACGAAAGGGACTACCGTGGCGACTACAGCAGATGAGAAGTGGTATTACGACCCTTCCACCAAGGAAGTTAGCAAAGGCAAAGTGTCCGGCTGGGAAAACCGCATGGGGCCTTATGACACCCGCGAAGAGGCCGAGCACGCCATAGAAATCGCGCGCGCTCGCACCAAGGCCGCCGATGCTGCAGATAAAGAAGATGATGGCTGGGACTAGTTAACTTCCCAACCATCATCTAGCAGCTACCAATGCGGCACGGCTGGTGCCGCTGCCGCGCGCTACTTCTTCAGCTTCTTGCGCAGCGGCTTAAATGCGGCCTTGATGTCCTTGAAAGACTCGTTGTAATCATCCAAGGCGGCCAGGCCGATGGCGCGTTCGCGCTGGTACAGCAGGCCGTAACCAAAGGTATCTTCCCCGCGGCGGTGCGAAGCGTGGGCCAGTTCTAGCAATTTATCCCGTGAGGTAACCGAGTCTTGGAAATCCCCCAAGACCGATTGCATCTTCTTGCAGGCCTTGTATAGGCGCTTGGTCTTTAGCTTCGTTGCGGAACCGGCTGCTTCTGCTGCGTAACGCAGTTTCTTGGCAGCCTTGCGCATATCGTGGAAATAATCCTCGCGCTCGTGCAGCGAAAGCTCCGCGTTATCCCAATTGTCCACGGCCTTCTTATGCCGCTTGACTAGCTTCTTATAGGCCTTTTCCAAGTGGCGTGCCATGACGGCATCGACGTCCTCGGCTTCCGCATCGCCGGTGGAAGGTGACTTTTCCGTCTTCTTTTCAGCGGCCGATTCTTCCTCTGCGGGGTGCGTTTCCGCAGATTCATCGGTTGAACTTTCGGCTGCATCCTCAGACGTATCCCCGTCCGCGTCCACGGTAGCGGAATCGTCCTCGCCGTCGGCATCTTCTGCAGATTGGGCACCGGCCGTTGGGGGATCCGCCAAGAGGCGGTCGAGGGACTCGAGCAATTCGAGGTATTCCTCAGAATTTAGCGCGGCGACAACCCTGCGGTGCGCCCGGCGGTAGGCGGTACCCATGTCGCGGGAGATGTGTTCGCGGGTGGCGGCATCCAAGGTATCGGAGTCCTCGGACTCCAAGAGCTCTTGCCAGCGCTCTTCCACGACCTCTGCATCGCGGGCTACGCCCAAAATGCCGGCGAGTTCTTTGAGGTCGGCTTCGATCTTCTCAATCTGTGGGCCGACGACAATGCCGTGAAAAGTCTGCAGGTGGCTGCGCAGCTCGCGGGTGGCCACGCGCATCTGGTGCACCGAGTCCCACTCATCGCGGCGAACGCGCGGATCGTAATCAATGAGCTTGTCCCGGTTGGCTTGCAGCGCTGTAATAACTGCGGCTGCCGGGGAATCCTCGTCAACATCCGGGGTTACGAGTGCTGGCGGTAGGGGAGCATTGTTGTAGGAATCTCCCAGGGCTGACTTCAACTTAGACGGGGAGGAGGAAACGCGAGCCCCAGCGCCGATGAGAAGGGAAGTGGCGCGGCGAATGAAGTGGCTTCCTTCTTCGGTGCCTGGAAGCTCACCGGCAAGCTCCACTTCCCATTCGCGCCAGGATTGCTGCTGCCCGCCGGGCAGGAAGGAAAAGGCGGTGACGTGGTCATCGCAAAATTCCGCGACAGGATTATTGTGCTCATCCGCAAGCAGCATCTCGGTGCGGTTATTATCCACCTGCGCGATGGGGTTTAACTCGTTGTGGCGAACGATGGAACGCACCTGCCGTACCAGCTCTTGGGGTACCTCGTACTTGCCGTCTACCGGTTCTCCCAGCTCGGCATGGAGCTCGGTCCGGCCACCCTCGCTGGGGATCTTGATGTGCCAGCCATCGTCATTGCCGCCGGTGCGGCGGCGCAAGGTGATTTTGGCGTGCGTTAGGCGCAAATCTTCTGTGTCGTAATAGATGGCGGATAGAGCGTGGTGGCGCGTTTCTGCAATATGGTCAACGGATTCGAGTCGAGTGAGTTCAGGCAGTTGAGTCGATTCTGCTACGGCGAATTTCGCTTCTACTTCCAGGAAAGTCTGTGTTGACATTCACATACCCTTAAGCTTTTACAACAATTAATTTCACCTGTGATCCTACCCGTGACGAGCAGCACGCGCCTGAAAAATTTCGCAGCGTTTGCTGTGCGCACAGGTAGAAATGCGCAGCCGGCACCATGGGCTGAAAGCGGGCAGAAGAAGCCGCGGGGTGAGGGGCCGTCGGTATTAAGAATCGATGCCAGTGGCAGGCCCACCCAAGTGAGACTTATCCGCAGCCGTGATGCCATCAGTGATGCCATGCAGGCTATTCATGGATAGCGAGGATGTGGTCAGATTGGGAAATAGGCGGTCTCGGGTTTCCACAGCATGATCGGTGCGCGCCTGGAGCGCAGGTAGCGTCTGGGTGGCGATGAGCTCTGCGTGGTGGCTGCAATAGGGAGATTCATCGAGTTTTTCTTCGATGCCCTCTTCATTGGCCAACTCCAGCAGCTCCCCGATCCGGGCGGCATAGGAAAGCCGGAAGCTCCGGCGATAGGACGCGGTGGTCTGTGTCGCGCGTGCAAACTCGGCACCCTCGCTATTGCGCATGTACCAATCGCATTGGCGGTTCAGCGAGGAGAACAGATCGGCGCAGTGGGCGGCGTCTTCGGGCGCGCCGATGATGCAGGCAAGACCCTTTTCGTGGATGAGGAGGGTGGTGCATCCATTGGCATTGGCGATGGTGCCTAACAATGTGACCTGGTGCTTGATATATGGCGGGTGAACGTGCACGCGGTGGGAAATGAGGCGGGGCTGGTCCACGGTTAAGAGATCTTCGATGCGGTATTTCTGCTGCAGCGACTGGGCCTTAGAAATAAGCACCTCTGCCTCTTCTGCAAAGGATGTGGACTCGGCCTTGCGCAATAGCCCCAAGACCTTTTGTCGGATTTTATCCTGCTTGTCGCTAGAGCCATCGGCCTGGCTGAGTTCGCCGCCGGACAAAAGCTCGGTATCGCGCAGACGCGGCAGGTGCACCAGCTCTTTCATGATGGCGCGCATCTTATCGCGGGGAATGAAATTTTCTTGCGGTGCTTCTAATTGCAGCCACGCTTTGCGTAGCGCGGGTGAGGTGATGCGGGCAGGTACGTGCGGGCTAGCGCGGTAGATGAGGGGATAGGAATAAGCGCCCAGGACGTGGCACAAATCGTCCGGGGACCACCCGTATTGGGCGGCAGTAACTACGGCATCGATAACGCTGGCAGAAAGTTCATCAACGTGGGAGGTCATACTAGTTTCTTCCTTTAGAAAGGTTGTACAGGTGTTCGCTTGCCCCACTAGCAAAGCACGTCCACGAAGCCGTACCTGCTGCATTAACCCCCGCTTGCTACCCCCTGAATACTCTGCCGACCTGCGAATCTGACCATGTGGAAATTGACTAATGAACTGCACACTGGCTAGCGGTGAGCCGGTAAGGTTTAGGGCATGAATAGCCAACACGAATTCGTCTTACGCACCGTTGAGGAACGCGATATCCGCTTTATCCGCTTGTGGTTCACGGATATCATGGGCGCCCTCAAATCCGTAGTGATGAGCCCCTCCGAACTCGAATCCGCCTTTGAGGAGGGGATTGGCTTTGATGGCTCGTCGGTAGAGGGGTTTTCCCGCATCTCGGAATCAGACACCATTGCGCTGCCGGATCCCTCCACCTTCCAAATCCTGCCCTTTGATGACAACGAACCGGACCTGCAAACGGCGCGCATGTTCTGCGATATTGCGCAGCCAGACGGCCAGCCCTCTGTGGTAGATCCGCGCCATATCCTGCGCCGCCAGGTCACCGAGGCCGCCAATGATGGATTTACCTGCATGGCCTCGCCAGAAATTGAGTTCTACCTGCTGGAACACAGCAAGGAACTGACAGACTTGGTCCCCACCGATAATGGCGGGTATTTCGACCAAGCGACGCACGATACCGCGCCGCTATTTCGCCGCCGCGCCATGCTTGCGCTGGAATCACTCGGCATCGCCACCGAATTTAGCCACCACGAAACCGCGCCGGGCCAGCAGGAAATCGATCTCCGCCACGCCGATGTGCTGACCATGGCGGATAATATTATGACCTTCCGGCGGGTTATTAAGCAGGTGGCCACGGATTCCGATGTGCGGGCAACGTTTATGCCCAAACCCTTTGAGGACCTTCCGGGCTCAGGAATGCACACGCACTTTAGCCTGTTTGAAGGCCAGTCCAATGCCTTCCACGATCCGGACGATGAATTTTCGCTCTCACACACCGCTAAGCAATTCATCGCCGGGATTTTGGAGCACTCTACGGAGATGAGCCCCATTATCAACCAGTGGCCCAACTCCTATAAGCGGCTGATGTTTGGCAATGAGGCGCCGGGCTCGGCCACGTGGGGTGTGCAGAACCGTTCCGCCCTAGTGCGCGTGCCTACGTACCGCCTGACCAAGGAAGAATCGCGCCGGGTGGAAATCCGCTCCATCGATGCCTCCATGAACCCATACCTGGGCTATGCCGTCATCCTCGCCGCAGGGCTGCGGGGCATCCGGGAGGGCTACGAATTAGACGATCCCGCAGAAGACGATGTCCACCAGCTCACCCACCGGGAACGCCGGGCCATGGGGTATAAGGATCTTCCCTCCAGCATGGATCAGGCCCTGCGCGAGTTCGAAAAGTCCGAATTTATGGCAGAGGTCTTGGGCGAGCACGTCTTCGAGTTCTTCTTGCGCGCCAAATGGGAAGAATGGCGCGATTACCAGCGCCAAATTACGACAGTCGAGCTGCGCAACAACCTGAACTTCTAGGAGAATAATGCGTCCTGCCACGGTGCCGTCGCCGGCGTCGCTGGGCCTTAGCCGGTCCCATGCCGCACAAGACTTAGAACAACTGGGATGGAATAACCCGGAGTCCGTTGACCTCTTATGGACGCTGGCTGCGGTCGGTGATCCAGATTTAGCGCTTAATAACCTCGTGCGCATTTACGAGCAGGCCCCGGAGCTCGATGCGGAAATCCGCAGCAATGAGCAAGTGCGGGTGCGCCTTCTTTCGCTCTTGGGTGCGTCGACGGCGTTCGGGGATCACCTCGCCGCCCACCCGGAGCTGTGGGAGGAGCTGAAAAAGCCCCTTCCGGAGCCAGAAGAGATGCTTACTAGCCTGCTTGAAGTGGTCGGCGCGCAGCCGGCAACGTTCGCTGCGGAGCTCGATGCTCCCGATCCGGCGAGGGAGGATCTCAGCGCGCCGGGTACGTACCGCGCGAGCGAGGGCGAGCATAAAAAAGAGATGCGGACCCAGTACCGCACGCTGATGATGCGGCTTGCCGCGCACGATGTGGCGGGTACCTTCCACTCCCGCAAGGGGCAATCCCGACCGCAGCCGGAGGTAAGCTTCCGGCAAGTCACCACGCTGACTACGGCGCTTGCCGATGCCGCCCTCACGGCCTCCCTTGCCGTTGCGGTGCGCAAGATCTACGGCGACGATCCGCTCGATGCACAGCTTGCGGTCATGGCGATGGGCAAGTGCGGTGCCGGGGAGCTGAACTATATCTCCGACGTGGACGTCATCTTCGTCGGCAGCGAGGCAACTCCCAAGGCCACCCGGCTCGCCGCGGAGTTTAACCGGATCGGGTCGACGACATTTTTTGATGTCGATGCGAACCTGCGGCCAGAGGGTAAGTCTGGGGCGCTGGTGCGCACGTTGGATTCACACGTGACCTACTACCGCCGGTGGGCAGAAACCTGGGAATTCCAGGCGCTGCTCAAGGCGCGGGCGATGACCGGTTACCTGCCGCTGGGAGAGGATTACTTGGAGCAAATCCGGCCGATGGTCTGGACGGCCTCGCAGCGCGATTCCTTCGTGGAAGACGTCCAAGCCATGCGCCGACGCGTATTGGATAATGTGCCAGATGAGCTCAAACACCGCGAGCTCAAGTTGGGCGTCGGCGGGCTGCGCGATATCGAATTCGCGGTGCAATTGCTGCAATTGGTGCACGGGCGTTCTGATGAATCCCTGCGCGCGCTGTCGACGGTACATGCCCTCGACGCGCTTATCTCTGCAGGCTACGTGGGTCGCGAAGACGGCACGCAGCTCATTGAGGCTTATGAATTCTTGCGCCTTTTAGAACACCGCCTGCAATTGGAGCGCTTCCGCCGTACGCACACCCTGCCAGCAGACGATGATGAAGCGGGCTTGAACTGGCTCGCGGTGATTTCTGGATTCTCCCCGCAGGGCACTAAGTCTGCGGTGCAGGGCATGCTCGCGCATTTGCGGCGCATCAGGATGCGCATTTCTGAGTTGCACTCGCGCCTGTTTTATCGCCCGCTGCTCAATTCCGTGGTGACCATGTCCGCCGATGAGCTCAAACTTTCGCCGGAGGCGGCAAAGCTGCAGCTTGCGGCATTGGGCTATAGCTCGCCGGATCGCGCATTCGAGCACCTGACCTCTTTGGCATCCGGTACGTCCCGCAAGGCACGCATTCAAGCCATCTTGCTGCCGACCTTGATGGAATGGCTGGCAGACACCGCCGATCCAGATATGGGGTTGCTCAATTACCGCAAGTTATCTGAGGCCGCCCGGGATAGGTCGTGGTTCCTGCGCATCCTGCGGGATGAGGGGATAGTCGGCCAGCGCTTGATGCATATTCTGGGAACCTCGCCATTTACCGCGGACCTTATCATCAGCGCCCCGGATTCGGTGAAGCAGCTTTCCGATGGCGCGACCGGCCCCAAGCTGCTCGAAACCAAGCCGGAGCAGGTGTCTAAGGCGCTGGTCAATTCCAGCAAGCGCCATGCGCACCCGGATAAGGCGGTGGCGGTCGCGCGTTCGCTGCGCAGGGTGGAGTTGGCGCGCATCGCCAGTGGCGATCTCTTAGGGATTATCCCCGTTGAGCAGGTGTGCCAAGAGCTGTCGACCATCTGGAACGCGGTATTGGAAGCCGCCCTCCGCGCGGAGGTGCGGGCCTGGCGGAACGACCACGAGGATGCGGAACCGCCGGCGCGCATTGCGGTGATTGGAATGGGCCGGCTCGGCGGCCGTGAGCTTGGGTTCGGTTCCGATGCGGATGTCCTTTTCGTGGCAGAGCCTGAGGCTGCGGACGATGAAGGCGAGGCCATGCGGTGGGCCATCGGGATCGTCGATAAGCTGCGACGCCGCCTTGCCAAGCCCTCTGGGGATCCGCCCTTGGACGTCGACCTGGGCCTGCGCCCGGAAGGGCGATCTGGTGCGGTGGTGCGCAGCATTGCCTCCTACAAGCGCTATTACCGCGAGTGGGGCGAGGCCTGGGAAATGCAGGCGCTGCTGCGCGCGGCCTTCATCGCTGGGGACGAGGAAGTGGGCCAGCGCTTTATGGAGATGATCGATGAATACCGCTACCCGGATAGCGGCGCGAGCCAGTCCACCATTCGCGCCATCCGACGCATGAAGGCTCGGGTGGATAACGAGCGCTTGCCGCGGGGAGCTGACCGCACCACTCACACGAAGTTGGGGCGTGGCGCCCTGACCGATATTGAGTGGACGGTGCAGCTGCTGATTATGATGCACGGGCACGAACATCCCAAGCTGCGGCAGCCAGGGACCTTGCCGGTATTGGATGCGCTGGAAGAAAGCGGCATATTAAGCGCCGATCAAACCGGTGACCTGCGAGATGCGTGGTTGATGGCAACGGATGCCCGCAATGCGTTGGTGCTGGTGCGCGGCAAGCGCGTGGATCAATTGCCTGGGCCCGGACCACAACTGGCACAGGTGGCCGGTGCGGCCGGCTGGACGCCGGAGAATAACCAGGATTTCTTAGATACGTACCTGAAATTGACCCGGCACGCGCGCAAGGTGGTCGATGAAGTCTTTTGGGGAGAGGAGGAATCCTTCGAGCATTCTTAAAGTTGCCGCATAACTTGGTCTATGCAGCGCTAATTCCCTTAACTTTTAAAGTATCGGACTCTAAAGTAGGAACAAGTTAGAGAAAGGATCTTTGGTTATGTCATTTCAGCTGCAGCTCGATGTGGACTCCGCCACGGTTGGAGAATTGGCCGCGTTGCTTTCTGCCGCTCGCGCGGCTGGGGTCCGTGATGATGACGTCCTAGAATTAGATGGCACCACCTTGACCATCGCGGTCTCGGCCCCGCAGACGGGCGCGTCCCGCGCCGGGCAGAACGTCGATGCGCCGCAGCGCGCAGACGACTTCGAACGCGAGGGCAGTGCGGACTCCCGCTCCCGCGGGCGCGGCGACCGCATTGGGGAGGCCACGATCCGCTCGCTTATCGATATCTTGAATGAACGCGGCACTGGCAATTCCTCGCGCGGTAATGGATACGGATTCTTCGGGGGAAGTTCGGATTACCATGGCTAAATCACCGGGGGCCCACCGCAGAAAGCTTATCTACCTCTGGGGCTGTATCGCCGTGGCGGCCATAATCGCCGTCGTCGTTGGCACGTGGGCAACCAACCGCCATCACCCGCCTAAAGGGACGATGACCGTGGGCGATGCCGTAGCCGGGGGCGTGGTGCAGGAAGAAGCGCCCGCCCAGGTTAATGGTGCAGTGGGAGGCGATGCGTCTTCAGAGGCCAATCGCGTGATGTCGCTGGCGAAGGCGTTGGGTATTCCGTTGGAATCGGTGCCGCGCGATATTACCCAGAATAAATCCGGAAAGTCTGATGTCCGGCAGTATCTAGAGCGCGAGTTAAAGAGCGCCGTGGCCTCTGGTGAGCTGGATGAAGACGATGAAAAGGCCATCATCGGTGCCTTTGAAAAGGGGATTGTCATCCCAGCCAGCGATGGCATCGTGGCTGAAAGCGCCCCGGCTAATTAGGTCAGTACCAGTCTCTGCTTAGCCCCCGACTCGTGCTTCGGCTGGGGCAGCCGCTTGAGCGCCTTCCAGTCGAGGAATGCCCAAGAAGTTTCAGGAAACCGGCAGACTGGGGGCATGGCTTTAACAGCTCGTCTCCCTAGAGTTATCCCATAACGAAACGGTAACGAAGCAAGCTGAGCGTTACCGAGGGACTGGAGGAGACGATGACAATCAAGAATAAGTTATCCACAACCGCGGCGGTGGCCGCAGCCATAGTCTTTCCTATTAGCGGGGGATTAGGTATTGCCTTTGCGGTAAACGCGGTTCCAGCAGAGACCATAGCCCAAGCAGCAACCGGGGACCCATTACTCCTGCACCTCAAGTCCGCATTCGATCTAGCAACTGCAATAGCGCGGCGATGACGTGAATACCCCATCCGCGCACCGCCGCAGCTGCTAAAGTGCCAGGCATGTTGGTTGATGCCGTTCGCCTGAAATCCATGCCGCGGGATTATCGCCGTAGCCTGCCTGTCTTTGATTACCTGGCAGATTTAAGGCGCTTTTCCTTTACCCGCCCGGTGACGATTTTCGTCGGTGATAACGGCATAGGAAAATCCAGCCTGCTGGCCGCCATGGCAACGGATCTTGGGTGTTCTCCCAAGGGCGGCCGGATGGGGGATCCGGAAGCAATCTTGCCGTTAAGCCCGGTGGTCTGCGAGGGCACGGGACTCATTCAGCGGGCCTATTTTTTGCGCGCGGAAACCCATGAATACCTCCTTTCGCGCGAGCAATCCCCCGAGGAATCCGGCGGGCGTTCCATCCTGCCCTCCCAGGTGGACGTGCAGGCCCGCTCGCACGGCGAGTCCGTTTTCGATGTGCTCTATGAGCGCGTCGATGGCGCGGGGGTATATATCTTTGACGAACCAGAATCGGGCTTATCCGTTGTCCGGCAACTGGCGCTGATCGCTGAAATCGCCCAAGCCGTTGACCGCGGTGCACAGGTATTTATCGCCACGCATTCACCGATCTTGCTGGGCTGCCCCAATGCCGATATCGTGGAATTAAATGACACCGGCTTCCAGCGCATTTCCTTTGATGAGGCCGAAGCCGTGGCAGCGACCAAGGAGTTCCTCGCGGATCCAGAGGGAACCATCAACTTTATCTTGGATCCAAAGGCAGAAGAAGCGGAAGAAGAGACGGAAGCCACGGAGATAGCGGCTGTCGATGAGGCCGAAAGGACCGAATAAGCAGCGTTAGGTTACCTCCACGATCCTCACGGAGGGCCCCGCGTAGCCACCGCGTCGGCGCAGGATGTGGGTGATGACGACTCCGACCATGCCGCACAACCATACGGCCAAGACAGCGAGGGAGGCGGAGGTGAAATCGGGCATGGAGTAATTGGGGGCATCGGCAGAGTGGTCCAATACCATGCCGAATAATTGCGCGCCCAACATGCCGGAGGTAAACCCGCCCATATTGCCCAAGCCGGTTGCGGTAGCGACGACAGAGCGGTCCATGTTCTCGCGGACGATGTCGAAGCCATAATTCGACGTCGGCGTGCACAGCGCCAGGATGAAGGAGACCGCGGTGATGGCAGCGAGGCCCCCGCCGGTGCCGAAGGCGAAGAATAGCACCCAAGTCAGCACGTGCAGGCTGACGAACCCGAGCGCGACCCAGGGGCGGATATTCTGCGCGCGGGAAGAAATCCGGCCGTGCAGGGGCCCGACCAGAACCAAAAACACGGCCAAGAGGGTCAGTACGAGGCTGGCCTTGCCCTTGGACAACTCCATGCCTTGGGTCATCATGGGCATGCCCCACAGCATGACAAAGACAATCAGCGGCAACATGCCGCTGTAGTGGATAAAGTATGCCTGCCAGGCAATAGGCGAGGTAAAGACCGCCTTCAAGCGCGCACCGATGCTGCTGCCCTGGGAGTTTGGTGGTTCCTTCTCCAGCGGAATAACCCCGAGCTTTTCTGGGGAGTCAGCGACCGCGACTGCGGCGGCAATGGCGACGAGGATGCCCACTGCACCCAAGGTCACGAATGCCGCGGTCCATCCGGCTGTTCCTAGTAACCAGAGGAACGGGACGGCGGAAATGAATTGACCCATCTGGCCAATGGAGGAGGTCACCTGGGTAAACATCGGTGTGCGGTGCAGCGGGAACCAGTAGGGCAGGATGCGCATTACCGATAAGAATCCCGTGGCATCGCCGGCGCCGATGAGCACGCGCGCGAAGATGGCTACCCCGTAATTGCTGGTAAAGCCGAGTATGACCTGGCCGACGCCCATAATGACCGCGCCCACGACGAGCAGGATGCGGGGGCCAAATTTATCGATCAGCATGCCGGTGGGGATTTGTGCGATGGCATAGACGCCCAATTGCACGGAGGTAAATACCGCGATGCGCCCGGCATCGACGCCGAAGCGCTCGATGGCATCGAGGCCGGCTACGCCGAAGGAAGACCGCCCGGTAATGGCTACGAGATAGACCGCCATGGCCGCGACCCAAATCATTAACGCCTGGGTTGTGATAACTTCTCTTGGATTTGGCTGCGACATGGCTGATACCTTACGCGTTAACTACTAGGATTCATCTTGTGAAGTATATTTCGACCCGTGATACCACCGGCCAGCCCGCATCCTTTACGGATATCCTCTTAGGAGGGCTAGCGCCCGATGGTGGCCTATACCTGCCTGAAACCTACCCGCAACTGGACTCCGCCACGCTGGATACGTGGCGCACAGTGGTCAAAACTGACGGCTATGCCGCCCTTGCGGCTGAGGTAATCAAGCTGTTTATCGATGATATTCCAGAGGAAGATCTGGATAAAATCGCCGCCCGAGCATATACCAGCCCGAAGTTTGCCTCCCCTGAGATCGTCCCGGTCACTGAGCTTGGCGATGACCTCTTTATAGGCCACCTTTCCGAGGGCCCCACCGCTGCATTTAAAGACATGGCCATGCAGCTTTTGGGCGAGCTTTTTGAATACGAGCTCGCCCGCCGCGGGGAGACGCTGAATATTTTGGGCGCTACCTCTGGCGATACCGGCTCTTCTGCTGAGTACGCCATGCGCGGGCGCGATGGCATCCGCGTTTTCATGTTGACTCCGGCTGGGCGCATGACCGCCTTCCAACAGGCGCAAATGTTCGGCTTGGATGATCCGAATATTTTCAATATCGCCCTCGATGGTGTCTTTGATGATTGCCAGGACGTGGTAAAGGCCGTCTCCAGCGATGCGGAATTTAAAGCCAACTACCGCATCGGTGCGGTCAACTCCATTAACTGGGCCCGCCTGTTGGCCCAAGTGGTTTACTATATTTCCTGCTGGATCAAGGTCACCGATAATAACGAACAAAAGGTATCCTTTAGCGTTCCCACCGGTAACTTTGGCGATATCTGCGCCGGGCATATCGCCCGCAGCATGGGCCTTCCCATCGATCGCCTCATCGTGGCGACGAACGAGAATAACGTATTGGATGAGTTCTTCCGCACCGGCAACTACCGCCCGCGTCCGGCCGCGGAAACCATGGCCACCTCGTCGCCGTCTATGGATATTTCCCGCGCCTCCAACTTCGAGCGCTTCGCCTTTGATCTTTTAGGCCGCGATGTCACCCGCGTTGCGGATCTCTTTGGCACCAAGGTCAAAGAAGGCGGGTTTAACCTTGAAGAAGATCTCATTACGGCCGCGCGTGAAGACTACGGTTTCTTGTCCGGTTCCTCCACCCATGAAGACCGCCTCGCCACCATCAAGGACGTGAACGAGCGTTATGGTTACCTGGCGGATCCGCACACGGCCGATGGCATCAAGGTGGCGCGTGCGGCCCAAAAAGAGGGCGTGACGACGCCTATCGTCTGCTTGGAGACGGCACTGCCGGTAAAGTTCAGCGAAACCATCACCGAGGCCATCGGGAGCGCGCCGCAGCCACCGGAGCGGTTTGCTGACATCTTGAACGCGGAGCGCCACGTGGCGGATCTGCCCAACGATGCCGCAGCGGTCAAGGACTTTATTACCTCGAGCATCAAGAACACGGAGGTGTAGCAAACACATGGCATTAGAAAACTTCGCAGGGCCGGAGCACTATACCGAATTCGATCCGGAAAAATTCATCCGCGACTTAAAAGCACAAGCAGAGGCGGATAAGGAAGAACAGGACAAGGACTCTGCAGGTGACGCGGGTACGGATAGCCAGTAGTCTGCTGGCAGCAGCAGGGCTGTTTATGGTGGCATCGTGTAGCACCGATGCCACCCAGCAGCAGGATGGGGTGGTTGCGCAATCCACCGACACGCCACCGCCGGCGCCGCCGAACGAGTTTTATGAGCCCGCGGTGGTGCCGGTGCCCCCAGGCGCCGCGCTGAACTTAACCACGAGCGACCCACAGCCGGGCGAGTACTTTAACTTCCAGTCCTGCACGGCGGCGTGGTCCTTCGCGCTTGCCGATGGCCGCACCATCGCCGTGACGGCCTCCCATTGCGGCAAACCTGGCGATAAGGTCTGGGCCGGAACCCAAGAGGGCGATTTTGTATACCCAGCCGATCCGGTAGGCGAGGTGATCTATTCGGATTTCTTTGCCGAGGAGACTAATCACTTGGACGTTGCCTTCATCGAGCTGTACCGCGACGCGGACTACTACACCCCAGGCGAGGTAGCCACCACCGTAGCGACGCAGCTGGACAAGCTGCCGGATGCGGTATGCAAGCTGGGCAGTTTCACCATTGTGACCTGTGGGAACGTGAAAAACGCGGTGGATTCCACACAACTAAATTACCAGGGTCTAGAACATGATTCCAATGCGGCCCTGGCGGAGATGTGCAGCGCGGTCGGGGATTCCGGCGGGCCCGTCTACGGCGATGTAGACGGCCGGCAGACCATCGTGGGGCTGGTCTCTGGAATCACCGAGCCCTTGGACGAGGGGCATAGCTGTGAAGACACGCAACAAAACATCGACGTGGCCTTTACCACCGCACCGGATATCCAGGAACTGGCGCTGAAGGTCCTCGGCCCCGTGGCATAAGACCAGCCAAGATTGGCTACGCTAGGTGGTATGCCAACGCCTGATTATATTGTGAAGCTGCGTGAATCTATCGGCCACGATCAGCTCTTCGTCCCCGCGTGCAGCGCCATCATTCTCCGCGATGTACCAACCGGTGCGGCCCTGTGGGAGGTGCCGTCCGTACTTCTGGTCAAGCGCGCGGATAATGCCGTGTGGACCCCTGTGGAAGGCATTTGTGAGCCTGGCGAGGAGATTACGACCACCGCCTTGCGCGAGGTCAAGGAAGAGGTAGGCCTCGATGCCAAGGTGGAAGCGCTCCTTGGCGTTGGCCAGTCCGGCCCAGTGACCTATCCTAATGGCGATGAATGCATGTTCATGGGCACCGCGCTGCGCCTATCTGTCGCCGACGGCGCTGAGCCCGTCATTAGCGATGAAGAAAACACCGAAGCGCAGTGGTTCTCGGTGGCCCACCTTCCGGATAGCTTGTCGCGCCGCCATCGCCTGATGGTCGCGGATGCCGTGGCGCACCTCAAGCACCCGCAGGGGTTTTCTCCCCGCATGGGCTGGATGAAGCGCAGCGAGCAGCCCGGGCTCTAGCGCGTTTCCTCCGCGCCGATGAGTAGTTGCTTGAGCTCATCCGCGCTCTTCGCTACGACCAGCTCTTGAGCGATACATTTTTGAGCCTCCGCCGCGTCTTTATCGGATCCGCAGCAGATGACCGTGGCACCGATAGTCATCAGCAGCTTTCCCCGCCGCGCGAGCTCAAAAAATAGCTCGCAATCTTCTGGACCCCATTCCCAGGCGGTGCCATAGAAATCCTGGGCGCCATCGCCAAGCCAGGAGGTTTCAAGAACCAGGCCTGCTCGGCACAAAAAGACCCCGTCGCGCCGCAGACCGGCGAGCACTTCCCTCACCCCGGTAAGGTCCGCAGCATCCCAGGCGATGAAGGTAATAGGCGAAGAGCTCATAGCCCGATGATAGACGAGGAAAGACACCTCCTAGTGAGTCAGTTCTTTGCGCGTGCGGCCCTCCCAGAGCCAGCCTAAGAAACGCGCCGAGCACAGGCACCAGTGCGCGATAAGGAGCAGGGGAATGCTCAGCGCGATAACGTCAAGCCATTCTGAACCATTGACCAATGCTGTCTGGTGCCCGCCCATGCTCACGGTGCCAGGCGGGAAGGTGCAGGCCCACCACGCAGGGGAGTAGGGAACCCAGCGGGCTGCTTGCGGATAGAAAGTCACCATCGCATAAAGCGATAGCGGGATGGCAATAGCAAGGGCAATAAGACCGTAGTACACGGAGATACTGCCGGGGTAGAGGATCTGCATTGCGGTGGTAGATTGCCCAACCACGCCTAGCGGCACCCACGCGGTGGCGGATTTACCACCACTAAAATCCACCGTGCCGTGCCAGGCCGCCCAGTAGACGTAGGCAAATACCGGGACTGCCGTCAGCAAGGACATGGCGAAGAGCGCGGTGCCCATGATGTGGTAAATCTGCCCATAATCGCGGGCCAGCCACCCGGCTACCGATGCCGAAATCATCGGCCCTACTAAGGGAAGGCCCCAGGTAAAACGCGGCTCTCCATCGAAGCGGGTGAGCTGAATGCCCCACGTGATAACGGTGACGGGGCCACCGATCCAAAAGCCGACGAGGCGGAATACTCCAATGCCCGTCAACCCGGATAGTGCCGCCCCAAGCGCGAGGACGCCGATGAAAAACATGGACCATTCCGCCATGGTGGTCCGCTCAAACCGCGGACTGCGGTAGAGGGCGTAACCGGCAGTCAGCACGACGAAGATGGCGCATGCGAGTGCCGCAAATACACCTGCGGCAACGAGCATGTCTTCTTCAACCAACATGCGCGAGACGATGGAGGTGCCCATGAGGCTGCCGGCCCAGGCAGGACCAGGAGGGGGAAGTTGGCGGAATTTATCAGTCACTACCTAGATTCTAATTTCATCTAGAGCTTCTTACTTAGACTGAGCCGCTTTTAATTTGGTGAAAACCCTCATGCGTGCGCTGGAGAGCGTCCATCCTCAAAGTGGGCAGCGATTATGGCGAAGCTCTCGGATATACCTAGCAGTGCCACCGCAAGCAAAAGAAAGCAGCCACCTAAGCATTGGTTAGGTGGCTGCTTTGTAGAAAATGCAAGCTGAGAACTTGCAGTGACGGCTTAGCAGTCGAAGTAGAGCTCGAACTCCTGCGGGGTGGGACGCAGGCGCGCGGGGTTGATCTCGTTTTCGTACTTGTAGTTGATGTAGGTCTCGAGGAGATCCTCGGTAAAGACATCGCCCTCGGTCAGGAAGTCCATGTCTTCCTTCAGCGCCTCCAGGGAAGCCTCCAGGGAGGTTGGTGCCTGCGGGATGGACTCAGCCTCTGCTGGCGGCAGCTCGTAGAGGTCCTTATCCACCGGGGCGTGCGGCTCAATGCGGTTCTTCACACCATCCACACCGGCCATCATCATGGCGGCAAAGGCCAGGTATGGGTTGCTGGATGGGTCCGGGGCGCGGAACTCGATGCGCTTAGCCTTCGGGTTGGAACCGGTAATCGGGATGCGGATCGCAGCCGAACGGTTGCGCTGGGAGTACACCAGGTTGATCGGCGCCTCGAAGCCAGGAACCAGGCGGTGGTAGGAGTTCAGCGTTGGGTTGGTAAAGGCGAGCACGGCGCCGGCGTGGTGGAGGATGCCGCCGATGAAGTAGCGGGCGATATCGGAAAGCCCGGCGTAGCCAGCCTCATCGTGGAAGAGGGGCTCGCCGTCCTTCCACAAGGACATGTGGGCGTGCATGCCAGAACCATTATCGCCAGCCAGCGGCTTAGGCATGAAGGTCGCGGTCTTGCCCCACTCCTGGGCGGTGCGCTTGACCACGTACTTGAAGGTCTGGATGTCATCGCCGGCGTGCAGCAGCGAGTTGAAGCGATAGTTGATCTCGTTTTGGGCCGCGCCCACCTCATGGTGGAAACGCTCGATCTGGAAGCCGACCTCTTGCAGGTTGGCCACGATGTCATCGCGGACCTCGCTGTGCTTATCGTACGGCGGGGTGGGAAAGTAGCCGCCCTTTACGCGGGTCTTGTAACCGGTATTGGGGGTGCCGTCCAAGTTGGTCTCGTTATCGCGGTTCCACCAGCCTTCGTTCGAGTCCACCTCATAGAAACCGTGTTGCATATCGGTGCCATAGCGCACGGAATCGAAGAGGTAGAACTCGGCCTCGGCGCCAAAGTTACAGGTATCGGCGATGCCCGTGGACTGCAAGTATTCCTCGGCCTTGCGGGCAATATTGCGCGAGTCACGGGTAAAAGGCTCAAAGGTAAAGGGATCGTGGACGAAGAACTTGATATTCAGGGTCTTCGCCGAACGGAACGGATCGATATGCGCGGTGGCCGGATCCGGCAGCAGCGTCATATCGGATTCTTCAATGGTGGTAAACCCACGAATGGAAGAACCATCAAAGGCCAAGCCATTTTCGGCATCTTCTTCAGTAAATTCGCTGGCAGGGATGGAAAAGTGGTGCTCGGTGCCGGGGACGTCCGTAAAGCGGACATCCACGAACTTTACGTCCTCATCCTGAATATATTGGACGATGTCCTGCACTGTCTCGAAAGACAAGATTGCCTCCTGTTTGTTGGCCGATGAATTATCTGCCTATAGCCTACTAGTTTTATCCACCCAGCATGGCCATTGGCCTCGTTTCACTTCTGGGTGAGGGGCAACTAAATTGGTGAGCATGGCAGACAAGCGCACGTGGCTCGACGGGCCCAATATTCCGGGCGAATATGACGATGCAGGAACCCCCAGCCGGTGGCCCGGTGAAAACTTGGGCTTGCCGGAATCCGGACCTGGGTCCATGGCGTCGGTAGGCCGCCGCGCAGGCGCCGTAGCCATTGACTGGATCATTTGCATGCTGCTGGCCAACGTCATCCACATGGTCACCACGCAGCTCGGCGGCGTGTCCTTTTTGGGCTATGCGCTCTGGGCATTAATGGGCATCGTATGTGGCTGGTTATTCGCACGCACCCCGGGCATGCTCATCCTTGGCATGGGCGTGGCCCGCTTGGATGTGCCTGGCGCGCAGGTGGGTTTCTGGCGCGCGGCAGTGCGCACGCTGCTTACCGGCGTCATCTTCCCAGCCGCCATGGTGGACGCGGACGGGCGCGGCATGCACGACCGGGCGACGGGCACCGTCGTTATCAATTCTTAGCGGCGCGCGGGGATAAGTCCCGCGCACCGTAAAACTACGAAAACCACGACAGTCCCTGCAACCTTTCCCAATCGGGCGGTTGCAGGGACTGTTTGTGTTGTAGAGCAAGGCGAGAGCCGAAAGCCTAGCCAAGGCGAGTGGCTAACGGTGCGTTTAGCCCTTGCCCTTGCGCTGTTGCGCGCGGCGCATGCGGCGGTTCATGCCGGACATGTTCTGCGCCTGCTGCGGCATTGGGCCATTGGGCATGCCCGGCATCGTCCCAGGCATGGAGTCCATGGCCTCAATGCGGCGGATATTGTCGTAGGTGGCGTTCTTATTGTAGTTGCGAGGCAGCTTCATGAGGTGGTTGCGCAGCTTGGATACCGGCACCTCGTCTTCGCCGGTGCCGACGTAGACCTCATAGACCGGCACGCCGCCGGCAATCTTGTCCACGCGCTTTTTTAGCTGGTTAAGGGTGGGGCGAAGGCGGTTCTTATTGCCCTCGCACACGAAGATGACGCCCGCATTGCCGATGACCCGGTGGATTAGGTCCTGCTGGCGGGTGGCGGCGATGCCGGATTTTACGGACCATACAATGCCGACGGTATTGCGCAGCTGCTGCTCCAAGGCCCAACCGGCGGCGCCGGGTTGGTCTTCGACGCGCTTGTACATATCGCGTTCCAAGCGGCGGGTAAACAGGAACATCGCCAAAAGCGCGCCCAGGCCCAAGCCGATAATCAGCATGAACCACTGGCCATTAAAGAGCATGCCAATGAGGAAGAACAGAAGGCCGACGCCGAGGAAGGCGGCCAGCATGATAGGGATGAGGGCCTTATCCTGCTTGCGCTGCAAATTGAATGCCTGCCACAACTGTGACCAGGTTTGCTTACGCTTTTGGCGCTTAGCCGCGCGTTCTTGCTTCTTGGCAGCTTTCAGGGCTGCTTTGTCATCTTTCGCCATGGTTCCTACTTTAAAGGTCAGGTGGCATAAATGTTAAACGGCCCCCGCAGATGGCGAGGGCCGAGTAAGAATATTCCGCGGTTTAGCGCACGGTTGCCGCGACCGAATTAGCATTGGCCGGAGTCTTGGCCATGCGGGTGGTCACCGGGGTTTCTTTCGAGGGACCGTACTTATCCAGCAAGGTGGATGCCTCCTGGGCGGTAGCGCCCTGGGACGTTTCCTTCAGGTGCTGGAGGTTTTCCGGCAATTCCAAGCCGCGCTTTTCCATGGCCTGCACGTACAGGCGGCCGGCGCGGTAGGAGGAGCGAACCAACGGGCCGGACATGACGCCGCCGAAGCCCAGCTCCTTGGCCAGCTTGGAGTGGGCCACGAATTCCTCCGGGCGCACCCAGCGCTCGATGGGGTGGAAGCGCGGGCCGGGGCGCAGGTACTGGGTGATGGTGATGATGTCACAGCCAGCCTCGCGCAGGTCGCGCAATGCTTCCTCAACCTCGTCCTCGGTCTCGCCCATGCCCAAAATCAGGTTGGACTTGGTAATAAGGCCGTAGTCGTGGGCCTGGCGGATGACATCGAGGGAGCGCTCGTAGCGGAAGGCCGGGCGGATGCGCTTGAAAATGCGCGGCACGGTCTCCAGGTTGTGGGCGAAGACCTCCGGTTGTGCCTCAAAGACCTCTTCGAGCAGGTCCGGCTTGCCAGAGAAATCCGGGGTGAGGTTCTCCACGCCGGTGTGTGGGTTGAGCTCGTGGATCTTGCGCACGATCTCCGCATACAGCCACGCGCCCTCATCCGGGAGGTCATCGCGGGTTACACCGGTAATGGTGGTGTAGTTGAGGTCCATTTCCTGGATGTTTTCGGCCACGCGGCGCGGCTCGTCGCGGTCGAGCGGCTCCGGCTTGCCGGTAGCAATATCGCAGAAGTCGCAACGACGGGTGCACTTATCGCCGCCGATGAGGAAGGTTGCCTCGCGGGATTCCCAGCATTCGTGGATATTCGGACAACCGGCTTCTTGGCAGACGGTGTGCAGGGAGGCGCCGGCCACGCGGGACTTCATGTCCTCATAGCCCGGTCCGGTGCGTACCTGGTTGCGGATCCACCGCGGCTTTTGTTCGATGGGCGACTCCGCATTTTTCTTCTCAATGCGGAGCATCTTGCGTCCTTCAGGCTTTACAGTCACAAATACTCACTTTATCGATCAAAGATGGTGATGGCTAATAGCTCTTCTAGCTTCAAGGCGCGCGGGCACACAACTATTCCACGCTAGCCCCAAACTAGGGCCACGGGGCTTAAGCCTGCGCTTGCCGACGCCGCTCCCGCGCCTTCTCATTCGCAATCTTTGTGGGATCGGGTGCGGAACCGAAACTGTGATCGGCGACGATGAGGCGGCCGGAGAGGGCATCATCAAGCGCCCGTAATAGCGGCTGTGAGGCTTCTTCCATCGTGACCTCGCGGCCGAGTTCCAGCGAAAGCGTGGTGATATCAGCATCATCGATGCCACAGGCCACGATGTGGTCGTAGTACTCCAGCGTATTGCTGCAGTTAAGCGCTAGGCCGTGCATGGTCACCCCGCGGGTGATGCGGATCCCCAGCGCGGCAATCTTGCGATCGCGCTGCGAGGCGGAAGGATCTTTGGCCTGGGTGGTAGAGGGAACCCATACCCCAGAGCGACCATCGATGCGGCCTGCGGTAGTCACGCCCAGCTCGCGCACCGCCTGGATGGTGGCCTCCTCGAGGCGGCGGACATAATCGACGACATCGACAGGCTCCGCCAGCTTGATGATGGGGTAGAGCACCAACTGCCCTTCCCCGTGCCAGGTGATGCGCCCGCCGCGGTCCACGGTGATAACCGGCAGATCGTTATCCGGCATATCCTCCGGCTGCGTGCGCTTGCCCGCAGTATAGATATTGGGGTGTTCGACCACTAAGACCACATCGTCCTGCGTGCCCTGCGCGCGCGCCGCCGCCACCTCCGCCTGATAATCCCACGCCTCTTGGTAATCCATGCGGCCCAAGTGGCGTATTTCAAGGGGATTGTCCGAGGCGCGAATGGAGCGTTCAGCGGGAAAGAAAGGATCGCGTGGTGCAGTCATAATCTCTAGTGTCGTCTTCTTTGGTAGGGAAAAGCAAAGCGAGGAAAAGCAAAGCGGGAGAATGCCATGGCATCCTCCCGCCTATTTTTCTGTTCGAGTGGGTCGAACGAACCGTCTTTTAGTCCAGGCCGTTCGCGGAGGCGTATTCGTCAGCCTCCATGAGCTCGCCTGCTTCATCCACCTCGACCTCGAAGAGCCAGCCTTCACCGAAGGGATCGTTGTTGATGACGGCGTAGTCATCGTGCACGGCATCGTTGACGGCCTTCACGGTGCCGGTGACCGGGGAGAACAGGTCAGATACGGACTTGGTGGATTCGACCTCGCCACAGGAATCGCCGGCGGTGATGGTATCGCCAACCTCAGGCAGCTCTGCGAAGACGACCTCACCCAGGCGGTCTGCGGCCACGGAGGTGATACCGATGCGAACGGTCTTGCCTTCTACGGCGTCCTTGGCGGCGTTTACCCATTCGTGGTCTTCGGAGTAGGAAAAGTCTTGGGGCAGGTTAGACATAGTATGTAGTCCTTTCGGGCTGAATATTTAGGGTGTGCGGATGGTTTACTTATCGCGCTTGTAGAACGGCAACGCGGTTACCTCAAAAGGATAACGCTTGCCGCGGATTTCTACCTCGACTGCGGTGCCCGGTTCGAGATCCGCGCTGGTATCGAGCAGCGCGATCGCCACCGGGTGGCCGAGCGTGGGGGAGGGCTGGCCAGAGGTGACGGTGCCGACCTTGGTGTCATTGAGGAAAACCTCGGCGCCGGCGCGCGCGGCGCGGCGCTGATCCGAGGTGAGCCCGGAGATAACGACCTGTGGGCCCTCCTCGGCGCGCTTGCGGATGACCTCTGCGCCGACGAAGTCCGCTTCCTTCTTAGCAAAGGCGCGCGACATGCCCGCCTCTACCGGGGTGATATCGCGGGAGAGCTCGTTGCCGTAGAGCGGCATGCCAGCCTCCAATCGCAGCGAATCGCGCGCGGCTAGGCCGCACGGCTTGATGTCATATTCCGCGCCCGCCTTGAGCAATTCTTCCCACAGCTGCGGGGCATCGGAGTTATAGACGATGAGCTCGAAGCCGTCCTCACCGGTATAACCGGTGCGCGCGATGATGGCGAAGGTGCGCGCCACCTTGCCCATCGTGGCGGCGTAGTAGCCCAGCTCGTAGACGGTGTCTTGCTTATTGTCCTCTACCAGCGGGACGAGGATTTCCGCGGCCTTGGGGCCCTGCACGGCGATCATGGCGACGTCGCGGGACTCGTTTTTGAGCTCAACGTCAAAACCCTCGGCACGCTTATTGAGCTCGTCCCAGACGGTATCGGCATTGCCAGCATTGGGCACAACGAGGAACTTTTTCTCCTCGAAGCGATAGGAAATCAGGTCATCGATGATACCGCCGTCTTCAGCGGTGATCATGGAGTACTTGGCCTTGCCCACCTTCAGCGAATCTAGATTAGAGATGAAGGAGTAGGACAAGAACTTGCCGGCATCGGGTCCATTGACCCAGATTTCTCCCATATGGGAGAGATCAAACAGGCCGGCGCTGGTGCGAACGGCGCGGTGTTCTTCCAGTTCGCTGTTGTACTTCAGCGGCATATTCCACGGCCCAAAGGCCGTGAAGGTAGCGCCGAGTTCCTCGTGCTTGGCATTGAGCGGGGAGGTTAGAAGTTCGGTCATTGTTACTCCTCGGAATCGTCGATCTCGAATGCTTCTGGCGGCGGGCAGCTGCACACCAGGTTGCGGTCACCGTAAGCCTCATCGAGGCGGCGAACCGGTGGGAAATACTTGTAGCTATGCAATAGGGACTTGACTGGCCACGCGGCCTTGTCGCGGCCGAAGGAGTACTCCCAGTTATCGGTTGCTACCGACTCAGCCGTAAACGGTGCGTGGTGGATAACGGAGTCCTCGTAGGCCACCTCACCGTCGATGATCTCCTGGATTTCGGCGCGGATGGTGCGCATGGCTTCGACGAAGCGATCCAGCTCGCCCTTGTCTTCAGACTCGGTGGGCTCAATCATCAAGGTGCCGGCCACAGGGAAGGCCAGGGTGGGGGCGTGGAAGCCGAAGTCGATGAGGCGCTTGGCCACATCGGCGGCGGTGACCCCGGAGGCATCGGTAAGCTCGCGCAAATCGATGATGCACTCGTGCGCCACCAAGCCCTCGTTGCCGGTGTAGAGGACGGGGAAGTACTCGTTGAGCGAGGCTGCCAGGTAGTTAGCGCCCAATACGGCGTGGCCGGATGCGGCGGCAAGGCCCTCGGCGCCAGTCATGGCCAGGTAGGCCCACGAAATGGGAAGGACGCCGGCGGAGCCGTACTTGCTACCGGTAATGGGAACGCCCTGGCTCACCGGGGTTTCCGCGGTGGCGTCCAGCTCAGGGGATGCGGCATCGCTGGGCAGGAACGGGATGAGGTGCTCTGCCACCGCTACCGGGCCAACGCCCGGGCCGCCGCCACCGTGGGGAATGGTGAAGGTCTTGTGCAGGTTGAGGTGGGAGACATCGCCGCCGAAATCGCCCGGGCGTGCCCAGCCGGTCAGCGCGTTCATGTTGGCACCATCGATGTAGACTTGGCCGCCGACCGCGTGCACCTTATCGCAGACATCGCGCACCTCGGGGTCGAAGACGCCGTGGGTGGAGGGGTAGGTGACCATGATGCCGGCGATGTGGTTGCCGTGCTTTTCGATCTTTTCTTCCAGGTCCGCGACGTCAATGGAGCCGTCCTCGGCGGTCTTGACTACGGCGACGCGCAGGTTTGCGAGGGTCGCAGAGGCAGCGTTGGTGCCGTGCGCGGAGGCCGGGATGAGCACGACATCGCGCTCATTATCGCCATTGGCCACGTGGTAGCGGCGGATGGCCAGCAAGCCCGCCAACTCGCCCTGGGAGCCGGCATTGGGCTGGATGGAGACCTTGGCATAGCCGGTAAGCTCGGCGAGCCAGCCTTCGATTTCTTCCACCAGTGCGCGCCAGCCCGTCGTGGTTTCTTCCGGGGCATATGGGTGGATGCCGGCAAATTCTGGCCAGGAGATGGGCTCCATAGCCGCGGTGGGGTTGAGCTTCATGGTGCACGAACCCAGCGGAATCATGGAGCGGTCCAGCGCCAAGTCCTTGTCCGCGAGCTTGCGCAGGTAGCGCAGCATCTGGGTCTCAGAATGGATGGAGTGGAAAATCTCGTGCTCCAGCGGTTCCTCGGCGCGCTGCAGATTCTCCGGCAGGTCAAAGTTCGCTTCAGCCGGGCTGGCGCCGAAGGCCTCTGCCAGGTGCGCGACATCGCGCTGCGTGGCGGATTCACCGAAGGATACGGATACCTTGTCGGTGCCAATTGCGCGCACCAAGTAGCCCGCATCCTGCAGTTCGGCCTTGATCTTCTGCGCGTCGACACCGCTAACGGTGACGGTATCGAAGAAGCTCTGCGATGTAACCTCCAGGCCAGCATCCACGATGGACTGGGCGAAGGAGGAGGCCAAGCCGTGCACGCGCTCGGCGATGTCCTTCAGGCCCTTTGGCCCGTGGTAGACGGCGTACATCGAGGCGACATTGGCCAAAAGGGCCTGGGCAGTACAGATATTGGAGGTCGCGCGCTCGCGGCGGATGTGCTGCTCGCGGGTCTGCAGCGCCAAGCGGTAGGCCGGGCGGCCATCGGCATCCTTGGAGACGCCGACGATGCGGCCCGGCATCTGGCGCTTGAGCTTATCCGTTACCGCCATGTAGGCAGCGTGTGGGCCGCCGAAGAAGAGGGGCACACCAAAGCGCTGGGACGAGCCCAAGACGATATCGGCACCCAAGTTTCCGGGGCCTTCCAGAAGCAGCAGGGACAGCGGGTCAGTGACCACGGAGGCCAGCGCGCCGCGGGTGTGCAGCTCTTCAATCAGGGCAGAGGGATCTAAAATCTCGCCTTCGGTGCCGGTGTAGGCGATGACAGCACCGATGAGGTCTTCGCCCACCAAGCCCTCGCGCACGTCCACGATCTCTACTTCGAGGTCAATGGCGCGGGCGCGCTCAGCGGCAACGGTAAGCACCTGCGGGTGGAGGCGGGAGTCCAGCACGACGCGGCGGCCCTTCTTTACCGCGCGCGACATCAAACCGACCGCCTCGGCGGTGGCGGAAGCCTCATCCAATAAGGAAGCATTCGCGATGGGCAGCCCCGTCAAAGACTCGATCATGGTCTGGAAGTTGAGCAAGGCCTCCAAGCGGCCCTGGGAAATCTCGGGCTGGTAGGGGGTATACGCGGTATACCAGCCGGCATCCTCAAGCAGGCCGCGGCGGATGACGGCCGGGGTCAGGGTGTCCGAGTAGCCCTGGCCATAGAAGGGCTTCAGTACAGTGTTTTGGTTGGCGAACTCCCGCAAAGCGGCCTGTGCCCCGTCTTCAGAGAGCGCTTCTGGCAGGTGGGGAAGTTCCTTAGCGCGGATCTTGGGTGGAATGGCGGCATCGACAAGCGCTTGCACGCTGTCGTAGCCCACCGTCCCGAGCATGGCGGACTGCTCGGCAGAATCCGGCCCTAGGTGGCGGGAGATGTAATCCATCTGTGAGGTCTCCTTCATCGGGTGCAATGGTCTTAACCGCCCCTAAGTATATGTTTAATAACCGGTAAAAACAGCGCCCTTGACAAACTTTTATGCAGTAACTCACCGATGAAAATGTGTTGTAGCCTGCTTACCTCCCACTTAGTGAAATATGTCCTGTAGTGCCGGGATAAAACTCCTCTGATATTTGTGCCGGAAGTTCTCCCGCTACACCCCCGCGGAGTACCCCAGGCACGACAAAACCTCCCGTCCCCTTCGCGTGGAAGGAGCGGGAGGTATGCCAGTTAGCTAACTGCTTTAGATATCGAGGTCAGCCTCGAAGTCTGCAGTCTCCAGGCGGTCCTTGATGGTGGTGATGAAGCGACCAGCGTCTGCACCATCGATGACCTGGTGGTCGTAGGTGAATGGCAGGAAGCACATCTGGCGGATGGCGATGGCATCCTGGCCGTTCTCGTTGACCACGACGGCGCGCTTCTGGATAGCCGCGGTACCCAGGATTCCGGCCTGTGGCGGAACCAGGATCGGGGTATCGAGCAGGGCGCCCTCGGAACCGATATTGGTCACGGTGAAGGTGGCACCGGTCAGGTCATTCGGCTTCAGCTTGTTATTGCGGGCCTTATCAGCCAGCTCCGCAATCTGCTGCG
Source organism: Corynebacterium sp. ACRPS (assembly GCF_022346005.1). Taxonomy (GTDB): domain Bacteria; phylum Actinomycetota; class Actinomycetes; order Mycobacteriales; family Mycobacteriaceae; genus Corynebacterium. The sequence continues at coordinate 43,872 of NZ_JAKRMY010000013.1, forward strand.
CGATTTCCGGCAAGGACAGGTTCTGTGCCTTGTGGATGACCGGGGTGAGCAGACCCTTCGGGGTGTCTACGGCGATGGCGACGTTGACATCCTCGTGGTAGGTCATCTCCTTGGTCTCTGGGTCATAGGAGGCGTTGACGTTCGGGTGGGAAACCAGAGCCTCAGTGGTGGCCTTCACAATGAACGGCAGGAAGGACAGGTTGGCGCCGTACTTATCAATGAACGCCTGCTTGCTCTTCTTGCGCATATCCCAGATAGGAGTCATGTCGACTTCCTGCACGTGGGTAAGCTGTGCGGAAATCTGCAGCGCTTCCACCATCTTGGTAGCGGTGATTTCGCGGATGCGATTGACCTTCTTGGTGGTGCCGATAAGCTCCTGCTTTTCCGGATCTACGGACTTGGTGGACCAGCGTGCGCGTGGGGAGTCAGCAGCCTTCTTATCGTCGCCTTCCGATGCCTTCGCATCGCCCTCGCCAGCAGCGGCCAAGACGTCCTGCTTGCGGATGCGTCCGCCTACACCGGTGCCCTCAATGGAGTTGAGGTCCACGCCGTGCTTATCAGCCAGCTTGCGCACCAACGGGGTGACGTATGGAACGTTATCGCCGTTGTTGACCTTGGCGGAGGTGTTCAGGGAAGAATCCTGCTTCGGCTCTTCCTTCTTCTCGTCAGACTTGGACTCTTCCTTCTTGTCCTCGGACTTGGTTTCTTCCTTGTCTTCGGACTTGTCATCGTCGGAGTCGTCAGAGTCGTCGGAGGATGGTGCGGCGTTTTCGTCGCCGACGCGGGCGATGGCTTCGCCGACCTCGATGGTTTCGTCTTCTTCGGCGAGGATTTCTACCAGGGTGCCGGCAACGGGGGAAGGAATTTCGGTGTCGACCTTGTCGGTGGAGACTTCGAGTAGTGGTTCGTCTACCTCGACGGTGTCGCCGACGGACTTGAGCCACTGGGTGATGGTGCCTTCGGTGACGGATTCGCCGAGCTCTGGCATTTCGACATCGGTGGTCTCGCCGGAAGCCTTGGAGCTGGAGCCGGACTTCTTCTCGTCCTTGTCTTCCTTCTCCTCGGACTTGGATTCTTCCTTGTCCTCAGATTTGTCATCGTCGGAGTCGTCAGAGTCATCGGAAGAGGAATCAGCCTCGTCTTCATCACCGATGAGTGCGATGACCTCGCCGACCTCGATGGTGTCGTCTTCTTCGGCCTTGATTTCTAGGATGGTGCCTGCAACGGGGGAGGGGATTTCGGTGTCGACCTTGTCGGTGGAGACCTCGAGCAAAGGCTCGTCCACCTCGACGGTGTCGCCGACGGACTTAAGCCACTGGGTAATGGTGCCTTCGGTTACGGACTCGCCCAGCTCGGGCATCTCAACGGAGTTCGCCATGAGTTTTAAGACTCCTCGAAAAGTTGGAAGTATTCTATCGCTACCGCACAATCTTACAGCGTGATGACCGTCATCGTGCAGTAGTGGGGTTAGTAATACCCTCCATGCGGGTAAACTAGTGGGTTATGTTCAACCTCTTCCGCCGCAATAAGTCCCGATCGCCACTGCGACCGCCCCGCGGTCCGGGAGAAACTATCCGCCCAGAAGACGAACAAGAACTCAAAATGTGGGCCGCCGATAAGGCTTTTATTGAGGCATTTATCGAGCCAGAGACCGTGGTCAATGAAATGTCCGTGGTCGTTGTGGATGAAAAGGGTGAGTTTATTCGCCGACGCATCGGCGGGCCGAAGGGGATTGACGCGGTAGGAAAACTATTGCAGTGCGACGTTTTTGATGTCGAAGAAACCGGGTACCCCCAACGCATGCGCGAGCGCATGGAACGCCAACGTATCTTGCGTAAAAGGGAAGAACAGCGCCTTCGCCGCGCGCGCTTTGAGCGCGGCGAAAACCCTGATTCGGGGCAGGACTTAAGTTAATCGGCCTAGACGATGGTGGCGCCGGCCTTTTCTAACTTAGCCAAGGCGGCATCCCCGCGGTCCGGATCAACGGGAGAGCAATACTCGCTTAAGACGCGGACGGAAAAGCCTTCCTTTAAAGCATCCGCCGCGGTTGCCTGCACGCAGTGATCCGTGGCAATGCCGACGATATCTACTGCGTCGATATCGTGCTCGCGCAGCCACTCCGCCAGCAAAACGCCGTGTGCCGCGCCCTCGAATCCGGAATACGCGGCGGTGTATTCGCCCTTTCGGAAATATGCTTGCGCAGGACCGATCGTCTCGTGCATCTGCGCCCCATAGGAATCGGCGACGCAGTGCACCGGCCAAGAATCGATAAAATCCGGGTCCTTAGCAAAGTGGGAACCCGGATCGATGTGCCAGTCCTGCGTGGCAACGACGGTGTCATACTCGGTCTGCAAAGAAGAGATCTTCTCTGCAACCTCGTTGCCGCGATCGGTGCCAAGCGCGCCGCCTGGGCAAAAATCGTGTTGGACATCAACGATGATTAAAGCAGTGTTCATAACTCCGCCATTTTATGCTCAGGCGGCTGCGCGGGGTATTACTTTGATTCAGCAATCTCGCGCAGGGCAGCAATGACGGTGCGGGTGGGAACGCCCGTACCCATCTTTGGCGTATAGCCATAAGCGCCGGTGGTATTGAAGGAAGGCCCAGCGACATCGATATGTGCCCATTCGATGCCCTCGCCCACGAACTGCTTTAAGTAGGTGCCGGCGTATTCCATGCCTCCCTCGCGCTTGGCGTTGATATTGCGGATATCGGCGCTGGCGGATTTCACGGATTCTTCGTGCTCTTCCAATAGCGGCATGGCCCAGGCATTTTCGCCGACCTCGCGGCCGATGCCCGCCATCCGGTCGCGGAAGTCTTCTGAACCCATGACGCCGGCGGTGCGCTCGCCTAGGGCGACCATCTGGGCGCCGGTTAGCGTGGCGGTTTCGATGAGGAAGTCGGGCTTATCCTCGCTGGCGCGCGCGATGGCATCGGCAAGCACGAGGCGGCCCTCCGCATCGGTATTGAGAACCTCAGAGGTGATGCCGCCGTAGTGGGTGATGACATCGCCCGGGCGGGTGGCGTTATCGCCCGGCATGTTTTCTGCCAGCGGCAGGGTAGCGGTGATCTTCACCGGCAGGTTGAGCTTGGCCGCAGCGATGATGGAGGCGGCCATGGCGGCGGAACCGCCCATATCGGAAATCATGTCCCACATGCCAGAACCCGGCTTCAAGGAAATGCCGCCGGTATCGAAGGTAATGCCCTTGCCCACGAGCGCCACGTGCTTCTTCGCTTTCTTCGGGTTCCAGCTCAGGCGCACCAGGCGCGGCGGGCGAGCGGAACCGCGGCCAACGGCGGTAATGCCGCCAAAGCCCTGCTTCTGCAGCGCCTTTTCATCCAGGATTTCTACCTCGAGGCCAACCTCTTTAGCCTGGTCGGAGAGGAAGTCTGCATAAGACTCTGGGTACAGCAGGTTGGACGGGGTATTGACCAGATCGCGGGCAATCACCACGGACTCCGCTGTGATCTTGGCCGCCTCGAACTCCTCGCGGGCGGACTTTTCTGCCACCACGGTAAAGGCGGCGGGCTGCTCGGAATCCTTGCCGGACTTAGAACGAAGCCCCTTGAACTTGTAGCCGCCCAAGGTAAGGCCCTCTACCGTGGGTGCGATGCCAAAATCGCCCAAGGAGGTGGCCACCTTTTCCAGCTTGGAAATCGAACGTGCGGCGCTGCCGGCGGCGCGGCGCAAGGTTTCTGCATCGAGGTCCTCGGCATCGCCTAGGCCGACGGCGATGATGGAATCGACCTCTGCCTTCTCAGGCGCCGGGATGCGGGTGACCTCATTGGCCTTACCGGTTGCCCCCACGGCAATGAAGGACTCGTATGCTTCGCGCAGCGCGGCCGGCTTGAGCAGCGAAGTCCCTGGAAGTTCAATGTTGTCTTCACCTTCGAATGCCGCGATGAGTAGCGCCTGGGCATTCTTCGGGGCCTTCTTTTCTAGCTTAAGTTCCGGAAACGCCCCACGTGCGGGTCCATCGTGCTGAGACATAAAATCCTCCTTTTTAATTGGTACTAATGAAACTTCTGCCCATGATACCGCGCTAAAGTGAACATATTCCTACCCAGCTATAGATAAAAGGAGTAGATTGTGGTCATGCTTGATTACACGATTACCCGTACGAATCAACCAACGGCGGCAGCAGATTTAGATAAAATCCTGGCCAATCCCGGCTTTGGCCAGCACTTTACGGACCACATGGTTACCATTGATTGGTCCACGGACAAGGGCTGGCACGACGCGCAAGTCCGCCCCTACGGCCCACTCACGATGGACCCGGCGAGCAACGTCTTCCACTACGGCCAGGCCGTATTCGAGGGCATTAAGGCCTACCGCCAGCCCGATGACTCCATCGTGACCTTCCGCCCCGATCAAAACGCGCAACGCTTTATTAATTCGGCGCAGCGCTTGGCGATGCCCGAGCTACCGCAAGAAGAGTTCATCGAGGCGCTGCGCCAGCTGGTGGACATCGATAAGAGCTGGGTTCCAGAGGCCGGCGGGGAAGCATCGCTCTACCTGCGCCCATTTATGATTTCTACCGAGGTATCACTAGGAGTTCACCCGGCTAATGCGTATCGTTTCATTCTCTTGGCCTCGCCCGCCGGTGCGTATTTCAGTGGCGGCATTAAGCCTGTTTCGGTGTGGCTGTCTACCGACTATGTCCGCTCCGCGCCGGGCGGAACCGGTGCCGCGAAATTCGCTGGCAATTACGCCGGCTCTTTATTGGCGCAGGCCCAGGCCGAAGAAAAGGGCTGTGACCAAGTGGTCTGGCTGGATGCCATCGAACGCCGCTACATCGAAGAGATGGGCGGGATGAACCTCATGTTCGTCTACGGCACCGGCGACGACGCCGAGATCGTTACCCCGGCGCTGTCCGGCTCCCTTTTGCCCGGCATTACCCGCCAGTCCCTGCTGCAGGTCGCCGAAGACATGGGGTACAAGGTAATCGAGCGGCGCATCACCGCCGAAGAATGGCAGCGAGATGTGGAATCAGGGAAGATGACCGAGGCCTTTGCCTGCGGTACCGCCGCAGTCATTACGCCGGTGGGGCGCGTGCTTGGTGAGGATATCGACTTCAGTGTCAATAATAACGAGGCCGGCGAGGTCTCCATGGCCTTGCGCGAGCGCCTGACCGGTATCCAGCGCGGTGCTGTGGAGGATGCCCACGGCTGGTTGCAGACTTTGGTCTAGCACGCCACGGTGTAACGCGGCGCGAGGAGGACCTGCGCCGCGCAGTTAGGCCTCTGCCTGCGCGGCGTCCGCAGTAATTTCTACGCCCAGCAATAAAAGGGGTAGGGCAGCCAAGGCGCCAAGCGCCGGCACCGGCTCCATCTGCAGATCCAGCAGGGGATCCAGCCGCAGCTTCTTTAAGGCCAACCGGTGAGCCGGCTGCGGCGAGATGTTGGTAGCTAGGAGCCAGTCATGGATCCGCGTGTCTGCGGCGGCGGATACGGCGGCGGTGGCGGTTAAGGGGGCATCGACAAGCAGGGGCGTGCGCCGCCTAGCCGCCTGGGACATAAAGCCCACCAGCGCGGCCAATACGGGGGAGCCGCAGGCCTTAATGAGCTCCCGCCCAGTCAGATCGCGCATCCGAAACATGGAATCGCGAATGGCCGCAACCTTCGTCTTCCAGTCCTCGACGCTCGGCTGCTTGCCGACGACCACCACCGGCTCCTCCTGAGCCAAGACACCCATGACGGCTGCGGCAACCTGCGTGCTGTCGATGCCGCCCGGAATAAGCAGATCCGCACCGCCATCGATTTCCGCATCCGCCGCCTGCACTCCTAAGTCATAGGCGGTGGAGCAATCCGTCACCGTGACAGAATTAATGCTGGCCCCAACCCGCCGCGCCGCGGTCTCCGTGGCCAGGGGGATCCCTTCACCGTCCTCGGCGAAAATTACGGCCCGCACCCGCTGTGGCTCGGAAGCGGGGGATCGATCTTGGCAGGCGGCGAGCCACTGTGCGGCATCGCTTAGCCGGCCATAGGGATAAAGCTGCAGGGAATCAGCCATCAGTGTGCTTCCTTAAACGTCGGCCCCGCGCTCTACGCGCGGGCGAGGAATGCGCCACTTGCGGGGCTGGCTGGCGCGGGAAAACGCGTAGAATCCCAGGCCAAAACCGGTGGCGGTGGTTCCGGGGAACTTCTTGCGGACAGCATTATTAGCGCGGCGACCCAGCCAGATGCCGTCGATGGCGAAGATGAGGATAACCACCATGGCAATAGCATTGATGAGGCCGGCGATGCTTGGAGCTGCATAGGTCACAAAGACCACGACGATAAGGGCAAGCGCCATCGGCATTACCCATTCCGAAAGCGTACGGCGGGCATCGATCCAATCGCGCACGTAGGCGCGCTCTTCGCCCTGATCGCGGGCTGGGAGGAAGCGTGGATCGCCTTCGGCCATGCGCTCTTGGCTTTCGCGGTTGCGCTGGTTGCGCTCCTTGCGCTCTTGCTTTTTATATTCTTTCCATTCGTCCTTGCTCATGGACTTTTTGAGTTCCTTGCGGCGCTTATAGCGCTGCGCATCGGATACCCCATGTGGATCGCGCTTCACACCGCGCGCGATTTCTTGTTCCTGGCGCTTTGGCGTGGGACGACCCTTCGGCGGGGTATACCCCTTGCGGTGGGTATTTTCCTGAACTTCTTCCTGCACGGGAGCGGGTTCAGGGGAGGTCTTGTCATCTTTTTGCCACGGAAGTTTCACGCTGATCAGACTACAAGGTTTCGGCCCCAAGAGGGGAATAGGCCCGCCCACGGCGTTGTTATTACTATGGGCTACCTTTTCCCTCCTTGTAGATGCGGGTAGGGTAGTGGCTACGCAACCAAGACACATTTGAGGAGAAGTGATGACCGCTCCAGTTTCCGAAACCGGCGTCATTCTGACCGAGGCCGCAGCCGCAAAGGCAAAGGGCCTGCTTGATCAGGAAGGCCGCGACGATCTCTCCCTGCGCATCGCAGTACAGCCCGGCGGCTGCGCTGGCCTGCGCTACCAGCTCTACTTCGATGACCGCAGCCTTGATGGCGACAAGGTCGACGAGGTGGGTGGCATCAAGCTCGTCGTGGACAAGATGTCCGTGCCATACCTTACCGGCGCCAAGATCGACTTTGCTGACACCATCGAGTCTCAGGGATTTACCATCGATAACCCGAACGCTACCGGCTCCTGCGCGTGTGGCGATTCCTTCAACTAAACAGAAGGATAAAGAAAGAGGGTGAGCGCTTCGCGGCGCTCACCCTCTTTTTATGTCTTTAAAGCTCAGCGTGGAACTTTGCCCAGTTCGGCTTAAAGCTTGACCGGGTAGTCGCGCTGCTCGATCTGCGGGTCGATGCGCTTTTCCACAAAGATACCGTGCCAGATCATAACTGAAAGCACGGTCCATAGGCGGCGGGAGTGATCGGAGACGCCATCGCGGTGCTCCTTGAGCATCTCCAGGACTTCCTTCTTATTGAAGATGTCCTCGGTCTGGGAATCCTTGATGGTGTCTTGTGCCCAGCCGTAGAGCTCGTCGCCGGCCAGCCAGTGGCGCATGGGAACCGGAAAGCCCAGCTTCTTGCGGTTGAGCACGTGCGCGGGAACGATCTGTTCCATGGCCTTGCGCAGCGCATACTTAGTGGTGCCGTGGGAGATTTTCAGGTTATGCGGGATGGATTCTGTGACCTTGAATACTTCCTTATCTAGGAATGGCACGCGCAGCTCCAAGGAGTTGGCCATGTTGATCTTATCGGCCTTGACTAGGATGTCACCGCGCATCCAGGTAAATAGGTCAAGGTGCTGCATGCGGGCTACTGGGTCAAAGTCTTCCGACTGCGCATAGATGGGCGCGGTGACCTCACGGTGATCCCATTCGCGCTTGGCCCATGGGATAACGCGCTGCATCTGTTCAAAGTTAAAGGAGCGTGCGTTGCCGTAGTAGCGCTCCTCCATGGTCATGGAGCCGCGGTTAAGCAGGGACTTACCCTTCATACCATCCGGCAGCACGCGGGAGAGCTTGCCCAGGCCTTGGCGCAGGGGAGAAGGGATCTTCTCAAATGGCGCGAGGGACAGCGGTTCCTTATAGATGGTGTAGCCACCGAAGAGCTCATCGGCACCCTCACCGGACAAGACCACCTTGACGTGCTTGCGGGCTTCTTGGGCCACGAAGTACAGCGGCACGAGGGAAGGATCGGCCACCGGGTTATCCAGGTACCACATGATTTTAGGAATCGACTCGGCGTATTCTTCCGGCGAGACGATCTTGACGATGTGCTCCACGCCGATGGCGGCCGCCGATTCCGCGGCCACGTCCACCTCGGAATAGCCTTCGCGCTCGAAGCCAGTAGTAAAGGTCAGCAGATCTGGGTTGTGGCGCTTGGCCAGGGTAGCGATGGCGGTGGAGTCGATGCCACCAGAGAGGAAGGAACCCACGGTGACATCGGCACGCATGTGCTTAGCGACGGAATCCTCCAGCGCTTCTGCAATCCGGTCAAAGAGCTGTTGTTCCTCGCCTTCTGGAACCTGCTGGACCGGGAAACGCGGCTTGAAGTAGCGCTCGGATACGACCTCCTCGCCCGGCTTCAAGGTCACCGTGCAGCCGGATTCCACGCGCCGAATATTGGCGTGCAAAGATTCCGGTTCCGGCACGTATTGCAGGTCCACGTAGTGCTCGATGGCGCGGCGGTCAAGGTTGAGTTCTAGACCAATGTCCTCGGCCATGTCCAAGATGCACTTCATCTCGGAGGCAAAGACCGTGCCGGCGTCCGTGGTGGCATAGTAAAGCGGCTTGATGCCAAAATGGTCGCGCGCGGCAAACATGGTCTTGGTCTTGGTATCCCAAATGACGATGCCAAACATGCCGCGGAGGTGCTCGACAACGTCCTTGCCCCAGTGGTGGTAGCCCACCGCAATGGGTTCGCCATCGCCTTCCGTATAGAAGGTATAGCCCAAGGCCTTGAGTTCTTCGCGGAGCTCAACGTAGTTGTAGATCTCGCCGTTAAAGGTAAGGGCATACCGCTCTGGCTCGTCCTCAGGGCCCCAGCGCAGGGGCTGGTGGGAATGTTCCAAGTCAATAATGGACAGGCGGTTAAAGCCGAAGGCGGCGTCGCCATCATGCCAAGTACCGGCTGCGTCCGGTCCGCGGTGGTGCATGCAAGGAAGCGACCGCTCCAACGCGTCGACATATTTGTCCACGTCACCGGTGGCCGCGAGCATGCCAAGAAGTCCGCACATGTAAAGATAGCTCCTTTTAATTAAGCGACTGGTGCTCGTTGTTCTACTTTACGGTGCGTGGGGTGGAAACCAGAAAGCGCCACGGCTTGGAGGAAGCTGCAGAAAAGCTTAAATTAAGCTTCCCCGTAAGGGTGCGAACTTTCGTATGATGGTCGGAATAGTTCCTTGTGAGTTAAGGCACATGGTGAAAGCGCAGACTGGGGGTACGGTTGGAACATTGTGCAGGTGGGGCGGTAACCTACTGAAACGTGGATATAAATTGAGCGCGCTGGGTTTCTTTTAAAGTTTCAAAATGGCTGGGAACCAAGCATTTATCCATTATTCTGATTGGGTAAGGGTGCTCTGTGAGTATTCGAGAAGTTTGTGTGGACAGAAAGGCAGAACACACGTGGGACAGCGTAATAAGCGCACCTTCGCCCGTAAGGCGGGCGTAGCTGGCGCACTTGCCCTAGGCGGTCTCGCCCTGGCTGGTTGTGACGTTCAGGCGCCAACTGCTGTAGAGAACCTCCTGGGATTCGGTTGGCCAAAGGGTGTTACCCCTGAGGCTGAAGCAATGTACAACTTCTGGATCTGGGTCTGGGTTGCAGCTTGGATTGTCGGCTTCATCATGTGGGGCCTATTCCTTACTGCAATTTTCCGCTGGAGCGCGAAGAAGGCAAAGCGTGATGGAAAGGGTGAATTCCCGCGCCAGACGCAGTACAACGTGCCATTGGAAATGGTATTGACCATCGTTCCAATCCTGATCATCATGACCTTGTTCTTCTTCACGGTGCAGACCCAGCAGAAGGTCACCGCATTGGATAAGGATCCAAAGGTCACCGTTGATGTCACGGCATTCCAGTGGAACTGGAAGTTCGGCTACGCCGAGAACCACGTCAACGGTGAGAACTACAACGGTGCGGACGAAGCACGTCAGGCTGAAGCGGAAAAGACCGCCCATGACCCTGAGGGTGTGGACAATCCCAACCCAATTCACGGTAAGTCCAAGGGTGACCTTTCCTACCTCAACTACAACAAGATTGAGACCGTAGGCTCCACCGAAGAGGTTCCGGTTCTGGTACTTCCTTCCGATACCGCAATCGAGTTCCGTTTGGCTTCCGCTGACGTTTCTCACGCGTTCTGGGTGCCGGAGTTCTTGTTCAAGCGCGACGTCTATGCACACCCTGAGGCCAACGCCCAGGAACGCAGCTTCCAGATCGAATCGATTGATAAGCAAGGCGCCTTTGTCGGCCGCTGTGCTGAGATGTGCGGTACCTACCACTCCATGATGAACTTCGAGGTTCGCGTTGTGTCCCCAGAGGACTTCAATGCCTACATGGACTTCCGTGAGAAGAACCCGAACGCCACCAACGCCGAGGCGCTGAAGGAAATCGGCCAGGATCCGTACGCAGTTACCACCCACCCGTTCTCCGGTGAGCGTGACACCGCCGATGGTGACAACTACGTTAAGACCGCGGCATAAGAGATAAGGACATTACACAATGCGTGCAACATCGAAAGTCTTTTACTCAATCGCGACCTACCTTTTCGTCTCGCTGATTGTTTATATCTTTGGCGTCACCCTCGTGAAGGATGATGGTTACCTCTACGGCGCCGAGTGGGTGGGCATCGTGGGTATGTTTCTCTCCGTCGTGCTCTGCCTCATGCTGGGCGGCTACCTGCACTTCACCGATAACCGCAGCGACGTTCTGCCGGAAGACTGGGAAGAAGCAGAGACCGAGGACTCCGCCGGTATCTTGGGCTTCTTCTCCCCAAGCTCCATCTGGCCACTGGCCATGGCAGGCTCCATCGGCTTCTTGGGCCTCGGCGTCATCTTCCTGTACTACTGGCTCATCGCCTTGGGTGCCGTGTGCTTGATTGCTGCCTGCGCCGGCCTGTCCTTGCAATACGGTCTGCCTAAGGAAAAGCACTAGAAATCATCTAGTCGCAGCCACTGCCTAAACTTCTCAGCCCTCCTCACCATTCCTCGGTGGGGAGGGCTTTGGCGATCTGCGTCGGAAATCGACGGGCAAAGTTCCCGCGGTGCCCAATTTTTTTAGAGGAGGGGGAGAGGGGTTGTGCCCAGGTTTTAAGTGGGCAGCAAAAGTGCATACCAGCACGTAAACGGCTATTTCTGTGGGGGTCAACCGAAAGTTGCAAATGGGCCATTTTTCCCGAAAACCACCATGTGATTTATCTCTCTAAGAAAATTGCCGAAACCGGTTGCGGACGAGAGCTGAACCGTCGCGGCCGAGACGGCTACAGCGGAGTGGATTGTGACAGAACTTCAAGTTTGCAGGCGTCACCTGCATTGATGTCTCGTCGGATGAGAATAGAAAAAGTTCCCAGGTAATTATTAATAGCGAGTTCCACACGCTTCCTTATTGGTGGCTGGCAATTCGGTAAAAAACGATTAGCGAAGGCGGGGGGAATTGAAGTGACTTTAGGGTCCGGAACGGCCATAATTACCACTGTGACGAGCGTAGTTTCTAACCAAGGTATGACAGCACCACGTGTTGCCTCGCTGAACCGACCCAATATGGTCAGCGTGGGCACCATCGTGTTCCTGTCTCAGGAATTGATGTTCTTTGCCGGACTGTTCGCGATGTGGTTCACCTCGCGAGCGAACGGCCAGGAAGGCGATTGGGCGGAGCACACTGCCCATATCAACCTGCCAATGGGTTTTCTCATTACTGCAGTGTTGATTTCTTCCTCCGTGACCTCGCAGTTCGGCGTGTTTGCCGCAGAAAGGGGTGACGTTTACAAGCTTCGACTCTGGTACACCATCACGCTGGTATTGGGTGTTGTCTTCTTGGGCATCATGGCGTTTGAGTGGGCTGAGTTGATTCACGCAGGCGTGACGGTACAGTCCAGCGTCTTTGGTTCGGTGTTCTACATCATCACCGGCTTCCACGCTGCGCACGTAACCGCCGGTTTGATTTCCTTTGCAATCATCCTGGCCCGTATCGCTAAATCTAAATTCACGCCGGCACAGGCAACTGCCGCCATGGCGGTGTCCTACTACTGGCACTTCGTTGACGTTGTGTGGATCGGTGTGTTCACCGTTATCTACTTGATTCAGTAGTGTCGGCGAACCTCTCCCCAAAACAGTCCTCCCGTGTTCGAGTTATCTAAAGGAAAATGATGGATAACAATTCGCAGTCCGAGTCAGTGGAGCAGACCACTGTCGCGGCTAAGAAGACCCGCCGTCGCCGCAAGGCGAAGCGCACCCTTGCAGGTGGCTTTGCTTTGGCCATCGGTTTGACTGGCGCTGGCGTCTTGGCCTCTGCCTTGACGCCCGACGCTCAGGTCGCTACGGCGGAAAAAGATGATCAAGCCCTCGTGCAAGAGGGTAAGGACATCTACGACACCGCTTGTATCACCTGCCACGGTGCCAATCTGCAGGGCATCGAAGGCCGTGGCCCCTCTCTCGTAGGTATCGGAGCCGGCTCTGTGTACTTCCAAGTTCACTCTGGGCGTATGCCGATGATGTCCAACGACGCTCAGGCAGAGCGCAAGGCTCCTCGTTACACCGAGCAGCAGACCTTGGCGCTGGCCGCTTATGTTGCAGCTAACGGCGGCGGCTCGGACATCGTCTACAACGATGATGGAAGCATTGCTCAGGAATCCCTTCGTGGCGCTAACTACAATGGTCAGATTCAGGCCGAAGACGTTGCTAAGGGCTCCGAGCTGTTCCGCATGAACTGTGCATCCTGCCACAACTTCACCGGCCAGGGCGGCGCGCTGTCCTCCGGTAAATACGCTCCTGAGCTCGCGCCCGCTAACGAGCAGGAGATCTACCAGGCAATGTTGACCGGTCCGCAGAACATGCCAAAGTTCTCTGACCGCCAGCTGACTGCAGACGAAAAGAAGGACATCATCGCCTACTTGAAGTCTGCGGAAGAGACTCCGTCTCCTGCCGGTTGGGATCTTGGCGGTCTCGGCCCAGTGGCTGAAGGCCTGGCAATGTGGATTATCGGTATCAGCGCCCTGTGCGCCGCTGCTATGTGGATTGGATCGCGCTCATGAGCAATGTGAAAAAGAATTACACTGACGCAGAGCTCGATAAGATGAGCAATGATGAACTTGCTGCACTTGGTACCGAGCTCGATGATGTCACCGTAGCGTTCCGCAAGGAGCGCTACCCGGTTGAAGGTGACCCCGCAGATAAGCGCGCGGGGCGCAATGTCGCCATCTGGTTGGCAATCTCCGCTATCGGCGGATTGGGCTTCTTGGCTGTTTACCTCTTCTGGCCTTGGCAGTACAAGCAGCTAGGGGAGGACGGCCTTGTTTGGCATACTCTCTACACCCCGCTGCTTGGCATTACCGCCGCACTGTCCATTTTTGGACTCGGCTTTGCCATCGTGCAGTACGTCAAAAAGATTCTGCCGGAAGAGATTTCCGTGCAGCGTCGCCACGATGGCCCTTCGGAAGAAGTTGACCGTCGTACTCTTACCGCTCTCTTGAACGACTCGTGGAAGACCTCCACTCTTGGCCGCCGTAAGACCATCCAAGGTCTGCTCGGTGGTGCGGGCGTACTCTTCGGCTTGACTGTTATTGCTCCGCTGGGCGGCGCAATCCGTAATCCATGGAAGGTTCGCCACGAGGTGAACTACGCCGGTGACGGCACGCTGTGGACCTCCGGTTGGACCATGTACGAGAAGGGCGTAAAGCTTTACCTCGCTCGTGACACCGGCACCATCGCTGAGAAGCACTCTGGTGAGTCCGGAGAGCACTACACCACCGAAGGCGTTACCCGCCTTGTGCGCGTTCGCCCTGAGGACTTGGCCGCCGGTGGCATGGAGACCGTCTTCCCGCTTGCGGAAGAAGACGTCAACGACGGTGACCAGTACGACGCTAAGCGCGACGTGTACGAACACCACATGCACTCCATCCACGGCAACCGCAACGCGGTGATGTTGATTCGTCTGCGCCACTCCGATGCGCAGAAGGCAATCGAGCGTGAGGGACAGGAAGACTTCCACCACGGCGATTACTACGCCTACTCCAAGATTTGTACTCACATTGGTTGCCCAACTTCCTTGTACGAGGCACAAACCAACCGAATCCTGTGCCCCTGCCACCAGTCGCAGTTCGACGCATTGCACTACGGTAAGCCGGTCTTCGGCCCGGCCGCCCGTGCTCTGCCACAGCTGCCTATCACGGTGGACGATGAGGGCTACCTTGTTGCAGAGGGCAACTTCATTGAGCCTGTCGGTCCGGCATTCTGGGAGCGTAAGTCATAATGAGCAATAAACTCGCCCAAATGGGCAACAACATGGACGAGCGCTACAGCGCCGCCGGCGTGCTAAGGACGCAGCTAAACAAGGTCTTTCCGACCCACTGGTCCTTCATGCTCGGTGAGATGGCGCTGTACAGCTTCATCATTCTTCTACTAACCGGTACATACCTAGCGCTTTTCTTCGATCCTTCCATTACGAAGGTCATCTACGACGGCACCTACGCACCGCTGAACGGTGTTGAGATGTCGCGCGCCTATGCAACCGCACTCGATATTTCCTTCGAGGTGCGTGGCGGTCTCTTTGTTCGCCAGATGCACCACTGGGCAGCCCTGCTGTTCATGATGTCGATGGTTGCGCACATGCTGCGCATCTTCTTCACCGGTGCTTTCCGTCGCCCGCGCGAAGCCAACTGGATTATTGGTTGCACCCTTATCCTGCTGGGCATGATCGAGGGCTTCCTCGGTTACTCCCTGCCGGATGACCTGCTTTCCGGTGTCGGTCTGCGCATTATGTCCGCCATCATCCTGGGTCTGCCGATTATCGGTACCTGGCTGCACTGGGCCATCTTCAACGGCGACTTCCCGTCCGACCTGATGCTGGACCGCTTCTACATCCTCCACGTTCTGGTTATCCCAGGCATCATCCTGGGCCTCATTGCAGCCCACTTGATCATGGTTTGGTTCCAGAAGCACACCCAGTTCCCTGGACCGGGTCGCGCAGAGAATAACGTTGTCGGCGTCCGCATTATGCCGGTCTTCGCCACCAAGGCAATTGGTATGGGCATGATGGTCGCTGGTGTCCTGGCTCTGATGTCCGGTGTGCTGACCATCAACGCCATCTGGTTGCTTGGTCCGTACAACCCATCTCAGGTTTCTGCAGGTTCTCAGCCCGATATCTACATGCTCTGGACAGACGGTGTGGCTCGTGTCATGCCTGCTTGGGAGCTGTACCTGGGTAACTACACGATTCCTTCCGCCTTCTGGGTCGCGCTGTTGTGTGGCCTGATGGTCGTGCTGCTTATCACCTACCCGTTCCTGGAGAAGAAGTTCACTGGTGACGATGCGCACCACAACCTTCTGCAGCGACCGCGTGACGTTCCTACGCGTTCTGCAATCGGTGCAGCAGCAATCGTGTTCTTCCTGCTGGTTACTCTCTCCGGTGGTAACGACCACGTTGCGCACTTCTTCCAGATTTCGTTGAATGCGATGACCTGGGTCGGACGTATCGGCCTGATTGTCCTGCCGCCGATTGCTTACTTTATGACCTACCGCATTTGCGTTGGTCTCCAGCGCTCTGACCGCGAGGTGCTCGAGCACGGTATTGCTACCGGTGTCATCAAGCAGCTGCCTAACGGTGCCTTCATTGAGGTCCACCAGCCGCTCGGCTCGGTTGATGAGCACGGCCACGCAGTACCGCTTGAGTACGCAGGCGCTCAGGTGCCGAAGCAGCTTAACCACCTCGGTTACGCTGACTCCGAGATTCAGGGCACCTTCAGCCCGGACGATCCGGAACTCATGCGCCGCGTTCACGAGATTCACGAGGAGAACCACGAAGAGGAAGCGGAGATGTTCCGTCGCCTCAACGAGGCCAACCGCCGTGATGACGAGGAAAACGGTCGCATCTAACCTTTCCTTGGGTTAGCTCGATACACGCTCACTAAACGAGCCCGCTAAGCCACCAATACTTGGTGGTAAGCGGGCTCGTTTCAGTTTTGGGACCGTCGCTTTTTAAGGAATCGCGGCTTACTGTTGCTGGGCTATCGAGCTAGGAGTCGGCACATAATGCAGACATCCTGGGACTGTCTCTTTTGGGCGAAAACCGGATATTTGCCTGAAATAACTTGGTAGATGGCCTCGCACAAACGCGGGGTCAACCTAGGAGGTAAGAACTTCGTCGTCCTTCACATACGGGAATGGAAGTACCGACAAACGCCGGCTCACGCGGAAACGCCTTGTCTAGCGGTGGGCAATAGCGCCAGCCCTGTTAGTTAGCAGTAGGGTAGCCGTCCTAGGAGCATGAGGTTGCCACTGAGCCTGGGATGGAAGATTTCCGTAATGAGGGCCTTCAAACGAGTCCATAGCCGGCATTTGCCTTTAAACGTGGTCTTCAGGGCTTCGGAATAGCTATTGCACACCCTCCAGCCCTCATGTGTTCTTTTCCCGTTGCTTCACTTTTGGACACAGTTAGCACAGTTCTTATTGGCAGCTTTTCTGCTGTAGTCATCACCACTAGAAGCGTGAGACTTACCTAGGTCTGTTATGTCCATGAGGTTTTTGGACTTGGAGTCCAGCTACTTTTTGGACTCGGAGTCTAGGGACTTTGTGGACGCGGAGTCTCCCCGCTTTTTGGGCGGGGAGTCCACGGAGTTTTTGTACTGGTGCTAGTTTGGCTTCTTCCGGCGGCTTGGCCGTGGCCCAGA
>NZ_JAKRMY010000014.1 GCF_022346005.1 Corynebacterium sp. ACRPS
CCCCGAAACCCACCCCCTTAGCGCACACTTTCCACCCGTAGTAGCCATGAATCTGCTGGTCTACGTGTCAATATGCAATACCTCACAGCAAAAAGGCCCAAGTCGGGTAAGTCGTGCGGCCGGAGCACGTGCGGATTCGCTCGAGCCGATTCCATTCGAGCCAACTAACTCGTACGTTTTAGCTAGAACACACGGTGGCACTAAACCCATAGCGCCGGGCAAGGTAGCCTACCGCGCTGTCCAACGCCGCAAGCTCCACCTCAGTTCCAGTAAGGACCTGACGGCAGCCGATGCCAACGCTTTCCGCACCCACGCCCGCGGCTTCACCATATACGAGCGCCTCCATAGAGATCTCGTCGCGGTACCACCGAGTACACCACTGGGCGGTCAGCGGGTCATCGCCTGGGACGATGAACTCCGATTCGGTGCGAATGCACCGATCCATGGCGCGTTCTACCTCTGGGCGCAACGCACGCGGCATCCCAGAAATTTTCAGCACACCAGTGACCACGACGGCCGCACCATTGCGGCTGGGCCACGTGTAGTTGGAGGCCGGTTGATCAACCGGCACTGGATTGACGCAAGTATTCATAGCCGATATCTCCCTCGACAAATCACCACTGCTATCCACACGCGTGGCGTGCGGCGCAGTGCAAGACGAGCTTCGTCTTCCCCAACGAACTGTCTTTTGCGTCTGCACCCAATTTTCCTGCGCCACACCACCCTCTACAACCCTCAACTTTCACTTCAACCCCCAAGATCTAAACCTCAACACAAAGTCCAGACTGTGATTAAAGTGACTAAAGAAATTGAAGTTACAACAGTGAAATTTGCCCCTTGAACCGCTTTCCCTAAAACAACGTCCCGGTACGAGTCGCTCACAAGGCAGTTAGCTGCGGAAACACTTGCCCAATAGCGCTCACCCCTAGGGCCTCGGCCGAAAACTACCCCAGTCCCCCTAGGGGCTAAGCTCTCCAAAAAGTCCCAAGTGGTAAACCCACGGCGGGGGTAGCCAGGCGCCAACCCCACTCTCATCCCCTGATTTGAAAAAGAGACGCACGCCCCCATCAGTAGAGCGGTCGATATTCATTTATTTTGTGTTAAAAACAGTTTGACACGATCCACGCACTCTGCTTATGCTGAGATAAATTCAAACAATCCCGTTTGAATTCTCCCTATTGAAAGGAACCCCCTATGTTTGATCTTTCTTCTGCTCTCGGATTCCAGATTCTCTCCCTCGTTGACGGCATCTTCACCCAGTTCGCCATGTTCCTCGAAGGCCTCGGTCTGCAGGTGTTCTAAAAAGAGCAGCTTTAAGCTCCCCACTCCACTGGAATGGGGAGCTTTTCTCGTTTTTCCTATTAAGGAAAATCTGCGACGGAGCCCCTTACAGCGCCTTCCAGATCTTTGTATTGGTTTCATTCCACAGTGGCTTTGCCCAATCACCAAAATCTCGGTCTGTCAATGCCACCATGGCGTAGTCGCCGGCCAGCCAGAGGTAGGTTCCGGACATGCCGAAGTGCCCGGTGGCATCGGCAGGCAGGGCTCCCATCCAGTGGTCTTTCTCACCGCGGATCTCAAATCCAAGTCCCCAGGTGCAATCCTTAAAGCTCCCATACCCGGGCACAATGCCGCGCAAACCAGGAAAGTGAACGCGGCGCATATCGGCCACAGTGCTGACATGCAAGATCTGCGGGTTTTGGATCTCGGCTGCAAATGCCGCGAGATCCTGCGCGGTAGAAACCAAGCCGTGCCCAGCCGAACCCTCTAAGTGGGTGTAGGACATGCCCAGCGGCTCACACGCACCTTCACGCAGGTACTCTGCAAATTCGATGCCAGTGGCATCTTCAACGATCTCTGCAGCCCACTCATAACCGGCAGAGGAATAGATGCGCCGCTCGCCCACTGGTTTTTGTTGTTCACGCGAATCGAACTTCACGCCCGAGGCGTGCGCGAGCAGATGCTCGAGGGTCGAACCCTCCGGACCGGCGGGCTGCTTCAAATCCACCGCGCCTTCCTCCACGGCCATCATCACCGCGTATGCCGACACCAGCTTGGTAACGGAGGCAACCGGAAATTGGCGCGATGTATCGCCTACCGTGTCTATCACCTCACCGCTGTGGATCAATGCTCCGGCCACGGTATCTACGGGCCATTGACTTATCTGCTGCAACTCGCTCATATCTTCCAGCCTACTGTGCTCTCGACCTCTGAATAAGGCGTGCCGATCGGTACGGAGGTAAACCCGTGGTTACTGATAAAGGAATTTTTGGTGTAATGCGGTCTGAGCGGTTGCAGGCCCTTTCAATCTTAGAAAACTTATGAATATGACAAGCAGAAACCACAGCACGCAATCAGAGATGTCTCATGTCAACCGCCGCAAATTCCTCCAAACCAGCGGCACAGTCGGCGCAGCCTTGGCGCTGACCACCACTGCCAGCACGGCCAACGCCAGCACTGCTCATGCACAAAGCAGCCTCTCCTCGCGCCCAGAACCGCACATGGTAGAGCCCACACTCGGTGAACGCCCCTTCCTGCACGGGGTAGCCTCGGGAGATCCCATTCCAGATTCTGTTGTCTTGTGGACGCGCGTGACCCCAGATGCAGATGCGATGCCTGGCTCCGGTGCAGGCGCGCCTACCACCGTGGAATGGGAGATTGCGCGGGATGAGGAGTTTAGGGACATCGTCAAGCGCGGCGAAGTCACCACCAATCCCGCACAAGACCACACGGTCCACGTGGATCCTCACGGCCTCGAACCAGAAACCGTGTATTACTTCCGCTTTCGTGCCCAAGATAGAATCTCCCCCGTGGGTCGTACCAAAACCGCACCGGCGGTTACGGCATCCCCAGAAGAACTAACCTTCGGTGTAGCCAGCTGTGCCAACTGGGAGTCCGGCTTCTTTCAAGCCTATGGCGATATCGCACAGCGCGGACGAGCCGGGCAACTAGATTATATGGTCTTTCTGGGAGACTATATTTACGAATACCCACAGCGCGAGTACGCCGGTTTCGGTCCAGTACGCCTGCACCACCCCGCGCACGAGATTACGACACTGGAAGATTATCGCACGCGCCTCGGCCGCTACCGCACCGATGAAAATCTCCAAGCAGCACATGCTGCCCTGCCGTGGATCGCGGTCTGGGACGACCACGAAACCGCAGACAATTCTTGGAGGGACGGCGCCCATAACCACACGGAGGGAAAGGAAGGCGCTTGGATCGATCGCCGCAATGCCGCGATGCAGGCCTACTTTGAATGGATGCCGGTACGGGCAAGCAATCCATCCGATAATGGCCATCTCTACCGGTGTTTGACCTTTGGCGATCTCGTGGAACTGACCATGATGGATCTGCGCACATACCGCGATAAGCAAATTCTCTTTGGCCCTGCCAGGATGGCCGCCGAGGGGCGAAGCATGCTCGGTTCGGAGCAGTACGACTGGCTGGTCAACAAGATCGACACCTCCGCCGCCGCGTGGAATATGCTGGGCAACTCCGTCATGTTCTCCCCCATGAACCTGGCTACCCTGCAGCGCGACGACAAACTGGCACCCGTATCGTCCTCACTGTCATCCAATATCACCGGCATTCCCGTCAACGGCGACCAATGGGATGGCTATTCGGCAGAACGCCGGATGCTTATCGATGCCCTTGCCAAGCACGACTCCCACGCCCTCTTTGTTACCGGGGATATTCACTCCGAATGGGCACACAATATCAGCAAGGATGGGCGCATCTTCGGAGCCGAAATGGTGTGCTCCTCTGTCTCCGCCCCCAATGTCAACGAACAGCTCCATCTTCCCGAGGACAACGAGCTTTCCAAGTTGGCAGAGCGCTACCTTTTGGAGGCAAACCCCCATACACGCCACGTAAACCTCGATCACCACGGATATAGCTATGTCACCATCCGCCCGGATTCTGCGGAAATGCACTGGCTGCGCGTTGAGGATCTACTCAACCCCACCGCAGCAGTAAACGAAGCCGTCACGCTGACATGGCGCCCGGATGAGGGATTTAGTTCTTAATATTAAGCGGGCAGTTGTTAACGCTCGCTAGGTTCACGTTCGATATAGAGAGTGAAAGATCCTCTCTGGGATATTTCACTCTCTATCACTCGCGCTCTCCCCCCCCCTACCTGCCGCGGACTACGCGTTAGTCCGCGGCAGTTTCATAATCAATGTAGCCGCGCTCGCCGCCGACGTAGAACGTGGCCTGATCTGGCTCATTAAGGGCCAGGCCTTCTTCCCACCGGCGTACCAAGTCCGGGTTAGCAATGAGCTGACGGCCCACGACAACGGCATCCACGTGGTCCAACTTCAGCTCGCGCTCGGCATCTTCCTTGGTGGTGACAGTGCCGAAACCATCATTCATCAGGACCTTGGTTTCGCCATTGGCACGAGCCTTCTTTGCCAAGGCCGAGATGAGCTCGCCTTCCGGCTCGGCGTGCAGGAAGGAGACATAAGCCAGGTTCAGCGGGGCAATGGCGTCCAAAAGTCCGCCGTAGGTGGCCAACATATCCGCCTCGTCATCTTCAACAATGCCTTGTACAACGTGGGCCGGGGAGAAACGCACGCCCACGCGGTCAGCACCAATTTCATCTACGACAGCACGAATGACCATCTCTGGCAGGCGCCACCGGTTTTCTGGGCTGCCACCAAATTCATCGTCGCGCTGGTTGGCAGACGGTGCCATGAATTCGTGCAGCAGGTAGCCATTCGCGTTGTGAATCTCTACACCATCAACGCCCGCGTCGACGGCCCGGCGTGCGGCGGCCCGGAATTCCTCAACGATGCGCGGGAGCTCATCGGCTTCTAGTGCGCGCGGTACCGGTGCATCCATCTTGCCGGCAAAGCCGCGAACCTGGCCGTCCCAATCCAGCGCGCTGGGGGCTTCTGCTTGGGCGCCATCAATAAGATCCGGGTGGCTGGTGCGGCCGCCGTGCATGATCTGCATGAACAAGACGCCGCCCTTGTCGTGCACTTCGTTGGCTACCTCGCGCCAACCGGCCGCCTGCTCATCATCGACGATTCCCGCCTGACCCGGGAACGCGCGGTTGGTCCATGCGGGGAAGGTTCCCTCCGTCACCACGAGACCAGCGCTAGCGCGCTGGGAATAATACTTTTTGTGCAACTCGCCGGGCACACCGCTGTGACCTGCACGCTGACGAGTCAGCGGTGCCATGGTCACGCGGTTATTCAACGTATAACGGCCAAGTTCCAAAGGTGTAAATAATGATGTCATGTCTACTGAAACAGCCCGGGTATCAAATTTGTTCCACCCTGTGGCCTGCTTTCTATAAATCCACAGCTAGATGCTGGTTTAAGTGCTAAAGTTTTCACCGTTCACACCGCCGATTTTTACCCGTTCTTATGATGTTGAAACGCCACACTTCCTTAATGCTTGCCGCCTTGTCCCTTACCATGCTGAGCGCCTGCGGTACCTCCGATGATTCCGATTCTGCCGAACCCGAACCTGCTTTTGTGCCGAGCGAGGCTTCCACGGCCCCTACGACCGTGACGGAAACCATGGAGAATTCTCCAGACTCCACCGCGGAAAAAGGCGATAAAGAAGGCGCCGAACATGGCGATGCCGGCTCGAATGATGACGCTCCCCCAGCTGGAAATCACACGCTTTACGCTGGGAAAATTGGCGGCGACTGCGGATATACCAACCAGGGAGACACCATCGAAGCCGGCGAGCATACATCCTGCGAATTTACCGGTGCTATTTTCGATGAAGCGATCAAGCACTCCTATCCATTCCGGCAGTCCGATCCGAAGGCCAACGGCGCGTATAGCTCCGAGATTTCCGTCGCCAGCCCCACCACCGGTAAGACCTATGATCTTCACTGTTTTATTGGATCAGATGGTCGCGCACTCATATGCGGAAAAGACGGAGACAATAGCTTAAGAGTCACCTACCAAGACGAGAAGAACGATCGCCGTTGGCCCGACCGCCTCGAGGTATACGGCGGTTTGCACTAGCGACTAGTGGGGTTCTGAAGGAATCGCGGTCTGTTGGCTATTTGCGGCCCCGCTATTTCCGTCTGCGCCCGAGTCTCCGTCTCCATTCCCTTCGCCATCGCCAGAATCGCCGTTCGAGTCAGCCGGCCCGTCTTGATTGCTGCCGTGCCCGTCTCCGGAATTAGGAGTCGAATTGGGGTCCTGGCTGGGGTAGCTAGGAACGGTCGGCGTATTGGTGGTCGTCGGTGTTGACTCAGCATCCGTCGGCTCGGTTGGGGTGCCGGTAGTAACAGGTTTTTCCGAGGGCAGATTCTCTTCAGATTCCGTCGGCGCCTCGGAAGAAGATTGCGTATCCCTTTCCTTCCAATACTCTGGCGATAGCCAACCTGCATCCGCGTCCTCTGGGTTGCTTGCCGCGAGGATGAGCAGCCCAACGACGAGAAGGGCCGCCACAAGGCCTGTGGTGGAGGCGCGCACGCGCCCGCCGATGGTGGCGATCTTCTGGAATCGCGTATTTGTCTGAATCGAGCGCCAGATCTTCCGGCGCGATGTCGCCTCGTCTTCTGCGGCATCTTCGCCCGCTTCATCCGTGACTGCCTGCTCATCGAGCTTGGTCTCAGCAAGCTCAACTTCCTCTGGGGCCAGTTCCTCTTCCACCGTGGGGTCATCCACTGGCGTATTGGGGCGGGATCCTTCCCCGGCATCCAAGGCGTCCTTGGCCGATTGCGCCGCGGCATGCTTTGGTTCTGCCGAATGCTTCTTTTTCTGTTCCTGCAGCTCATCAAAGTCGATGGCGGAACCGTAGTGGTCCCAGAATTCCGAAAGCAACGCCGAGCGGATAGCGCGCTCCACGGACCACTGGCGGGCGGGATTCACAGTCACCATGATGCGGTAGCCCACCTGCCACGGCTGACCGGCAACCTGCGGGCTGACCAATTGCGTAGCGGGAAGAACCGTGAGCTCGCCGGCGACATCGACAGAGATATCTGGGGCTTCAATAGCGTGCTCAGAAATCTCTTTGACACGGCTCGTAATCTCCGGCAAAGATTCGCCCTCGTGCACGGGGACGTTGATATTAACCACCGCACGGGACCATTCCTTGGAATAGTTGGTCACCACACCGGCAGAACTATTGGGGATGGTCACCAGCTCACCAGTTGGGGTGCGCACCTTCGTGGTGCGCAGGGTCAGCGTCACCACATCGCCTTCCACCCCAGGAATGCCAGCAAAGGAGACGTAGTCACCCACGCCGAATTGCTTTTCCGTGAGGATGAAAAATCCGGAGAGGAAATCCGAAATCACGGACTGGGCGCCGAAACCAACTGCGGCGGAAACTATCGTCGCAGGCACCGCAGCGCCCAGCGCCGGAACGCCGAGGTTAGTCAGCGCGGCGGCGACCAATAGGAAGTACGCAACCGCCTGGACGATGTAGACCAATGCTCCGGTCAGCGCCAGCCGTGCCTTCGTGGACTCTTCTTGCTCATCCAAATTATGTTCAATGATCCGGATGGCTAGGCGGCCCATGCGGGGCAGAAGAATGCCGATTATCACAAATGCGATGAGCGGCAAGCCATGGTCAACAATGAGGCCCCACAGCTCAAAAAAGAAATACCTCAAGTTCATGGTTCAAGGATATGGCACCTAGCTGAGAAATTGATGCCAGTTTTCTGCCAGAAGTAAGAAGGCAGGAGTGGGAAGATGGGGGCATCGGCAAGCAGATGCCCCGGGGCCTAGTCGCGCGATTGGTAGCGGTCCATCAGGCGATCAATCAGCTCATCAGTAAGCTTGTCATCTTCCAAAATCGTATCGAGCAGCCGCTGGGATTCCTCGCTGGAGGTCTGCTCCTCTTCCTCATAGGAATCGCCGCTAAAGTCCACGCCAAAGTCCATATCCTCAGACTCCGCTGGCGCCGTGCTGAACTGATCGACGTCTGATTCGAAGGACTGCAGAAACTCGCTGGCCTCCTCCGCCGCATCCTGTCGGCGCTTGCCGGAACGCACTTGCTTTTCGATGCGCCGTTGCAGCGCCTCTTCCATCTGCCGGTGGCGCCACGAGCGCACGCGGTGTGGCTCCAGCTTGCGCCCGACCGCGCGGCTCTTGTTCTCTGCCTTTTTCGCCAGCACCTTGACCTGCGCAGCCGTATCATTAATCGGCGCCCACTCCTGATTCGCGGGCACGCGCCACCCGGCCCAAATTCCCAGCAGCGCCAAGAAAATAGAGACCAATGGCCCCACGATCATGCCAACGGCCAACATATCGAAGTGGTTTCCCACCAGCACGATTACCGCACAGGCGATGGCTGGGATCACCGTGGGCTGATTATCGCCAAAGACGGCGGGCTCGCGCCCCATGGCGATATCGCGAATCATGGAACCGCCGGTAGCGGTAAACACGCCCATCATGATGCACGGAATTGGCGGCAGCCCATAGGTAATGGCCTTCACGGCGCCGGTGCCGGCCCATAGGCCGGAAACGACGGCATCGCCATGCGCCTGGATATAATCCCAGTTCTTGCCCTTAAAGTAGACAAAGCGCGCAATCAACGCACCCGTAAACGCCAGGTACAGGTACTCCGGCTCGCTCATCGCCGCCACGGTGCCGCGATTAATAAGTACGTCGCGCACCATGCCCCCGCCCAGGGAAGAAAACATCGCGATGAAGAAAAACCCGATGATGTCATACCCGCGCTTGCGCGCAATGGTGCCGCCGATAATTCCCATCAGCAATACACCGCTGACATCGGACCAGCGATAGAGGGATTCAATGAGCGGATCTACTTCTGTCATGCCGTTTATTAGACTGCACTGCTCACCCACGTGCAATTCGCCTGCCCACATGCTCTGCGGTACTACACTTTTCCTGTTCTACTGCCCCTTCTATCTCTCCCGGCATTCCGCATAAAAAAGATTCTCGCGCTCTTTCCTGCACTCCTGCTGGTTGGGTGCTCGTCCACCCCCGCTGACGAGGAGCCCAATTTCACCGGTACCAGCCCACACAGCGCCAGTTCAGACAGTGATGCGCTTGCCGATGCCGCGCCTGCCAAGCCTTCCAAGCTGCAGAAAGCGGAGAAAGACGATGATTCCGCACTCGCTGCGCAGGTAGGCGGTATTTGTGGCATCCGCGATTACGCACAAATCATCGCCGATGATGCCACCGACTGCGCCTTTGCCCTAGACATTTATAAGCACGCAATGGATGCCCCATACAGGCTCGAAACCCCTGATCCAACCGTTACTGCAGCCTGGCAGAGCGACATTGCTGTAAAGAACCCGAGCTCTGGTGAGAGCTACGATCTCCACTGCATCATGGCCACGAATCAAAAATCCGTCCATTGCAGCTCCCAAGAAGACGAAAATATCGGCACCCGCATCGAGCTGACCGCCAGGCCGATTTTCTCCGAGCGCGTGCACACCGAATACTAAGAAGGAGGCGCCAGCATTGCTTGCCGACGCCTCCTTCTACCGTGGGGCCACCGGGGCTCGAACCCGGGACCGACGGATTATGAGTCCGGAGCTCTAACCGACTGAGCTATAGCCCCACGCAGATTGCACGCCTATTTGGGCGATTATCTGCCCTCAAAAGATTAGTCAAAGAGCGGCCAAAGACCAATTTGCCCCCTTCGCTATTGAGTATTTGTACGCTTCCTACCCCCTGAGGGTAGAAGTTAATTATGCGCAACTACTCTCTTCTCTCATTCTCGTCTCTGCACTTACGCTTTCCTCCTGCTCGGATAGCGGTAGTGAGAGCTCAAAGACAAGCGACTCCAGTAATTCCGCGTCCGATGCACAGGTTGATGCGAAGTCCGTAATTGGAACGTGGAAGCAAGAGGACAGCGCTTCTGACGATGGCTGGATAGAGGCCAGCATCACTGATGACGTCATCACCATCGAATGGGTCATGGACAACGGCGAAAATCGCATGATCTACTGGATTGGCACTTTTGATGCCCAAGCCGCTGCATCCGGTGAGACCGTTACCTCAAACCGCGATACAGTTGCCACCGCCTCTGAGTGGATGGCCGCTTCGTCAGACAAGAAAGATTTCTCTATCGATGACAACACCTTAACTTTCAAGGTCGCGATTGAGGATAAGGAATTCACCACACATATGAAGAAGGTGAAGGATGATCCGACAACCGTTAATGAGCTAAAGAGCACAGATTTTAGCCAAACCTTTGAAGATGGAGTCTTGGATGTTCCAGCCGCCAAGTTCAAAATAACCGATCACCGCGTTATCAAGCCCGGTGAGCCTGGCAATGAAACAGGTGAAAAGCCACTTCTCGTCTTTAGCTATGACGTAACGAATAAAACGGATGAAACCCTGACTACCACCGACTTTGTCGCGTACTTCACCGCCATCCAAGACAATGATCCGAATAAGGTAAACGAGCTCGACGTCGGTTCCTATATTGATCCTGAAACTTCCGATACTCAGCTTGAACAGATTAAAAAGGGAGGCACTGTCGCCGGAACAATCGCCTACGAGCTCGATGATCTAACGACACCTGTGGACCTTGTTGCATCTAGGTCCTTTAGCCAAGATGAAATTGGCCGCCAAACTTTCGAGCTCGATTAACTGCCCGGATACAACGCGCGTAAATCTTCCGTTCTAGCCACTACAGGAAGCGAAGCCCGCCGAGATGCAAAGCCCGAAAGAAAATCGAGCCTATTTCTCACTGGGGCGGGCAAAACTTGACAGGCAAAACCAGCTCCCTCCCGTATACAACGGGAGGGGCCTGTGGTAGTGCTCAAAGCAGCATTTTCGCTGTGTTTCTCCCCGCGCCAGCGGGGATTTCTCATTTCCGCTCCCTTAGCACGGGTCCATTTCTAGGTCCGGCCTTTCCGAAAGCACACGGCTTCCCCTTGTATTGCGACCAATCCAAAGGACTATAGAGCCAATCCGACCACCCTTTGAGCGGCTCCAACCACCCCGTGCATACGTTACCCCCTGCTTTCACCTCCTATTTCGCTGCGCCCTAGAATCATGAGTGACATTCACCCTGATGCCACTATTTCTGTGATGGGAGATACACATGGTCACACTAGATTCCCTCTTGGTGCCCGGCGCCGTGGAGATACATGGCACCGCCAAGGACTGGAGAGCAGCCATCCGACTGGCAGGATCACTGCTGGAAGAAGCGGGCACGATCACCGCAGACTACACGGAAGCAATGGTGCAATCTGTAGAAGAAACGGGCCCATACATTGTGGTGTCACCTGGTTTCGCTTTTGCGCACGCACGGCCTTCGGAGGCGGTAAAGGAAACTTCTTTATCGTGGGTCCATCTGGATAAGCCGGTGGAATTCGGGCACGATTCCAATGACCCTGTTGACCTCGTCGTGGCATTTGCCGCACGGAGCGACTCCGAACACCTGCAGGCGATGAAACAGCTAGCAAAGCTGCTAGCCACCAAGCGTGATGAACTTAATCGTGCAGAATCCGAAAAAGAGCTCCGCGCAATCCTCACGGCATCGACTTCGAGTAAGAAGCGCACAACTTCCGCAGCACCGGCGGAGTCAACGGCTCGTCCAGCAAAGCAAACGGCCGCAGATTCTGTCGCGTCCAAGGGAAAAATCCTCACGGTATGCGGCAACGGCCTAGGCACGTCTTTATTCCTTAAGAACACCCTGGAACAGGTACTTGATGAATGGGGCTGGGGGTCATACCTGACCGTGGAAGCCACCGACACGATCTCAGCCAAGGGTCGGGCGAGCGAGGCGGATTTCCTTCTCACCTCCGGCGAAATCGCTGCCACGCTGGGCGATGTCGGCGTTCCCGTATACGTCATCCAAAATTTCACTTCCACTTCCGAACTAGATGCGGCTCTTCGCGAGCTCTATGACATTTAAGGAATAACGCATGGATATTCTTCTGGCCATAGCCAACTTTCTCGTCAACGAAATCCTCGCTGTACCTGCTTTTCTCATCGGCATCATCACCGCCGTCGGCCTAGGTGCCATGGGGCGCGGCGTCGGCAAGACCATCGGCGGCGCGATTAAAGCCACGCTGGGTTTCCTCCTTATCGGCGCCGGTGCTGGCCTAGTATCCGATTCGCTAGAACCACTGGGTGCCATGATCACCGGCGCGACGGGTGCACAGGGAGTGGTGCCGACTAATGAAGCCATTGTCGGTATCGCGCAAGACCAGTTCGGCAGCCAAGTCGCTTGGATCATGATTTTGGGGTTTGTTGTCTCCCTCATCTTGGCCCGTATTACACCGCTTAGTTATGTCTTCCTCACTGGCCACCACGTACTTTTCATGGCCACATTGCTGACGATGGTGCTCGTTGCCACTGGATATCCTTCGTGGGTCATCGTCGCCTTTGGTGCGGGACTGCTTGGCATTTTGATGGTGTCTTTGCCCGCTATAGCCCACCCCTTTACCCGCCGCATTACCGGCGATGATTCCGTGGCAATTGGGCATTTTGGCACGGCTGGGTACTTGGTCGCAGGTGGCGTCGGCAAGGCCGTAGGCGGTAAGGGCGATAAAATGTCGCCTTCATCTGAGGACCTGAAACTCCCAGAGGGCTTGCGCTTCCTGCGCGATTCGATGGTGGCGACGGCTCTTTCTATGGCACTGATGTACCTTGTGCTCGCGGTATTATTTATTGCGCGTGCAGGGTCCGATGAGGCTTTCACCGCCTTCCCGGATGGCGCCACCGATGTGGGCAATTACCTCATGCAATCCATAACGCAGGGCCTACAGTTTGGCGTGGCCGTTGCCGTCATCCTTTTCGGTGTCCGCACCATTTTGGGCGAGCTTGTCCCCGCCTTCCAAGGTATTGCGGCAAAGGTGGTTCCCGGCGCGATCCCAGCGCTCGATGCCCCGATTGTCTTCCCTTACGCTCAAAATGCGGTGCTCATTGGTTTCATTTTCTCCTTCACCGGCGGACTCGTCGGCTTGGCTGTGCTATCACTATGGCTCAACCCGGCTTTTGGCGTTGCCCTCATTTTGCCCGGCCTCGTGCCACACTTTTTCACCGGCGGCGCGGCCGGTGTGTACGGCAATGCCACCGGCGGGCGCCGTGGAGCGGCTTTGGGTTCCTTTGCCAATGGCCTGCTCATTACTTTCCTGCCCGCCTTCCTGCTTAGCGTGCTGGGATCTTTCGGCGACGCCCATACCACCTTTGGCGACGCCGATTTTGGCTGGCTTGGCCTGCTGCTCGGCTGGTCCATCCAAGCTGGCGGTGTATGGAGCGGCATTCTCATCGCAGTGATTGGCCTGGCCATCCTCGCGGTGGGTTGGGTGTGCCAGCGCAAGCTTGTCGATACCCACTGGGACCCCGCACCCCATCGACCTTCTCCGGCAAAGACGGCCGAAGTAGTCGGCGCCGCTGCGCCCACCACGGGCGGTGCCGCCGAGAGTGCTGGGAAATCAAGCCAATCCAAGCGCTACCCCAAGGTACTTCCGCCCGAAGGAGCACCCACTCCCCCGGCGCGGGTTGAGTAGGCCTGCGCCGCACACTTGAGCCGTACCACCTTTCCTAGCGCGTCCTTTCACTTCTTAGGTCGCTGAACTGGAAAAACACCGTTAGGAATTCTGAGTACAATCGGCGGCTGTACTCACCGCTAGTACGAAAATCACTTTAGAAAAGGAGTAATCATGGATACCCTCTACACCACTGAAGCACTCGCTACCGGGGCAGGCCGCGACGGCCGCGCCGTAGTGCAAAATTCGGACCTTGACTTCAAGATGGCCACCCCAAAGGAAATGGGCGGCGATGGCAACGGCGCCAACCCGGAGCAGCTCTTCGCTGCTGGCTATGCCGCTTGCTTCCACTCTGCCCTGCAGGCGGTGGCTCGCAGCGAGAAGGCTGAGTTGGGCGATTCTTCCGTCGGTGCCCGCGTGTCCATTGGCAAGGAGGGCGAAGGCTTCAAGCTCGCCGTTGAGCTCGAGGTCATCATTCCCGCCCAAGAGCACGACAAGGCACAAGCGCTTGCCGATGCCGCCCACCAGGTCTGCCCCTACTCCAATGCCACCCGCGGCAATATTGACGTCAACGTCACCGTTGCGCAGGACTAAGCAGGACTAATAAGGACTAATACAGTCTCTTAGTCCTCGGCCCGCAAGGGCCACCATGCGCGGGCGGATCCACTGATTCGAATAAGTGAGTCAAACTACGCTGCATGTGTCCGGCATAGCTGGCAAAATCGAATCATGTCTGTTGAAGCTCGCGCCCTTTCACTGCGGCGGTTATTACATGATTCCGCGGCAGTGCGGCTGCTGGCGGCCGATAATGCCCCGGTGATTTTGGCGCTGATTGCTGAGTATTTTCCCCGCGGCACTCGCGCGCGGCCGGCGGCAGAAGTATATGAGCTGATGGTCACCGATTTTGAGGTGCTCGCCAGTGAATTCTCAATGCCGCGCACACCGCAAAGTTATTGCAATGACTGGGTAAAAGCTGGTTGGCTAGTCCGTAAATCTGGCAAGAGCTCGCGCGGTGAAACCTTGGAACCGAGCGAGGAAGCGCTGTCCGCGCTCGAGGCCGTTGAGCGTTGGGAAACGCCGGTTACTACGGTCACGGCATCGCGTGTGGAATCTATAGGCTCGGCGCTACAACGCTTGGCGCGAGATACAAATGAGGATATTTCGAGCCGCGTCGCCAGCTTAGAGGCGGAGCGAGACCGCATTGAGCGCGAAATTGAAAAGGCTCATTTAGGGCAGTTTGAAAGGCTGACTGCGGCAGAGACGCAGGAGCGCGTCCAAGACGTGCTGAACATGGCCATGGCGGTGCCAAGCGATTTCGCTAGGGTGCGCCACGAACTCGAAGCCCTCAATCACCGGTTGCGTCGCCAGCTTTTGGATCCAGAAGGTTACCGCGGCGAAGTGTTCGAGGAAATTTTCAGCGGTGTAGACCACATCGCGGAATCGGACGCTGGGCGCAGCTTCCGCGGATTCTATTCCTACCTCATGGATAGAGAACGCAGTGCGTGGCTAGATCAGTGGATTAAGCAAGTTTTAGAAAGCGAGGTCGGCCAAGAGCTGGCGCCAGAAAACCGTCGTCAGCTGCGGAATCTCTTCCGCGATATGGAAGAAACGAGCTTCGAGGTCAATCAAACGATGACTGGCCTGGCGCGCAGCTTGCGCAACTATGTCTCTTCGGAACAATTCGCAGAAGACCGGCGCATGATTGAGCTACTGCGTGAGGCACGGGGCATGGCCATTGATGCAGCACAGGCATCGGAGTTAAAAGCCTTTCACCGCATGGAAACGCCCTTGCAGCGCATCGGTATGTCCATTCACTCCGTCTCGCGCATCCAACTAGCCAACCCAGGACGCGAGGTCGTGGAAGAAGCACCGGAAGCCTTCCAGCCAGGCCAGGAGAACGCGGAGGCGTTGTACGAGTTAGTGCGCGAGTCAGAGATTGACTTTGAGGAACTGCATGCGGCGATTCGCGGGGCCGTCGGCAAGGCGGGTCCGTGCACGATTGGCCAAGTATTGCAGGCGTACCCACCCACGCAGGGCCTGGCCAGCGTCGTGGGATTGGTACATATTGCGGACCAGCACCCGCTACCGGCTTTGCATGATGCGCACGAGAAGGTCACCTGGACTGAGGAAGATGGGACCATTCGCGCGGCGTATATCCCTACTATGTATTTCGATAGCACCACCGTTGAGGAGTTGTAGTGAGCGCTACTGATAATCACCGCGTCGATTCGGCGCATGAGCCCCCGCTGTGGGAAAGCGATAAAGGATCGCTGACCTATAACTCGCGCCGCGCCTTGGTGCAGCTTTTGAAAGGTCCGCTGGTGCGTGCGCACAAGGAACCTATCTTATGGTCCGCCATCATCTCGGACGAAGACAACCTGCGTGCCCGCTTGCATGAGGTATTCCTCGAGCTGGTCGTCGATGAAGCGGAAGGGTTTGCGTTTACCCGGATGGTAGAAGAGGAAACTCTGCCCATTCCGCAGGTACTGCGCACGGATAAGCTCAAGCACATCGATACCGCCATCCTGCTGAACCTGCGCCAAGAACTTGGTCTGGCGCTGCCCGGTGAACGCGTGATTGTGGATGTAGAAGATCTCCGGGAGGGCATTGGCTACGTCCGCGCGGTTGATAACCGCGATGAAGCCGGGTTCAATAACCGCTTCAATGCGGCGATTAAACGCATCCGCAATGAATACTCGCTGCTCAGCGCCACCGAGACAGAGGGGCGCTACGAGGTTTCACCCGTCTTGCGCCAGCTTTTCGATGCCGCCACGGTCACCGCCATCCGGGATGAATACGCCCGCCTCGCAGAAGCCGAGGGCGACCAGGAGGAAGCTTCCGATGACTAACCTGTATCCAGGCCAATTCCGCATCAGTCGTATCCAGCTTATTAACTGGGGTACTTTTCACGGCTACTTTTCCATCCCGGTAGCCCGCAAGGGCTTCCTCATCACCGGCGGATCCGGTTCGGGTAAGTCCACGCTGCTTGATGCGATGTCTGCAGTATTGGTGCCGCAAAAGGACCTCAAGTTCAATGCGGCATCGCAGCAAGACCTCGGGCGGCATAATGGGCGCACCCTCGTTTCCTATATTCGCGGGGCGTGGCGGCAGCAAGAAAATGCGCACACGGGTGAAATCGCCCCGGAGTATTTGCGTGAAGGCGCAACTAACTCGGTGGTGGCGTTGACCTACGATAATGGGGCTGGCACGCAGCACACCCTCATCGCCATCTTCCGCCTCAACGGCGGTGAAAATTCGGTGAGCCAAATTAAACGCCTCTATGGGGTGGTGCAGGGAGATGAGGACATCGATAAGCTCAGCCCCCTACTCACCCGCAGCCTGGATACCCGCAAGATTAAGGCCATGTACAAGGGGCCTGGTGCGTCATTTACGCCGACGTACACCACGTTTGCGGATCGCTTCCGCAAACGCCTGGGCATAAAGAGCGAGCAGGGGCAGGTCCTGCTGCACCGCACGCAGTCCGCCAAATCTCTATCCAGCCTGGACCAGCTCTTCCGGGACTATATGCTCGATACGCCGTCTACCTTCGAGCGGGCGGAGGAGTCGGTGGAGCAATTTGAAGATCTGCGCCAGGCATACCTGCGGGTAGAGGACGTCAAGGCCCAGATTGAGACGCTGGCTCCACTCCCCCAATTGCACTCCCAGCGCACCACCGCGGAGGCGGATAAGCACAAGGCCGAGGCGATGAATGAGGCGCTGCCGGCGGTGCGCGCCCGCTTGGTGGCAGAAGAACTGGATTATCGCATCCGCGCGCTGACCGCCCAGCAAGCAGAGGCACACTCTGCGGCCGAGGCGCTCGAGGCGGAGGTCACGCACCTTGACGATGCCGAGCGACGCGCCGCCGTAGCCGTCTCCCAACTCAGTGCCGGCGAGCTGGCCGCCCTAGAAGCCAAAATTGAAACCGCGGAGAAGGAAATTGAGCACCGCTCCAAGGAGTTTCACCACCTTGCCGCTGCCGCCGACCAGTGGACCGACCACTTTGAGCTCAACCCGCACGGCTTCGCCGAACTGCAGGCAAATGCCCACCTGCGCATCGCGGACTTCGAGGCTGACTCGGCCCAGCTTACTGAGCAGCAGCAAGAAGCCGGCGTGGCCGCCCGCGATGCAGCGACAGCATCCGCGTCCTTAGAAAGTGAGCTGCACTCATTTAGCTCGCGGCGCACCAATATCGATAAGGCCCTGGTAGAGCTGCGCACCCAACTCGCGCGGGATACTGGCTATGCCGAATCGGAGCTTCCCTTCGCTGGCGAGCTACTGGATATTGCCCCGCAGCAGGCGGAGTGGGAACCGGTGATCCAAAAATTGCTGCACGGATTCGCCGCCACCCTGCTCGTTCCGGAAACCGCGCGGGAAGCCATTAACCAGTGGGTCAATTCTCGCAATGTGGGTACCCGGCTCGAGTACCGCACTATCCCGGAGTTTGCACCGGCGCCTGCGCCCGCGCGCAGCCCGCAACAGCTCATCCACAAATTGGAGTTCCAGGATCACCCCATGGCGCAGTGGGTGCGCCACCATATTTCGAGCCGTTTTAACTACGAATGCGTCAACTCGGTGGCGGCGCTCGAACAGGTAACCAAGACCCCGGCCGTCACACGCGATGGCTTGGAAAGCCGGCCTAAGGACAAGGATGGCTCGACGCGCTTTATCAAGGATGATCGCACGCGCTTTACAGGCACGCGGTGGTACCGAGTAGGTTCCACCAATACTGCCAAGATTGAGCTCCTGCGTTCCCAATTGGCGGAAGCGAAAGCCACTGCTCGTGCCATGGCTAAACAGGTCCACGAGCTCAACCGGAAGATGGATATCCTGCGCACGCAGCGCGATAAAGCGCAGCGCGTACTGGAGACTAAGTTCCAGGATATTGATACCGCTTCTGCGGAGGCGCGCAAACGCGATTTGCAAGAACAGTATGATTCTTTGGCTTCCTCCCCAGAGGCGCAGGCATTGGCCACAGCACACGAGCAGGCCAAGGAAAAGCTCACCGCCGCCCGCGCCCAACTGAACGAAGCACAAAAACACCTCGGCAACGTGGAAGGCGAGCTAAACCGCTCCACCCAGCGGCGCCAGAGCATCGGAACAGTGCCCACGGTGGCGGATCAGGGCATCGCCAAGGCGGTCGAAGAGGCTCTGCACAAGGGCAGAAGAAAACTCACCATCGATGACATCGATGCCCGGCGCGATGAAGTACAGGCCAGCCTGCAAGAAACCGCGCGCAGGGCCGCGCGCCGCATCGAGGAGACGAATGCCAAGATTGTCTCCGTCCTGCACAAGTACCTATCGCAGTGGCCGGCGGAAGCGGCGGATTTGGAGCCACAGGCCAGCTTCGCCGGCGAAGGCATGGAGAAGCTGAAATTCCTGCGCGCGGACCGCTTGGCGGATTTTCGCGCTCAGTTCTTGGAGCTGCTCAATGGCACGACGGTGCAAAACCTATCGCACCTCGCCTCCTCCCTTCGCCATGCCCGTAGCGATATCGAACAGCGCATGGAGTTTATTAATAAGTCCCTGGAGCGCACGCCCTTCAATGGGGACCGCACCCTGCGCATTGATGTAAAAGATGCCCGGGGCCAGGTGGTGCAAGACTTCCAGCGGGATCTCGATGCCGCAACGTCCCATAGCCTGGCGGAGATTAGCGCCGATGAGCCCGAAGCTGCGGTAGCGCGCTACCACGCCCTGGACAAGATTCTCAGCCGCTTGGGCTCGTCTGAGCCGGAGGATATTCGGTGGCGAAACCTGGTTCTGGATACCCGCAAGCACGTCAGCTTCATCGGCCGCGAGTGCTACCCCGATGGCACGACCGCCAATACGTATCAGGATTCCGCCTCTCTTTCCGGCGGCCAGGCCCAAAAGCTGGTGTTCTTCTGCTTGGCTGCGGCGCTGCGCTTCCGCCTGGCGGAGCCGGATCAGGACGTTCCTACCTACGGTTCCATCATTTTGGATGAGGCCTTCGACCGCGCCGACCCGGCCTTTACGCGCACCGCCATGTCCGTGTTTGCGTCCTTTGGTTTCCACATGATTTTGGCAACGCCATTCAAACTCATTCAGACGCTATCGCCGTACGTGGATGGCACCATCGTGGTCAATTACGACGAGCCCATTATCCAAGGCCGCCCGCAGGCGCGTACGGGCTATTCGCTTATCGATGCCACCTCCTACTCCCAGGAATCCCCGGAGTCCACCGATGCGGATGCCTAATGACCTGCACACCCATGCGGCAAAATACCTGCGCAACCACTTTGCGGAGGCTTTGTCGACTCCCGATTCGCTGAGTATCGATTGGCCGCTGCACCCGCCAACGGCCGCCAACGCCGCGCGCGATGTCCCCGCCACCCAGGAGTTCATCCGCGCCTGGCAGCGCTGGCCGCACCAAGAAGAGATCCACTACGAACCGCGCAATTGGTCCCGCACGGGCCTAGGCACCAATTCCGTTCCCACCCGCGCAGTCCTTACCGGTGCGCCCCGCATCGCCGCGGCCGCAGGCCTCAGCGCCGAATACTCCCGTGCGCAACAGCGCGCACACGACATCGCCGCGATCTTCCCCGACTCCCCTGCATTCGCCGACGCCGTGTACCGCACCTATGCCCAGTGGAAGGAGCTAAACGCATACGATCTGCGCTGCTTGACACCATGCTTGACTTGGCTGCGCGCCCACCCGGACTCCGGCGAGTGGGAGCGCGCCGTCCCAGTTGAAGGAGTAGACGGCAAATGGATAGGCACCCACCGCCGCCTGCTGCTCGCCCTGCTTTCGCCCTTTGGCATCACGGATTTGGGACTGCGCCGCACCGATGCCCGCCTGCGCCTGCGCTACCTCAACCACGCCCCAGCGCTGTCCGATATCGAGGTTCCCCTTTCCCAGGCTGCACAGCTCTTTCCCGCCGCTCCCCCGCGCGTTCTCATCGTAGAAAACAAGCAGACCTTCCTAGCCCTGCCCCTGCTTTCCGATGCCGCCCCACCCACCATCGCCATCCTCGGCGCCGGCCATGCCGCCCGCCAACTTCACGCCCTTGCCTGGCTCCACGATGCCGAAATCACCTACTGGGGCGACCTTGACGCCGCCGGCTTCAGCATCCTCAACGGCGTGCGCGCCCACTTTCCCCACACGGAGTCCCTGCTCATGGATACCGCCACCGTCACCGCGTTCCGCCACCTCGCGGTCCCCGATCCCGGCGACGGCTCCGCAGCACTTAGCCACCTCACCACCGAAGAGCAGCGCGCCTATCGCCACCTTTTCACCGAAGGCAAGCTACGCATCGAACAGGAACGGATTCCGTTCGCGCATGCCACTGACGCGATTCAATTTATATTCGGAGGTCATAAGGTTTAGTAGTGCAGTCTAGTTCCGTCCTTCCCATAACCGCTACATTCAACGGAATAGTCTCCTTCAAAAGGAATAGAGTTGTTTAAACTTTTCATCGACGAGTCCTACCGGCGCGATCATTATTACGTTGCCGGAGTATTAGTAAACGAACGTCAAGAGAGGGTTTTAACCGACCGCTTGGACTATCTGGCATACCAAGCTCAAATGCGAAATCATTGGAAGTACTCGCCAGAATTTCATGGGCATGCGCTAATGAACGGCCTTTGAAGACTGGGTTGACCTGCGCGAGCGCTTTGGTGCCTGTATCTCCATATATCAATCGGTAATGCACTCGGTCCAAAATTCCGGTGCCCTGGTATTTCTGGAGGGCGTGGATATAAGGCGTCTGCACTCGCGATATCGCTATCCACAAAGCCCACACGAAATCACCTTGCGACATCTCTTAGAACGAGTCAATGAATTTTGCGCCGCAACAGGGAAGAAAACCACAGCAGCAAGTCTGTGAAGCGAGCAACTAAACGTCTAGTCAAAGCGTTGGGGCCAGCACTAATTCATGAGCGTAAGTGGAATCCCTAAATAAAGCTCTGGAGCCTACGCGGCTCCAGGCGACAACGTTCCGGTAACCGGCTCGTCGTACCACTTGTTTAACCGTTTAGGCTGACAGATTTCAACAGCAACATTCGTCGGATTTCCCCTAGTCGTGGTCCGGTGGCACAAAAATCGCTGCAGAAATCATCTGGCGCAGTGGTCGTTACTCGCAACGCCTTAATCCGCCATGCTCGCCTCACCTATCAAGGCATCGCAGTCCACTCTATGTCTTCGAAGCCCCAGTCGGAGAAATGCCAGGTGATGGTCTCGGTGGCATCGATAAGCGCGTGCTCCATTGTCTCTTCATCGTCGCCGGTAACGGAGAGCTCGAGCATCACTGAAGTATCTTCTTCGTCCAATAGCCCCACGTCCAAGGGGCCGCCATCATCGAGGCCGGACACAAAGCGCGCGGTCCAATTTTCGCCGCCAAAGAAACTGGAGTCCTCTTCTATAGCGTGCTTTTCCTCCAAGTCCCAGATAGCTTCAATAATGTCCCAGTTGCCGGTAATTGCAGCGGACAGCTCGGCGTCACGCCCGTACAGCACCAGCTCGTGGAGCCACGAATAGTCAATGATAAAGCTGCTCATAATGCCTGCCAGTGTATGCGACGAGAGCCTACTCTCTGAACGCACTCACCGAGCGTTTTGCTTATAAACCCAGCTGTTCAAGTTCTGTGCAGAGGGCATCGATTTGTGCGCGCGTATGGGTTGCCATGAGGGTAACGCGGAGTATCGCAGCGCCACGTGCAACAGTGGGCCACCGGATTGCCGGGACGATAAATCCATGGTCAAGCAGTGCAGCGCTAGCGTCCATTGCGGCGGCCTCATCGCCCACGTGCACGGGGATAATCGGCCCTTGCTGTGGCGTAGTCCCGCGTGTGCTGTGCCAATAAGCAATATTGCCTTGCAGTTGGCTAACCAGACTGGGATCAGACTCAATGAGCTTTAACGCCGCGAGCACGGCGGCCGATGTTGCTGGCGTGGGAGAGGTAGAAAATACGAAGGACCGGGCTTGTTGCCGCAATAGCTGGGCAACCGGCTTGCTCGTTGCCACGAGGCCGCCTTCGGCGCCAAGCGCCTTGCTAGCGGTAATAAGCTGAATATCGGGCTGGACGCCGAAATATTCTGGGAGGCCAAGGCCGCGGTTGCCGACGGTGCCAAACGAATGGGCATCATCGACCATAAGCCAAGCGCCGTGTTCGCGTGCCAGCCGCGATAGCTCAGGCAAGGGTGCAAGCACCCCGTCCATGGAAAAGAGGCCATCGGTAATAACCAAGGCATACTTGGTGGTCCTGGTGACCAAAGCGTTTTCTACAGCGCGGGTATCGCGGTGCGCCGTAACGACGAGGGAGGCGCCACTCGCCTTTGCGAGCCGGCAGCCATCGATGATACTGGCGTGGTTGCGCGCATCGGAAACAATGGTGAGCTCGGGCGAGGCCAACGCCTGCAACGTCGATAGATTGGCTTGGTACCCGGTGGCAAAGAATACCGAGTCTGGATACCCAGTCAGCTGGGCCGCAGCGGCTTCTACCGCAACGTGTAATTCAGACGTGCCGGTGGTCAAACGCGAGCCGCCTGAGCCTGCGCCGTAGTGATCAACGCTGTCCTTTACGGCGTTTTTAATCTCCGGATGCTCTGCCAGGCCCAGGTAATTCGACGAGCTAAAGAGCACCGCGTCTTTGGCCGTCTTCCCGGTGGCCGTCCGCAAGGAGCTTTCCGGGACTTGCCCACTTCCAAAGACCGAAGGGCTGCGCCATAGGCCGTCTTCTCTCCACTTATCCAGGCGCGCAGATGCGACTTGTTCTAGGCTCTCGTTCACTTTTCTGCCCCAAAATCCACGAGTACGGCGCGGCTTTCCAAATAATCAATCAACGCTTCGATATCGGCACCTGGTTTGATAATGAATGCCCGCGCCCCCTCATCCGACCCAGGCTCTTTAATGTGTGGAAGACGGTGGTACGTGCCATCTATGCAGACGTAACCGGTGGTATAGGCCGGATCATCAGACACACAGACTTCTGCTAGAACGTCAGGATGCGCGGCGACCTTGCTCGCCAGAACAATGGCTTCACGGGCCGCGTCCTTGCCTTTGAATTCCGCGTCTTGAGCGTTGTGCGCGTCCATGTGGCTCACACGGACGCCGCGCTGTGCGTCTGGCTCGCAGCGCGTGCCAGTATCGGCCGCAATGAGCATCGCACCGCGCATATTCCTAGCGGTAAACGTCTCTTCAATGACTACTTGGGAATGAGCGGTCATTGAGCGCAATAGTTCCTCGATGACGTCCCTAGCCTGCGAGGGCGATTGCACCGCTTCTTCTTTTACTCCTACGGAAGGGACGTGCAGAATATCGGACTCGGCCAAAGCCTCCACGGTGATGAAGGTATTTTCCGCCATTCCCTTCGGGTGCGCCAAAGCACGCTCGGATAGCGCCGCACAGACCGCCGGAACCTCGTGTTCCCTGACGATTCGCTCTGCTCCCGAAATGTGCTGGCCTGCGGAATCAGACCGCATTCGCACTGAGAAATAAGTCATAATCTGAGGGTACCGGACGTATTGAACGGTGTTCAGGAAAAGAGAAAATTGGCCAGCCTCGACCAGGCTCCAGGCGGCGCTTCCCACACAGGAATACACAGGCCCTACGCTTTCCGATGCTTCCCGTCTCACCCTACGTCCTACGCCCCTAAATTTTTCCGGCTAACCAGGCGATTTGTGTGAAAACGGCGTTAGCCTATATAGTTAATTCTCGTTGCACGGAGAACGGCACGTTCGAAGTACAACATGGATATTCCTCCATAGCTCAGTTGGCAGAGCATTCGACTGTTAATCGAAGGGTCACTGGTTCGAGCCCAGTTGGAGGAGCATTGTATCTACCCCCTTTTACCAGTAAAAATGCTGGTGGGAGGGGGTTTCTTAGTTTTTCGTTTCCAGTCGTTTCCAGTGGTTTCCAGCCGTTTCCAGTGGTTCTTGTCGTCAAAATGTCGTCAAAATGTCGTCACGTTTTCACCCCAAAATCTGCTGCTAAAACCACCCAAACCAGCACCTGCCCCAGGACATAAAAATGACTCCGAGCCGACGAAACATCGACCCGGAGCCATCTCCCCCGAACGGCAGCTGCCACCAAACATCATAGCACACTATACTAGAACTGGACAGCTAACAGCACACGAAAAATCTGGGGGAAGCAATGGCAGGACGCGGTCCCGCACCGAAGAATCCAAAATCACGTGCGAGAAGGAACCAACAAAACATCGAGCAACGCGAAATCGTTGTCACTTTCGTACCGCAGCCCAAACTCACCGATATCTACGGCCCCACCAACCCGGCCACAGACGAGGCCTGGACCAACCAGACCCTACGTTTTTGGGACACCCTCGCAGAATTCCCGCCGCTGAAAACCCAAGGCCTCCAAGAAACCCAGTGGCTCGATTTAGCACGCACCATGATTCTCGACGACGCCTACAATCGCGGAGACACGAAACTAGGACCAGAACGCCGCCTACAGCTCGCCCAATACGGCATCACGCCTGACAGTCTTGCTCGCCACCGCATCACCATGGCGACGGCAGACGAAGCTGAGGACAAGCGCCGCGCCTCTCGTGCCGCAGCCGACGTACGCGGCCGCTACCGCAGCCTGAAGGCGGTGGATTAAACCGATGGCATTCAAACCCCGAGAGCCCGGGGAATTCCCCTCACTCGGCTGGGAATGCCTCGCCTGGATTGAAGAAAACCTCGCCCAGCCAGACTGCGCCGAATACCAACCTCTAGTACTCACGCCTGAACAAGCTCGCTTTATTCTTCGCTACTACAAACTCGACCCTGAGACTGGGCAGCGTGTCTATACACGCGGCATTCTCTCCCGCCCCAAAGGCTGGGGTAAGTCACCAATCATGGGAGCTATTGGCGCCCTAGAAGCACTAGGACCAGTGTGCTTCGGCGGGTGGGACGCATCAGGGCAGCCTGTGGGGGTTCCATGGTCTGAATTCACCACACCGAAAGTACAGTTTGCCGCGGTCAACGAGGACCAATCCAAGAATGCCTATGGACCACTGCTAGAGATGCTGCGAGACGGCCCAGCTATGCGAAACTACGACATTGACCCAATGGAGACGTTTGTCGCTCTCCCCAAAGGCCGCATCGAATTCATTACCGCGGGAGCATTGTCAAAAGAAGGCGGCAGGCCTGTATGGTTTTCTGCCGACCAGACCGAAGCGTGGACCCAGAGCAACGGTGGCGTGAAGCTAGCTGCAGTGCTACGTCGCAACACAGGCAAGCTAGGCGGTCATTCTATCGAGACTCCTAACGCCTATAGACCAGGCAGTGGTTCGGTTGCTGAGGAAACGTTTAAGGCCCTCGAACTGCAAAAGCAGGGGCGACTTAAGCGAGAGACGATTCTGGTGGACCACCGTGAAGCGCCAGAGGATACGGACTTAGCTGACCATGATTCCCTTTACCACGGACTGGTTCATGCTTATGGCGATTCCGCTAGAGATAATGGTGGCTGGGTGGATATTGAGCGCATCATTACCGAGATTTGGGACCCGTCGACTGACCCTTCTGATGCGCGACAGTTCTACCTCAATCAGATTGTCTCTTCGTCCGATTCCTTCCTCTCCCACCTCGAGGTAGATGCCATTGAGGACAGGGATAAGGCTATCCAGCCAGGCGACAAGATTGTATTGGGCTTTGACGGCTCAAGAGGCCGTGTGCGTGGTAACGCGGATGCGACCGCGCTGATTGGCATGCGTGTGACAGATGGGCATTTGTTCGAGATTGCGGTGTGGCAGTCGAAGACGCCCCGCGACCCGGTCTGGGAACCGGACACACGCCAGGTTGATGCCGTCGTGCGTGACTGCTTTTCTCGTTACCGTGTCGTGGGCATGTACTGCGACCCGTCCGGCTGGACGGAGCATGTTTCCGCGTGGGAAGCGGAATTCGCCCCGAAGCTTAAGGTGCGGGCCACCTCGTCGCATCCGTTGATGGCGTGGCCGAGGGGCAAAAGTGCCGCGGTATACCAATCGCTAAGCGAGTTTAGGCAGGCAGTAGTCAACCGCGACATTACTTACGACGGCGGACCGTACCTGCGCGCACATCTTTTGAACGCGAAGCGCAGGGAGACACGTACTGGATATTTGCTTTATAAGTCGTCTCCAGAGTCTGCTGATAAAATTGACGCAGCGTATGCCGCAGTCATGGCCTATAAGTGCTACTTGGATGCTGTCTCGCACGGGGTGACGAAAAAGAAGAAAAAGAGGGGGTCGTTCATTTTATGATTCGGGGGCTAACGCAAAATGAAGAAGATATTCTAAGTGTATTAACAACTGAGGTCACAGGACACCGGCAGGGTAATAAGCAGCTGGCGTCATACTATGACGGGACGCATCGAGTGCAGCGCATTGGCGTTGCGGTGCCGAACTCATTGTCGGATATTGGGGTTGTTTCCGGATGGCCGGCAACTGTGGTAGATACCTACGGTGATTTGCTACGCATGGATGGGTTCATATCACCGGACTATGGCGAGGAGATGCGGCTAGTCACGCGTCGGTTTAATGTTCCGCTTCGAGTGTCTGAAGCCATTTTGGACATGCTGATTTTCGGCCTGGGCCTATTAGCTGTAGAGCCCGACCCGCACGGCGTATTCCGCTTGCGGTCAGTATCGCCTTTGTCTGGCTCACTATTGTGGGATGACGCCACCAACGGTCCAGTGGCCGGGTATCGCCGCTCGGGAGTTAATTCGGAGGGCGTGTACCGCGAGGTGCTCTACCTGCAGGGCGAGGTCATTGTCATTTCCAAAGACTCAACCGACGTGGGTACGGTGCGCTCAGTGGAGCGATTCGACGTTCCTGGCGGCGGATTCCCTATGTTCCGGCTGCGCAATCGCCTGCGCACATCGCACTGGTCGGGTCAGTCAGAAATCACCCCGGCCGTGCGGTATCTGACAGATGCAGCTGCCCGCACGTTAGAGAACATGGAGTATAACTCTGAGTTTTATGCCTCCCCACAGCGATGGGCTACCGGCGCCTCACCTGAGGATTTCGGCTACGACCCAGAGGGCATGACGGAGTTCGACCGCGTAGAGATGGGCTGGCGGACTTCTATCGGCAAGATGCTTGTCCTCAACGGCGATGAGGACGACCCCAAGCAGCCCAGCGTCGGACAATTCGCATCGTCTCCTCCTACCCCATTTATCGAGCAGGTACGCGCCTACTCTCAGTTGATTGCTTCTGAGTCAAAGATTCCGGCCCAGTATTTTGGTTTCATGACGGAAAATCCGCCCTCGGGTGACTCGATTCGCGTGTGGAAAGAGCAATTGATTCGCGCATCAGAGATTAAGACGGAGTTGATGAATCCAGACCTGTTGGAGCTGGCTCGCGTACTCGTGCAGCTTTCCGACTTCGACAATGACGTCGATGTTGAAAGCCTCGTCGACGGGCTCGAAGTGGATTGGCGCGACCCCGCCACCGAGTCCAAGGCCGCCGACGCCGACTGGGCGCTAAAGCTGCTTACTTCCGGTGTGCTCGCCCCCGATTCCGAGGTACTACTGAAAAACCTGCACTTTTCAGCCGCCGACCGGCTCCAAATCGAGCAGGAAAACCGCAGTAAACGCCTCTCCCAGTTGGCAAAGGTACTCCAAGCTTCGACACCACAAGACCAAGAAAATACCGAATCGTCACACCAAACCCCCGACCGGGTGGCAC
This sequence comes from Corynebacterium sp. ACRPS, assembly GCF_022346005.1. Classification (GTDB taxonomy): domain Bacteria; phylum Actinomycetota; class Actinomycetes; order Mycobacteriales; family Mycobacteriaceae; genus Corynebacterium. Next base: position 28,012 of record NZ_JAKRMY010000014.1, read on the forward strand.
CGTCACCGCGTGAAAACGCCAGCGACGACGCCAAGGAGGCACGCTAGATGAACGCGGTAGACCCACAACGCCCTTGGGCTTCAATCACACCCGTCGTTGATTCCATAGCTCGCCAAGCCGTTACGGACCTCAATTCACGCGCCCTCATCATCCCGGACATCACCGCCGACCCCTACCGCCAGAAAGAACTTCTTCGGCAAATGGTGCGCGAAGCCATCGACTCCTACGGCACAGCCGTTTCTGATGCCACGATGGCGTGGCTAGAAGAACAAGAAGACTACATGGAGATGCGGCCGGTGGAATGGAAGCCACGCCGGGTGGATTCCGAGCAGGTTGAGGCTCGAATGGCGAAGGATTTCGCACCGTTATTCTTTGAAGAGCAAGGTTATAATCGCACGTTGAATTCGATGGGGTTCATCGTCGCTGATGAGTTGTATTCCAGGCAGCGTAAAAACACTGAGCATACGGCGTGGAAAGGCGGTGGGTCGTGGGCTCGTGTTGCTCATCCTGGGGCGTGTGCGTTTTGTACGTTGTTGGCGTCTCGAGGGTTTGATTATTCGTCTCAGTCGACTGCTGGTGGTGGGTATTCGGGGGCGCATTTTCATGACCATTGCCGGTGCCTTGTGATTTGCCGTAAGCGCGGCCATGTTGAGCTTCCAGAATCGACGATTAGAGCGCAAAAGATTTATAAGAAGGCTCAAGAAGAAGTTGATAGCACGGACCCCGATGTGTTGTTGCAGGCGATGCGTCAGGTGGGTGACCTTAGGAAATGAACAGGTGTGCTATTCTTTGGGGTGGTTACGGTTTGTATCCGGAAGGGATGAATGAGGCCGTAGTCCACAAACTGAACATTTAGGGGGACGCTGTGTCGCACGAGGACGCAAACGCTGACAATTCCGAAAAGGAAACCACCAGCGGGGATACTGCAACCAACGCCGCAAAGGCGGAAACCGAAACCGCATCAACTGACTACCGTAAAAAGTACGAGGACATGCGGGCCCACTCTCGCACGTGGGAAAACCGGGCAGAAAAATCGCTAGCAGACGTTGAGCAGCTTACCGCGGACAAAGAGAAACTCGAATCCACGATTAAAGACCTTCAGGCTGAGCTTTCGACGGCCCATAGTCAGGTTGAAGATGCTCAGCATAATCGGGATTTAATTATCCACATCGCGGGGCTCGGCGGCGACGTAGAGCAACTATTCGATTCGAAAAGCTTCTGCGCAGCCATTGATAAGCTCGACGCTGACGATGACGATTTTGAATCCACGCTTAAAGACCTCATCGGCAAGCACTCCCCCGCCGCCCCTGCATCGTCGCGGCTTACCTGGGAATCACCGAATCAGGGTATTTCTCGGGGTGAGGAGCTGTGGCAGAGGCGTAAGAAGCGCCAGGGGGCGTAGTCCGCATTCATCACATCATCGGGGGATATTATGCACTTTCGGCCAGAATTTGACCGTTACTCTCCCAGCGACCTGTCGTGGCTGGGCTCTCGCCACGCAGTAGACAACGCCGAAACCGGCACGCTGGGCGAAAAGACTACCCATATTCGCACGTCCGTCCTACCCTCTGGCACCGCCTTGCACCGCGAAGGCGACTACTGGGTGCCAGTCACGTCCAAGACTCAGTCCGTGGACGGGTTCCTGCTGACGGACCAGGACAATAACCCAGGCGAGGTTGTGCCGATTGTCTGGCACGGCCGTGTTCGCGTTGACCGCCTTCCGGATTCCAACAATCGCGTGAACATCGCAGAATGCGACCACGCAGAATTCACGTTCGTGCACGAACCGCACGGTTCTTTGTGGAATGAGGATGGCTCCACCAACTTCGATGCCATCGGCGACGTACGGGAGGATTAATCATGGGTTCGACGCAAATTTGGAACGAGGTCCTCTCACCTGAGGACCTGACTATCTACGCAAACCACTATCTAAACGACCTGCAGGCCGCCGGTGGCTCCCTGTCTGCTTACTTCCCAGACCAGCTAATTAACGACGTGTTCTTCAGCTGGATGACCGAGCAAGACACCGGACGCCTGGCTGAGGTGCGCTCTGCAGACGCTGAGACGCCGATTGGCTCCATGGGCGGCGGCCAGAAGGCCATGATGCAGATGCCTCTGATTGGTCAGAAGGTCCGCATCAACGAGATGGACCAGCTGCGCAGCTTCCACCAGGGTGATTCCCGCTTCCAGGAAGACGACATGACCAAGGCCACCGAGACGGTCGTCCGCGCAGTCGCCAACCGCGTCGAGGTAGCCCGCGGTGACGTTCTCACCACCGGCCGTGTCCGCTATTCGGAAAACGGCGCCATCGTTGACGCCGGCATTGGCCGCGATGAGGAATTCGAGGTCACCCCGAAGAAGCACTGGGATGACCAGGATTCCGGCGCCCTGGAAGACATCATCTCGTGGGCTATGGCTTATGAGGACGCCAACGGCACCAAGCCGGGCACGATTATTGCTTCGCCGAAGGTCATCCAGAAGCTGCAGACGAATAAGCAGTTCCGCGATGCGGCGAATACCACCGGCGAGTTGGCTCGTGTCTCCTCTGGCGCTATTAATGCTGTACTGCAGGACCAGGGGCTTCCGGGGATTACGTCGTATTCTCGTTCCGTGCGTGATGGTAAGGCTGCGCGCCGGATTCTGGATGAGAATACGTTGTACTTCCTGCCGCCGGAGACTCAGTCTGGTCTGCTGGGCTATACGGTGTGGGGTCAGACGGTGGAGATGAATTCTCCGGAGTACAACCTGTCTGGCGCTGGTCAGATTGCGGTCGGTGCTTGGCGTGAGAACGACCCGATGGCGTATTGGGTTCGTGCTAACTGTGCTGTGCAGCCGATTCTGACGAATCCGAATATGGCCATGGTTGCTCACGTGGTTAAGCCTGGTCCTGCGAAGAAGGCTGGCCGTAGCGCTAAGTAGTCCAGTTTGGGGGTTCACGTGGACACATATTGCACGATTCTTGACGTTACTGACCGTTTGACTATTGAGCCGGATGAGGACGATAAGAGCCTTATTGTGGCAATGGTTGATGAGGCGACGGTCGCTATTGATGCTTATTTGGGTAAGCATTTTGATGAGTCAGTTCCGGCGGCGGTTCGTGTGGTGTGTGCCCGTGTGGCTGCCCGCGCTGTCTCTCGTGGCTTGTCGTCTGCTCCTGTGGGTGCTGAGTCTCAGTCGTTTACTGCTGGCCCGTTTTCGACGAGTCAGAATTTTGGGTCGAATTCGAATGCTGGCGGTGTGTTCTTGACGGCTGAGGATAAGCGGATGTTGCGCTCGGTTGGGGGTGGTCGTCGTGGCGCGTTCACGGTCTCACTCTACTGAGTCGGGGTACCCACTCCCCTACCTTGTGCAGGTTCGCCGTCGTGAGGATTCGGGGGAGGATTCTTTAGGTAATCCGGTAACCAGATGGGGTGGTCCTCAGGTTGTGCGGGTTGCTGGTTGGTCTATTAGCGATTCCCCGGAAACTGGCCCGGATGATAAGGATGTTCGGCGTGTGGATTGGGCTGGCTCGTTGTTTGCGCTTCCAGGTGATGTGCATGCTGGTGATTTAGTTCATCTCGGTGGTGTTGATTTCTTGATTGCCGATGGTGGCCATGATTTCACGCATGGGCCGTGGTGGGACCCGGATTTGGCGGAGTATAAGCTGCGTATTTTTGAGGGGGTTGAGCGTGGCTGACAGCTTTAAGTTCAAGATGAATCACCAGTTTTTTAATCGTGTGCTCAAGGAATCATCGGAGACTAAGCATCTAGTTGATGGCAAGGCCGAGGAGTTCCGTTCGAAGGTTGGCGACCATTATGTCGTGAAGCCTGCTGAGCAAGGCCGTGGCCGCTGGCGTGCGTTGATTGTGCCTACGCCCGGTGATTGGGAGGCCTACGGGCATGAGAAGAAGCATAATGCGTTGCAAAAGGCTGTAGGCGCCTACCCGGTCGCGTCGAAGTCTCCGAAGAAGGGAGCATAGCTAATGCGGCATCCTTCTGCGATTGTTGTCTCTTGCCTGAAGCGGTGGCTTAAAGGTTCCGAGTTCGACGGGGTGTATGTGGCGACCAAGGTCCCGGATGAGCTTGACGGGCCCATGGTTCAGGTTGATGCGGCGGCCCCTGACCGGGAAACGCCGGTGACTGACCGTACTCGCATCATACTTTTGGCCTACGGCACCGATGATGAGTACTGCGTGGACCTTCTGTCCGCCTGCCTGGAGGGCATGGAGGTTTCCTACCGTGCTGAGGGGGATATTTTGGATTGGGATACTGATACCGACCCGTATATTTTCCCTGACCCGGATAGGCCTTCTGCTATTCGTTGGCAGGGCGCGGGCACCTTGTGGACGGCGTTAAGTTAAGTATTTTTCATGTATAATTTGTGGTGACTGCCCTGCTTGGGGTGGTTACTCGGGGTAAATTTTTTTGGGGGAATTCGCATGTCACGTATGCGACAAAATATTGTTGTCGGCGCGCCCGAGGTCAAAAGCGGCGGCGCCGCATGGATTGGCATGGCGGGCATCAACCCGCTGCAGACGCCACACTCTGCCTCTATCAGGGTGGCTTCACTGCCGGCAGTCAACAAGTTCAGCCCCGCTGGCTACATCAGCGAGGACGGACTAACAAAGACTGTCGACCGTGATACCGAAAAGGTTGTGGACTGGAATGGTGACACCATGGCAGTGTTGCAGTCCAACCACTCGGTGCAAATCAAGTGCAAGTTCCACGAGATTGTCAATTCTCACGTGGCTACCGCCGTGATGGGCGAAGGAAACTTCCGTTCCCGTCATGATGGACGAGCAGTCCAGATGATTGACAACGCGACGGAAACGCCCTACCGCTCATTCATCTTCGACATTCACGGCGGCGAAGACCTGAAGGGACGCTTGTTCATCCCGAATGGTCGCGTCACCGAGCTCGACGACCAGGTGTTCTCGCGAGGCGAGGTCGTAGGCTTCGACGCCACGATTGAATGCTTCCCGGATGAAAAGGGAAACAACCTCTACACCTACATTGACCGCCGCAACGTCAAGAAGGATGATGATGACCGCTTCCCAGATGATGGGCTGCCGGTTGTATCCCTGGCAGAAATTGAAGACATTGTGCGCAATGCTCTGAATAATCTGCCTATCTCGCCGGACTTGGTTGCGGGGTTGTTCTACTCGCTCATTGACGGCAAGGGTGGGTTGGACCTTGAGTTCATCGACAAGCTCGCGAAGCACCTTGCTCCGCTTAACGGTGTCGACGATTTGCTGCAGCTGTTGTCTGACCTGGTGGAGGGTAAGGATGCGGCCACGTTGATTAAGGACGTGGAGGCATTGCCGTTTACTCCGCTGAATCGTCATAATCGTTGGGCTCAGGCGGTTGTTGACCTGCTCACCGGTGCTGGTGGGCGGCAAACGATTGATGACCTGACCGGCGGCATCATCTAAACACCAAACATTTTCGGGGAATTGTAAACACTATTTTTGGGGGTAAATTTCATGGCTGATAAGGATAGCCTGCTTTCTCAAATCACTAACTCCATCCGCGACCTGCAGCAGCAGGGCGGCGTGGAAAAGGACACCGCTGATTCTCTCACCGGAATGTTCTCCAACTTCAACGGCATCATCGACAAGATTTCCGAGTCCATCCCACAGCAGGTCTCCATGCTGGGCCGCACCGTCAAGGACGCCAAGACCCTCGCCGATGACCTCAAGCAGATTCTCGGCGGCCCACTGGTATTCCCAGGCACCGGCGTCCCCTCTGCCATTAAGGGCATCGAAGACGCCAAGACTCGCCTGCATGACCTCGTGGCTGAGCAGTTCGGCGATGCTGAAGCTCTCCCAGACAAGGCCGCAGAGCGTGTAAAGGAACTCGCAGACCACGCCGGCACGGTCGGCTCCGCTGTGGACGAGTTCGTTGGTTCTTCCTACGCAAAGAAGCTCTTCGACGGCATCACCCCGGGCGATGGCTTCCCGGAACTGGTCGGCAAGTTTGATGCCCTCCCTGAGGCTGACCGCAAGAAGCTCACGGACTTGGTCACCGGCATTGGTTCCTCCGCCCAGCCAATCGGTGCTGCCCTCGTGGACATTCTGCGCGCATTCAACGAGGACAACAAGGAGGAAAAGTAATGGAATACAAGTACACTGACCGCGATAACTTCGGTGAATTCAACCCCACTCACCTCGTGGACCGTCTCGAGTCTGCCGGGGTTATCCCGCACGAAATGGCAGACGCACTCTCCCAGGCTTCTAGCGCACTGCTGAACCTGGGTGACGATACTCGCGGCGAGGTTGAAAAGGCTGTTTCTACCCTGGTGGGTGAGGCTGAAAGCGGCCAGGAAGTCCTGGATACTCTCAAGGCGAATATTGATACCGCTATTCATGAGCCGGACCCGCTGAAGAAGGCTGCCGATTTTAAGTCTGCGGCTGATGAGCTCGTTGATGGGCTTGAGGGTCAGCTGAAGGATCTGGGGTTGGAGAAGGTTTCTGACCTTTCTGATATTCGTTCTACTGTTCGTGATTTTGCTGAGGCGTTGGATACGCTGAACGCTTCTGCCCCGATTGCACAGGTGGTCAAGAAGCTACCTGGTGGTGCACTGCCTGGCCATGTTCTGGAGGCTTTGGCTGAGCTGCGACAGGATGAGCTTGATGAGCTGGCGAAGCACTTTGACGCTGTCACTGAGCGTGGCGGCAAGCTTATCGGCGAGTTGGCTTCCTTGGGTGCTGATGAGGCTGTGCGTAAGGCTGTGAAGGCTGCTGAGGGGCTGTCTCCTTTGCTGGCTGTGGCTTTGGCTGCGGGCTCTGTTGTTGCCCAGGGTGCTGAGGCGGTCAAGGGCATTGTTGATTTGGGCGTGGCCTTAAAGGCTGCTGTGGTCAAGGGCTTGTTTACCGCGGGTAAGGGTCTTTTGGCTGCTCCGGTTATCGCGCAGTTTAAGGCGGCGAAGAAGCTTCCGTTTATTGTTGTTGCGCTGCAGATGTTTAATCATCATGAGGTGCGTCAGGCGCTGCTGCATGTCTTTAACGAGGTGCTTATTAATTCGCTGACGGCGTTTAATACCAAGGCTGTGGTGAAGGCTGTTCGTGCCGCGGTGGACTTCCTTGTTCTGTCTACCCCGATTCGCGTTGTGGTTCGTGGCAATAACCTGTTGAAGATTCTCAATGGGCTGAACATTGGTCGTATCCTATTCAATGTGTTCTTGCTGTCTCGCGTGCCTCAGCTGGGTCATCTGCCGGTTCGTGGCTTGGGTCTGCGTGGCGTGGAGACTTTGGCCGCTGGCTTGTTTGCTAACTGGCGCGTGCTGAAGACTGTACTGGCTCCGCTTGCGCTGAAGCCGGGCGTTCTTATCGGTGATGCGGTGGCATTGATTGTGGTCGCGTATCTGGTTGTGGGTGCGTTGACTGTTTAATCAGATTCAGTCGAGTAGGGGCTGAGGGTGTACTCCCTCGGCCCCTATTCTTGTGCGTTGGTCGACTGCCGGGGCTCGGGATGGTCGATACTGTGTTTTATACTGGGGTTGTATTGTGACGCTATTTTGGGGGTTTTATGCGTAATCGGGGGAATCTTGTTCACGGTGTGCCGGACGTGTCGGCTGGTGGTGGTGCGTGGATTGGGCAGGCGGTGTCGAGTCCTTTTGCGGTGCCATTGTCGGCGAGTGAGCCGCTGCGTCGTTTGCCGGGGGCGGGTATGGTTCCTGCTGGTTACGTGTCTGCTGATGGGGTGTCGGTGGATACGTCGGTAGATTCTGAGGAATCGAAGTCGTGGTCTGGACTGTCGATGAGTACGGTTTCCTCTCCAGATGGGGTGAGCCTGTCGGTATCGTTTATGGAGCTGGGTAATTCGGCGGTGATGCGGCTTACTCATCCTGATGGTGGCGTGAAAGAGCTGTTTGATTCTTCGCGTGTGAGGGTTGAGGAGCGTCTTGATGGGCAGTTGCCTTATCGGTCGTTGAATTTTGATTTGTTGGCGGCTGATGGGCAGCGTGTGCGGTTGTTCGTTCCTCGTGCGGTGGTCACGTCGATTGATTCGCAGGCGTTTAACCGGGCTGAGTTGGCCGGCAGTGTGGTGACGCTGTCGTGCACGCCGGATTCTAATGGTGTGTGCTTGTATCGCCTGGTGGATAGGGCCCCGCAGGAGCCTTCTTCGCGTGAGGATATGGGGCCGGATTTTGCGTTTGCTGGCAAGGTGCGCGAGTGGGTGGACTATATTACTGGCGATGGCCGGTTGACGAATCTCGGTGCGATTCGGGTGAATGTGTCTACTGCTCTGGATATCATCTCTCGTATTTCTGAGCGGTCGTTATTGGATGCGGTGGACCAGCTGATTAATCGTGTGGAGCACACGGTTGCAGATATGACTGATTCGGAGTTGCTGCGCATTATTGCGGATTGGGCTCCGCGTGACCTTATTAGCGGCGCGAATCTGGATAATTTTCGAGCTGCGTTTGACCATGCGATGTCGTGGATTCGCAGGCGGAGTAAGTCTATTGCGCATGCGGTAAAGAAGATTGCCACACTGTGGTCGAGCGTTGGTGTTGGTGGGCTGATTGCTGGTTTGTCCAATGGTGATGTGCAAAAGGCTATTGGTGATTTTGTCGCTACGATGGGGGCGAATTGGCAGGATTGGCTTGATGCCATTATGCGTGGGGATGTTGACCATCTGATTGATAATGCGATTGCGTCGGTGGATTTCCCGGCTTTGGGTGATGCTTTGGCGAATATGGTGTCCTCTGCTGGTTTCGCGCAGTGGTCTGGTCCTATTCGTGCGTGGGCTGGGCGCCTGGGCCAGGTGTCTGGTGATGTGGGCAAGATGGTTGGTGATGCGCTGCGTGGCTTTTTGAACCGGCAGAATATTACTGACGTTAATGAGTTCATTCGTGATGCGATGCGCCGGTGGAATGATATTTCTGGTGATTTCATTAAGCGGATGACCTCTGGTGAGATTTTGTCTGATATTGCTCGTGCGGGCAGTAATCTTTATCGGGCGGCGCAGCGTTTGTGGGATTCGGTTATTGATATTGTGCGGGATAATTGGGGTGTTTTTAACCCGTCGAATCTTGTGAAGGCGTGGAATGCGTTTTTGGGTTCGTTGGATCCGGCTCAGTATGGCGATATTGCGAACAGGTTTTTGACGGACTGGAATAATCCTGCTGCGTTGGCAAACGATGTTGGCCTGTTGGCCAGTGCGATAGCCAGCGATGTTGGTCAGGGTTGGATTGCTGCGTTGAATGCGTTGAATCTGGGGCAGGTGATTCCGCAACTGACTGGCGCGTGGGACGCGTTTTTAGATGGCGTGAATAAGGCCATTGCGGAGTTGTCGACGCAGGACTTGGTTCTGGTTGGTGCGATGTTGGCGTTGCCGGTGATGGCTTTGGCGGCCGGGGCGGCGTTGACGTTGGTGCTGTTGGTGTTTGGCAAACCATTGCTTGCAGTTCCGGTTGCTTTGGCGACGGCGGGACTGTTGTTGGGCATGCTGGTTGTGGCCTTGAAGTTTTTCGGCTTTGGGCTCAGCGGCGTGGTGCTGCCGTGGGCGGCGGACTTGATTGTGATTGCCCTTTTGACTGGGCATCCGTTGGCGGCGTTGTTTATTTTTTGGTCTGTGGTCAATGGTGCGAAGTTCATCATTTTGGATTTCCCGCTCGTGGTTATTGCTGGCGCGTTGCCGGTGACGTTGAAGGCCGTCGTGTTGTTTTTGGCTGCTGGTTGGGTGCTTGCTCATCTTGCGGTGTTGGCCGCGGTTGTGTTGTTCGTAGTGACAAAGATTCGTCTGTTGTTGCGGATTACTCAGCCGTTGCGGACGACTGGGCTGGAAAAAGCTGTTATTGCGGTTGCTATTGCGGTGACTACGTTCGTCATTGTGGCGTTGTTTGCCTCGACTGTTGTGGGGCTGATTATCTTTCTGATGATTCGTAGCTCTACTCTTTCTGGCCGGTCATTGTTGTTGAATTTGGTGCGCACGGTCATTATTGGCGGTATTTTCGTCCCGTTTGTTGGGGTAAGTATCGTTGTGTCGTTGCTGCGGTTGTTGCGGTTCCGGTTGGATACGGTTCCTCCGGTGGTGACTGCGGTTGCGGTGTCGTTGCCGATTGTTCAGGTGTTGGTTTTTCGGTCTTTGGTGACGGCTCGTTTGGCGGGTAAGCAGCTTCGTGCGGCGGTGGTTGTTATTCGACCGTTAGCGCGTTTTGTGCTGGCTGCATTGTTTTTGATGTTTACTACGGTGAGGGCCTTGTTGCCGGTGGCCGGGTCTGGGGTGACGGCGTTTGTTACGGCGATTGTTGCTATTCCGGCGTCGATTATTTTTTATGTGGCTTCTGTGGCGTGGGTTGCGTCGAATGTAGCGGCGTTTCCGTTGCTGAAGAAAGCTGTCGCTCCTGTCATTCTGGCGTTGGGGGCTGTGGTTGCTGTGTCGCTTTTGGCTACGGCGGTTGCTACGCTTTTGCTTCTGCCTGTTTTGGCGCCGCCGGTGGTTGCTGCGGCGGCTGCTGTAGCTGCTGCTTTCGCCACGGTCGGTGTTACTGCGGCACTTTTTGTGGGCCACCAGGTAGCTTTGGTTGCTGCTGGGCTTCATGGTGGCGGCCAGTTGCTGCTTCGTGCGATAACTGCGGGGGTCATGCTTGCCGGCATGGTGTTTATGACCACCGGTATATTCGCGGGGATTGGCCCGTGGGTTGTTCGCCTGGTGCTGCGTGGTGTGGAGGCTGTACGGTCAGCGGCTTCGGTTGGGTTCATCCCAGTGTTTGCGGCTCCGACACGATTGTTGTATCCGCTTCGTAGGGTGGGCACGTCGGCTATTGGTCTCGTTACCGGCTTGGCGTTTCCAGTAGCGTTGCTGACACTACCGGTACTGTTTTTGCCGTTTAGGGGCATTATTTATCGAGTTGCTGTCCCACTGACGATTTTTAGGTTTATCTTGAAGTGGAACATCCTGTTCCACAGTGTGTATGCATTCAACCTGATTATCTTGCTTGCGTTGTTATTAGTCGCTGCAGTCGCTTGGGTCGGGTGGGTGTTAACGGGTGGTCCTGCTAGCCCTGCTTCGGCACCATTCTGGTGGGCTACAAGCGGTGCATCGATTCTCGCCGGGCTGCTTTTCGTACTGATGCTCTTAATCTACATACCTCTCTATCCTGTCGATAAGGTGCGCCAGATTATCACCCCGATTGCCTTACCATGGACGTTCCTGGACGCATTCGGCGTGGATACCGTCACCACACTCGGCATCGGGCTCGCCCACATCGTGGCGCGCACCAGAGGCATCATCGGGATTCTATTACGCCCAATCCTCCCCCTCCTGGTGGGTATCCTCGGCTCGAGTGTTATTGCCGCGGCACGCTGGATGGGCTGGAAGGTCCCCATCCTCGGGGCTCGCCTACTGACCCCAGTAGCTATCGCCTTGGGTGTAAATCATCGGTTCATTATCGCAGCGCTTGTTACTCTCACGTGGGTTGGGCAGCGAATCAAACGGTGGCCGAAATTCGCCCTCAGTAGCATTGCTACCGTCGTTTCTGCCATCGTGGTCGCACTTGCTACCGCCCGCGGTGTGCGCCACCTACTGTTGGATGTTGGTGTTATTGCTGGCGCGTTCCCGTGGATGAAGGCTCAAAAGCTCGAGCAGCTCGCATTGGGGTTGATGGTTGCTGCTGTAGTTACTGTGTTCGTGGGTGTGCCATTGCTTCTTGTGGCGCGGAAATTGGCTAAGCCGTGGAGGATATTGGCCAAGGTGTCACTGCTGACGATTGCGGTGACGTTTACTGCGGCGTCGTTGACGATTGTGCCTGGTGTTGCCGGCGCCATTATTTTGTTCTTGTCGGTGGCAGCTTTCCTGAGCATGGTCGCCACGCACCCACGAGTACTTTTGGCCCCATTAGCTGCACTGCTCACGGTGGTGACGGGGCTTGTTCTGGCTGGCGCTTTAGCCTTTCTTGCGGCTGGTACTCCGGTGCGTGCTGGTAGGCGGCTGTTTAGGCGTCTTCGTGTGGCTGGTGTTGTGGCTGCGGCGCCGATTCTTTTGTGGGCTGTGTTGATTTTGTCGGCTTCTTTGCTGATTGTTGCGGTTGCTAGTGTCTCGCATGCGGTTCGAGCTGTTGACCTTATATCTTCCATTGTGGTTTTCGCCGCGGTGGTGGCAACGCTAGCCGTCGTCATTGGCTCGTTGGCGCTGACGTTGTTCAACCGTGTGACGGGCGTCGTAGTTGCTGGTGTTGTGACTGTGGCGTTTATTGCTGTCGCTGGGCTGATTATCATGTTGGGCCTGGTGCCGATCTACCTTCGTGTGGTCAACACAATCGCATTTCCTCTTGTGGGTATCCCCTTGGATATTTTCAACCTTTTAACGCGTCACTCACCATTGGGTAGGCTGCTGCGACTGTGGGTGATTGCCCATTTGGCGGTGCTGGCAGTCGTATCTCTGGGGCTAGTGGCGCTCGTGATTGTGCTCAATATTGCCGGAACACTGACAGGGCTCGCCACTTCGGCTGGTATTGCAACAGCGATCGTTTTGTTGTACCTGTACGTGTTTATTCCAATTGTCGTTGTACTCATTTTGGCTTACTTCGCAGTTACAGTAGCTATCGGTTTGTTCCTAGCTAGCGCTGGTATGGTATAGGGTGCATGGTTTGCAGTAGTCTCCTTCCAGCAAGGTAGGAGGCTACGAAAGCCCACATGTAAAACACGTATTCGATTCGGGGGAATTGTTTCTTATGGCTGCAAAGAAAAACGCCAAGAAAAACACCACAAACGCAGACAACTGGTTCAGCTACACCACGAACAACGGTGACAAAATCAGCCTGCCACCTATCGACTCCATCATCACCGTAGGAGACCGCCGCCGCGCCAAACGAGACGGACTCGACGACGAAGACTTCTCCTGGATGATTCTCGAACGCGCCGCCGATAAATCCGAAGACGGCACCCTCGACGCCATCGACAGCATGCGCATGGACGAATTCAACACCTTCATGCAGGACTGGAGCGAAGGCGGCGACAAAAGCTAGCCTCAGTGAAATCGTCTCCCTCATCGACTCTGTAGACTCCGACACCCGATTCGCTATGGCAGTCGAAAGGGAACTCATCGAAGCAGGCATACGCTGGCGGTGGATAAACGACGGCACAGACCGCGCCTCGTGGAATGATGCCATCGCCCTTATCGCCACCGCCGGGCCAGACTCAGCATTGGTGCGCAATGCGCAAAGGAAAGACTGGGAGTGGAATCTCACCAATCAACTCCTGGCGCATATTGCTGACCAGCAGGCGATGAGTGCCTGGTCAGGCAAGGGGCAAAAGCCTAAGCCGATTCCCCGCCCGGGTGTTGACGATTCGACCACTGAGACTGCTGGTATTCAGGCAGAGGGACTTACGAAGGAAGAAATGGATAAATGGCTGGGCGATGACTGGCCCGGCGTTGACGGGGGTTAATTCATGGGTGCAAACTTCGATGTTGGTACCGGCTGGGTCAGTATCGTGCCGAAAATGGGGGACTTCTCCCAGGTACGCAAGCAGATTGATAAGGCGGTCGTCAGCCCTTCTGGCTCGTGGGGTGAAAAGCTGGGTAATAAAATCACCGGCGGGCTGAAAAAGACGATGAAGGCTGGTGCTGTCGCTACTACCGCTGCCGCTGGTGTGAGCGCAGGCAAGGCGTTCAGCGATGGTTTTAACCGTCTTGCTTCGACTGATAAGGCTGAAAAGGCCCTCGAGGGCTTGGGCTATAAAGGCAAAGACATCGACCAAATTATGGGCAATGTCAACAAGTCCATTGAGGGAACGTCCTTCCTTATGGGCGATACTGCCCAGGTCGCCTCCGTCATGCTCAGCTCTGGTATTAAACCCGGCCAAGACCTCCAGGACACGCTGAGTCGTGTTGCCGACTCTGCTGCCCACTCGGGCGTGTCCATGGGCGAGATGGGCTCAATCTGGTCGAAGGTTGCTGCCCGTGGTCACGTTGATGGTGAGGTTATGGCTCAGTTGATGGACCGAGGAATTGGTCTGCAACAAAAGCTTGCCGACCAGATGGGCGTGACTAAAGAAGAAGTCACCGACATGATTAGCTCGGGCAAGGTCTCTTTCGAGGACTTTTCCAATGCCATGAACGACATGTTCGACGGCGCCGCCCAGAAGCAACGTGAAACGTTTAAAGGTTCCTTCGATACTATGGCGGCGTTCGCGTCGCACGTGACTGCGGCATTCATCCAGCCCTTCTACGATGGCATGATTCCCGTGTTCAATGCGTTGTCGGATGGGTTCGAGAGAATCACTCCTCAGATTGGTGATTTTGCTGGGCAACTCTCGGATAAGGTTGCCCCGGTTTTTGACCATTTGGCCGATGAAGTCATTCCGAAAATGTTCGATGCTATTGCGAACATTGATTTTGATTCGGTGATGGATTCGTTTTCCTCTATGGGGGATGTAGCAGTCCAAGCGTGGCCTGCAGTTGAGCAGCTTGGGAGCTCACTGGGGCAGCTTCTTAGCGCTATTGCGCCTATTTTGCCTTCGATTGTGACAGCTATGGGGTCTATCGCTGTGGGTAGTTTGCCTGCCATTGTCGACCTTCTCAATGCTCTTGCCCCGCTGATTTCCACTGTCGTTGTCCCGGCTGTTGAGATGCTTACTGACCAGATGGCGAAGCATCCGGGTTTGGCTGCTGCGGCTGCTGGTGGGTTTATGACGTGGGCTAAGGTTATTGCTCCGATTACTCGCGGGTTTAAGGCGTTTAAGACCGGCGGTGACATTATCGCGTCGTTTGGGCCGAAGTTGGGCCCTGCGATTAAGGGTTTTATGGGGTTCCGTAAGGCTTTGGGCGGAATCATGAAGGTTGGGCGAATCATCTTTACTGGGTTGCGTACTTTGCCTGCACTGTTGGCGGCTATTTTTGAGGCGAACCCAATCGGTCTTATTGTCACGGCTATTGCTGCTGTCGTTGCAGGTATTACGCTCTTTTTGACGAAGACTGAGGCAGGGCATCAAATCTTGTCGAAGATTGGTGATGCTTTCCGCGCGTTTTGGGATTGGCTTCAGCCTATCTTTTCTACTATTGGTGAGTGGTTTGCGAAAGCATGGGGCGTAATTCAACAGGTAGCCCCGTACATTATTACCGCCTTGTTTACTCCCATCATGATGCAATTCATGCTGGTTAAGTCAATCGTGATGCTGGGATTTGAGGCCATCAAAGCAGGCTGGGAGCTACTCGTAACCGGCATTCAAGCTCTGTGGGAAAACGTACTCAAACCCGCATGGGACGCTGTCGCACAAGCAGTGCACATCCTGTGGGAAGCAGCTATCCAACCAGTCCTCAACCTGATAAAGCAGCTCTGGGAAGCTGTCGTAAACGGCATCAAGGCCCTCATCGATACGGTACTTATCCCAGCGTGGGACGCGATGAGCCAATTCCTGTCTGCTATCTGGAATAACGCTATTCAGCCAGTATTTAACGGGATTAAAGCCGTGTGGAACATGGTTGTCGACGGTATCAAGGCCATTATTGACAACGTCCTCCTCCCCGCTTGGCAACACATGTCAGACTTCATTAAAGGCATTGTCGATGCACACGTTCGCCCTGCTTTCGACCGCATGAAGGAAGGCGTTGACCAAGTAAAACAATGGTTTGAGAAAGCCGCCGATGGTATCAAGTCTGTGTGGAATAGTGTCTGGGAGACGATTAAGGATATCGCTGGGAAAATCACCAACATTGCTTACAACAACGGCATCCGCCTCGCGTGGAACGGTGTAGCCAAGGTGACCGGCGTTAACGAACTACCCGAGGTCAGCTTTGCTACCGGCGGTGTCATGCCCGGCTACACCCCAGGCCGCGACATACACACCTTCTTCTCACCCACCGGCGGCACCCTCAACCTCTCCGGCGGAGAAGCCATCATGCGCCCCGAATGGACCAGAGCAGTCGGCGGACCCGCCGCCGTAGCACGCATGAACGCCACAGCACGAGCAGGCAAAGGCACCGGACTATCAGGCTCCTACGCCGACGGCGGCGTCCTCGGCGCCATCAAATCCACCGCAGGCAAAGCCTGGAACGTCACCGACGACGTCATCAACAAAGCCATCGAACTCGGCGGCGACTTCGCCAACGCAGCAAAGAAACTCTTCGACGACAAAATCAACGCCGTCAAAGAAAACCTCGGCATCAACAGCGGCACCGACCTAGCCAAATCCGTCGCCCCCGCCTACCTCACCAAAGGCGCCACCACCGCCTGGAACTGGCTCAAAGACAAAGTCACCGCCGTCGCCAAAAAAGTCAAAGAACACCTAAGCGTCGGCGGCGACGTCAACAAATACCGCGGCCTCGTCACCCGCCTGTTGAAAGAAAAAGGCCAACCCACCTCACTTACCGACACCGTACTACGCCGCATGCAACAAGAATCCGGCGGCAACCCCCACGCCATCAACGACTGGGACTCCAACGCCGTCGCCGGCACCCCATCCAAAGGCCTCATGCAAACCATCGACCCCACATTCCACGCCTACAAAGACCCCGGCTTCGACGACATCTGGGACCCAGAAGCCAACATCCGCTCCTCCATGAACTACGCCATGTCCCGCTACGGCTCCCTCTCCGCGGCTTACGACAAGGCTGGCGGCTACCACACTGGTGGCGTACTCCCCGCATTCCTCCGCGACTCCGGCGGCGTACTGCCCAACAACTCCGTCGCGGTCAACACGTCCGGCGAATCAGAATGGGTTCTCAACTCGCAGCAAATGACCAACTTTGCCGAGGGAATCACCTATGCAGCCCAGCACCTCGATTCCACCGCCAAGGCCTTCTCGGACGGTGTCGAAGCATGGCTTAACGGTCAAGAAGAACGCGTTGGCGCCCCCATCGAATGGGGCTCACAATTCCTCGGAGACGTCCTCGCTGACATCACCGACGACATCGGCTCCCCTTGGGGAATCGACGGCACCAACGCCCCAGACATCCTCGACAATCAAGGCCGCGTCAAAGTCGCAGAAGCAGGAACCGCCGACGACCCCGGAAAAACCGCCCTTCCACCAGTCGAAGTTCACCTCAACATGAACGGCGACAACATGGAAGTCTCCTCCGACGATGTACGCCGCGGCGTCAACCAAGCCCTCGACGACTATCAACGCCGCATCGAAGCACTCGAACGAGGCGTCAGAATCAACACCTTCACCACCCCAATGGTCGTCTAGCAGGAGGACATCACCATGGATATTCAACTCACCGACTACAAAGGCCACACCTGGCACCTCGCCGGCGCCCAGGAAGGCGACGAAGGCGCCACCCTTACCAAAATCTCCGGCACCGACGGGAAACTATCCGACCACCCTATCCCCACAACCCAACACTTCCCCACCCACACCTACGACACCACCACCCCAGAGCCCATCACCCCAACTCTGACCGTCAGCATCACCCACACCACCAGCCTGACCACTGAAACCAATATCCGCCGCTTCCTCGACGGCCTCGACTTCTACAAACCCGCCATCCTCACCTTCCACCAACCCCGCCAACCCGAACTCCAACTCTTCGTCCACCTCGAAACACCCATCGGCCTACCCGAAGAAACCGCCCCCAAAGACACCACCACCATCGAAATACACCTCACCGCCCAAGACGGCCGCTACTTTGGGCCCGAACACACCTCCACCGGAATCACCACCATCGAAAACACCGGACAACTCCCCCTCTGGCCCACCATCCACTGGCACGGACTCACCGCCCGCGTCACCGAAGACAAAAACGGCCCCATCATCCTCCCACCAGCACTCGGCGCCACCGGCCTCATCTACCACACCAACCCCGACACCGGCGGACTCGTCACCGACACACACGGCTACCCCAACCACAACGCCTGGGCCACACTCCGCGGCATCGCCTGGACACGCCCCATCATGCCCGGCGACGCCACCGCCATCGACTGCCACAAATGCCACATCCACTGGCGCAACGAATACCTACAACCATGGGCACAAACAGGAGGAATAATCAGCAATGCAGGAACATCAAACAATTCAAATGGCCGCACTTGGGCAACGGCATCAGGACGACCACACGCCGTTCGTCTATTTGACTGACAAATACCTCACCCCACAAGCCATCATCACCGGCTACACCAGCCTCAAAGCCAACGACAAAGTCAACGACGCCGGCACCTTCACCCTCGAAGTACCCGCCAACCACCCCGTCGTCGACCTCCTCATCCCACCACTAGCCTTCGACGGCGACCCCAACTCCACCCTGCGCAAACTCACCGACATCCAACAATTCCTCGTCGTCGAATACGGCCACACCCGCTACACCTACTTCGTCGACACCATCATCGACCACGCACAACAACACGACCCCACCGTCGAAATCACCGGCACCTCCATCCACGACCTGGCCAACTACCTCGTCATGGAATCCAACCCACTCACCCTCAAAGCCATCCAACCCAAATACATGGACGTACGCGCTGGCGACTCCCTGCGAGTCATTAAAACCTTCATCTTGATGAACCTGCGCCGCCTCTACCAATTCGACTTACTGCCCGACGCTGACCCCTGGTCGCCCATTGCTTGGCGTGATTACGCAGACTGGCCGATTATGGTCAATCCACTGCATAAATCCACCACGACTCCCTGGACTGTACTTGCCGCTCGCTTCGACTCGCTTGCCGACCTGACCAAAGAAACCCTCGACGCCGCCGGACTCCGTCTGACCATTACACTCTGGATGCCCTGGGACAAGCAACCATTCCCCACCCACACCCGACTGTGGAAGCCGACCTTCATCATCGACATCGTCCCCCTCACCAATGACTCCTCCATCGCCGGACACGTCAGAGAAGGCGTTAAAAACATCAGCCGCCGCTGGGACCCCGAGGACAACGTCTCCACCGTCGGGCTTGGCGACCGCACCAACCCAGACGGCTACAAACCCTGGATTATGCTCCGACCCACCCACATCGACTACGCCACCAGCGACGTCACCATCACACGCTCCAAATACGCAGACGTCACCGTCGGAGGGAAATCCCCCAACGCCATCAACCAACTACTCAAACGAGCAACCGCCACTTTCGTCGGCGGCGCCATCGCCGGCGCCAAAAACGGGCCTGACCCCCGGAAAGTAGACACGTCGGGGGTTAGCTATGCTGCTTGGGTCAGTGTAGCCGATGTGAGTGCTTCGAAGTCGTCGGGGGCTAGAAGGTTGCACCAGGAGTGCCGTCTGCGCGTGTTGTAGCGCATACACCACCGGAAGATCTCTTGGCGGCAGACAATGGGATTGTCAAAGACTTTCCGATCACGCAAAACTTCACGCTTTAAGGCGGCATTAAAGGATTCTGCCAGGGCATTATCAGCACTCGTACCTACCGCTCCCATGGACTGGCGCACACCAAGATGGGCGCAGTGGTCCCTAAATACCTGTGAGGTATACACACTGCCGTGATCAGAATGGAAAATTGCCCCGTTAAGGCTTCCGCGGACTTTCCTGGCATGAGACAAAGCTTCGATAACCAGCGATACCCGCATGTGATCCGCGAGTGCATGACCGACAAGTTTGCGAGAGTAGACGTCGATGACCGTAGCTAGGTACATATTCTTGCCGCCCTTACACGGCAGGTAGGTGATGTCGCCTACGTACACGTAGTTCGGCCTGTCAGCGCTGAATTTACGGCCTACTAAATCTGGCATGACGCGGTGACCAGGCTTACGCCTGGTAGTGATGCATCGACGCCGTTTAGTAAAGCCTTGAAGTCCCATGGCTTTCATGATGCGTGCAACTTTCTTGTGATTGACCGGGGTATACACCGGGTCTTCCTTAAGGCTTGCGGCGATGCGTTTAGCCCCATAAAGACCATGCTCATCATCAAAGATGGTCTTGATTCTTGCACCAATAAGACCATCGGAATACATCTTTAACCTGCGTTTTTCGCGGGTTTTGACCCATTTGTAAAACGAGGAGCGATTGAGCTTTAACACGTGGCACATCCGCTTAACCGAGTACTCGGTTCGGTGGTCATCGACAAACTGGAAGCGGATTACCAGCGTGTCTCTTCGGCAAAATATTTCGCGGCCTTGCGCAGGATATCGCGTTCTTCGCGCAGCTTAGAGACTTCTTTTTCTAGCTGGCGGATCCGTTCGGAATCAGTCGTCGCCTGGGCCTTGTCACGCAGGGTCTTCGTGCGGGCGCGTTTGCCGGTGCCGTACTGCTTGATCCAGGAATAAAGTGAGGAACGATTGACTCCAAGCTCTGCTGAAGCCGCGTGAAGTGAGAGGTCCTCATTGTTTTCGTAGAGGGCCACAGCATCACGTTTGAACTGTTCGGAGTACCTAGGCATGGTGGTAGATTACCTTTCTTCCCAACCCAACCGGGCTGGATATCAGGTGTCTACCAAACAGGGGTCAGGTCCAACGCCTGGCCTGGAAACGACAAACAACTCGACGACCTACAAAGCAAACTCGAAAAAGCCACCGGCAAACTCACCGAAGACAAACTACTCGCCTTCACCCACCACCAAGCCACCCGCAGAGCACGACACCTCGGCCCCTACCGCCGCCGCGAACTCGTCGCCTCCGGAGAAGGCTTCACCATCGAAGGCCAACAACAAGCCTACGAAGCACTCGCCAAAGGCAAAGGCAACCTCTCAGCCTCATTCAAACTCACCGACACTTGCCCCTACCAACTCGGCTACGAAATAAACGTCGGCGACCAAATCGGCATCCAAT
Source organism: Corynebacterium sp. ACRPS (assembly GCF_022346005.1). Lineage (GTDB taxonomy): Bacteria > Actinomycetota > Actinomycetes > Mycobacteriales > Mycobacteriaceae > Corynebacterium. The sequence goes on from NZ_JAKRMY010000014.1 coordinate 48,651, forward strand.
GGCGAAACATGAACCTCTCCACCTGGATTGATGAAGCCACCATCAGCCACACCCCCGGAACATCACCCAAAACTGAGCTCGCTGTCGGTGAAGCACAACCCCGCCAATCCGCCCTCCAACAACTCAACGAAAACCAAAAACACATCTCCGCCACAACGAAAAGACTCAAAACCCTCATAGGGTAAAATCACCACACAGGAACACCAGTTCCACACACAACGGGGGGATAAAAACATGGGAGTATGCCTAAACCGCGACACTCCACCAGGCGCATGGGTCGTCAACCAACCCATACTCAACGCCACCAACCAACTACACGCGCTCTTCTTCGGCCCAGACGACTACACCACCGGCCGAAACGCAATCGAAGCGCTCACACCAGCCCTACACAGCTGGCTCAACAAATAAGGGGGAAAAATAATCATGCCACTCTACGGACTCGATGTATCCGAACACAACAACGGACTCAACCTACACACCGCACAACAAGAAGGCTACGACTTCGCCATCATCCGCATCTGCGACGGAACCTACACAGACCCCATCTTCTCCTCCCACCTGAAAGACGCAGAAACCGCAGGACTCATCACCAGCGGCTACTGGTACCTCCGCGCCCCCTCCGAAGGCACCACCATCGCCCAACAAGTCAACACCATCGACCAACAACTACAAGGCCGCAAAGACCTCCCCATCTGGATAGACGTCGAATCAGTCGACGCCAACCGCAACCCTCTCCTTTCCGGAAACGACGTCTGGGCAGCAAAACACGAACTCGAATGCCGCGGCTACACCGTCCCCGGCATCTACTCCGGCGCCTGGTACTGGGAAAAAATGATAGGCGGCGAACCCTCCATGGACGGCCTCGGCGCCCTCTGGGTCTCCAGCTACGGCACCAACAACCACGGAACCGCCGCACAACTCTACCCAGGCGACAACAGCCCGCGCTGGAACTACCCACTCGGCAACCACACCCCCGACATCCTCCAATACGGCTCCAACGGACACGCAGCCGCCTACCCCGGCGTCGTAGACATCAACGCCTACCGCGGCACCCACGACGACCTCAAACGCCTACTCGGCCACTAAACCCCGGCACACACGCACCAGAAAGGAGAATCAATCATGCCTAAGCACGCACAAAACATCATCCACCCACAACAATTCCAACTCGACCGCGGCATCACACACTCCCCCTGGTACCTACGCCAAACCATCTACACCGTCACCGGCCTCATCGCCCTGACCGTCACCGCATTCGGCATCGCCAGCCCCGGCCAAGTCGATACCTGGCTGCAAAACACCAGCAGCATCACCGCCACCCTCGCCAGCGCCCTGGCCGCCATCACCACCGGCGAACACTCCGACTATCGCCCCGCCCCAACCCAACCACCACAAGACAACCCACAGGACACTCCACCAGCGCCACAGCACCCCACACCCAACCACCCACAAGGAGCAACACCAGGACACCCCGCACCCAACCCACAACAACCACCCCAATAACCCAACAACACACCAAAGGAGGCACACAATGACACCACTAACAACCATCATCGCCACAGGCACCACCAGCGCCATCACCGGCATAGCCTCCTGGATAACCGCCACCATCAACGCCCACTCAAAAGAAAAACGAACCCGAGAACAAACCCGCTACCCCGAATGGAAAGCATTCGTCGACACCATCCAACAAGAAACCCACCAACTCACCGACCGAGTCAACAACCTCCAAAACCAAGTCGACACCCTCCGCGACCAAGTCCACACCCTCAACCACAAATACAACACCGCCATCAACCACATCACCGAATGGCGCCAAGCACACCCCAACGACATCCCACAACACCCAGCACCCACCGCAATCAAACCCGACCTCTAAACCACCATGAGCAACAAAAACCCACACCACCCAGGAACACCACACCACCTACGCCAACAAATCCGCAACCGCGACAACCACACCTGCCAACAATGCGGCAAACCAGGCCACGAAGTAGACCACATCACCCCAATAAGCCAAGGCGGCACCCACAACCCACAAAACCTCCGCGTCCTATGCCACGAATGCCACCGAAACAAAACCACCCAAGAAACCCGCACCGGCAAAACCAAAAAGAAAAAACTCCTCCACCTCCCACAACAACCACACCCCGGACTCACCTAAACCCCCACAACCCACGCCCCAACAAACCCACAGACTGGACTCTCACCAAGAAACCACTAAGATAACCACGGACCTGACCCCTGTTTGGTAGACACCTGATATCCAGCCCGGTTGGGTTGGGAAGAAAGGTAATCTACCACCATGCCTAGGTACTCCGAACAGGGGTCAGGTCCGACGTAGGACACGACGGAATGACCCAAATCATCACCCGAGAACTCCAAAACCACTAACCACCTAACAAAACTGCAACAACCCACCCCAAAAGTTGCACACCACCACACCCCATCACGTAAAGTGCACACCATACACAACAAAACACAAACCCAAACACGAAAGGAAAAACAACAATGATTGCAGACATCGCAACCACCGCACACGACGCAGCACACAACGCCATCTCCACCAGCTGGGACGCCCTCGAACAAGCAAGCCTCTTCACCCGCAAACTGCCATACATCATCCCCGACGCAGTCAACGAATTCAACCGCAACATCCTCGGCTTCTAAAACACCAAACCAAAACAACCCCCGAGACCACCACACCTCGGGGGTTTACCCATACCCTCACCTGGGGGTAATCCCCTCCCCCACAACCCGAAACCCCCGGGCGACCAAGGCGTTTAGGGTGTGTACGGGTCTGGTCGGTGGGGTGTGTGAATAAACAGCCTTGTTCCAATCATGAGCCGGTTACAAGGCTTGTTAAAACGACGAATCCCCTCAACGAGTGTTGAGGGGATATTTTATCGTCGGGTCGGTTATAGCACAGTGCGTGACAAACTATTCGCTTTCTTCACTTTGTCCAGTAGTGGGATAAATCTTAAAGCCATCCTGGCTAACTTTATAGGTTACGACACCACCAGCAGCAGCGACGATAAGTGCAAGAATCGACGGAACAGTCTTGCCATACCAGGCAAGAAGAAAGGTTCCCATCAATGCGAGGAGCGTTACTAGCGCAAACACAGATTGTTGCCGACGCTCCAAAATTCCGCGGTTATCGATAGAACGGGCGACCGCTTTCTGAACCTCAGCATCAGCCATTGCAGATTGATGGCGTGTATCTAGCGCAGTCTCCGCCATCTTGATGATTCTATCGGCCGCGCCAGGCAACACAGATTCATAGCCTGAAAAGTCTTGAACCGCAGGCAAAGGACCCGAACGCGCTGCGAACATCGCTTGAACTTGGGCACTCTCTACCTGCGGTCCGTCTGGCTGATTTTTTACCTCGGAATCGGGATTTTCTGCATCGCGTCGTTCAGCGCTCGACCCGTGTCGTTCCAGCTCTCTGTCATCAGAGTCTCCGGACGGGCGATTGACACGCGGAATATTTTCTCCCCTGTGCTCGTTGTCGCCAGGAGTTTCCGAGTTCTCCCGCGAGTTTTCATACTCGACCGAGTCATCCGACATCACCACTCCTTCCATCAACTGTTTACGGTAACTAAAATTTTAGTCTGGATTCCTACAAATTGCTTCTCGGACGTTGGAAACTTCATAGACGTTTTTGCGTCCATCCAGCTTGCGGGCTCGGATCTTTCTACGCTCCGCCCACTTTCTTAAGCGTTCGGGGGTGACATCGTACCCCTTTTGTCTTAACTTGTAGGTGAAAGTTTTTGCTGTGAGCCAGACTTCCTGCGGTGTCATGTCTGCGAGGGTTTTCATGCTTCGCTCCATTCTGTGGTGTAGCGGCGCATCAGGGTGCCGGGGGCTACGTCGAAATAGTGTGGGTCTTCGAAATCGCCGTTCCAGCTGCCGCGTGGGTGGGGTTGGGCGGTGATTTCTTCTGTGTCCATGTCTGCGATGGTTTGTAGGGCGCGGCGTACGTGGACTTGTGGCACATGGCCTGTGTATCGGTCTTCTCCGAGCCAGCACTCCGCTTCCTCGGGCGTCATCGGGGTCATTGGTTCTCCTCTGCGTGGTTGGTGGCGGCGAGTAGGGCGAGGCCTATTTTCCGCATTTTGGCGGGTGCTCCTTTGACTCTGCCTGCGGCGGTACTTAGCAGGACTTCGCCGTCGAAGATGTAGATTGAGGCGATGTCGTGGACTTCATCGTCTTCGACGAACCAGCCTTTTGTGCCGTCATCGAAAGGAAAAGTGGGTTCGGGCAGGTCGGGGGCGCGGAGTCGGATTACTTCTTGTGCGAGTTCCGGGGCGAGGGCGGCGAGAGACACATCTTCGTCTCGGCGGCTCCAATCGACGGCCTGGTCTGCGTTCCAAAGAACTCCATCCCCGTTTCGGTAGGTAATCACGTCATAATTGGTGTCCCCTACTTTCCACGGGCCGGGTGTGGCCTGGTCGAGTAGGTGTTTCAGGTTGGTGGTGGTGAGGTCACTCATTGATTTTCCCTTCGATGAAGTCGAGGTAGCTTTCCCATTCGGGTTGCTCTTGGTTGAGCTGTTCTTTTTCCTCCGGCGTGAGCTGGGCGCGGATGTGGATGTCGGGGCGCGCATCCTGTATGAGTTGTGCTCGGGTGCGCCTGCTGAGGATCGTCCAGTGGATCCTGACCCACGCGGTTGTGGCGCGGGTGAAATACGATTGCCTGTCGCGGCAATATCGCATCGCGCTGATGATGATGTGCTGGTTATGCGGTGGCAGCATGGGGTCGGGCATTATTCTCCCTCCTGGAGTACGTAGCGGCGGCCAGTCGGGGTGAGCTTGTCGGGAGAGGCAAAGGTCAGTAATTCCCCCTTAAATCCCTGTCGGATGTAGTAGATTTCTTCACCCCCACAGATTTTGGACAACATGACCACCTTGCCCAGGCTGCAATGCTCGGCTTCTGCGAGGTAGTGCTTATCGTCGTCCCATTCGATTTCGGCCATTGTGGGGCGTGGGAGCGGTGGGAGGAACTTGAGGAGTAGTTCATCACGCCGGAGGGCTTCTTTTATGTCTGCTTCGGTGTGCGCCACATCGAGTTCATGCTCAATGTAGTCTTTGACCACCTGGTGAGCTTCGATGATTTCTTGGCGGGTGAAGTTTAGTTGTCCCATAGTTGGTCGTCCTTTCGTAGGTCGTGTAGTTGTTCGTACCAGCGTTCTTGGCTGTCGAAATTGTTTTCTAATTCTTCTTCGTCTGGGTCGTTCGTGTCATCGAACGGAAACGGTCGAGCCATGGGCTAGTCCTTCCAGGTGATGGTGATGTGTGCGCCGGCGGGATTAGATTTCTTCCCAGATGATTTCTGGGTGGTCAATTAACTCGTCGATGATGTGGTCAGGTGGCGTCACCTTGTGATGCGAGTTGATGTCGTGCTTTCGATGGCACGAGGTGCAGCGGGGTGAGTACCTGTCTTGGTCGGTGGAATATGCCATGAGAAAAGTGTTTTTAACGAGGTCCCAGTGCTCATTTGGGCAACCTCCGTCGTACGACCATTCGTTAGCTTGATTCCCACAGTCGACACATTTGTACTGCGATGCCCTGCCCCGGTCATAAAAAATGCGCTTGTGCATTCCGTCGTAGCTAGGGAGTTTCATACGCTTGCGGCCTGTTCCGCGTCCAGGACCTTGGGCTAGTGGGTTGCCGTATTTTTTCGCCCGGTAGCCGTGGTAGTGGCAGTAGCCGTTTGCGTGGTAGGGCCGTTCGCATCCTTCCACTTCGCAGTCGCGTTTTACTTGCTTGTAGTCACTCTTTCCAAGCGGGTCTCCGTACTTCCGCCAACGCAACCAGTGTGCGTCGCACCATCCTCGCCCTTTAGCGGGCTTTTTACATCCTCTGATTGAACATTGCTGGGGTTTGGCGCACTGGTTGCAGAGAACTTTTCTCCCGTGGTCTTCGGGGAGTTTGGTTTTGCATTTTTTGCAATGGCGGTATGGGGTTCCCGTTTTATAGATGCGGTTGTAGTGGATTGAGCAATATTTGCTTGACGCTGAACGGGCCTGTCGGTTGCATTCTTGAATCGTGCAGAGGGTACGCTCATTCATAGCCCTCACGCTCCTTACTAGCGTTGTTTGGGTTAGGCCTCTGGTGAGCGTTGGCGCGCCCCTAGGGGCCGTTCTTATTCTTCCAATTATAGCACATCAACTGGGCTTTTAAGTAGTTTTATGAGGTCTTCGACTTCCATAATTGCCCATTGTTTTCCGGGGTTGGTTGTGCCTCTTCGCTTGGCGATGACTACGCCGACGTGTGCGTTGTCGTTGTCGGCTTCTTGGTGGGCTTCTTTGGTCCATTGGGGGAGGTTGAGTTTGCCGCCGTAGTCCTTGCATTCGATGGCGATTTGGCGGTTGTGTGAGTCGCGGACGTTGGCGATGTCGCCGCAGTCCTTGGCCCCGGTTTTGACTCGGCGGTCTATGCGGTCGTCGAGGTTGTCTCGAAGGTGGTCGGCTATGAGGCGTTCGAATCGTGCGCCTGCTTGTTTGGCTGTGTTTCGTGTTCTGCTCAAAATGGTGGCTCTTTTCGTTTCTGGCGGGTTTGGGTGTTGTTTTGGACTGATTGCCCACGGGTGTCCTGTTCGTCCGCCTGTGGGGCCGCTGGGCGGGTTTTTGGGCCTGTTTCGGCTTGGTGGTCGCAGTGCCATGCTTCGCCGTCCTTGTATCGCATGCCGTTGTGGTCGCAGAGGTCGCAGGCGTCGATGGCGGCGCGGCGTTGCTTCTTCTCCTCGGCTTCGGCTTGGGCGCGTTGCTTCTTGGCTTCGGCGCATCCCCAGCACGCCTCTCGGCTGGGGTTGCCGTCTGGGTGCTTTTGGCAGACTCCGTTTACGGCGAGGGGCCGTGCGGCGTGAGCCGCCGCCAACTCGTCGAGACTTTCAGGGGTGGGGGTCGATGCGCCCGATTCCGAGCCGTCGTCAGCGCCTGTCTGGTTTCCCCTTCTCCCCCGAACCCCCTTAAC
>NZ_JAKRMY010000015.1 GCF_022346005.1 Corynebacterium sp. ACRPS
GCTACATCCGCATGCGAAACCAGGCCCGGTTTCTAGGACAAAGTCCTTGTGCGCGATACTGGGATTGAACCAGTGACCTCTTCCGTGTCAGGGAAGCGCTCTCCCACTGAGCTAATCGCGCGCTATTCATTTAGTTCCACTTTCCTCGGTGGCATAATACCCTCTAGAAAAGTGTGGAGCGGATGACGAGACTCGAACTCGCGACCCTCACCTTGGCAAGGTGATGCGCTACCAACTGCGCTACATCCGCATCGCGCCGCAGTGCTTCATGCTTTGCGGTGCGTGAACAAACATTATCGTGCTCCCTGCCAGTTTCCAAATCCCCAGCCCAGCACACCTATTGCGCGGCGTAAATCACTCACTTATCGGCGCTGTGAATTGCAGAGGTGTCATTTAACCCGCGCGTCAGCCTTACTAGGCCTTTCATCTTTAACCCCCATCTTCCACGCCCTCCATCCAGCCAATTAGGAAAATGGAACGCACCGGGTGTAAATTTATCCCCCGCAAGGTCCTATAGCTCAGTGGGAGAGCGTTCCGTTCACACCGGAAAGGTCACTGGTTCAATCCCAGTTAGGACCACCACCGCCCACTTAAGCTTAATTTTCTTCGCTTAGGTGGGCTTTCCCATTCAAGTGGGCTTTTTGTCTTATCTGAGTAAAGTGTCCACTCGTGTTGTGGATACTTTTGGGAATTCTTGCTGGTCTGGTCTTACCGATACAAACGCTGGTCAATACCCGCCTTCGCGCCTCCACCGGTACCCCGTTTTCCTCCTCGATGATTTCCTTCGCCGTGGGAACGGTCACCCTGCTTATCGTGGCCACGGCCATTACCGGCGGGGATTACGGCATTGCGCAGGCTTTTGATGAACCACTCTGGATTTGGTTCGGCGGTTTGCTGGGAGTTGTGGCTCTGACCGGAAATATTCTTCTCTTTCCACACTTAGGCGCGGTACAGACTGTGGTCTTACCCATTGCTGGGCAAGTCATCATGGGCCTTATAGTTGACCACTTCGGACTCTTCGAGTCCCCTCAATCTTCCCTCACGGCAGTGCGCGCCATCGGTGCCATTATCGTGCTTGTCGGCGTGATTGCAGTGGTAGCTACCCCGAGCGCGGCAACAAGTAGTGAGGATTCCGCGACCGCCCTGTGGCTCTGGCGGCTTGCCGGGTTTATCTTTGGCTGTTTTACCGCCAGCCAATCCGCTATCAACGGACATCTGGGCCAGGTCACGGGCTCTCCGGTCAGCGCTGCGCTGGTATCTTTCGCCGTCGGCGTTACCGCCCTGGTCATCGTCAATATCGTGTTGCGTTGGCGCCCCCGCATCGAGCGCCCAGAAGGAAAACCCAACCCGTGGTGGATGTGGATAGGCGGTGTATTGGGCGCGCTTTTCATCTTCGGCAACGCCGCCCTCGTTCCGCAGATTGGTACTGGCCTCACCGTCGTCGCCGGCCTGCTTGGCTCGATGTTGGGCTCGCTCATCATTGACCGCGTAAGCGGCGCCCCCATTAAATCCCGCCAGGTCCTTGGCATTGCCCTCCTCTTAACCGGTGTTGTACTCATTCGGCTGGTGTAATTAACGGGCCCCTTCAGGCTCGCACAACCATTACACTGGCAGGACATGGACATAGCTTCGCTTTTAGGGCCCGAGCCCACTGACCTACCCGCCCTCCGGGCCAATATGGTTTCTACCCTCACCGGGTCTGCCACCATCAACGACCTTTCTGAGGCCATGGGCAATGACACCGATGGAAAGCTTTTCCAGGCCCTGCGTGGCTGGGCGGACGTTGTTTTTGTGGGTGGGCAAACGGTCAGGTCAGAAGATTATTCGGGAGTAGAGCAACACTCTCCCGATTCGCCTCCCGCCCCCATTGCCGTACCCACGCAAAGCTTGAAGTTTGATCCGAACTCGAAATTCTTAACCTACTTCACCACCGCCCCGATCTTCCTTGTCCCCCACGCGGCGCTGCAGAACCCGGAGGTCTCCACAAGGCAAGGCCCCCTTGAGGCGGCAGGCGCAGAGGTAATCGATGCAGGTGAAGGCACCATGCAGGACTATCTCCGCGTATTGCGGGAGCGTGGATTTCAACGCATCCTCTGCGAGGGTGGGCCAGGAATGCTCGGCCAGCTGGTGCATATCGATGCCATCGACCAGATGTATCTCACCTTGGATCCCCACCTGTCCACCGGCGTGGAAAAGCCCGTGGCTACCTTTCATGGCACGCACTCCCACCGCCGAATGCACCTAGAAAATATTGCCGCAGATACTGATAGCACGGTGTTTCTGCGATACTCGCGCGCGTCTGAACCCGTAGACTAAAAGGTCGTGTCTGCTCGAATAAACGCCGCCGCATGGCCTATTGCCGTTCTCCTCGTCATTCAGCGCGTTTTCATCGTCGCGCGCAATGGGACGCTGACTGATGATTTCACCACGCTCTATAGCGCGCTAAGGCGCATGGTCGACGGTATTCCGGTGTATGAGCAGGCCTATAACCATGTGGATCCGTTGTATCTCTACACCCCGGGTGCAACGCTATTCCTATCGCCTTTAGCGTGGCTCGATTTTGGCCCAGCGCGCGGGCTTTTCATCGTGGTCAATGCCCTTGCCATCATTGTCGCATTAGCACTGCTGACCCACGTGGTGGGAAGAAAGCTCACCTCGCCGGTGTTTCCGGTCTCTATCGCTTTAGCCTTCGCCACCGAATCTGTCACCAATACTTTGGCGTTTACCAATATCAACGGTGTGCTCTTATTCTGCATGGTGCTTTTCCTGTGGGCTTTCTTAGAGGCTGAGCGCACCCCGCAGCTCGCGCGGGTTTCCGGCATAGCCATTGGGCTAGCCATTTTGATTAAGCCCCAATTCGCGCCCCTCCTCTTCTTGCCCCTAGTCAAGCTGCAGTGGCGCAACCTCCTCGCGGGGCTGGGGATTCCAGTGGTGCTTAACCTCCTCGCGTGGCCCCTGGTGCCCGGTGCAAGCGGTTACCTGGACAAGCTTGTGCCCTATCTGTCCACGACCCGCGATTATGCCAATTCCTCCTGGGCGGGATTACGCGCCTATGTGGAATTTGGACCAGTCCTCTACTGGGTGGTGTGGGTAATCTTCGCTGCCTTGATCGGCTGCGCGGTGCTTGGGCTATTGCGGTGGCGACAATCCGAACCGGTGTTTTGGGCGCTGACGACGAGTGGCGCGATTATGGTGGGGATCTTCTTCTTGTCCTCGCTAGGACAGCAATATTATTCAATGTGGCTATTCCCGCTGATATTCACCGTGGTCCTGCCGCGCTCCGTCTTTCACTCAGTGGGCGCATGGGTGGCCGCGTTCCTGTTCTTGGCGCCTGTGTCGTGGACATTGCACGCGCACCCGGACGCTGGGCGGTGGATGAACTTCTTCTCCGGCACCGTGGGATGGAGCCTGCTCATCGTCATCATCTTCGCCTGCGTTGCCGGATGGTGGCGTGCAACGCAAATAAAGGATTAAACTTAAAGTCATGACTGATTTTAAGCTCATTGCTGATGCCGACTGGCAAAAGCGCCTTAGCCCCGAAGAATATTACGTATTGCGCGAAGCTGGTACGGAGCCTCCGCACGTGGGCAAATACACCGATACCACCACAGAAGGTGTCTACTCCTGCAAGGCCTGCGGCGAGGAGCTATTCCGTTCCACCGAGAAGTTCGATTCCCACTGTGGTTGGCCTTCCTTCTTCTCCCCGCTAGCCGGTGACAAGATCATCGAGCGGGAAGATAACTCCTTGGGCATGCGCCGCATCGAGGTACTATGCGCCAACTGCGAGTCCCACTTGGGCCACGTTTTTGAAGGCGAAGGCTACGATACCCCGACTGACCTGCGCTACTGCATCAACTCTATTTCCTTGAACCTGGAAGAAAAGCCCATCGAGGAAAACTAGGATTTCACTACCACGCGCAGTGAGATCAAATGACAGCGCTGGGAGCTCGCTCCAGTAAAGGGTGCTCCCAGCGCTGTTTTTGTTTCACATCTTAAGGCAGAACCTTAATGAGTTCTGCGATGTCTTTTACGCGGCGTCCGGTGTGGAAAGGAATTTCCTCGCGGACGTGGTGGCGGGCTTCGGTATAGCGCATCTTATACATCAGGTCCACGATGCGGTGCAGCTCGTCGGCCTCAAAGGCTAGCACCCACTCATAATCCCCAAGCGCGAATGCCGGCACAGTATTGGCGCGCACGTCGGGGTAGTCGCGTGCCTGCATGCCGTGTTCCATCAAAATGCGGCGGCGCTTTTGTTCGTCCATCGTGTACCAGTCATAAGAACGCACAAATGGATAGACGGCAATCCACTCCTTGGGCTCTTCCCTCATGATGAAGGAAGGCAAGTGGGATTTATTGAACTCGGCCGGCCGGTGCAAGGCGTTTCCAATCCAGGTCACCTCGCTTACCTGGCCCAAGGTGGTCTCCCGGCGGAAATCGCCGAAGGCTTTTTGGATATCGGAAAATTCCTCAGCGTGCCACCAGATCATGAAGTCTGCAGAATCGCGCATCGCGGTCAGATCGTAGACGCCACGGACCGTGACCTTATTGTCCTTTTCTAGCTCCGCAAAGAATTCTTGGGCTTGGGAGATGACCTCCTCGCGCTCGGTACCCAGACCGCCTGGAATCACCTTAAAAACGGCGTGTTGGGAGTATTGCTGTACCTCGTTGAGTTCCTTGAAATCGAGCTTCGCCATTGCCTTCTCCTTTGCAGAAGCTTATTCGAATATTCGGACATATCCATCATAAGTTGGACTTACACCGATTGTCATCCCTCTCCCCTGTGTGCCTCCCACTATCGGCGCGCCTCCGCCAGCTCAAGGTAGCGAAACTATAGCTTTATCAAGGTGAGTAATTCCGAATCGACCACGCCCAGCGCCGGTAAGAATGCCGGAGCCAACTCCGGAGACGGCGCAGCCTTTACCCCCCTACGCCGCAACAACGAGGCACAGGAGCCAACGACGCCGCCGGCATTTACTCAGGCGGTAGAGTCCATGCATGCGGCCACTCTTCGCCCAGAGATTAACCTCGGGTCCATTCGCCCACCGCAGCGATTAGCGCCCTTTAGCCACGCCATTGGCCTCGAGGTGGGCACGGAAGAGGAGCCCGATATTATTGCCACCGATTCAGATGGCGATGCCTTCGGGCGACTCATCCTCCTGCATGACCCGGGCGCGGAAGAGGCCTGGGAGGGCGCGATGCGCCTAGTGGCGTATATCCAGGCCGATATGGATGATTCGGTGGCAGGAGATCCGCTGCTGCCGGACGTCGCCTGGCAATGGCTCAATGAAGGCTTAGAAAAAGAGGGCGCGGAGCTTACCAACCTCGGCGGCACCGTCACCTCCACCGCTTCGGTCCGCTTCGGAGAGATCGGCGGTCCCCCGCGCGCTTATCAGATTGAAATGCGCGCATCGTGGACCGCGGAGGGACTAGATTTAGCACCGCACGTGCAGGCCTTTGCACAAGTCTTAGCCAACGTCGCGGGCCTGCCGCCTGAAGGCGTTACTGAGCTCGGCCGCTAAGATGGTGGAATTTCGGAAGCGTCCGAAGGAGGGTATTCCGAAGGTCTTATCCACCCCGGCGGAATTTGCCGAGGCGGCCGCGCGATTGCAGGCGGGCACCGGGGCCTTTGCCATCGATACCGAACGCGCCTCAGGTTACCGGTACGATGACCGCGCCTTTCTCATCCAGATTCGCCGTAACGGCGCCGGGACGATGCTTTTTGCTCCAGAAGGCCACCGCGCGGAGTTAACCCAGGTGCTGGCCCCGGTGCTCAATGGTCAGCACTGGATCATTCACGCCGCCCCCTCGGATCTCCCCTCTCTTGGGTGGCTCGGGCTTTTCCCCGGCGCCCTTTTCGATACGGAATTGGCCGCCCGGTTTGCTGGCTTTCACCGCACCAATTTGGGCGCCATTATCGCGGAGCTTTTCGATGTCCAGTTAGAAAAGGGCCACGGCGACGATGACTGGTCCATCCCGCAGTTGAGTGAAGAAATGCGCGCTTATGCCGCACTCGATGTCGAGCTCCTGCTGGAACTAGCTACGACGCTGCGCGATATCTTGGCCGAACAAGAAAAGCTGGAGTGGATGCTGGAGGAGTGCGCGGCAATCGTCGCCAAGCATGCACATGACACCTCCCCACAGCCGGGCTCCTGGCGCGATATCAAGGGAGTATCGAGCCTAAAGAATGGGAAACAGCGCGCCGCGGCGCAGTCTTTGTGGAACCTGCGCGATGATATTAGCCGGCGAACCGATACCGCGCCTGGGCGGGTACTGCCCAATAAGGTGCTGGTAGAGATAGCCCGGGTTTTGCCCAGCACGCAGCCGCAGCTCACCCGCATCAAGGGGTTTCCGCGGCGGCGCAAGGGTGCCGCGCAGCGCTGGTTGCGGGCGGTGCAGCAGTCCCAGAAAATTCCACCGCGGGGGCGCCCGGGTTCGCTCCGTGAGGAAAGAACCGTTCCCTCCAAATCGGTGTGGTCCAGGGAGTATCCAGAACTGTGGGAGGGGTATCAGCAAATCCGCACCGCCGTTGGGGACATCGCCGAAGAGCTCGGGCTACCATCGGAGCTGCTACTGCGACCCGCTACCCTCCGCGCTGCCGTGTGGGCGGCGATTGGTGGGAGCGGAACCATCAGCCAGCCTGAAGACGTGCCCGCCTTCCTAGAAAGCGAAGGCGCGCGGTCATGGCAGGTCAACCTCGTTGCCCCAGCATTGATCGCGAGCCTATTTTCCCAGCCGCACTAATCGGTGAGGTTGTCTACCCACTCGGTAATCGATGCAGCAATGAGCTCTGGGCTTAGGCCAAACTCTTCCAAAACCTCGCCGCGGGAACCGTGCTTGGGGAAGTAGCCAGGAACGCCAAGGCGCCGCACCGGGGTATCCACCTCTGCGGCTCCGAGAGCCTCAGCAATCATGGACCCGATGCCGCCGCGAATGAGGCCGTCTTCTACCGTCACCACCAGATCGTGATCTGCCGCCATAGCGATGACGGAGCTTGCCACTGGCGCGACCCATCGCGGGTCAATGACCGTGACGTTGAGCCCCTGTTTCTCCAGCTCTTGCGCGGCCTTAATGCTCCGTGCGGACATCGCACCGATAGAAACGATGAGGACCTCGGGGGTATCCTCACCGGCGTCAGCCTCGCCGTAGTAGAGGATATCGACGCCATCGGCAAGCGTATCCACGGCTTCCATATCGGGCAGCAAGTTTCCCTTGGGGAACCGGACGACTGAAGGCCCAGAATCAATGTCCAGAGATTCGTGAAAGAGCTCGCGCAGGCGCGCACCATCGCGCGGGGCGGCGATGTGCATACCTGGGACAATGCTCATTAAGGACATATCCCAAATTCCGTTGTGGGAGGCGCCATCAGATCCCGTCACGCCCGCGCGGTCCAGCACGATGGTCACCGGCAGCTTGAGCAAGGCAATATCCATGATCACCTGATCCACAGCCCTATTCAGGAACGTGGAATACACAGCCACCACGGGGTGCATGCCGCCCAAAGCCAAACCAGAGGCAGAGGCCATCGCATGCTGCTCGGCGATGCCCACGTCAAAGAACCGCTCTGGGAAACGCTCCTGGAAGGGAGCCAACCCCGTAGGACCCGCCATGGCTGCGGTGATTGCAACGATGTCATCGCGCGTTTCCGCCGCCGCGATCAATTCTTCAGAAAATGCGGCCGTCCACCCCGGCTGCTTGGTGCCCTTGGCAACGCCGGTTACTGGGTCGATGGCACCGGTCGAGTGCATCTGGTCCTTCGGCTCATTGACCGCAGGCGCAAACCCGTGGCCTTTTTCCGTGACCACATGCACGATAATGGGGCCCTCATAATCGCGGGCATAGGAAAGCGCATGCACCAAACCATCGATGTCATGGCCGTAGATGGGGCCAATATATTTAATGCCCAGCTCCGGGAAAATCTCCGTGGGCAAGACCGTGGACTTGACGCCTTCTTTCATGGCATGGAGCGCATCAAAGGCGCGCTCGCCTACCCACCCCATGGATTTTAAGCGGCGCTTGCCCTGCTCCATGAGCTCGTCGTAGCCATGCTGGGAACGAATGCGCCCCAGGTTTTCAGAAATGCCGCCGATCGTGGGCGAATAGCTGCGGCCGTTGTCATTGACCACGATGACCGCATTGCGCTTTTTATCTTCAGAGATATTATTGAGCGCTTCCCAGCACATGCCGCCGGTCAAGGCGCCATCGCCGACGATGCCGATGACGTTGCGGTGGCCTTCCCCGCGAATCTTGAAGGCCTTAGAGAGTCCATCCACAGTCGATAGCGAGGCGGAAGCATGCGAGGATTCCGTCCAGTCGTGCTCGGACTCACCGCGGTCCGTATAACCGGACAGGCCACCCTTTTGGCGCAGGGTATCGAATTGGGCCGTGCGGCCAGTGAGCATTTTGTGCACATAAGACTGGTGGGAGGTATCGAAGATGATGGGCTCGCGCGGGGAATCAAAGACCCGGTGCAGCGCAATGGTCAATTCCACCACGCCCAAATTGGGCCCCAAGTGCCCACCAGTCACCGATACCTTATCGATGAGGCGCTGGCGAATATCCGCCGCAAGTTCCTCCAACTTATCTGCAGGCAGTGCCTTCAGGTCTTGCGGCGAGTTTATGGTATCCAAGATAGTCATGGAGCGGCCTTCAACTCCTTCTGTGCTTAATTCTTCCTATCCACCGTACCCGTGGTCCGTATTTTCTTTTATATCGGCTCATTACTTCAGGCGAGGTATTTTCGCGTTAAACGGAACTCTGCGCCGGCTTATCTGCTTCCTTATCTGGGGTAATAAGAGCGATAACCTCAAAGTGATGGGTGCCAGGAAAGGCATTGATTAGCGCCATTTTCTCAGGCTTGTACCCAGCGCTGTGCCACAGGGATAGATCGCGGGCAAAGGTTGCGGGATCGCAGCCCACATGAACCACGGCCTGCGGCTTTGCCTCCGCCACGGCGCGGATAACCTGCTCGCCCGCCCCGGTTCGCGGCGGATCGAGCACCACGGCACCAGGTTGGGGCAATTGCGCAGCAACCTGTTCTACCTTCGCGGATTTGACTGCAATATCGATATCACGCAACCCCGGCTGCGTAGTCGCCGTTGCCGCGGGCGAATAGTCCACGGAAATGACTTTTCCGCCGGTGGCTTCTGATAGCGCGGGCGCGAATAAACCGACGCCGCCGTACAAATCCCAGGCAATCTTCTGCTGGTAATTCCGGCCGGCCAGCCACTGCCCCGCCACAGCGCTATAAATCTCCGGCGCCGCAACATGCGCTTGCCAAAAGGCCGTAGCAGGGAAGGAAAACTCGCGGCCATTGACGTATTCGACCACGGTGCCAGAGCCCTCGATGACCTCGCGAATGGTCTCCACGCGCCTGCCCCGCGGTGCCTTGCGCGTTTCCACCACATGCCGGTTACCCGCGCCATCGAGAACCGCGACGATTTCGGCCCCCGGGGTAAAACGCCGCGCGCCGTCGCCTACCAAACCATCAGTCAGGCCATCGACCAATTGGGTACACCCGACGGACGTGACCAGCTCATTCGAGCGGTACTTCCGCAATCCGGCGCGGCCTTGCTTGTCGACGCCCAACCTGACCCTCGTCCGCCAGCCCCGTACCGGCGGCAAGTCGTGTTGTTCAATAGCGAGGGACTCGAGCCCATCTATGCCGCTGCGTCGCAGCTGTTCGCGGAGAACGTCCATCTTGATGGCTGGTTCCGCTGCGGGATCCAACTCGGCAAAATCGCAGCACCCGGCGCCTAGCTCTGCGGCGGGACAGCTACTGGGTACGCGCAGCTCACCCGCAGTCACGATGCTGTCGAGCTCGCCCTTGATAAAAGACTTTTTCACCTTACCCGCGGTTGCGCGAACCGTGTCCCCCGGAAAAGCCCGAGGGACAAAGACGACGCGCCCGTCTGGAGCGTGGCCTATGCCAAGTCCACCATGCGCCATGCGGTCGATGGTGACTTCCATGGTGTCTCCGCGAGATAGAGCGGACTCATTCATTTTCTGCCTCAAACTCTTGTGTACTGCGATCTGAACTTGTGGCAAGCCCGGCATTTTCTGCTGCTTCTACCGCGGCATCCGCGCGGCGCACCATCCACACGGTCAATGCGGTCACCAATAGCGTCAAGGGCCAACCCATGACGATCCTGGTAATGCCCAAGGCGGTCGTCTCCCCGGCATCATAAATCGCCCGCTGGATGATAAACCGCGCTAAGAAGATAACGGCCCACCCGGCGGTGGCAATGGAATAGGCCCTGCGCGCAAGCTTTACCTTCTGCCAGGCCATATCATCGCCGTTCAAGCCCTTCCAGATAACGCCAACGGCCGGCCACCGGAAGAGAATTGATAGCGACGCGGCGATAAACAGGGCCAGTGACATCCAAATGCCGTATAGGAAGTAGCCTTTGGCATCGCCGGTAAACCAGGCGATGGCGGCGCAAATGGCCACCCCGATAAGGCCAGAGATGGCCGGCTGAATGGTCTGTTTGCGAACGATGCGCCATATGGCGATCACTACCGCCACACCCAGCGCGGAGATGAGCGCCGGGGTTAGGCCGTAAAGGCTATTAACTGGAATAAGGACGACGATGGGCAAGGTGGCCGCAACCAGTCCGGGAAGGCCTCCCATTTGTTCCAACAGAGTTGGCTCAGTATCGCGGTCCTGGTCGTCGCCTAGCTGTGGAGCCTGCGGCTCCGGCAAAGAGTTACTCACGTAGCGTTCTGCTTTACTTACTTATCGGTATCGGGGTTAGACCCCTTGTCTTTGTCATGTGCGGGAGATTCATTGTCCCCCTTGGGTGGCTGCGCGCCCAAATCGCGCAGTTGCTGTTCGGCTTCCGCCTCAGCTGCGGGATCGGGGCCGCCTACCCCGTTTTCTGGGTGACCTTGGGCCGCCTGCCCCTGGGAATTTGCGCCTGATTGGTCCTGCTGACGCTTTTCCATGGCTTGTTTGACCTGCTCCACCAGCTGCTTGGGCATGATGACCGGCAGTGCATTGCCCGCCAAAATGGGATCTTCACCGCGGTAGACAAAGGTTCGCGATGCTACGTCGCGCGCGATCTGCGCTAAATCTTCTTCAAGGCCGGTAGGTGCTGCAAGAGTTAAGCGCAGCATCCACCGCGGGCCTTCGGCGCCAATGACGCGCAGTTGGCCGTTGTCATTTTTGCCAACGATTTCCAGCCCCCAAGGGCCTTGCTCCGTGGTGACGGATAGCCCATCGCGGCTCATGCCTTCCTTGATTTCTTCCACGGATTCAGCCCACTGGCCAGGCTTGCGTGGAGCTGCGAAGGCAACGGGAGTAATACGGCCCGCCTTGGTGACAATGTGCAGCATCTTCGGGCCTTGTTCGCCCATTTCTACCTGGACCTGGGAATCCTTGGGCAGCGGAATGCGCATCGAGCCAAGGTCAAGGATGCCGATGGAAGAATCAGAAAAGTCAAAGTCTTCGATATTGACGGAATCGCCATCGAAGGGGCCGGTTTCGCCATTTACGGCGTCGTGGGCAAACTCCGTTGGCACCTGTCCCGAAGCTGCGGCGGCATCGGCAGCCGTATCTTTTACGGATGCAAAGGAATTCGATTCAGCCGAAGCCGATCCTGCGGAATCAGCGGCAGGCTCTTGCGGCTGCGATTGCCGTGAGGCCTCCGGCTCTTCCTTCCGGTTGTCATCGTTTTTCTTTTTGCCAAATGGCCAAATACCCATGTGTTTAAACCTTTCTATACCCCGGTTGATCCGTAGCCGCCGGTACCGCGGTCGGTCTCATCCAAGTCTTCTACTTCGCTAAAATCCATTAGTTCTACACGCTGTACCACGAGTTGAGCGATGCGCATGCCGCGCTCGATCTCGATCGGGGTGTGGGAATCGTGGTTGATCAGGCACACCTTGATCTCCCCGCGGTAGTCAGCATCCACGGTACCCGGCGTATTGACAATGGACAGCCCGTGTTTAGCTGCTAGGCCAGACCTCGGATGGATTAAGCCGACGGTGCCCAGCGGCAAGGCCATGGCTATACCGGTGCCAACGAGGGCGCGTTCGCCAGGTTGGAGGGTAAGCGCCTCGGCAGCATAAAGATCGGCGCCGGCGTCACCCCGATGGGCCCGAAATGGCATCGGCAGCCCTTTATCGAGGCGCTTAATTTTGACGTCTCCTACTGGCGTTAGTTCCTGCGGTAGCGAATTCGAATCAGTCACTTAGCCAATCCTACCTGCCCCAGCCGGTTCATTCTGCGCCTGGAGTGGACTAGACTGCCTAGACGTGTCTGATATTTCTGCTCCTCAACCCGCTGACCCGAAAGTGTTGTATCGCGAACGCCAATGGGTGCCGTGGTACTTCTGGATTTTTGCAGCAATCGTTGTGGCTTTAACCTCAGCTACGGCCGGACTCAACCGCTCTGTGTGGTGGACCATCATTCCCGCGGTCCTGCTCGGAGCCATCGCTATCTGGGTGCTCATCACGTGGTCTGGGACCGTTGTTCAAGTAGAGCAAGATGAAGATGGCACGCGGTGGCTGCTCGTCAAAGACGCACAGCTACCCAATGAGGTTGTCTCTCGTTCGATTACCGTTCCAAAGTCTGCGCGCCATAACGCACTGGGCCCGCAATTCGATCCGGCCGCATTCTTGGTCTCTCATGCCTGGATTGACGAGCACGCCATGATGGTCCTCAATGATCCTGAGGATGACACCCCATATTGGCTCATTGCCTCGAAAGATCCAGACCAACTGCTCCGCGCCTTCCTACCGGAGCAGCACGCTTAAGCTTCATGGGTTTCGGAGGAGCTTTAGGCAGAACTCAGAAAGATGGGAAACCCTGGATACCTCCGTGGTGGTTTTCCTTCGTGATACTGCCGCTCATGGTCATCGCTGAATTCTACGTCAGTCAAGTAACCGGTTGGCGGGGAGTGTCCTCCTCCAACGTGGAAGGAGTCTCTTGGAGCGAAGTGAGCTCTGACGGCATCGTCCTTCATGTAGTGGGATACATGGCTTTTTACTTCGTTCTAGTGCTGCCCATCTTCTTGGTTCGTCGATATCTATGGGAGAAGCGACGAAAGCAAGGGAGCACACCGGATAAGAAGAGCAATGACGAGCAGCCTTAGATAGAACAGGATAGCTGAGGGGGCCTGCCCCCGAAAAGAGAAGTCCCAGGGAGTTAGGTCCCGCGCACATTGGGTGTCTGCTAAAAAGGAAAACTTCACCCCCGCCGCGTTTGCCTGTGCAAACTGCGGCGGGGGTGAATCTTTATTTGGGTTGTGCGCAGTAACGGCTAGCTAGGCCAATACTGGCTGCTTAGGCACAATCCTTACAGATGGGCATGCCATCTTCTTCGTGCGAATAACGCTTATTGGACTGGACCAAAAAGCAGGAGCCGCAGGTAAATTCGTCTTCTTGACGGGGAACGACCTGTACGTTGAGCTCTTCGCCGGTGAGGTCAACTGATGGCGGTTGGAATGCTTCGACGATTTCGCCATCGTCATCCATGCCGTTGCTTTCGGGTTCAGCTGCTTTCAGTCCCTCTAAAGAGTCAGTTTCAAGTTCGTCTTCTGCACCGCGGCGCGGTGCGTCATAATCGGTGGCCATACTGCACGCCCCTATAAGTCGATTTGCTTTAGGAATAGTTGTTTATCGATCGCGCATAGTAAAGGACAAACACCGATATGTCATCCCGCTGCTAAGAAATTCTAAGATCCTTCACCCCCGCATCGCTTCCTTAGCGCCATGTCCTGCCAAAAGATCCTCAAATGCGGGTGCCAAATTCACCCCCGCGGCCCAGGTTAATTCACCATCAGCGGACCCCTTGTCCAGCCCTGGGTGATGGACCTTCGCACCCGCCTCGCGGGCAATGAGAGCACCGGCGGCAAAATCCCAAGCGTTAATGCCGTGCTCAAAATAGGCATCTACGCTCCCCTCGGCCACGCGGCACAGATCGAGGGCGGCTGCTCCAATGCGGCGGATATCGCGGACCTGCGGCAGCAACTTGGTCAGCAGCTCCGCCTGTTGCTTGCGCCGCTGTGCGCCATAGCCAAATCCCGTCGCAACCAAGGAAAGCGCGGGGTCATCTTGTTCACCGCACCGTAGCGAAGACCGCGTGCCATCCGCAGTGGCAACCGTGGCACCTTCGCCGGCCGCTGCGGAATACACCTGCCCCCGCGCCACATTGACCACAGCGCCTGCTACCAGGCGGCCATCGTATTCCGCGCCGATGGAGACCGCGTAGTCCGGAATGCCGTAAAGGAAATTGACCGTGCCGTCGATGGGGTCCACAATCCACCTGACCCCGGTCGTCCCGTCGAAGCTCGCGCCTTCCTCACCTAATAGGCCATCGCCAGGGCGGCTTTCCTTAATCGTGCGCGTAATAAACTCCTCGGTGGCGGTATCGACCTCCGTCACCGGGTCGACGGCGCTCGATTTTGTCTGGGTATGTGCCGCAATACCGTCTCCAGCAACCAAGTCGGCGCGGTGCGTGCGGATAAGTGCGGCCGCGCGCACGGCGGTAGATTCCGCAAAATCTCGCAGCTGCAGAAAATCTATGTCATGATCCATGCCAACCATTGTGCCTTCTTCTACACTTGCGAGCATGACTACTCATACTGGCCACTCATTTGGCATCGATATCGGCGGCTCAGGCATTAAGGGCGCAGAAGTCGACCTCAAAAACGGTGAATTCGTGGGCCCGCGGCTGAAGATCCCTACCCCACAGCCATCCACACCACATGAGGTAGCCACGGTGGTCGCCCAAATTGTGCGCGAAAAAGAGTGGGACAAGCCCGTCGGCATCACCTTGCCCTCGGTGGTGTCGAACCACACGGTGCACTCCGCTGCCAATATCTCACCTGAGTGGATAGGCGTGGATACCACCGAGTTGTTTTCGCGTTATCTAGACGTTGACTTTGTGGTCTTAAATGATGCCGATGCCGCAGGCCTTGCGGAAGTCGCGTATGGAAACGAGTTGGCCAAAACCGGATCCGTCATCTTTTTGACGCTGGGAACCGGCATCGGGTCAGCCTTCTTCCTCAACGGTCAGCTCTTCCCCAATACTGAGCTTGGCCACCTCATGGTGGGAACTGACGAGGCCGAGGCGATTGCGTCCTCCGCCGCCAAGGAACGCGAAGGACTGAAGTACAAGGAGTGGGCGCCTCGGCTCAATCGTGTGCTGCAGGAATACGAGAAATTATTTAATCCCCAGGCTTTCCTCATCGGGGGTGGCATATCTCGCAAATTCCACAAATGGGGCCCCCACTTAACTATTGATACCCCCGTAATGCCTGCACAGTTGCAAAATCGTGCGGGTATTGTAGGTGCAGCGATGGCGGTATTAGAAGGCCTAGAGCCATAAAATCGCCGTTGCAGTAACCCTATCTACCGGCATTGTGCAAAAATCGCCTATACTGGGCGGTCGATCCAAAATTGCATGGCTCTCGGGCGTGTCTGACCTGCATAAGGCCTACACCCGCTAGCATTTCTTAATGCTATTGCCACCCTGTGCGGGTGCGGTGAGCTATTCCCATCAAGTAGTAAGTCGAAAGGGCGTACGTGGCAGCCAC
The DNA here is from genome assembly GCF_022346005.1 of Corynebacterium sp. ACRPS. Classification (GTDB taxonomy): domain Bacteria; phylum Actinomycetota; class Actinomycetes; order Mycobacteriales; family Mycobacteriaceae; genus Corynebacterium. The sequence continues at coordinate 15,537 of NZ_JAKRMY010000015.1, forward strand.
TGATTCTTCAGACCAGGCACTCGGCGAGGACGATAAGTCTGTCGAGGCATCTACTCCTGCAAAGAAGACCGCCAAAAAGACGGCAAAGAAAACGGCGAAGAAAACCGCCAAGAAGACAGCTAAAAAGACGGCGAAAAAGACTGCCAAGAAAACGGCTAAGAAGACCGCCAAGAAGTCAGCGAAGAAATCAGCCAAGAAAGCTGTCAAAAAGACCGTGCGAGCCTCTGCGGCGGAACCGCAAGACTCCCCCGCAAACTCCGCGGAGAAAGCACCGTCGGAAGCTGAGGACGCAGAGGATCAGCTCGACGCCGTTGAGCAAGACACCCCTGCGGAAGACGTCGACTTCGACCCCACCCATGAGGACATCGAAGAGGACGAATTCGATGCCCCCACTGACCTCGATGAAGACGATATTCAGGAAGAGTTGGGCGAAGAAGAAGACGAGGACGAAGTAGAAGATACATCCTCGGTCTGGGATGAGGAAGAATCCGTCGCCCTGCGCCAGGCACGCAAGGATGCTCAGCTGACCGCCTCCGCCGACTCCGTGCGTGCGTACCTCAAGCAGATCGGTAAGGTTGCCCTGCTGAATGCTGAGCAGGAGGTCTCTTTGGCAAAGCGCATCGAGGCTGGCCTGTACGCGCAGCACCGCATGGACGAGATGGAAAAGGCTCGCGCGGAGGGCGATAAGGCTGCCAAGCTCTCCCCCATGGAAAAGCGCGACCTGCGCAGCATCGCAAGGGACGGGCGCAAGGCTAAGAACCACCTGTTGGAAGCCAACCTTCGCCTTGTGGTCTCCTTAGCCAAGCGCTATACCGGCCGCGGCATGGCTTTCTTGGACCTTATCCAGGAAGGCAACTTGGGCCTTATCCGTGCGGTGGAAAAGTTCGACTACACCAAGGGCTATAAGTTCTCTACCTACGCCACGTGGTGGATCCGCCAGGCCATTACCCGCGCAATGGCTGACCAGGCCCGCACCATCCGCATCCCGGTTCACATGGTGGAGGTCATCAACAAGCTGGGCCGCATCCAGCGCGAGCTGCTGCAGGACTTGGGCCGCGAGCCCACCCCGCAGGAGCTGGCAAAGGAAATGGACATCACCGAAGAAAAGGTGATGGAAATTCAGCAGTATGCGCGTGAGCCCATCTCGCTGGACCAGACCATCGGTGATGAGGGCGATTCTCAGTTGGGTGACTTCATCGAGGACTCTGAGGCCGTCATCGCCGTCGATGCCGTGTCCTTCACGTTGCTGCAGGACCAGCTCCAGGACGTGCTGACCACGTTGTCTGAGCGCGAAGCTGGCGTCGTGCGCCTGCGCTTCGGGCTTACCGATGGCATGCCGCGCACTTTAGACGAGATCGGCCAGGTCTACGGCGTTACCCGCGAGCGCATCCGTCAGATCGAGTCCAAGACGATGTCGAAGCTGCGCCACCCCTCTCGTTCGCAGGTATTGCGCGATTATCTCGACTAACTAGATCGCCCGCCCCGCACAGCATTAAGGCCGCACCACCGTGGTGCGGCCTTTTAATGTGCCTACTACCCTCCTGCGGGGCTGGCGCGGCGACAGCGGCGCGCCGCCAGCTAGCCGGCCAGCAGCCAACCAGCCACAAGGAGGCACGCTACCACTTGCGCAAGTAATTGATGCGCTCGCGCAGTTGGTCCGCGCTGCATAACGCGGTGGGCGGCCCACCGCAGGCCTTGCGGACCTCGGTATGGATGGCACCGTGCGGCCGGCCAGAGCTTTGCGCAGCGATGGAGACCACCGTGTTGAGCTCCTTGCGCAGCGCGCCGAGCTCATCCACCACACCGGTTTCCTCTGCGGAATCGGACTCTTGCTGCTTCGCGGCGGGCGCATGACCCATGCCGTAAATCTTGCGGCGGTGGGCCTCTTCTGCCTCGGCTGCCCGGCGCGCTTTTTCCTCAGCCTCGCGACGGTCCATTTCCTCGGATTGCTTCTTGCGCAGTAGGTCTTTGACCTGGTCGGCATCGAGGAGCCCGGGGATGCCAAGGAAATCGGCTTCTTCATCAGAGGTCATATCGCCGGTATTAAACTGCGATCCGTTATAGAGCAGGCCAGAGAATTCGGCTTCGGCGCCTAAGGACTCGTAGGACTTTTCCAGCATGTCCGGTTCGGTCTTTTTCTGGTTTGCCTGCTCGAGTAGCTCGTCGTCCCAGCCTTCTTTCTCGGTCTTTTCTTTGCCCAGGACGTGGTCGCGGGATTTTTCCATGTGCTCTGCAAGGCCGAGCAGCACGGGGACGGAGGGCAGGAATACCGAGGCGGTTTCACCCGGCATGCGGGAGCGCACGAAGCGGCCGATTGCCTGGGCGAAGAACAAGGGGGTTGACGCGGAGGTGGCGTAAACGCCCACCGCGAGGCGGGGCACGTCAACGCCCTCGGACACCATGCGTACGGCAACCATCCATTCATCGGTGGAGTCCGCAAATTCTTGAATGCGGTCCGAGGAGCCTGGGTCATCGGACAAAATGACCGAGACTGGGGTATTGGAGAGTTGCTTGAGGATTTTCGCGTAGGCGCGGGCGGTGGTGGTATCGGAAGCGAGCACGAGCCCGCCGGCATCCGGCATATTGCGCCGCATCTGCATGAGGCGGGTGTGCGCCGCCTGCAGCACGGCGGGGATCCATTCGCCCTTGGGATCGAGCGCGGTGCGCCAGGCGCGCGCGGTTTGTTCCACGTTCATGATGTCACCCAGGCGCGCGGAGTGCTCCTCCCCGGCGGAGTCCCGCCAGCGCGCCTCGCCGGAGTAGGACAAGAAGACGACGGGGCGCACGACGCCATCGGCAAGCGCATCGCCGTAATCGTAAGTGTGGTCGGCGCGCGAGACCTTGTGGCCTTCCCCATCGTCCTCATAGCGCACAAAGGGGATGGGTGATTCATCGGAGCGAAACGGCGTACCGGTCAGCGCGAGGCGGTGGTTGACGTCGTCGTAGGCCTCCTTGACGCCATCGCCCCAGCTTTTGGCATCACCGGCGTGGTGGATCTCGTCCAAGATCACCAAGGTGCGCCGCGCGGAGGCAACGGCGCGGTGCTTGAATGGGTGCATGCCCACTTGGGCATAGGTCACCACGATGCCATCCATGCTGGGGTTGACCGCAGAGGAATTCGTGAAGGCAGGATCCAAGGCCAAGCCCACCCGCGCGGCGGCGGCAGACCACTGCGTCTTCAGGTGCTCGGTCGGCACCACAACGATGACGCGCTCTACCGTGCGATCTTCCATGAGTTCCGTCGCGATGCGCAGAGCAAAGGTGGTCTTACCCGCACCTGGGGTCGCCACGGCCATAAAGTCTTGTGGCTTGGTGGCGAGGAATTTATCGAGGGCTGATTGCTGCCACGCGCGGAGGTTCGTCTTCTTAAACGTCCTCACTTGCGGCGGAGACCCTTAAAAACGCGTTCGCAATCGGGGCATACCGGCGAGCCCGGCTTTGCTTGTTTGGTTACCGGGAAGGTCTCACCGCACAGGGCAACGACGTACTTGCCGTTGACCGCGGAATCGAGTATCTGATCCTTTTTGACGTAGTGGAAGAACTTCGGCGTGTCATTATCCGTCGTCGAAGTGTCTTCACGAATATCTGGCCGTTCAATTGTCTTCGTAGTCGTAGTCACGCACCCCATTTTGCCGCATCTGCATCGAACTTTGCGAGTCATGCGTCTACTCTTGGAGAATATGCACACTCTACGCACTCCATTGCCGGCTCTCCTCTCCCCTCTTGTAGGGTTACGCGCCGCGCTCCAGGGAGGTGCGTAATTTAAGTGTTTGGCAAAAAGGAACGTTTTCTCATCACGGATGCCAAGCTCTCGCCCGCACAAGATCGCAGGCGCCGGGAGCTGTGGTACGGATTTTTCCAATTCCTGCGCGTGCCGTCCCTGCTCATTGCCGGGGTCTTTTTATACCTGCATTGGTGGCTGCTCGCGGCGATTATCGTGGGCGTGACCTTTCCTTTGCCGTGGATTGCCGTGGTCATTGGCAATAGCCGCGGGGAGAAGAAGGACAAGCGCGATAAAAATGTCTATAAACCCGCGATGAATCGTCAGCTATATTCGCAGTATCAGAACCAACAGATTTCCCGCGGCGGCTCCAAGGCAATCGAATCTCAGCATTCCGTTATTGACCATGACGATACTGCCTCCGATTAGGCGCATAACCCGCATGAATAGCACGACTGGAAAGGATCTTCTCCCAGCATGACGTCCTTTGGCCCTCATTTCGATGCCGCCGCGGTGCGCGATCTTGCCCCAGAGCTAGCGGAGGCTTTTTCGCAGGCCGGTTTTACTACCGATGGTTTAGCGGGGCATTTGGGCCCGGAGCTTACGGAGGCCCTCTACCGCGGTGAGCCTGCCGCGGTGGCGCGCGGCACCGCCGGCAATACCAAGCTGGATACGCTCATCCGCTTCTTCCTGCTGCATGAGCATCTGCCTGCCACGCTGCTTGCCGATGCCCTCGGGGCCCGCCTTGCCGCCAAGCTCCTAGATGCCGGCGTGGCGCTTTCCGATGATTGCGGCAGCATCTACATTGCCCTCGATATCCGGCCCCATATCATCGTCGGCTCCAACCGCCTCGTCTTTTCCGATGTCGATGCCTCGCTGGTGAGCCACGTCCCCGGCGCGGATCACGTCTTGGGTGTCGGGGCGGCAAGCCTCTCACTCTTGCAATCGACGCCGGTAAGCCCGGTATCAACGGTGCTCGATCTGGGCACCGGTTCGGGAGTGCAATTGTTGGGTCAGCTCGAGTGCGCGCGCAGCATTACCGCGACAGATGTCCACCGGCGCGCGCTTGATTTGGCCGGCGCCACCGTCGCTGCCGCGGGGGCTAGTACAGAGGTAGAGCTTGTAGAGGGCTCGTGGTTCGAGCCCGTTGCGGGGCGCACCTTTGACCGGATTGTTGCCAACCCACCATTCGTCGTCGGGCTTCCCGAGGTGGGCCATGTCTACCGCGATTCTGGCTTGAACTTGGATGGGGCAAGCGAATTGGTGGTTTCTCAAGCCGTTGACCACCTCGCCCCGGGCGGAACCGGGCATTTGCTCGCCGCCTGGGTGCATACCGGTGGGCAGACCTGGCAACAGCGCGTGGCCTCGTGGCTGCCGGATAAGGGTGTGGCTGCCTGGATCATTCAGCGGGATGTCGCCGATCCTTCCCTCTACGTATCCACCTGGCTGAAGGATGAATCGTTGGATGTGCGCAGCGACGAGGGCAAGGCGCGTTCTAAGGCCTGGCTGGATCATTTCCACCACCACGATGTCACGGGTATCGGGTTTGGGTTCGTCGCCATTCAAAAAATTGCCGAAGACGCGCCCTCCGATATCTTGGCCGAGGAAATGCCGCAGCACTTTAGTGACCCATTGGGACCCGAGGTGGAAGAATACTTCGCTCGCGTGGCATGGCTGCGCGACTTGGTTCCTGGTGAGCTGGAGGGAAAGCACTTCCGGGTGCGCCCTCAGGTAGCCAAGGAAGAAGTCAGCGTGGCCGATACCGATAATAAACAAGGCTTTAACCGGGCGGTTATCCGCCTAACCCGTACCGATGGTCCCCGGTGGAGCCACGAAGTCGATGAACACTTGGCAGCAATCGTAGCTGGCCTATCTCCCCACGGGCTTAACCTTGGAGAGACCGTTGGCCTGTATGCGGTAGCGCACGGCTTCGATGAGGCAGAACTGACCGCGGCCGCGCTTCCCGCCATTATCGATATGGTTCGCCATGGCCTGCTCATCCCGGCCGATCTGCTGCTCGAGGACGATGCTTCCCCGGCTGCCCACACTGAATAACACTGAAGAGCACCGAATAGTCAGGAAAGGAAGATACAGGCATGCGCGCAGTTCTAACCCGCGTATCCGAAGCAGCTGTCACCGTCGCGGGCGAGACCGTCGGCGCCATCGACTGCCCTGAAACGGGCGGGCTTTTAGCCCTCGTCGGTGTCTCCCGGGAGGATTTAGCCGATTGGAAACCGCGTGCAGAAAAGATGGCCCGCAAGATAGCGGAGCTGCGCATCCTAGACGGTGAAGTATCGGTCGCCGATGCCGGAGCGCCGGTATTGGTAGTCAGCCAATTCACGCTGTATGGCCGCACAGCCAAGGGTCGGCGCCCGTCGTGGGCCGATGCGGCTCCAGGAGAAGAGGCCGAGCCGGTCATCGAGTACATCATCGATCTCCTCCGCGAACGCACTATCGCGGTCGAATCAGGCCAATTCGGGGCTATGATGCGCGTATCGTCCGTCAACGAAGGCCCGTTTACGGTTTTGGTAGAGACCTAATTTCCTCTCACGCATTTTCCCTTCATCCGGCGTTTACCTGCACGAGCGCCCACTCACACCCATGATTATCTATGAGCTAGCTCGCAAAGAGGCCGATATTGTTCAATAATGCATATCGCTGGGCACCGCGCAAGCTTTTTCAGAGTGATAATTAACCCACCCCAAAATGTAATAAATTATTATCACGTGGCATTACTGCGGGCTTATACTTAACGCGTAACGAAGCGAATGGGCTGGATACAAGCTGAAAGTTTAATTTCAGACCCTTGCCCGCGCACGCTGGTGAGAGAAAATATTTTCTCACTCCAGGGTGACAGGAGCCCTCAAGCTTCGGTCAACCCCATGCAGAGGAGGAAAGAAGATGTCCCACAAGCTCTTGCGCCACGGACAAGTCGAACACCCGGAACACAGTGCGCATATTCCGGAACAACCACCCGCAGAAGAAAAGCCACCCGCTGACGGCATAGAAACCCCATTTGCGGGCCAAGAAGGCGCCCCAGCGTGGAACAAGGAAGACACCGTATGGATGCTCTCGCTATTCGGCACCGCCATTGGCGCCGGCGTACTCTTCCTGCCTATCAACGCTGGCATCGGCGGCATCATCCCGCTTCTTATCATGTCCGTCGTCGCCTTGCCGATGACCTATTGGGCCCACCGCGGCATGACCCGCCTGGTCCTCTCCAGCTCAAAGCCAGACGGCGATCTCACCGACGTCGTGGAGGAACACTTCGGCGTTAAAGCCGGCGTGTTGATGAATATCCTCTACTTCCTCTCCGTCTACCCCATCCTGTTGGTGTACTCGGTAACCATCACCAACACGGTGAACTCCTTCCTGGAACACCAGCTAGGTATCACCCCTCCAGATCGCTGGCTTACCTCGCTTGTCCTCGTAGGCGGCCTCATCCTCGTTGTGCGCATGGGCAAAAACGTGGTCGTCCACGTCATGTCCTACTTGGTCTACCCGTTCATCGGCATCTTGGTGCTGCTCTCGCTGTACCTCATCCCCAAGTGGAATACCGCACTCTTTGACAGCTTCGACCTCAGCGTCGCACGCGAAGCCTCTGGACACAGCATGGGCATTACCTTGATGCTCTTGGTCCCAGTCATGGTCTTTTCCTTCAACCACTCGCCCATGATTTCTTCCTTCGCCGTCGACCGCCGCCAGACCTACGGCAAGTACGCGGAATACAAGTCCCGCAAGATCTTGCTCCGCGCGGAAATCCTCATGGTCGTCGTCGTGATGTTCTTCGTCTTCTCCTGCGCGCTGAGCCTATCGCCTGCGGATATGGCCGAGGCCAAGGAACAAAACATCACCATCTTGTCTTACCTGGCCAACCACTTTGACAACCCCGTCATCCAGTGGATTGCCCCCATCATCGCCATGATTGCCGTAGCCAAGTCCTTCTTGGGCCACTACTTGGGCGCTGCAGAAGGCTTCGAAGGCCTCCTTGTCAAAGGCAGCAAGAATGCTAATAAAGATGATGCAGAATCCAGCCACAAGCTCGACACCATCACGCTCGTCTTCATGCTGGTTACCGCATGGCTCGTTGCCTGGGCGGATCCTTCCATCCTCGGCATGATTGAGACCCTATGCGGCCCGACCATCGCCATCATGCTGTTCCTTATCCCGATGGTCGCCATCCACAAGGTCCCAGCGCTCGCCCGCTTCAAGGGCAAGGCCTCCAACTACTTCGTCTTCATCATGGGCCTCGTTGCCCTCGCCACCATCATCTACTCCATCGTGCAGGCTTTCTAAGCAGCACCCGCTTCTCAGGATTTTCCAGGAGAAAACCATGTTCATCAGCATCTTCGATATGTTCAAGATTGGTATCGGCCCCTCAAGCTCACACACGCTTGGGCCAATGAAAGCCGGCAAGGCCTTCGTCGATGAGCTCAAAGAAAAAGGCCTCATGGATAAGGTCACCCGCGTCCAGGCTAACGTCTACGGCTCCCTGTCCTTGACTGGTGTGGGCCACTCCACCGATAAGGCCATCCTGTTGGGCCTGGCCGGCGAAGAACCAGAAAGCGTCGATATCGACGGCATCTCCGCCTTCATGAAAGAGGTCAACCAGAGCGAAACGCTCCTGCTCGGTGGCACGCACACGGTGAGCTTCCCCAAGGACGGCGGCTTTTACTTCCACGATGAATACCTCCCCATGCATGAAAACGGCATGTGCCTTATCGCCTTTGCCGGCGAGGAAGACATCTTGCACAAGACCTACTACTCGGTGGGCGGCGGGTTCATCGTCAAGCAAGAAGACTTCGCCATGCGCGGACAAGATACCGTGGACGTCCCATTCGCTTATGCCAGCGCGGAAGAACTACTGGCGCTGTGCGAAACCAATAATATGACACTCCCGGAGCTCGGCAGGGCCAATGAAAAGGCGCTGCACAGCGACGAGGACATCGACGAGCACCTGCGCAAAGTCCGCGATGTCATGTACACCGGCATTAAGCGCGGCTCCACCACCGATGGCCCACTCCCCGGTGCGCTACTCGTACCGCGCCGCGCCGCCTCGCTGAAGCGCAGGCTGGAAGAATCCGATCCGCACGATGGCCTCAACATTTTGAGCTGGGTGAATATGTTTGCCCTGGCCATTTCGGAGGAAAATGCTGCCTGCGGCCGCGTCGTCACCGCACCTACCAACGGCGCATGCGGCGTCGTGCCTGCGGTCCTGGCCTATTTCGATGAATTCGTCGAGCCGGTTACCCCAAGCATGTTCGCGGACTATATCTTCGCCTGCAACCACATCGCCGCGCTCTACAAGATGAACGCCTCCATTTCCGGTGCGGAAGTTGGCTGCCAAGGAGAAATTGGCGTCGCCTGTTCCATGGCCGCGGCCGGGTTGGCCCAACTGATGGGGGCAACGCCGGAACAGGTGTGCGTGGCGGCCGAAATCGGCATGGAACACAAATTGGGCCTGACCTGTGACCCGGTCCTCGGCCAGGTGCAAGTCCCCTGCATCGAGCGCAACGCCGTAGCTGCGGTTGATGCCATTACCAGCGCACGCATGGCCCTAGACCGCGAAAGCAAACCATGCGTCAGCCTCGATGAAGTCATCTGGACCATGTACAACACTGGCAAGGACATTAACGCCAAGTACAGGGAAACCTCACAAGGCGGCCTCGCCCTAGCCGTCCACCCGCCCATCCCGGTATGTGGTTAATGCCGGCAACCTAGGCTCCGGAAAGAGCGCCATATAAGGAGGTGAGTACTTGGGCACGGCCGGGTACTCGCCTCCTTTGTCGTTACTTTGTGGTACCTTATCAATAATCTGACAGGAATTATAAGGACATGCTTCAGCTAATGAACCTTTCTAGCAGCCATGCCCCCGAAGAAAACTTCCTCGAGCAGTACATACCACTCGTCGATTTCCTCGGTCAGGCCATGGGCCCTAACACCGAAATCGTGCTCCATGATCTCGATGTACCCGATAAATCCATCATCGCCATTGCCAACGGTCACATTTCCGGCCGCGAACTAGGCGGCCCGGTTACAGACTTTGCGCTCTGGTTCATGAAACAGGGCGACGCCGCTGCCGTTCCTATGATGACCGGGTACCGCGCGGTCAATAGCGAGGGAAAAGTCTGCCGCTCCTCGAGCTATTTCCTGCGCGATGCCACCGGGCATATGCGCGGCATGCTTTGTATCAATGTGGAATTATCCGAGCTTATCCAGATCCGCGATGCCGCTAACGCGTTGATAGGCGGTACCGAGCCGGCCATCGATAAGGCGAAGGCCTTCGGCGGCTACCCCGGCACCACCGCACCGCAGCGCACTCCCGCACCGGAAGCGCCCGCGCAGAAAAAGCCGGAGGCACCCTATAGCGAATCGCTGCGTTCCAACGTTGAGCACCTTTTGGACTCCATGCTGGATTCCGCGATTTCCACGCACTCCACCCCGGTCGAGTCGATGCAGCGCCACGAACGGCTAGAGGTCATCGCTTCCCTCGAGGATGCTGGCTTCTTCCTCCTCAAAGGCGGCATTGCCGCGGCGGCCACCCGGCTCGGAGTATCTGAACCCACGGTCTATCGCTACCTCGTACAGGTCCGCGGCTAAGACTTCCCCGCCACCTGGATGTAGCAGTTTTACTGCATCCACGTGGCGCATGCGCTTGCCGACGCCCCCAAAAAGGTGGGGCACAGCGGCCTGCACGTCGCCGTTTTAAACATTTCAGGATGCGTGGGAACTAAATGCGTCCTCACACCGTTGTACTTTTTGAAACAGGCGACAATTTCAGGAGGCTGAAAAGATGACGAATCCATCTGCCAACACCGCCAATGGCACTTCGACTGCCACTACTGATGAGGAACAGGAAGTAGACCGCGGGTCTCGCCGCAATCAAACCAATGACAATCCCTCTGCGGACTTGGTACGCGTCTACCTCAACGGAATCGGTAAGACCGACCTGCTCAGCGCCGAGGATGAGGTCGAACTCGCGCAAACCATCGAGGTAGGCCTGTACGCAGAATACAAGCTCAATAATGCAGAGAAGCTAACGCGCGCAGAAAAGCGCGACCTGAAGATCTTGGCCCGCGAAGGCAAGAAGGCCCGCTCCCACTTGCTGGAGGCAAACCTTCGCCTCGTAGTCTCCCTGGCTAAGCGCTACACCGGCCGCGGCATGCCGCTTTTGGACCTCATCCAAGAGGGTAACCTTGGCCTTATCCGCGCCATGGAAAAGTTCGATTACGCCAAGGGCTTTAAGTTCTCCACCTACGCCACGTGGTGGATCCGTCAGGCCATTACCCGCGGCATGGCCGACCAGTCGCGCACCATCCGCCTACCGGTCCACCTGGTGGAACAGGTAAATAAGCTCTCCCGCATCAAGCGTGAGATGTATCAGTCCTTGGGCCGCGAGGCGACCAATGAGGAGCTGTCGGAGGAATCCGGCATTGATGAGAACAAAATCGAGATGCTGCTGCGCCAGTCGCGCGATCCCGTCTCGCTCGACATGCCCGTCGGCACCGATGAGGAAGCCCCATTGGGTGACTTCATCGAGGATGCTGAGGCTACCGATGCTGAGACGGCCGTCGTGGCCTCTATGCGGCACTCCGATATCCGCGGTGTCATTGACACGCTAGAAAAGCGCGAGCAGGACGTCATTCGCCTGCGCTACGGCTTGGATGACGGCGTTCCACGCACCCTTGACCAGATTGGTCGCCGGTTCGGGCTCTCCCGCGAACGCGTACGCCAAATCGAGCGTGAGGTCATGGCCAAGTTGCGCGATGGCAACCGCGCCGACCGCCTCCGCGAGTACGCGCTATAAAACTTTTCGCCTCCTGAACCTTCTTTAATCGCGACCTCGAACGTGCCGCCGAGAATTTTTTCCAGTGTGCTTTCGAGGTCGCGTTCTCTATGCAAGCGGCGAGCTCGAACTCGTCTCCTTAAAATCTCTCCAGCAAACTTAGGGGAACTTAAGCTAGTCTGGATACAGAATGTAAAAAGCGCTGTCTGCTTTGAGCACGGCACGCATTACTGTTTCTCAAAGAAAGGTATGCCCACGTGAGGGACCTCGTTGATACTACTGAGATGTACCTTCGAACCATTTATGAATTGGAAGAAGAAGGCATCACTCCCCTGCGCGCCCGGATTGCGGAACGCCTAGAGCAATCCGGACCTACCGTATCCCAAACCGTTGCCCGCATGGAGCGCGATGGTCTCCTCCACGTCCGTTCGGATCGGAGCTTGGATCTAACGGAAAAGGGACGCGAATTGGCTACGGCGGTCATGCGCAAGCACCGCCTTGCAGAGCGTTTGCTTACTGATGTCCTCGGGCTCGATATCAGCAAGGTCCACGATGAGGCCTGCCGCTGGGAGCACGTGATGAGCGAAGAGGTGGAAAAGCGCATGGTCACGGTCCTCGACGATCCCAGCCGTTCTCCTTTTGGCAATCCGATTCCGGCGCTGGCGGAGCTGGGCTTCCAGGTCCCCGAACCATCAATTGGGACGCGGGCTATCGATCTCCCCGATGGCGAAGAAAAATCCGCCAAGATTATCCAGATCAATGAGATCCTGCAGGTAGATGAGGCTACCTTCCGGGACCTTGCTGAGGCTGGAATCCGGATCGGTACCGAGGTCACCGTGGTCAATAATGGCGGTACGATTTCGCTTACCACTCCCTCGGGAAAGGTCATCACCTTGTCAGATGATCTCGCACACGCCGTGCGCGTGGAGGTCTAGGCCATGAAGCTTTTGGTTACTGGCGGTGCCGGCTATGTCGGCAGCGTGTGCTCCGCAGTCCTCGTTGAGCAAGGCCACGACGTCACCATCATCGATAACTTTTCCACGGGAAACCGGGATGCCGTGCCGCCCGCAGCCCGCGTGGTAGAAGGCGATGTGGCCGACAAGGCTGCAGAAGTACTGGGCGAAGGCGGCTTCGAGGGCGTCCTCCACTTCGCCGCCCGCTCGCTCGTCGGTGAATCCGTGGAAAAGCCGGACGAATATTGGCAGCACAACGTCGTGACCACGCTGCGCTTGCTCAACGCCATGCGCGATAACGATGTCAAAAGCCTCGTCTTTTCTTCTACCGCAGCCACCTACGGCGAACCGGAGCAGGTCCCTATTACTGAGGACATGCCGACCCAGCCCACGAATCCCTATGGCGCTAGCAAATTGGCTATCGACTACATGATTACCTCTTTTGCACAAGCCTTTGGGCTCGCGGCAACGTCCCTGCGCTATTTCAACGTCGCTGGTGCCTACGGCTCCATCGGCGAAAACCGCGAGATTGAAACCCACCTCATCCCCATTGTGCTGCAGGTTGCTCTGGGGCACCGCGATAAGATTTTCATGTTTGGCACGGATTGGGATACCCCGGATGGCACGCCGGTGCGCGACTACATCCATATCCGCGATCTTGCCGATGCCCACGTGCTTGCCCTCCACAGCAATGCCCCCGGCACCCACCGGATCTATAACTTGGGTTCCGGCGAGGGATATTCCGTCAAGCAGGTCATCGAGATGTGCCGGAAAGTCACCGGCCACGAGATTCCGGCGGAGATCGCCCCGCGCCGCGCCGGAGATCCAGCCACGCTGATTGCGTCCTCAGACAAGATCAAGCGGGAGCTGGACTGGAATCCTCAGCGCACCGACTTGGAAACCATCGTGACCGACGCGTGGAATTTCACTCGGCAATTGGGCGACCGGGCGCATTCGGCGCGGCGCTAAAACGCGGGGCTACACAAAGCCATCGGCATCAATCCCCGCTGCCTCCCGCGCCGCGTCGCAACCGCGGCTCAGGCTGGTAATGAGGCGTTCCCCCATTCCGCTGCGATAGGCTTGGGCAATGAGCTGGCTCAAATTGTGACCCGGTGCCTCATCGAGGGCGACGGTAAGCGCTGGGCCGGCATAGAGCCCGAATTTCTGCGCCACCTGGGTCGCTGCAAATAACGCCAGCGCGTTATAACGGATGGTGCCGCCAAAGGTGCGCGCCGTGGCTAGGAGCAAGGTACCGGCCGCGTGCGGGGATTCGACGAGGTCTCGGATGACCAAGTCGCGCATCCACGTCGTCGACATCCACATCGCTCCCACGCAGAGTAATTCTTCGTTGTCTAGGGTCTCTTCCAGCGTCTCTACCTCGCTTAATACATACTGCACATCCGCGATGAGATGTTGGACCACCCGCGTTGGATCCGTTGTGCCGTAGCCGTGGCCGGCGCGCATCTGCCGCGACAATTCCTCAGCGCAGCGCTGCATGGACCCGATTTCTTCGTGCCCGAAGTAAGGGTTGTGCGGGGCGAATTGTTGGACGAGCTCGTCGCGGGAAAGCTCCGGCAAGGTGCCGTTTTCTACGCAGGCGCGCATAGAGGAACTGGTGGAAATAGCGGGAATGGTCCCTTCGGTCCAAGCGTGCATAGGGCCCTTGCCGTTCCCAGTGCTAAAGCCAAAGACGAGGTCGTAGGCGGTGGACGTTGCAATTTCTTCTACCAACCAGCAGGCATCGATTCCGGTGCCCTCGTCATCTTCGAAGTGGTAGAGCGACTCGATCATCTCCCAGAGCTCTACTTCCTCGCGCTGGGAAATGATAAAGCCTAGGACTACTTCCGGGTTGCCGCAGTGAAAGGCGCTCATGATTTCTGGCAGGGCGGCGGGGACATCGGACAAGTCTATGCGCGCGACTGGCCCCATGGTGCGGCCCGCTGGGGTTGGTTCGATGGAGATAAGGACGATGGACTCTGCTGGGAAGAATCCGAGGATTCCTGGAATATTGGCAAGGATATCGCCGGGTGTACGGATGGGCTGTTGTGGTGTTGTGATCTTCATGGCTTCTAGCTTCGAGGCCTGCGGCAAGTGCCGAAAGCCCAGCGCGGGCAGAGGGCCAAAATCTGTGGATAAGGTGGGTTGAAAGGGGCATCGGCAAGCAGTTATGCACAGGCCCATCGCACCGACCCTAGCGCCGGTTGCCTCGTTAGGGCATAATGGGTTATTTAACTACTCCGCGAACACTGAAGTAAGTGCGTGTGGGAATAGTGCGGTCCTGGCGGTCGTTGATCTAGATTAAGAGACCAAGGAGGTAACACATCATGCACGAAGAAGAGCGCAGCATGTACGAATTGGAGTACCCCGCTCCGGTGGTCAAGGACAATTCCGGTGAAGGAAAAGGCCCCACCATGATTGTTGCCATGCACGGCTATGCCGATGCGGGCCAGGCTATTGAGTCGAGCGCCGATCACCTCAAGGCGGCGCTGGAAAACCGCCAGCTAGCCTCCTTTAACTCTGATGAGCTCATCGATTACCGCTCGCGTCGCCCCGCCGTCACCATCGATAATGACCGGGCACTCGAGGTAGAACCCATGGATTTGGGCTTGAAGGTGCTCCGGGATAATTCCGGCAAGTCCTTCCTCCTTCTGTCTGGCCCCGAGCCGGATATGCGCTGGGAAGCATTTACCACGGCGGTGGTCAAGCTGGTGGAGAAATTTGATATTGAAGATACCATCATGCTCTACGCAGCGCCGATGCCCGTACCGCACACCCGCCCCACCGTGGTCACCGCACACGGTACTTCCTCCCGCCTGACGGACAGCATGGTCAAGATGGATTCGACCATGATGGTTCCGGGCGCCGCGGCGCTCTACATAGAAAAGGCCCTAGCGGATAAGGGTCGCACGGTAGCGGGCTATACCGCGCACGTGCCGCACTACCTGGCAGCCTCCCCCTACCCGCAGGCGACGCTGGAGCTCCTCGATTCCGTGGCTAAGGCCGCCCAACTCAATATCCCGCTGGGCAGCATCGAGGCGGATATTTCCCGCGTCGAGGGTCAACTGGATGAGCAGGTCAATGGCTCCGAAGAGATTGAGGGAGTGGTCCAGCAATTGGAGCAGCAGTACGATGCCTTCATGGAACGCTACCGCCAGGAGCACCCGCAAGCCATCATGCCGGGCGAAGAAGCCGTGCCCAGCGCTGAGGAAATCAGCGAGGAGTTCGAGGCATTCCTCGCCTCGCTCGATGAAGATGATAGCGAGGAGATTATCCACACGGATATTGATGACCGCGAAGACTCTGCCGACGATGACGATGACAGAGACTTAGGCGACGATATCTAACGAACCCGCCCCCATCGCCGCTAAGGTGGTGGGGGTGAACTTATCTCAACAGCTGCCAGATTTAACGGAAGTCCCCGAGTCCCTCATTGATGAGGCCATTTGGGATACTTTTAACTCGTGGACCACCAGCAAGGGAATCAATCTATATCCCGCGCAGGAGGAGGCCTCGCTCGGCATCTTGGCCGGAGATAATGTCATCCTCGCGACCCCTACGGGTTCGGGCAAGTCCATGGTGGCCAACGCCGCCCACTTCATCGCCCTCGCGCGCGGGCAGCGGAGTTTTTATACCGCACCCATTAAGGCGCTGGTAAGCGAGAAGTTCTTTGCGCTGTGTGAAATTTTTGGCGCAGAGAACGTAGGCATGATGACTGGCGATGCCACCGTAAACGGCAACGCCCCCATCATCGCCGCCACCGCCGAGATCGTTGCGAATATCGCGCTTCGCGATGGCGCCGAAGCCAACATCGACCAGGTGGTCATGGACGAATTCCACTACTACTCCGATCCAGATCGCGGCTGGGCCTGGCAGGTGCCGCTCTTGGAGCTACCCAAGGCGCAATTCCTCTTAATGTCCGCCACGCTCGGTGATACCGACTGGCTGCAGGAGGACCTCACCCGCCGCACGGGGCGCGAGACTAATCTGGTAGCCGGCTCCACTCGCCCGGTGCCGCTGGATTTTTCCTATGTTTTCAGCGCGGTGCACGAAACCATCGAAGAACTGCTCGCCGATAATAAGGCACCCATTTATGTCGTGCACTTTTCCCAGCGCGAGGCGGCCGAGCGGGCCCAAGCCCTGACCTCGCTGTCTGGCATTATTAGCAAAGAGGAAAAAGAGGACATCGCTGAAGAAATCGGCGGGTTCCGCTTTACCACTGCTTTTGGCAAGGACCTCTCAAAGTTGCTTCGCAAGGGCATTGGCATCCACCACGCGGGAATGCTGCCCAAGTACCGACGACTTGTGGAGCGCCTTGCGCAACGCGGCCTCCTCAAGGTTATTTGCGGCACCGATACCTTGGGCGTGGGCATCAACGTGCCCATCCGCACCGTCTTGATGACTGGCCTGGCCAAGTTTGATGGGCAACGCCAGCGCATCTTGAAGTCCCGCGAATTCCACCAGATTGCAGGGCGCGCTGGGCGAGCGGGCTATGACACGGAAGGTACCGTCGTCGTCGAGGCCCCGGAGCACGAGATTGAAAATGCCAAGGCCCGCAGGCGCATTGGCGATGACCCGAAGCGGCTGAAAAAGCTGAAGAAGAAATCCGCACGCGAGGGCGAAGTCTCTTGGTCCGAGAAGACCTTTGCGCGGCTCACAGAAGCAGAACCGGAGCAGTTGACCTCGCAATTCCGGGTGTCGAATTCGATGCTGCTGAATGTCTTAGCCCGCCACGGCGACGGCTATGCGCATATGCGCCACCTCTTGCGCGATAATCACGATCCCCGCAGCAAGCAGAACAAGGATATCCTCACCGCCCTCGACCTCTTCCGCGGATTGCTAGATTCCGGTGTGGTCCAAAAATCCACCAAGGGGCTCGATATCTACGGCCGCCCCTACCACCTCGTGCGGGAATTGCCGCGCGACTTTGCCCTGAACCAGCCCCTCGGGCCCTTCGCCTTGGCCGCGCTCTCCCTGTTGGACCCAGAGGCGGACAGCTATCACCTTGATGTAATCTCGGTCTTTGAGGCGATCCTCGATGATCCCCGGCAGGTGCTGCAGGCCCAGCAGAAGAAGCGGCGCGGGGAAGAAATTGCCGCACTCAAGGCGGATGGAGTGGACTACACCGACCGCATGAATATCGTGGAGGATATCACCTGGCCCAAGCCCCTAGAGGAGCTACTCGAGCAGGCCTACGATACCTTTGCGGAAACCAATGCGTGGGTAAAGGAATTCGAGCTGCGGCCGAAATCCGTAGTGCGCGACATGGTGGAAAATGCCATGACCTTCTCGGACTTGGTGGCCACTTACGGCTTAGCCCGCTCTGAGGGCGTTATCCTCCGCTATCTCACCGATGCCTGGCGCACCCTTAAACAGTCCATCCCCGATGAATATACGACGCCCCAAATTGAAGACATCATTGTCTGGCTAGGCGAACTTATCCGCCAGGTGGATTCCTCGCTTGTCGATGAATGGGCGCAGATGGTCGGCGAGGACTCCCCCATCGATCAAGATACGCTCGACCGCGAGCTGGCCTTCGGCGTCGAAGATCCTACTGCGCTTACCGCTAACCGACGCGCCTTTGGCATCATGGTGCGCAATTACATGTTCCGCCTCGCGCAACTCTTCGCGCTGGAGGAAGAAGACCGCCTGGCCGAGGTATTGGATTATCTGGACGAGGTCCCCGATTTTGGCGCCGTCTTGGATGACTACTTTGACGAATACGACGATATTGATACCGGCCCTGAGGCGCGCGGCCCGGAGTACTTCCGGTTGGAAGAATCCAGCTCCCGCAGCTGGCCCGTGCGGCAAATTATCAAGGACCCGGCAGGAGATCGCGCCTATCAATTCGTCGCCACGGTCGATCTGGATGCCTCCGATGAAGCCGGTGAAGTCCGCCTGTCGGAGTTGCGCGTCGAGTATTAATCACACGCGGGTTAGCTAAAACGATAAAAGCCACCCCCCTGCGCTGCACCCGGAATCCTATGGGAAACCGAAAGCAGCGCGCGGGGGTGGCTTATTCTCAAGGCTAATTAAGCAGCGCTTTTAGCGTGCAGCCTCAATCTGGACGGCCTGTGCGACTGCCTGAATGACAGAAGCAACCTTGATGGCCTCCCAGACCTGCTCCTTGGTCGCGCCAGCATCGTTGATCTTCTGGGTGTGGGCGCCCAAGCAGTGCTCACAGCCGTTGATAGCGGACACGGCGATATTCCACAGCTCGAAGTTAGCGTCTTCCACGCCCGGCTTGGAGATGAAGTTCATCCGCAGGCCGAACTTAACCTGTGCGTAGTCATCGCCCAACCAGCTCTTGGCGCGGTAGGCAACGTTGTTCATTGCCATCACGGTGGCAGCGCCGTAAGCGGCGTTGATGGCTTCCTCAGAGAGGTGCTCTTGCGCCTCTTCCGCGATTTCAGAAATCACGGTGTCATTGCGGGTAGCTGCCGCCGAGGCCAGCAGGGTGCCCCACAGCTGCTCTTCATCCAGCTCGGTGGTGCGGGTCAACGCGCCGAGGTTGAGCTTCTGATCCTTGGCGTACTCAGGCAGTGCTGACTTCAAGTTCTCGATAGACACAGTCTTTCTCCTTCTCAATCTTTTCTCAGTAACTTAAATTGCAAGTCGGGTGCGGGCCCTCCCCGCCTCATGGGGCGGGGACAGCGCTCACGCGTAACTAATGCTTAAAGCTGGGACTGAACGACGTCCATCTTGTCGATGTTCTTCGTTGGGTCATTCTTCTCCCAGTTGCAGGCGCAGACCTCTTCGGACTGCAGTGCGTCGAGGACGCGCAGGACCTCGTCAACGTTACGGCCCACAGCGTCCGGGGTAACGGAGACGAACTGGATGACACCATCTGGGTCGATGATGAAGGTTGCGCGGTCAGCAACGCCGTCAGCGTTTTCTACGCCCAGTGCGCGAATCAGGTCGTGGCGCACGTCGGAGAACATCGGGAACGGAACGTCCTTCAGGTCCGGGTGGGTTGCGCGCCAGTTGAAGTGAGCGAACTCGTTATCGGTGGAGCCGCCCAGCACCTGGGTGTCGCGGTCCTGGAACTCTTCGTCCAGCTTGCCAAAGGCAGCGATCTCGGTCGGGCACACGAAGGTGAAGTCCTTGGGGTAGAAGAAGACGACCTTCCACTTGCCCTCGTACTTGTCCAGAGAAACCTGCTCGAAGTAGTCCTCTGGCTGGCTAGCGTTAACGTTGTGCAGGTCGCCGCCGGTTAGGGCGGTGAGGTCGAATTCTGGGAACTTTTCGCCAACGGTCATGATAGGCATGTTCTTCAACTCCTTCTTAAAAGGGTAATCTTTTTTAAGTTTCCGACAGTCCTGCGCCAAGGACCACGGGCCGGACCCTCTCCGGCCCAACACCAAAGACAATACCATTAATTCCGGTCACGTCAATAGCTAATCCTATAGATAAATGTTAGAGTGATAGGCATGCATAATAAAGAGTATCGACCAACACTTGCCCAGCTGCGCACGTTTGTCACCGTGGCGGAAAATAAGCACTTCGGCACCGCTGCCGCGAAGCTGGAGATCTCTCAGCCTTCCCTCTCCCAGGGCCTGGTAGCGCTCGAGCAGGGGCTCGGCGTGCAACTCATCGAGCGCTCCACCCGCAAGGTCATCGTAACCTCGGCCGGCGAAACGCTATTGCCCTATGCCAAGTCCACCCTCGAGGCCGCCGATACCTTCCTCGCGCACGCCCGCGGCGCCCATGGCACGCTGTCCGGCCCGCTGACCATCGGCGTCATCCCAACCATCGCCCCGTATATCCTCCCGGACTTGCTGGCGATGATTACGGAGACCTACCCAGAACTTGAGCCGCGCTTTGTGGAGGAGCAAACCCAGCACCTCATCGCGCGCCTGCGCAACGGCAACCTCGA
Organism: Corynebacterium sp. ACRPS; assembly: GCF_022346005.1. Taxonomy (GTDB): domain Bacteria; phylum Actinomycetota; class Actinomycetes; order Mycobacteriales; family Mycobacteriaceae; genus Corynebacterium. The sequence goes on from NZ_JAKRMY010000015.1 coordinate 35,870, forward strand.
TTTAGCCGTCCTCGCCTTGCCTTCAGAGGCCACGGGCATGGTCGACAGCCCTCTGTACACCGAGGACTTCGCCCTCGTCAGCCCACCCGATCACCCCATCGCCGGGCGTACGGACGTCCAGGTTGCGGAGTTGCGGGACTTGGATTTGCTGCTGCTTGACGATGGCCACTGTCTCCGCGACCAAATCGTCGATCTCTGCCGGCACGCCCACGTCAACCCGGCAGAGGCAACGAATTCCGTCACGCGCGCCTCATCACTGACCACTATTATGCAGTTGGTCATGGGCGGGCTCGGCTGCACCCTTATCCCCAAGTCCGCTTTGGCCACCGAATGCCACGGCAAGAACCTCGGCATAGCTTACTTTGACCCCGATGTCACCGCCGAGCGCGAAATCGGCCTCGTCTTCCGCTCCTCTGCCGCACGCAGTGAAGAGTTCCGCGAATTCGGTACCCTGATTACCGCCGCTTATGAAAATGCCCTCGCCCGCTCGCTCGAGCACTAAATCGCCACACACGTTGAAGGCCACCGAAGCAATACCTCGGTGGCCTTCAACAATAGTTAAGCGCTTACGCAGCTTGGCCGGTCGCGCGGCCCGCACACTGGCGGAACAGATAAGCCGTAGACAGTACCGTAACCGGTACGGCGACAATCAAGCCAACCAGTAATAGGATGCCGCCGGCAATCGTGATCAGCGCGTTGAGCACCGTCAGCAGCAAGAGCTGGCCGTAGTTTCCTTTACCGGCCTTAAACCCGTTCTTAATGGCCTGGCCAACCCCGTCACCGTCGGCTGCAAACCACTGCATCAGCATATAAAGCGGCTGGATGAATAGGCCGATGAGAGCCACTACAGCCATGACTCCGAAAAATCCCGCCATGGCTTCCAATGCCTCGTCCTCGGTGGCGTTGGTGCCCGCGTCTGGGCCGAGGAAAATCGAGCCACCAACGAAGATGAACATTACTACCGAGGTAATAATGCCGATGATGATCATGATCGCCAGCGGCTGCCACCACCGCACTTCCTTGCCCACATAGCTCCACCCAGTGCGCGGATCATCGATCTGGAAGAGCGCCAGCCGCATCACCAACAAGGTGACGACGGCCATGATCACGTAGGACACGATCTGCACAATGGATCCCGCACCGGAGGCATCCGCACCCTCTGCGGGAGCAACGGCTATGCTTACGCCGGAAAAAGCGATGACAATGACGCCAACGAGCAAGGCACCGAGGATCCACAATTTCCAATTCTTAGATACCGTGCGAAAGGCCCACGAAATCGAATCAATGGCCGAGGGCTTTCCGGTAAACCCGCCGGAATTTACGGTATTATCCTGTGCTTGGTAGCCCGCATATCCTTGGTTTCCGGAGCTTTCGTGACTGCCACTCTCGTGGCTGCCGCCATAGGACGGCAGGCTTCCGTAGCTCGGCTGATCTTCTGGGTGGTCAGTCGGTTCATAGCGCGGAAAATCGTCATTTCCACCGGATTTATCGTCGTTCATCAGCGGTGCCTTCCTTCTGCATTCGGGTTGGGCGCAACGAGAAAAGTATCGTTGAGATAAGTGCTTTCACAATAGCAACTTTTTCCACTCCACGTAACCGGGGTAAGCTCATAGATTAGCCATGACACAGCATGAAACCACGACGTCGCAGGCTCCTAGCCGCGATGAACTTTTTGCAGCATTAGACAACGTCACCATCGCCGAGGCCCGCAGCTTCCGCCGCCGCCTGTCGAAGGCACGCGCCCCCAAGGCCCTGCGCGAAATCGGCCAGGATATCCAGGCTGCCGCAGATCGCCTCGCGCTTGTCGATGCCGCCGTCCCCCAACTCACCTACCCCGATTCCCTGCCAGTCAGCGCCCGCAAGGACGATATCGCCGCAGCGATTGAAGAAAACCAAGTCGTCATCATCGCTGGCGAAACCGGTTCTGGTAAGACCACGCAGATCCCCAAGATCTGCCTCGACATCGGCCGGGGCCGCCGCGGCCTTATCGGCCATACGCAGCCGCGCCGCATCGCCGCGCGGACCGTCGCCGAGCGCATCGCCTCCGAGCTCGACCAAGACATTGGGGAGTCGGTGGGCTACGCCATCCGCTTCGATGACCAGGTCTCTGATAACACCGCCGTAAAACTCATGACGGACGGCATCCTGCTAGCGGAAATGCAGCGCGATCGCTTCCTTAATAAATACGACACCATCATTATCGATGAGGCGCACGAGCGCTCGCTGAATATCGATTTCCTCTTGGGGTATCTCAAGAGGTTGCTTCCCAAGCGGCCCGATCTCAAGGTGATCATCACCTCCGCAACCATCGATCCGGAAAGTTTTGCCGAGCACTTCGCCCAACCCAATGGCACCCCCGCGCCCATCATTGAGGTCTCCGGGCGCACGTACCCGGTAGAAATCCGCTACCGTCCCCTCGAATTCGAGGCCGGTGGAAAGCTGGTGGATCAAGACCCGCTCGATGGCTTAACCGAGGCCATCGAGGAGCTCATGGCAGAAGGCGACGGCGATATCCTCTGCTTTTTCCCCGGCGAGCGCGATATCCGCGATGCCATGGAAGCCATCGAGGCCAAAAAATGGAAAAACGTCGAGGTTGCTCCCCTCTTCGGGCGCCTATCCAACCAGGAACAACACCGCGTATTTAGCAATCACCGCGGGCGGCGCATCGTTTTGGCCACCAATATCGCCGAAACCTCGCTGACCGTACCCGGGATCCGCTACGTCGTGGATACCGGCACTGCGCGCATCTCGCGCTATTCCACGCGGACCAAGGTGCAACGCCTGCCCATCGAGCCGATTTCGCAGGCCTCTGCTAACCAGCGCTCCGGTAGGTGCGGCCGCGTCGCCGATGGCATCGCCATCCGCCTCTATAGCGAGCAGGACTTTCAAAGCCGTCCGGAATTTACTGACCCGGAAATCCTGCGTACCAACCTGGCCAGCGTCATTTTGCAGATGGTCTCGCTCAAGCTCGGCGATATCGAGCAATTCCCCTTCCTCCAGCCACCCCAGTTCAAGGCCATTCGCGATGGCCTCAACCTCCTCCACGAGCTCGGGGCGCTCCAGGATAAGCACGAGAAGCCCACGCTGACCGAAACCGGCCGCAACTTGGCCCGCATCCCACTCGATCCACGCATGGCGCGCATGCTTATCGAGGCCCATACCAACGGCTGCCTCCACGATGTCATCATCATCGTTGCCGCCATGACCATCCAAGACGTGCGCGAACGCCCGCTGGACTACCAAGCGCAAGCCGATCAGGCGCACGCGCGCTTTAAGGACAAGACCTCTGACTTTTTGTCCATGCTGAAGTTGTGGGATTACATCAAGCAGACCCGCAATGAGCAATCGGGCAATAAGTTCCGCAAGCGCATGAAGCAGGAGTTCCTCCACTACATGCGCATCCGCGAGTGGTTCGACTTGGTCCGCCAGCTCAAAGACGTCTCCAAGCAGCTGGGGTGGGATTACCAAAAAGCCACCGAGCGCCGCTCCGACGATATTCACATCGCGCTGCTATCCGGACTGCTATCCAATATCGGCGCCCGCGACGGTAATTCCAAGGAGTTCCACGGCGCGCGCAATACCCGCTTCCTCGTCTTTCCAGGTTCCGCCTTATCCAAAAAGCCGCCGGAGTTCCTCATGGCGGCTGAGCTCGTCGAAACCTCTCGGCTTTGGGCCCGCGACGTCGCCGCTATCGACCCATCGTGGGTGGAAAAGCTCGGCGCCGACCTGCTCAAACACAACTATTCCGATCCCACGTGGTCCCGCAAGCGCGCGGCCGCCATCGCACACCAGAAGTCCACGCTCTACGGCGTGCCCATCGTCGCGGATCGCACCGTGCCCTATCACCGCGTGGATCCCGTCGCTGCGCGCGATATGTTCATCCGCAATGCGCTTATCGCCGGCGAGTGGAATGCGCATCATGACTTCCTCAAGGCAAACGCGCAGGCCCTTGATGAGGCCGCCGAGTACGAGGAAAAGGCCCGCCGCCGTGGCCTCATCGTGGATGAGGATACCCTCTTTGATTTCTATGACCAGCGCATTCCAGACAAGGTCACCACGGGCCGGCATTTCGATTCCTGGTGGAAGAAAAAGCGCCGCCAGAAACCCGATCTGCTGAATTTCGACCCAGCCACGCTTGTCGATGACTCCCACGACGTCACCGAAGTCTCCTTCCCCGATCACTGGCGCAAGGGCTCCATCGATTACGAGCTGACCTATAAATTCGAGCCCGGCGATCCCCTCGATGGCGTCACCGTCATGGTTCCCGTTCCCATGCTTGCCGGCCTCGATACCGAAGGCTTCGATTGGCTCGTCCCCGGCCTGCGGCTCGAGCTCGTCAACGAGCTTATTCGTTCCCTTCCCAAGGCCCTGCGGCGCACCGTCGTGCCCGCCCCAGAATTTGCCGAACGCGCCATGGAACGCCTCATCCCCTTCGAAGGACCGCTTACCCAGCAGCTTGCCGATGTCCTGCGCGAGCTCGGCGGCCACGGCATCAACGCCTCCGACTTCCAACCGGACAAGCTGCCGGAACATTTGCGGATGAATTACGCGGCCATCGACAAGCGTGGCACCATCATCGATTCCGATAGGGACCTTGCCGCCCTGCGCGAGCGCCAGGCCGGCCACATTAAATCGTCCGTCTCGCGGGTAAGCCGCACCGCCGAATCCACCGCGGTCAGCGAGTGGACCGACGATACCCTCGGCACCGTTGACGAGACCGTCACCACCACCGTCGATGGCCACGAGGTCACCGCCTACCCAGCATTGGTGGCTACCAAGGAAGGCGTCGAGCTTAAGGCTCATCCCACCAAGGCGGCTGCCGATGCCGCCATGGTCACCACCACCCTCACGCTTTTGATGCGCGAGATTTCCGTCTCGACCGCGCAAATGGTCAAGGGGCTTCCCTTGCAGCAACGCGTTGCCGTGGATTCTTATCCGCATAGCGGCGCAGACGGGCTGGTGAATGACGCCCGCGTAGCGGCAATCCGCGACCTCATGCTCGAAGCCGGCGGCCCCGTGCGCTCGCCAGAGGCGTTTTCCGAGCTCAAGGATACCGTGAAACCGCAGGTCCCCGGCCGCGTGCGACAATCAATCGTCTCGATCGCGCCTGGCTTGGCTGAGTACTCCAACCTCCGCGCCGAGCTTTCCCAGTGGGACGGTCCCGCCATCAACGATATGGAAAACCAACTTAATTTCCTTCTTCCGCCGAATGCCATCACCGTGCACGGAGCCGCGCACCTGCGCCACCTTCCCCGCTACATCCAGGCAATGCGCATCCGCTTGGAGGACATGTCGCTCGATCCGGATCGCGATGCGGACCGCCAAGCAGAGGTCGATAATGCCAAGGCCTACCTAGCAAACCGCCTCCGAAACCTTCCCGCGGGCCGCGAAAAGACCCGCGAGGTCAAGGACATCCACTGGATGATTGAGGAATTGCGGGTCTCGCTTTTTGCCCAGCGCCTCGGCACGGCCCACGCAGTATCCCTGCGGAGGATTCAAAAAGCGGTGGATAAGCTGCGCTAGTCTCCCCAACGTCACGGTCCCACCGCCGACCGAGGACCCCGGCTCCCCGCTACGGACGCCCGGTCCGCTGGCTAGCCGTCCGGCCTGCTGGCCGCTCGGTCTGCTGGCTGGCCACCCGGCCGGCCGTACCTAAGCTAAAAATCTGCTTACTCGGCCGCCGGCGGCGTGAACATTGGGCAGGCTCTAGCGGAATCATGCGCACAAAATGCCATTTAAGACTGCTTCGATCCTGCGCAGGAACGGCCGTATCACGGCTGAGAAATCGTCCTACACTGCGCAGTTTAAAGGTCCCCGCGATCGCGGCGCCGCATCAAACGAATCTCCGATTCAAAGTCATCCGCGCTCTCGAATGATTTATACACCGAGGCAAAGCGCAGATATGCAACCTCGTCTAGGTCACGCAGCGGCTCGAGAATCGCTAGCCCGATTTCGTTGGCATTCACCTGCGAGGAACCATGCCCCCGCACCGTTTCCTCAACCTCTTGGGCCAACTTTTTTAAGGCATCATCGCTAACGTCACGACCCTGGCACGCGCGCCTAACGCCCCGAATGAGTTTATCCCGGCTAAATGGCTCAGCAAGGCCATTTCTCTTAACAACCAGCAGTACGGCCTTTTCCACAGTGGTGAAGCGCCCCTTGCAGGAAGCACACTCCCGCCGGCGCCGTATCGATGCGCCAGCATCAACCACGCGCGAGTCAATAACGCGGGATTGTTCGTTATGGCAAAACGGGCAGTACACACTAGTCCTTTCGCTAATTTAGCTTCTCGGTTTAGTTTACCTCCCAAGGCCAAGCCAAAAACCTGACATCATTGCGAAAGACCTCTCCTGCTCGCGTGCCGGTCTCCGTGAAGCAAGCAGGCCCTATCTGCCGCTGGTAAACAAGCTGCTGCCTAACAAGGCTCCAAGCCTTAAACCCCGAAGTGCCTGCTTTAGTGGCCTGCTTTAGTACACGCAGCGCTACTGACCGATCGCTGCTTCTACTTGCTGTACCGAAGCGCCAGGATCAGTCGGCGTTTCAGCATTCGTACCCATCAGCCCGCCGGCAATCGTGCCGAAAAATACGGCAGCGCCAAATACTGCACCAAGGAGGTAATTCTTGCGCGAACTTTGCGCATCGTCTTCTTTCATCGGCCTGTTCGCGAAATCAGGTAAGAAACTTTCATCAGTCCACGTATTCGAATAACCTTCACGATTCGTTCGATATACGGAATTTAAAGTCCTGATTTCCCTCTTTTCGGAAGGAGAATGCTGCACGCCCCAGCTTTGATCATCAATATCCCAAATGGCGGCTGAAGGGACGATCTGTGGACGTGCCGCGCGTTGTTTAACCATGTTATTGCGAGAGTTAAGTAGTTGAGACATTGCTTTCCTTTCGACGACCGCCGTAAGTCTAAAGCGGCCCCTTGACACAGCAAGAGCTCAATGTCGCTCCTGTGTTCGAGACTGTTTCTATGTTCGATTTATAGCACCCCTTCGAAAACCTGTCCAGTTTTTCGCGTAAATCTCGAACGCTTGTACTTTTCGTGCTACAAATGAGTTATGGCACGCAGGTGTCACCCAGTCCCTTTTCAAGCTACGAACGCAGAAACCTCAGACCCCCTAGCTAGGAGCCGCACATGGGCCGCAAGAAAGCAAGCACCGCAAAGAACGATTACGCCTCCCTTTCCGAAAGGCAACGCCGCATCCTTAACGTCATCAGCGATGCAGTGATGCTCCGCGGTTACCCGCCCAGCATCCGCGAAATTGGTGACGCCGCCGGCCTGCAATCCACCTCATCCGTGGCCTATCAGCTCAAGCAGCTTGAGGAAAAGGGCTTCTTGCGCCGCGATCCCAATAAGCCCCGCGCGGTCGACGTACGCCACCTCAACACTGACGACGCCGAAAAGAAGCCGGGCCGCAAGTCTAAGGAGATCCCCGATACCTCTGCCCGCGGCCCTGAAGAGTCTGCCGCCGTAGCTTATATTCCCGTCGTTGGCCGCATCGCCGCCGGTGCACCAATCACCGCAGAGGAAAATATCGACACGTATTTCCCCATGCCAGACGAGGTCGTCGGCGGGGGCGAGCTCTATATGCTGCAGGTCGTGGGCGATTCCATGCAGGATGCCGGCATCCTCAACGGCGACTGGGTCATCATTCGGTCGCAATCGGTGGCTGAGGAAGGCGAGTTTGTCGCCGCGCTTCTCGATGGCTCCGAGGCCACCGTCAAGGAATTCCACCGCGATTCCTCTGGCGTATGGCTCCTTCCGCACAACGATGCCTACCCGCCCATCAACGGCGATGATGCGGAAATTATGGGCAAGGTAGTATCCGTCTTCCGCAAACTCTAAGCCCCGGCAAGCTACGTTAACCAAGCCGCACGCGAGTTTTCGCCTGCGGCTGTTGTCGCCGCCTGCACTCTGCGCCCGCTTTCTTGAAACCCGCTCTTTGCACTTAGTACGCTGCCCTGTTTCCCCTGCTTGGGGAGCAGGGCCTACGAGTTTTAACACATTCCATGCCTTTCTGCCTCGCAATCGCGCCCCAAAAGCCAACTTAAGCGCGCGGGACTTATTGAAAAAGCACCCCCGAAATAACGGATCTGTAAGTTAAGCGCTACTAGGGTTGGCTTTCAACTAGGGCAAATATAGCTGACTGACCTGCGGCTTTCATCCCAAACCAGACAACGGCGCACACCCTAATTTTTGTTTTCGTCCGATTACCGCCGAATTTTGACACAATGGAGGGAGAAATCCCACATCAGTTAGCTTTCACCGAACGCCTGCATTCGCAGATGGAGTAACCGCCCGGACGAAGGCAAGGAGCAAGGAGGGTCTGTGTACGCAGAGGAGCGACGCCGCCAGATCGCGTCCCAAACTGCCGTCGAGGGTCGCGTGAACGTCACCGAATTATCGGAGCGTTTCGACGTGACTGCTGAAACCATTCGCCGCGACCTAGCCGTGCTAGATCGTGAGGGCGTTGTCCACCGCGTTCACGGTGGCGCCGTGGCTTCGCAGGCGTTCCAGACCGCGGAGCTCACCCTCGATACCCGCCAGCGTTCCGCATCTGGGGCCAAGGCTGCCATCGCGCACGCCGCGCTCGATTTCCTTCCCCCTGGCGGCGGCAGCATCTTCTTGGACGCCGGCACCACGATTAATACCTTTGCCGAGCTCATCAGCCAGCAATACCCGCAGGCGCAGTTCAATATCGTCTCCAATAGCCTGCCCATCGCGCTGTCGCTAGCCAATAGCGGCGTTCCCGATGTCCAGCTCCTCGGCGGCACCGTACGCGCTATCACCCAAGCCGTCGTCGGCGATACCGCCTTGCGCACCATGGCGCTCATGCGTGCCGATGTCGCCTTCATCGGCACTAATGCCCTGACCCTCGACCACGGCTTGTCGACGGCCGATTCCCAAGAAGCAGCCATCAAATCTGCCTTCGTCACGAATGCCCACAAGGTCGTGGTCATGTTTGATTCCAGCAAATTGGGCAACGACTATCTGGTGAGCTTCGCTTCCATTGCCGATATCGATGTCGTCATCACCGATTCCGGCGCACCGGAATCCTTCGTTGACGCCCTGCGCGAGCGAGAGATCGATGTCGTGCTCGCCAGCGAATAGCTCCAACACGCGCACGACTTCGCCCTCCCTACTCCGGTGCCATTTCTCACCGAGGTAGGGAGGGCGAAACCTTTGGCCGTTAGTTGAACTTTTCTATCTGCTCCATCGCTGCGGCGCGGGCGGCGGAGGGGCCTTCGGAGTTGAGGGCGGCATCGGCAAGCTGTTGGCACTGGTCAAAGGTCAGCTCGGCCAATTGGGCGCCAACGCCGGCGACTGCGGTCGACGCAGCCGACAAGGAATTGACGCCAAGGCCGGTCAATACGCAGGCCAATAGCGGATCGGCTGCAGCCTCGCCGCACACGCCAACCGGTACGTTGTATTCGTGCCCTGCAATGCAGGTGTGCTGGATAAGCCTCAGCACGGCCGGCTGCCACGGGTCGGTGAGGTACGCAAGCTGAGGCGACAGGCGGTCAGCGGCCATCGTGTACTGGGTGAGGTCATTGGTGCCGATGGATACGAAGTCCAGATGCGGCATGATCTTATCCGCCATCAGCGCTGCTGCGGGCACCTCAATCATCGCGCCCGCGGTCAGTCCGCGCTCCCGGCACAGCTCCGCAAACCACTGGGCTTCCTTCGACGTCGCCACCATCGGTGCCATGACCCAGGTTTCGGCATCGTCGCCGCGGGACTCCGCGGCCTGGGCGATGGCGTCCAACTGGCGCGTCAACAGGGACTCGTTATCGCGGGCAATGCGCAGACCGCGCACACCCAACGCCGGGTTCTCTTCCGAGGACAACGTGGCATAAGAAATCGGCTTATCGGAACCAGCGTCCAAGGTGCGCACCACGACCTTGGAATTGGGGTAGGCGTTAAAGACCTTCTTGTAGATTTTTGCCTGCTCGTCAACGGAAGGCTCCTCGCTCGCGGACAGGAACGACAGCTCCGTGCGGTAGAGGCCAATGCCCTCTGCCTGCGAGTCGGAGGCGATGCGGGCGGCGTTGCCATCAGCCACGTTGGCCAAAAGCTGCACGCGGCGGCCATCCTTGGTTTGCGTCGGCCCAGTCCATTCGGCCACGCGGGCGGCGCGCTCGCGGTATTCCTCGACCGCCTTAGTGGATTCTTCCTCGTCCGCGCCCAGCGTCACGGTTCCTAGGGCACCGTCGACGAAGACGAGCGTGCCGCTTTCAATCTCCCGCAGCTTATTTCCCACGGCGACGATGCACGGAATATCGAGCTGGCGTGCGATGATCGCGGTGTGGCTGGTGGGCCCGCCCAGTTCGGTGACGAGCGCGCGAATATGCGCGGTATCCAGGGTGGCGGTATCGGCGGGCGCGAGGTCATCGGCAAAAAGCACCGCTTGGCCCTCCACCATGGGCAAACCGGGCTCCTGCTCGCCGCGCAGCTGGGCGATGACGCGGTCGCGCACGTCCTTCAGGTCGGTGGTGCGCTCGGCCATGACGCCGCCGGCCGCCTCAAACATGGTGACGAACTTATCCGTGGCTCCCACCGTGGCGAACTCGGCATTCTTGCCCGAGCGAATGTTCTTGCGCACGGCCTTGTGCCACCCGCGGTCCTTGACCATGCCGGCGGTCGCCGTCAGTACTTCCGAGGCTTGACCCTCGGCGGCTGCGGCGCGGTTTTCCAAGCGGCTGGCGACGACATCGACTGCCTCGAGGAAGCGATCGTATTCGGCTTCGCTGCTGGCCTCTTGGTCAATACTTCCTTCAGTAGGCAGCTCCGGGCGGGGGCGCACCCATACGGCTTCTGCATAGGCAACTCCAGCAACAACGCCGGTTCCTTTAACAGTGGACTGAAGCGTATTTTCCATGGCGATACTTCCTTCGAAGATAGCGGCTTATTTATTTCCAGATCATCACAAATCCAACAGAAATGCAATGTATGCCACACGGTTTCTATTGACTTTCCAACACAATCGGGCAAGAATAAACATTAACGGCGGGCTTAACCGCGAGTTCTAACCGGACCGACTGCGTGTGGCCCCCAATATACGCACTCTGCGAAAGGGATAAGTTCTCGATGATCCTCACGCTCACCCCAAACCCAAGTATTGACGCCACCCTGGCGCTCAATCAGCCACTAACCTCAGGCGATGTCCACCGCGCCGCCAGTGTTACCCAGGTTGCCGGCGGCAAAGGCGTCAACGTCGCCCACGCCGTGCACCTCGCCGGGAAAGAAACCCTCGCCCTCTTCCCCGCCCGCGCGGCCGATCCATTCATCAACCTCATCCAGGAGGTCCACCTCCCCTATGCCCACGTGGACATGGATGGCGGCGTGCGCGTCAATACCACCATCACCGAGCCAGATGGCACGACCACCAAGGTCAACGGCCCTGGCCCGCTGCTTTCCGATGCCACCCAAAACCACCTCATTTCCATCCTTACCCACCATGCCCAATCCGCTGATTGGGTAGCCCTTGCCGGATCGCTGCCCAAGGGCGTTGACGCCGGCTGGTATACCGACCTCATCAAGGAGATCCGCAATGCCGCCCCGCAGGCGCGCATCGCCGTGGATACCTCTGATGCCCCGATGAGGGCCATCGCCATGCAGCTCGCTACCACCGCCCCGGATCTCATCAAACCCAACGGCTTCGAATTAGGGCAGCTAACCGGCCAGGATGGCCTCGCCCTCGAGCGCGCCGCTGCGGCCGGGGACTACAGCCCGGTCGTGGAGGCTGCAAGGGATGTCGTGGGTCGCGGCATCAAGGAAGTGCTCGTCACCCTCGGCGGCGCCGGTGCCGTACTGGTAAACGCAGAAGGCGCATGGGCTGCCACCCCGCCTCCCGTCACGGTGAAATCGACCGTTGGCGCAGGTGATGCTGCATTGGCCGGATACCTCCTGGGGCGCACGCAGGGGCAAGGACCGGCATTCTCCCTCGCGCTCTCGGTGACTTATGGCACCGCCGCGGCCGCCAAACCCGGCACCCAATTCCCCCGTCCCGAAGAACTCGATACCGCCCATACCTCCATCTCCGCTCTATAACTAAGGGAGCCTTCCATCATGGCATCCGATCTCATCACCACAGAACTGGTCGCGCTTGACGCCGACTTTGGCGATAGCGTCGACTCCGTTATCACCAACCTCGCCACCTTGGTGCACGATACCGGGCGCGCAACCGAGGTCACAGGCCTCGCCCAGCCCGCCATAGACCGCGAGGCCAAGGCCGGCACCGGCGTGCCAGGCGGCGTGGCCATCCCCCACTGCCGTTCCGAGGCCGTCACCGAGCCGACCCTGGCTTTCGCCCGCCTTACCCGCGGCGTGGATTTTTCCGGCCCCGACGGCGATGCCCAGTTGGTCTTCCTCATCGCGGCACCCGCCGGCGGTGGCAAGGCCCACCTGCAGATTCTTTCTAAGCTCGCCCGCGCCCTCGTGCGCAAGGACTTTTTAGAGGCCCTGCGCACCGCGTCGACGAAGGAGGAAATCGTCAAGGAAATCTTAGCCGTCGTCAACGCGGAAAAGCCGAAGAAGAAAAAGCAGGACGCCGCGGAGGCTGCAGCTGGGGCTGCGGAAGGGGCATCGGCAAGCGCGGGTGCTTCGGCGCAAGCTACCCGCATCGTTGCCATCACGGCCTGCCCAACCGGAATCGCACACACCTACATGGCTGCCGATGCCCTCACCCAAACCGCCGGCGAGCGCGACGACGTCGATCTCACCGTCGAAACCCAGGGCTCGTCCAATAATGAATCGGTCTCGCAGTCCACCATCGACGCTGCCG
>NZ_JAKRMY010000016.1 GCF_022346005.1 Corynebacterium sp. ACRPS
GGCTCGTACCAACTTACCCAACAACCTGAACCAAGTCAAATCCTCGAACCAAGCCAGTACAAAAAGTCACTCACAAGTAACCAACCGGCTACCCCTCGGCGACTTCGATAAAGTTACACCCAACCCCGAAAAACACACAAATCCCCTGGTAAACACGCAAAACGCGATTACCAAGGGATCAGTTAACAGCTAAGGTGACGCTCTTAGGAAGGATCCACGACCCGTGCCCCGGCGAAGCGCTTCTTGCCCTTACGCAGCACCAGCCACGAACCGTGCAGCAGATCGTTGGAATTCGGCGACCACTCGATGTCCTCGATGCGCTGGTTATTCACGTAGGCGCCACCCTCGCCCACGGTGCGGCGCGCAGCACCCTTTGATTTTTCCAGTCCCGCCTCAACCAACAGATCCAGAATCGTGGCCGCTGGGCCGACCTCGGCAATCTCAGTTTCCTGCAATGCGGAAGACAACGTGGCCTCGTCCAAATCCTGCAGCTCTGCCTTACCAAACAACGCCTGGGAAGCCAGCTCCACTGCTTCGGTGGCCTGCTCGCCGTGCACCAGGGTGGTCATCTCCCGCGCCAATACGCGTTGCGCCTCGCGCTTGTGGGGTTCCTCCTCTACCTTGCGCGCCAGCTCTGCGATCTCCTCCTGGGTGAGGAAGGTAAACCAACGCAGGTAATCGATAACCACCGCGTCGCCAGCATTGATGAAGTACTGGTACCAGGAGTACGGGCTGGTCAGCTGAGGATCCAGCCACAGTTTGCCGCCGCCGGTGGACTTGCCAAACTTATTGCCCTCGGCATCTGTCACCAACGGCACCGTCAGGCCGTGGACCTTCGCACCATTCACGCGACGGTTCAGGTCGACGCCGGAAACGATGTTTCCCCACTGGTCGCCACCGCCAATCTGCAGCACACAGTCGTACTCTTTGTGTAGGTGCACAAAGTCGTTTGCCTGCAGCAGCATGTAGGAAAACTCGGTGTAGGAAATGCCGTCGGATTCCAGGCGGCGCTTGACCGTATCGCGGTCCAGCATGGTATTCAGCGAAAAGTTCTTGCCGATGTCGCGCAGGTATTCAATGACGTTGATCTGGCTAGTCCAGTCCGCGTTGTTCACCATCACTGCTGGGATTGCGGACTCGCCCGCCTCAGTGAAGTCAACGAAGGCCTCAAGTTGGTCCTTGATTGCCTGCATATTCTCTGCGATCTGCTCTTCCGAGAGCATGGATCGCTCTCCGACATCGCGCGGGTCACCGATCATTCCCGTCGCGCCACCGGCCAGCGCGATAGGACGGTGACCGAATTGTTGGAAGCGCTTCAGCATAATCAGCGGCACGAGGTGGCCAGCGTGCAGCGAGCTTCCCGTCGGGTCGAAACCGCAGTACAAGCTGATCGGGCTCTCTGCGGCTTCCTTCAATGCCTCCAGGTCTGTGGACTGGTTGATCAGCCCGCGCCATTGCAGTTCGTCGATAATGTTCGTGGTGTTGCTCATACGTAGGTGTTCCCTTGTTGCCTATTACGTGTTGTCTTTGCAGAGCGCGGGGCTCTACTCGTTCGGAGCTAGTGGGCAGTACTCGCCGGGCCAGTCCTTGGCTTCGTCGACCAGCATGACCGGAATACCATCCTGCACCGGATAGGCCTTGTTCAGCCTTGGGTTCACCAAATAGTCGCCGTGATCCTCCAGCGGCTGCTTGTCGATGGGGCACACGAGGATCTCTAGGAGCTTCTGATCGATCATGCTGCTTAGTCTAACCCGTACCCCAGACAAGCTATTTAGTGACTCCCTGATGTTGCTTACCGATGCTCCCCTCAGGCAACCGACTGCCCCGAAGTTCACCCTCGCGTGGTGTGCGTTACAGTGGAAGACGCAACCGAACACGGGCGCTCGAGGTATCGAGCTGAGATCGCGCTGTATCCCTGCGTGAGTACCGCTAGAACCTGCCTGGTTAGAACCAGCGAAGGAAGAATGAGGAGAGTCAACTATGACGGATACGTCTACCCAGCACACCCGTACCACCATCCCGAACGACGAGTACGGTGCGGAAATCCACCCGAAGCACAGCTTCGCCCCCATCGAAAAGCAGGTGGAGTCCTTCGGCAAGACTTTCACCCTGCAGGTGCCGGAGACCGAGGTTCAGCTGGACGATTCCCCGACCGGGCCGAACGCACCGCAGAAGCTCTACCGCACACGCGGCCCGTGGGCAGAGCCGACCGAGGGGCTAGAAGCTCTGCGCAGCGAGTGGATCGAAGCTCGCGGCGATGTGGAGGCCTACGAGGGGCGTCGACGCAACCTGTTGGACGACGGTAACCGCGCCCTCAAGCGTGGCGAGGCCAGCGACGAGTGGAAGGGTATAAGCCGCGAGACGCTGCGAGCCAAGGAGGGCAAGCGCGTAACCCAGATGCACTACGCCCGCCAGGGCGTTATCACCCCGGAGATGGAATACGTCGCACTGCGCGAGCACTGCGATGTAGAAAAGGTGCGCGAGCAGGTTGCTTCCGGCAAGGCGATCATCCCGAATAACATCAACCACCCGGAGTCCGAGCCGATGATCATCGGCAATGCCTTCAACACGAAGATCAACGCCAATATCGGCAACTCCGCCGTGACCTCCTCCATCCGCGAAGAGGTAGACAAGCTGCGCTGGGCTACGCGCTGGGGCGCAGATACCGTGATGGATCTGTCCACGGGCAACGACATTCACACCACCCGCGAGTGGATCATGCGCAACTCTCCGGTGCCGATCGGTACCGTGCCGATCTACCAGGCACTCGAGAAGGTCGACGGCGTGGCCGAGGATCTGACCTGGGAAATCTTCCGCGATACCGTGATCGAGCAATGCGAGCAGGGCGTGGACTACATGACGCTCCACGCCGGCGTGCGCCTGCCCTTCGTGCCGCTGACCACCAAGCGTGTGACCGGCATTGTCTCCCGCGGCGGTTCCATCATGGCCGGCTGGTGCCTGGCCCACCACAAGGAATCCTTCCTGTACGAGAATTTCGACGAGCTGTGCGAGATCTTCGCCAAGTACGACGTCGCGTTCTCGCTTGGCGATGGCCTGCGCCCCGGCTCCATCGCCGATGCCAACGACGCAGCCCAGTTCGCAGAGCTAAAGACCATCGGTGAGCTGACCCACCGCGCCTGGGAGTACGACGTACAGGTCATGGTCGAAGGCCCAGGCCACGTGCCACTGAACATGGTGCAGGTCAACAACGAAAAGGAGCAGGAATGGTGCGGCGGCGCTCCGTTCTACACCCTGGGACCGCTGGTTACCGACATTGCTCCCGGTTACGACCACATCACTTCCGCCATCGGTGCGGCCAATATCGCCATGGGTGGTACTGCAATGCTGTGCTACGTCACCCCGAAGGAGCACCTGGGCCTACCGAATAAGGACGATGTGAAGACCGGCGTGATTACCTACAAGGTCTCCGCGCACGCGGCGGACGTCGCCAAGGGCCACCCTGGCGCCCACGAATGGGACGATGCGATGAGCAAGGCTCGCTTCGAATTCCGTTGGCACGACCAGTTCGCCCTGTCCCTGGACCCGGATACCGCCCAGTCCTACCACGACGAAACCCTGCCCGCGGAGCCGGCGAAGACCGCCCACTTCTGCTCGATGTGCGGGCCAAAATTCTGCTCCATGCGCATCAGCCAGGATATCCGCGACGCATTCGGCGAGAAGATCGACGAGGCGCTGGCCACCGACCAAGAGCAATCGCTAGTCAAGGACCTCGGCTTGCCTGGCTTCGGCCGCCAGAGCGTGGAGGAAGAGCACTTCACTAATGCCGAAGGCGAAGAAGAAATGGCCGAGGAGTTCCGTCGTGCGGGATCCAAGCTCTACCTAAACCGGGACGAGGCCAAGGAAGTTTCCGCGGACCTGCAGAAGGAAGCAGCGGCGTACAGTGAGCGCTAACCAGCTAGACCTGCGGTGCTACCACGTGACGGGCGCACCGCAGGAGAAGGTCGTGCAGGTTGCCGCAGCGGCAGCAGCCGGTGGCGCGGGCGTGATTCAAGTTCGCAGCAAGCCCATTAGCGTGCGCGATCTGACCGCGCTTGCTATCGACGTGGCGGCGGCGGTCGAGGAAGCCAATCCAGCAACGCGGGTGCTTATCGATGACCGAGTCGACGTGGCCGCCGCGCTGATGGGTAAGCACAACATTCACGGCGTACACATCGGCCAAGACGACCTGGATCCGCGCCTGGCACGGCAGGTTCTTGGCGAGGATGCGATCATCGGGTTGACTACCGGCACCCTCGAGCTCGTGCAGGGTGCTCACGAGTACGCCGATGTGATCGACTACATCGGTGCCGGGCCGTTCCGCCCTACGCCCACGAAATCCTCTGGTCGAGCCCCGCTGGGGTTGGAAGGCTATCCCCCGCTCGTGGCGGCTTCGGCCGTTCCGGTGGTGGCGATTGGAGACGTGCAGGCCGCCGATGCCGAAGCGCTGGCTAAAACCGGTGTGGCTGGTGTTGCGATCGTGCGCGCCTTTATGGATTGCGACGAGCCGGCCGCGCTGGCGACCACGGTTGTCCGAGCTTTCGACCGTGCGAATGCAGCCACAGGTTCTCATGCATAATGCAGAGCACGCCATCATTGGCGCGGGAATCATCGGGCTTACCACCGCATTCGAGCTGGTGGATGCGGGTGTCGACCCACGAGAAATCGTGGTGATCGATCCCCGCCCCATTAGCGGTGCCACGTTCGCGGCCGGCGGAATGCTGGCTCCGGTGGCGGAGGTGCAATACCGGCAAGAGCCGCTGTACCCGCTGATGGTTGCTTCGGGCGATATGTTCCCTGACCTGCTGGCCAGGTTGGCGGCGAAAACCACCGCACCAACCGGGCATCGCAGCGAATCCACCTTGGTGGTGGGCGCCGACCGCGCCGATGGCATGCACATCCGCGAATTGTTGGCGCTACAGCAGAAACACGGCATGGATGCCCACGCGCTGCCACTTCGGCAGGCCCGAAAGCTAGAGCCTGGGCTCAGCCCCCAGCTGGCCGCCGCAGTGGAAATCCCGGGCGATCATCAGATCAACCCGCGCATGTTTAGCGCGTGCCTGTTGGAATTCCTGCAGCACGCTGGGGTTCGCTTCGTAGCTACGGCAGCAACGCGCATCGACGGGCACACTGTGCTGCTTGCCGATGCCCAGCTGGTCACCGCCGACATGATCTACCTCTGCAACGGGCTTGGCGCCAAGGAGGTCGATGGCTGGTTCGAGGGCGCCAATCCCCTAGCGCTACGGCCGGTGTTGGGTGACATGCTAAGGCTGCGGGTACCAGAAGAGCTAGCGCCAATCACCCGGGTCGTGCGCGCATTCGTGGAGGATCGGCCGGTGTATGTCATCCCCCGCACCGACGGCACCATCGCTATCGGTGCCACCAGCCGCGAGGACAACCGCAAGGGCCCATCTGTGGACGGTGTGCACACGCTCCTTCGCGATGCCATCCGCGTGGTTCCAGGACTGGAGGATTGCGAGTTCATCGAGGCTATCGTTGGAGCCCGGCCTGGCACCACCGATGATTTGCCCTACCTGGGCAAGGTTCGCGACGGGCTAGTGGTTTCCACCGGCTACTTCCGCCACGGAATCCTCCTGTCCGCCCTGGGGGCTAAGGTGGGTGCCCAGTTGGGATTGGGCACGTCCCCGGGGATGGATATCTCGGCCTGCCATCCGCTACGCCACGCCCGATAGCCACACAAGAAAGGAATAAGCACCATGGACTACACACTTAATGGCGAGCCCCGCAATAGCGATGGGCCGATCACCGTGGGCACCATCGTAGAAGCAGAGACTGGCGATGCCTCGCCAAAGGGCGTGGCAGTGGCCATCAATGGCGACGTAATCCCCGCCAGCAACTGGTCTCACGAGGTTACCGACGGCGACCAATTGGATATCCTCATCGCCGTACAGGGCGGGTAGGAATCTCCTATGCTTACTATTGCAAATAAACAATTCGATTCGCACCTAGTAATGGGAACCGGCGGGGCCAGCAGCCAGGACATGCTGGAGAAATCCCTGGTGGCCAGCGGTACGCAGCTCACCACCGTCGCCATGCGTCGGCACAGCGCTAAGAGCCCCGGTGACGAGTCCATCTTCGAGCTCTTACAGCGGTTAAGCATTGACGTACTGCCCAATACTGCGGGGTGCCGCACCGCCCGCGATGCCGTGACCACCGCCAAGTTAGCCCGCGAGGCGCTGGGCACCAATTGGGTGAAGGTAGAGGTGATCGCGGATGATCGTACGCTTTTGCCCGACGTTGTAGAGCTCGTGGATGCTTGCGAGATGCTGGTTGCTGAAGGATTCGTGGTGCTGGCATACACGAGCGACGATCCGGTCATCGCCAAGCGGCTAGAAGACGTGGGCGTGGATGCGGTGATGCCTTTGGGCTCGCCGATTGGTACGGGTCTAGGCATCCTGAACCCGCACAATATCGAGCTGATCTGTTCGCGTACCCAGGTTCCCGTGCTGCTGGATGCCGGTGTGGGCACGGCCTCCGATGCTGCACTGGCCATGGAGCTGGGCTGCGATGGCGTGCTTTTAGCCAGTGCCATCAACCGCTGCCAGGATCCCCTGGCGATGGCCTATGCAATGAAATACGCCGTGGAAGGCGGCCGGTTGGCCCGCCAAGCTGGGCGCATTCCGAAAAGACAGCACGCCGTGGCGTCATCATCGTTTGAAGGGTTGGCGAGCTGGGAAGATAAGGTCCTGTAATGAGCCAACTGCCCCGCGAAGAGCTGCACAGAGTGGCCCGCCAGACTCTGTTGCCCGGTTTTGGCATCGCCCAGCAGGAAGCGCTGCACGGCACCCACGTATTCGTCATCGGTGCTGGCGGATTGGGTTGCCCCCTGATGCAGCAACTGGCTGCCGCCGGTGTGGGCGAGATTTCTGTGATCGACGACGACACGGTGGATCTCACCAATATCCACCGCCAGATCTTGTTCGGCGCCCAGGATGTGGGTAGATCCAAGGTGGAGGTCGCCGCCGAAAAGCTCGGACAGCTGCAGCCCGGCATCGTGGTGCATGCGATTCGCGACCGCCTTACCGCCGACAACGCCGTGGATTATCTCCGTGGAGTGGACATCCTGGTGGATGGTTCCGATACGTTTGCCACCAAGTTCCTCGCAGCCGATGCTGCGGAGCTCACAGGTACCCCGCTGGTATGGGGTTCGGTGCTGCGTTTTCGCGGTGACTGCGCAGTGTGGTGGTCTGGACCAGGTGCCGAATCGGGCGTGGGCATGCGCGATCTCTATCCCCTGCAACCCGATTTCGATTCCGTGCCGGATTGCGCCACCGCCGGCGTGCTGGGCGTGACCACCAGCGTGGTCGCGGGCCTGATGTCCACCGAGCTGATCCAGTTCGCCACCGGCATGAACCGCGACCGGGTAGGTCTGTTGAGCATCTACGAGGCCCTGACTTCCTCCATCACTCACTTCCGCGTGCCCCACGACCCAGCACGTGAGCTAACCACACAGCTGCAACAAGACTACGGTGGCGCTGCCTGTGCCGTGCCGGGAGCCGAAGATGCCGCCGCGATGTTCGACGATCTGCGCGAAGGCGCCGTGGCTATCGACGTACGCGAAGCCGGGGAAGCCGCCATTGATGATTTCTTTTTTGACGCCACCGCGAAGCACTACCGCTTACCAACGTCCGAGTGGCAGAAAGATCCAGGGATAGCGCGCTCCCTACTCAATTCCCTGCAGTCCGAGGAGTTCCACGAGGCGTGGGTGTACTGCGCCTCCGGCAAGCGATCGGCCAGCTTCATCTCGGCTTTCGCCGAGGAAGCCGAACAGCGAGGCATTAAGATGCACAACGTTGCAGGTGGCATAAAGAGCCAGCCCGCAACGTCTCATGGAATTCCTTCCTCTCATTGATGAGGGCATTTTTATCTTCCAGATGAGCCAAAGGACCCCTGTCGGTCGCGCTTCTAGTTCTGCGTGCGCACCGGTTCGGTAGCCCACTTGCGCGCTGCGGCGGCATGTTCGCGGACGGTTTCGCGCTGTTCAGCAACGCGGACCCCGGCGGTTCCGCCTTTTGTTTTGCGGGAGGCAACCGCACCGTCGATGGTGAGGACCTCGCGCACCTCTGGGGTCAGCCGCTTGTCAACGCCCTTGAGTTCCTCATCAGTGAGATCCACCAGGTCCACTCCCCGCTCTTCGGCGATGCGTACGCACGCGCCGGAAGCTTCGTGTGCTTCGCGGAAGGGCACGCCTTGGCGAACCATCCACTCTGCTAGGTCGGTGGCCAAGGTGAATCCGCGTGGCGCCAACTCGCGCATCCTGTCCTCATTAAAGGACAAGGTGGACACGAGCCCGGTCATAGACGGCAGCAATAGGTTCAGCTGCGCCACCGAGTCCACAATGGGTTCTTTGTCTTCTTGCAGGTCGCGGTTATAAGCCAGCGGCTGTGCCTTGAGCGTGGATAGCAACCCAGTGAGGTTGCCAATTAGGCGACCAGTCTTGCCGCGGGTAAGTTCCGGGATATCCGGGTTCTTCTTTTGCGGCATGATGGATGAGCCCGTAGACCACGCATCATCCAAGGTAACGTAGCCGTACTCCGGGGTACACCAGTAGATGATCTCTTCTGCCAGCCGGGACATGTCCACTGCGATCTGCGCCAGCACAAAGGCCGTTTCCGAGGCGAAATCGCGAGACGCGGTGCCATCCAGGGAGTTTTCCGCTGCGGAATCGAAGCCGAGTTCCGCGGCGATGGCCTCTGGATCAAGCTGCAGGGAGGAACCTGCGAGTGCACCCGAGCCATACGGGGATACGGCTAGCCGCTTATCCAAGTCCTGCAGGCGCTGAATATCGCGCAGCAGCGGTTGGGCGTGACCCAATAATTCGTGCGCAAGCAAGATGGGCTGTGCGGCCTGGGAGTGCGTTTTGCCCGGCATGATGGCCTCGGGATGCGCGGCGGCTTGATCCGCTAGGGCATCGACAAGCTCGGAGACTTGCAGGGTCGTATCGCGGATGGCATCGCGCACCCACATGCGAAAGAGCGTGGCAACTTGGTCATTGCGGGAACGTCCCGCGCGCAGGCGGCCGCCTACCTCGGGCCCAACGATGTCGATGAGGCCGCGCTCCATGGCGCCGTGCACATCTTCGTCGGTGGGTGCTGGCACAAATTCGCCCGAAGCTACCTTTTCCCCGAGCTCGGTGAGTCCGGAAAGCATGGTGTCGAGGTTGGCATCGGAAAGCAGCCCTGCCTTGTGCAGCACCTTGGCATGCGCCTTCGAGGCGAGTACGTCGTAAGGGGCAAGCACCCAGTCAAAATGGGTGGAAACCGAGAGGGCGAACATCGCTTCGGAAGGGCCGCCGGAGAACCGGCCGCCCCAGAGCGCGCCTTCGTTAGTCTTGTGTGGTTCCATCGGTGCCTATTTTTCTGCGCTGGTGGGGAAACCACCCTCGCGGTCACGCTGGTTGGAAATCTGGGTGGACAAGCCGTGCAACTGGACAAAGCCCTTTGCAGCGGTCTGGTCGAAGGTATCGCCGGTGTCGTAGGTAGCCAAATCGAAGGAGTACAGCGACTGTCCGGAGCGGCGGCCGGTGACGGTCGCGGTACCTGCGTGCAGGCTCAGGCGGATATCGCCAGTGACGTTCTCCTGGGACTCCTCGATGAAGGCATCCAGAGAACGCTTGAGCGGCGAGTGCCACAGGCCGTCGTAAACCTCCTCGGACCACCGTGCATCCGTCAGGCGCTTGTAGCGTGCCAGCTCGCGCTCCACGGTGACATCCTCCAGCGCCTCGTGGGCCTGAATGAGCACCATGGCACCCGGTGCCTCGTAGACCTCGCGGGACTTAATGCCCACCAACCGGTCCTCTACCATGTCCAGGCGGCCGATTCCCTGGGCACCAGCGCGGCGATTGACCTCTTCGATGACCTGCAGCGGGGTCAGCTTCTTGCCATCGACCGCAACTGGAACACCCTTCTCAAAGGAAATGATAATCTCATCTGGAGCATTGCCCAGGCCCGGGTCTTCCGTATATGCGTAGAGATCCTTTGTCGGCGGGTTCCACAAATCCTCCAGGAAGCCGGTTTCTACCGCACGGCCCCACAGGTTCTGGTCGATGGAAAATGGCGAGGCCGCCGATTGCTCAATGGGCAGGTTAATCTCTTCTGCAAAATCGATGGCCTTATCGCGGGTCCATGCATAATCGCGCGCTGGGGCGACGATCTCTAGCGATGGATCCTGGGCGCGGAAGGACACCTCAAAGCGCACCTGGTCATTGCCCTTACCGGTACAACCGTGGGAAACGTGCGTTCCGCCGTGCTCCTGGGCGGCTTTTACCAGGTGCTTGGTAATCAGCGGGCGGGAAATGGCAGATACCAGCGGGTACTGCTTCATGTACATGCCATTCGCCTTAATGGTGGGCACGCAGTATTGCTCCGCAAACTCATCTTTGGCATCGATAACGATGGACTCCACCGCACCGCAATCGAGCGCGCGCTGGCGTACGGACTCCATATCCTCGCCGCCCTGACCCAAGTCAAGGGAGACGGCGACAACGTCGCCGCCGGTCATCTTTGCCAGGTATGGAATGGCTACCGAGGTATCGAGGCCACCGGAATAGGCCAAGACTACGCGTGCAGACATGCTAAGACTCCTTCGTTAATTGAAAAAAATTCGGTTAGTTAAATAATATACGAGCGGTTGCGAGAATGCCACTATTCTTTAAATCTTCTGCGCCTTCAGCCTTTCCGCCAATTCCGCACCGGTAACCCCCTCGCGTGCCAGCACAAAGATGGTGTCATCACCAGCGATGCACCCCACTACATCGTGCAGGCCCACGCGATCGATAAAGCTGGCGAGATATTGCGCCGCGCCCGCTGGCGTGCGCAACATCGCGATATTCATCGAGGAATCGTGGGAGACCACCAATTCATCCAACATGCGTCGCAGCTTTTCGCGCGGTCCGCCTACTTGGTCTTCGAATTGTTCCAGCTCGCCTGCAACCATATAGTACGAACGCCCACCGTCTCGCTTGACCTTCTTAGCGCCCAGCTCATCAAGATCCCGCGACAGCG
Source organism: Corynebacterium sp. ACRPS (assembly GCF_022346005.1). Lineage (GTDB taxonomy): Bacteria > Actinomycetota > Actinomycetes > Mycobacteriales > Mycobacteriaceae > Corynebacterium. The sequence goes on from NZ_JAKRMY010000016.1 coordinate 11,022, forward strand.
TGGCCTGCGTGATATCGATGCCTTCTGCCAATAAGAGCTCCGATAATTGCACCTGGCTCGTGACGCGGTTGCGATCCAAGATTTCCAAGATCTTTGCCTGCCGGGCATTTCGAGTGCTCGGGGTGCTCATCGCTAGCGGTTCTCCTTATTAATATCGAGCAGCCACACCAGCAGTGCCTTTTGGGCATGCAGGCGATTTTCCGCTTCATCGAATACTCGGGACTGCGGCCCGTCGATGACCTCTGCTGCCACCTCGTTGCCACGATAGGCCGGCAGGCAGTGCAAGAAAATAGCGTCGTCCTTCGCCTTTGCCATCACGTCTTCGGAGACCTGATAAGGCAAAAACGGCGTGCGCCTGTCCTGCCCATCGTTTTCCTGGCCCATAGACACCCAAGTATCCGTTATGACTACATCGGCGCCGGCTACTTCCGCAACGTCATCGGTAACCGTAACGTTACCGCGCTGCCGTGCGCGCTCGACAAATTCGGGACGAGGCTGGAACCCCTCCGGCGAAATGATGGAAATATCCATGCCAGCGGTAGCAAAGCCAATCATATAAGAATTAGCCATATTATTATTGCCGTCCCCAAGATAGACCGCCTTGCGGCCAGCAAGATCGCCAAAGTTTTCCCGGCAGGTCAGAAGATCGGCCAAGATTTGGCAGGGATGCAGGTCATCAGAAAGAGCATTGACCAACGGAACCGTGGATGTCTCCGCCATCTGTTCCAAGTTGTCGTGGGCATAGGTGCGCCAGACGATGGCCTCCACGTAGCGGGACAAGACCGCGCCCGTATCCTGGTAGGACTCGCCCTTGCCCATCTGCGTGCCCGAAGAATCAACGGTAATGGCGCTGCCACCCATATGCGCAATTCCGGTTTCAAAAGAAAAGCGAGTGCGCGTGGACGTCTTATCAAAGAGGACGGCTACCGTCTTTGGTCCCTCCAGAGGGCGCCGCGCGAACGGATCGGCCTTGAGCTTAACCGCGAGATCGAGGACTTCTTTTTGTTCCTCCGGGCTGAGGTCATCATCGGCTAAGAAATGGCGCAAGCTCATACTAATTCCTCCACAACGGTGCGTAGCTTTTCTAGGGCAGTATCAATTTCCTGCTGGGAAATGACCAATGGCGGAGTAAGGCGCAAAACGTTCTCGCTCGGGGCATTGAGGATTATCCCTTGCTCAAATCCACGCTTGACGGCCTCGCGAGCCACCGGCGCATTTAATACAACACCTAGCATAAGACCGCGGCCGCGCACCTCGCTGACCCCGGAAATCTTTTCTACTTGCTGCGCTACGTGCTCGCCCTTCGCGGAGACCTCATTCAAGAACTTCTCATCAAGTGCATCGAGTACTACATTGGCCGCAGCGCACGCCACGGGGTTTCCGCCAAAGGTGGTCCCGTGGGAACCCGGCTGAAATAAATCCTTGGCGCGACCGCGGGTGATAGTGGCGCCGATAGGCAATCCGGCGCCGAGGCCCTTGGCCATGGTGACGGCATCGGGGGAAATTCCCTCAAACTCGTGCGCAAAGAATTGCCCCGTGCGCCCTGCCCCGGCCTGGACCTCATCGACGATGAGCAAAATACCGTGTTCATCGCATAAATCAGCAACGGCCCGCATAAAACCGGCGGGAGCGGGGATAATTCCGGTCTCACCCTGAATCGGCTCGAAAATGATGGCGGCGGTATCCGCGGCGTCTTGCTCCACTAATTGGCGCAGGTAGTCGATATCGCCGTAAGGATAAAATTCCACGCCACTTGGCAGTGGGCGGAATGCCTTTTGCTTATCGGGCTGCCCAGTCATGGCCAAAGAGCCCATTGTGCGCCCGTGAAAACCATGGTGCGCGGCGAGGATGCGCCGCCTACCGGTGAGCCGCGCGAGCTTGAATGCCGCTTCGTTTGCCTCTGAGCCGGAGTTGCAGAAAAACACGCGCGCGTCGCTATCGCCTACCCGCTCAATGAGCTTTGCCCCAGCGTCGAGCACAGGTTGGGTGGCAAAAAGATTGGAGGTATGCACAAGGGTGCGGCTTTGCTTGGCAACGGCATCTGCTACCTCCGCATTGCCATAGCCCAAGGAATTCACGGCGATGCCGGCCAGCAGGTCAATGTAGGTTTTCCCGTTCTCATCGGTAACGGTAGCCCCCTCCCCGGACACCAAGCCGAGTGGCGGCTCACCGTAGGTATTGGCCAGCGTTTCTGACCATCGGCCGGTTAATTTTTCTTGTGCGCTCATGCGATATCGTCCTTCCTGAACACTGTGCCTTCGGGATAATCGTGCTTTTCGTAATCATCGGGCAGGACCATCGTTCCAATGCCGCCTGGGGTTAAAAGCTCAAGGAGTACGGAATGGCCTATTCGGCCGTCGATGACGTGCGCGGCGGATACCCCGCTCTGCACGGCATTGAGGCAGGACTCCATTTTGGGAATCATGCCGGAGCTCAGGCCGGGAAGCAGCCCAGTAAGCTCATCGCTTTCGATTTTGGAGACTAGGGAGTCTTTATTCGGCCAGTCGGTATAAAGGCCTTCCACGTTGGTCAAGATGACAAGGCGTTCTGCTCCCAATGCGCTCGCTAGCGCACCCGCGGCGCTGTCGGCGTTGATGTTATATACCTCGCCATCGGCTCCTGGCGCGATGGTTGAGACCACCGGGATGCGGCCGGCTTCGATGATGTCATTGACGGCTGCCGGGTTGACCTCCACGATATCGCCCACCATCCCGATATCGGTCGCCTCTCCTTCTACTTCCACAAACCGCTTGGTGGCGCGGAAAAGTCCAGCGTCTTCGCCACTTGTGCCCACGGCGTAGGGCCCGTGCGAGTTGATGAGGTTTACTAGTCCACGGCCGACTTGGCCAAAAAGGACCATGCGCACCACATCCATGATTTCGGGCGAGGTGACGCGGAAACCGCCCTTAAACTCGCCTTCGATGCCGAGCTTATCCAGCATGGAATTGATCTGCGGGCCGCCGCCGTGGACGACAACGGGCTTTGCGCCGATGGTGCGCAGAAACACCATATCCGCCGCAAAGGCTTCCTTGAGTTCCTCATCCACCATGGCGTTGCCGCCATACTTGACGACGACGATTTTATCGCGGAAGTGTTGCAACCACGGCAGGGCTTCAGCCAGCACCGTAGCGCGTTCTTGATTATTCAGTCCGGGAAACATTTCTCCTCCTAGGAGCTATACGCCGAGTTGATCTCAACGTAGGAGTAGGACAGGTCCGTCGTGCGGACAAAGGCCGTACCTTCACCGCCGGTGCCGAGATCCACGCGGACATCGATATCTGCCCCGCTCAAGTCCACATCGCGGGCCCCGGGCGCGCCCGTCGAGTGCTCGCATACCGGCTGGTCATTGAAATAGACGGAGATGTTGTCTGGGTCCATGTCTGCATCCGCCATGCCGACGGCGGCCAGTACCCTGCCCCAGTTGGGATCGGAGCCGAACATGGCGCACTTGAATAAGTTATCCCGGCCCAGGGTGCGAGCGGCATTGAGCGCCTGCTCATCGGAGCCCGTGCCTTCAACGGTGATCTTTACGCGCTTTGTCACTCCCTCAGCATCGGCTTGGAGCTGATCCGCAATATCCGCGCAGACCTCTAGGATTGCTTGGTACAACTCTTCTTCGCTGGGCTGTACGCCGGAGGCCCCGGAGGACATGACAATCACGGTGTCATTGGTAGAGGTTGAACCGTCCACGTCCAAGGTATTAAAAGTCTGTGCGCAAGCCTTTTCCAGCGAGCTTTGGAGGACCGCCGCGTCAGCGACGGCATCGGTAGTAATGCAGACCAACATCGTGGCTAGCGACGGCGCCATCATGCCAACGCCCTTGCCCATAGCGCCCACGGACCATCCATCGCCTGCAAAAGCGGATTCCTTGGGGACGGTATCCGTGGTCATAATGGCTGTGGCGGCATCATTGCCGTGCTGTGGAATCGTACCCACGTGGTGCACGACGTCAGCGATGCCCGCAAGCGCATTCTCCATGGGCAACGGCTCGCCGATAAGCCCGGTAGAACAGATGGCAATATCCTGCACGGCGATATCCGTGCGATGAGATACGGCGTCCACCATTGCGCGCGCATCGGCATCGCCTTGCGCGCCATTGCACGCATTGGCATTGCCGGAGTTGATGACTACGGCGCGCAACTGGCCATCCGCTACCGCCTCGCGGGAGACCTTTACTGGGGAAGCCACCACGCGGTTGCGCGTAAACACCGCCGCCGCATCCGAGCGCGGGCCCTCATTGACGATCAAAGCTAAATCCGATTTTCCGGAAGGCTTGATTCCGGCCTTTACCGCGCCGGCACTGAATCCGGCGGGTCCTGTGATTCCTGGTGTAGTCATCATTTCCTCCTCTGTATTGTGCGCAGCCCTAAGGGGCGACTGCGGCTTGGGGCAATCCCAAAGTTTCTGTCCATCCCAGCGCAAGGTTCATACATTGCACGGCGGCACCGGCGGTACCCTTGCATAAATTGTCTAGCGCCGCGATAATGATGAGGCGGTGGGAATTTTCATCGACGTGGGCTTGGATATGCACCATGTTCGTGCCCACCACGTTCTGGGTTTCCGGTTGTTGGCCTTCTGGCAGCACGAGGCAGAAGGGCTCTTCGGCATAGAATTCCTCAAATGCGGTGCGCACCTGCTGCTTGCCGATGCCCCCTTTCAGCTCCGCCGTAATCGTCGCCAGAATCCCACGGGGCATGGGCGCAAGCACCGGGGTGAAACTCACAGACACCTCATCGTGGGAAAATGGTTGTAGGTTCTGCACGATTTCTGGGGTATGCCGGTGAGTGCCGCCCGGTTTATACGCCTTCACGTTTCCCATGGTCTCCGCGCCCAATTGCGCGACCGACGCCTTCTTTCCCGCGCCGGAGACGCCGGTGATGGCAATCACGGAAAGGGTGGATTCCACTAGCCCTCGCGCAATAGCGGGCAGTGCCCCCAAGGTAATGGCCGTGGGGAAACATCCGGGCACGGCTACCCGGTTTGTGCCTTTAAGGTTTGACCTGTTTTCCGGGATTTCCGGGATACCGTACGGCCACTGCCCCGCATAGTTCCCGCCGTAATAGGCTTTCCAATCGCTTTCCTTACGGAGCCGAAAGTCGGCGGCGCAATCGATGATGGTTACCTCATCGCCCAATTGCTCCGCGATCCGCGCCGAGTGTCCATGCGGCAAGCCCAAGAATACGACGTCATGTCCTGCAAGTTCCTCGGGTGTCGTTTCGGCGATAACGCGCTCTGCCAGTTGCGGCAGGTGCGGCATAATTTCTGCGACGCGCTGGCCCACTTGGGAATTTCCCGTCAAGGAACCAATGCGCAGGTCACCGGAGTGATAGGCAGGGTGGGATAGCAGCAAGCGCAGTATCTCTCCGCCGGCGTATCCTGTGGCCCCTGCCACTGCTACTGAAATCGTCATACCCGGAACTATAGCAAGAAATACGCTCCACTGTATGTTATTCAGTGAATTGGATTACTTTTCGCAGCTCATAAGGAGTGAAAATAATAAACATCTGCATGAAATAGCATAACGGCGAAGACCCAAGACCCGAGTGGCTTATGTGCCACCAAAGTCTGGTTCTTCGCCGTTTAATGCAAAGGGCTGGACTACTGGGTCTGCCCTATGCTCGCATTTCTGCGCCGAAGCGCTGCTTGGCCAATTCGGCGGCTGTAGTGCGGTGCTCGTTGACCTCCTCATCGGTCAAGGTACGGTCTGCAGCGCGGAATTGCAGCTGGAAAGCTAAGGATTTTTTGCCCTCGCCCAATTGCTCACCGCGGAAAATATCGAAGAGGCCGACCGACTCGATGAGGTCGCCTGCTCCCTCTTCTACCGTGGCGCGCACCTTTTCCGCTGGGATATTTTCATCCACCACCAGCGCGATGTCTTGGTGCAAAGCTGGGAATGCAGACAGCACCGGCGCTGGGAAGCGCTCCGTCAACGGCAGCGCCGTGATATTAAGCTCCATCGCACACGTGCGCGGCGGCAAGTTGAGCGCCTCAAGAATCTGGGGGTGCAATTCACCGGCGTAGCCCACGATGTCATCTGTTCCTGGCACCCTGATGGCGGCGCAGCGACCTGGGTGCCACGGCAGGTGTTGCGCGGCTTCGACCTCGATATCAAGGCCCGCGGCGCGGGCAACCAGACGTGCGGATTCGATGGCATCCGCATAAGTGTAATCGCGGCCTTCGCCCCACGGCCCCTCGTGCTCCATCTTGCCGGTTGCAACGGTTGCCACGTGCAAGGGCTGTTCAGGAAGCGTGCGCAGGAGTTCTTCTACCACTTCATCGCCAGGACGCTGCGCAACAGACGGCATGGGCGAAGATTCTGCGCGCTTGAAGGCTACTTGCTGCAGGCCATAGAGGGCTAGATCCTTGCGTCCGCGAGCTACGTTGCGACCCAAAGCCTCAAGCGTTGCGGGGAGCAAGGTCGTGGCCAAGATGGCCTTGTCAGATTCCAAGGGGTTCTGCACGGCGACGGTATTGCGGCGAGCATCGTCAGCCGCAAGGCCCCACAAATCAAAGGTGTCGTTTGCGATAAACGGCGTGGGCAAAACCTCTGCATAGCCCGCATAAGCCAAACCGTGGCCAATGGCGCGGCGGCGCTTTTGCGTTGGGGTCAAACCGCGACCGCCAGCCGGCGTGGGCAGAACGGTGGGGATATCCTCTAGGCCTTCCAGGCGCAGGACCTCCTCAATGAGGTCAACGTCCATGGAAATATCGGTACGCCACGTCGCGGGCGTAACCTGCAGAACCGAATCCGATCCTTCCTCGACCGTGCAGCCCACCTCTTTAAGGCGGGAGATAACGGTCTCGCGGGAGTATTCGACGCCGGCGTATTCGCTCGGTTTTTCGGCACGCAAGCGAATGGCTTGGGGCTCGGCTATCTCTCCGACGAGGGTACGCCCCTTTTCGACCGTTCCGCCCGCAATGGAGTGCAATAGCGCGCACGCAATATCAAGGGCCACCTCAACGAGGGCAGGATCGACGCCGCGCTCAAATCGGCGGGATGCCTCAGAGGACAGCTTGTGGCGGCGAGAGGTACGGGCCACGGTAATGGGATCCCAGATAGCGGATTCGAAGTAGACATCCGTGGTCTGATCAGAAATCTCTGAGTGCGTGCCGCCCATAACACCGGCTAACGATTGGATGCCGTTGTCATCACAGATGACCACGTCTTCACCAGAGAGCTCGCGCGTGACGTGATCGAGGGTCTCAAACTTCTCGCCCTCTTGTGCATTGCGCACCGTGAGATCGCCCGCGATTTCATTGGCATCAAAGGCATGCATCGGGGTGCCCAAAAGCAACATGACGTAGTTGGTCACGTCCGTTGCCACATTGACGCTGCGTTGGCCGCACAGCATGAGTTCGCGCTCCATCCAAAATGGCGTGCGCGCCTGCGGATCGATGCCGCTTACCTTGCGCACGCCAAATCGCTGCGCCTTTGTCTCCTCGCGTAGATCGATGTTGATAAGCGAGCCTTCTGCCTCTGGCACCGCAGAGGTATCGATTCCGGCCACCGCTGGATCATCGGCGACGTCCTTAAACTGCAGATCGAAGGAAGAGGCGATTTCGCGGCTGAGACCACGGGCGGATAGCGCGTATCCGCGGTCTGGGGTGATGTTGACGTCAAAGTCGGTATCGGACAGGCCGATAGCTGGGCGAGCATCTTCGCCAACCATATCCGCGACTTCCTCACCCAGGACGATGATGCCGTTTGCCTGCGTGCCAAGGCCCAGCTCAGCAGCGGAGCACATCATGCCATTGGAGATGTGATCGTAGGTTTCGCGCGCCGCGATTTTGAACCCACCAGGCAGCTCTGCGCCGGGCAGGGAGACTACGACGTAATCGTGCAAGCGGAAGTTACGCGCACCGCAGATAATGCCCTGCAATTCACCGGTGCCATTTGCCTGGCCAACGTTGACCTGGCAGTACCGGATGGGCTTTTTGAACTGCGTGAGCTCTTCGATTTCTACGACCTGGCCAATAACCAATGGGCCAGTAGTCTCGGGGATCGGCTCATATCCTTCGGTTTCAAAGCCCACGCGGACGAAACCGGAGTCCATATCTGCAGCGGACACGCTCCAATTCGGATTGGAGGCGCCAAGGATACGGGTAACCCAGTCTTGGGAAATAAGCATGATGTATCTATCCTTTCTGGGTTTTAAGCCTGTACGCCAAAGGGCAGGGTGAAGCGGACATCGCCTTCAACCATGTCGCGCATATCGGTTAGTCCATTGCGGAATTGCAGGGTGCGCTCAAGGCCCATGCCGAACGCGAAGCCCGTGTACTCTTCCGGGTCAACGCCTACCGCGCGCAGCACGTTGGGGTTGACCATTCCGCAACCGCCCCATTCAATCCAGCCGGCGCCGCCCTTTTTATTGGGGAACCAGACGTCCACCTCGGCGGAAGGCTCCGTGAACGGGAAGTAATTCACGCGCATGCGCGTCGTGGTTTCGGAACCGAAGAGCACCTTGGCTAGGTGCTCGAGCGTTCCGCGCAGGTGAGCCATGGTAAGTCCCTTATCCACGGCAAGGCCCTCCATCTGGTGGAAGACCGGGGTGTGGGTGGCGTCCAGTTCGTCCGTACGGAAAACGCGCCCTGGGCAGGCGATGTACAAGGGCACATCGCGCTCGAGCATCGTGCGCACCTGCACAGGCGAGGTGTGCGTGCGCAGGACCTGCTTGGAGCCTTCCTTGCCCACGTGGAACGTATCCTGCAGGGTGCGCGCTGGGTGATCCGGCTTAAAGTTCAGGGCATCGAAGTTAAAGTACTCGGCCTCAATCTCTGGGCCATCGGCGATTTCCCATCCCATGCCAACGAAAATATCGGCAATGCGCTCCGATAAGGACGTAATGGGGTGCAGCGCACCCGTTTGCGCTCGGGTCGTAGGAATGGTCACATCGACGGTTTCGGCCTTGAGCTGGGCCTCGCGGGCCTGCTGCTCCAATTCCTCCTTGACCTGCGCAAACCGCTTTTCCATCTTGCCGCGGGCCATGTTGACGGCCTTACCGGCGGCTTTGCGTTGATCCTTAGGTATTTGGCCGAGGGATTGGCGGGCTTGCGGGATATACCCGTTATCGCCTAAGTGCTCGCGGCGGGCAGCGGCGAGATCCTCTAGGGTCTCTGCTGCTTCGAAGGCTGCGATAGCCTTATCGGCCGCGGCCCCGAGGGCCTGTTCGGTCAATTCGATCTGCGGTGTATCGGACACGTACTTCGTACCTTCTTCTCGCGCGAAAACTAACGCGTGCAATCTTACTCTGTCACTAGGACACGGACAGCCCCAGGGACCCCCTTTTCATTCGCTACCGCGGAGCAACGCGATTGCGGCCTAGTTCTGGTCCTGCGCCTTGGCGGATTCGTACAAGCAGATGCTGGCCGCGGTGGCAAGGTTGAGTGACTCCGCGCTCCCCCGCAGTGGGATGCGTACCCGCATATCGGCCTCTTCAAGCAGCTCGCCCAGCCCGTGAGCCTCATTGCCGAAGAGCCAGGCGGTGGGTTGGGAGAGGTCGGCATCAGCAAGCTCTACTTCCCCATCCGCGGCTGTGGCAACGATTTGCATGCCAGACTTGCGCAGCTGACCCAATACGTCCTTGATATTTGGATCGCGCGCGACAGGGACGTGGAATAAGGAGCCGGCTGAAGCGCGGACAACCTTGCTGCCTAAGGGATCCACGGTCTCGCCTGCAAAGATCACGCCATCGGCGCCCATCGCATCCGAAGTCCTAATCAACGTACCCGCGTTTCCGGGCTCAGAGGTAAGCACCGGCACCGAAATCAACTTCGGCTTCCCATTAAGAATCTTTCCCGCAGACCACAAGACGGAAGAACTGCACAAGGCAAAAATTCCCGTCGTCGTCGCGGTATCGGCCAAGTGCTTCGCGGCCTTATCTGTAATGGGGTGAACATAAACGTCCATATACCCGCAAGCCGTAACGATGTCCGCGAAGCGCTCTGCAGCCTTTTCCGTCACGAATACATCCGTCGCCGCCCCCGTGGATACTGCGGCGTCGACAGCATTTTCGCCCTCGATGATGAACTGTTTCGCCTTCTTACGGCTAGCAGCCCGGTGCAATTTCGCCGCGTTGACGATGCGCGGAGTGCGTTCAGTAAAGGCCGAGTCAAAGTCTAAATTCATAGGCCCTACCCTACCTTGGGCACGTTTGCGCACGTTCCGAACCTTAGGTATAACAAAGCCCTGCCAGAAATCCGGCAGGCCATGGGAAAAGTATTATTTCTTTAGCGGAACTCCGCGTGCGTCTTTGTCGTAATCGCCCACGCCAAGGAGAATCATGAAGAACTCAATAAACACCCAGATTCCTAGAACGGTCCAGAAAAGGAAGCCCAACAGGAACCAGAAGGTAAACCAGCCGAGGATATTCAGCGACAACTGCACGATGGCATAAGTTGTACGGCCAGTGTAGAAGTTATGCGCTCCAACACTGCCCAAGAAGAAGCACAGAAACAACGCAGCTACCCAGGACTTTTGGTTACCAGTCGCCGCATATTGTTGCTGAGGATAGCCCTGCTGCGGATAGCCACCAGAGTGGAATTCCTGGGAGTAATACGGCCGATCCTGGCCGGAAAATTGACTTGAACCAGGGTTGCCTTCTGGTTGCTCGCAGTTATATGGGCTCGTCATGCCGCGCCGGTCTTCTTGCAAATGCTGGTTTTATCGACTCATCAATTTAGCACATACAGCGAACAGATTATTAGCAGGCTTGAGACAGTGAGATAGAACAAAACCCACCCCTCACCGCGTCGAGCGGCGTGGAGTGGGCGAGCAGCTATGTAGCTGGAAAGGCTTACGCAGCCTTTGGTGCGTTGACGTCCTCAGGCAGGGCGGCCTTAGCGGTCTCGCACAGTGCGGAGAAAGCCTCGAAGTCGTTGACGGCAAGCTCGGCGAGGATCTTGCGGTCTACCTCGATCTCGGCCAAGCGCAGCCCGTGGATGAGGCGGTTGTAGGTGATGTCATTCATGCGGGCAGCAGCGTTGATGCGCTGGATCCACAGCTTGCGGAACTCGGACTTACGCGCGCGGCGGTCGCGGTAAGCGTAAGTCATAGAGTGCAGCCACTGCTCCTTAGCCTTACGGTACAGGCGGGAACGCTGACCGCGGTAACCCTTGGCGGACTTCAGGATCGCGCGACGCTTCTTCTTTGCGTTAACTGAGCGCTTTACTCGTGCCACAGTAATACTTCCTTAAATTCTGGTTGAGATGGTGGATGTGGGTTGATTGGGCGCTATTAAGCGCGACCGAGCAGGCGCTTGACGCGCTTGGTGTCTGGCTGGGAGACGGACTCGGTGCCCTTGAGGCGACGGGTACGCTTGGAAGGCTTGCCCTCCAGCAAGTGGCGGCGGTTTGCCTGCTCGCGGCGCAGCTTGCCGGAACCGGTCACCTTGATGCGCTTTGCGGTGCCCTTGTGGGTCTTCTGCTTCATGAGTATAAGTCCTTAAATCCTACGTGGAATATGGTTTACTTTTTGCCCTTACGAACCGGACCCAAAACCATGGTCATGTTGCGACCATCCTGCTTGGGGCGGGACTCAACTACGCCAACCTCAGCGACGTCATCGGCCAACCGCTCCAAAAGCCGGAAACCTAGCTCCGGTCGCGATTGCTCGCGGCCGCGGAACATGATGGTCACCTTAACCTTGGATCCCTTTTCCAGGAAGCGAACTACGTTACTCTTCTTGGTCTCATAATCGTGATCGTCGATCTTCGGACGGAACTTCTGTTCCTTCACCACGGTCTGCTGCTGGTTCTTACGAGATTCGCGAGCCTTTTGGGCCTGCTCATACTTGAACTTGCCGTAGTCCATGATTTTGGCAACTGGGGGCTTAGCCTTTGGAGCAACCTCGACCAAATCCAGGTCAGCTTCATAGGCAAGCTTGCGGGCATCATCGGTGCGGACGATACCCACCTGTTCACCACCGGGGCCGACAAGACGGACCTCGGGTACTCGGATACGCTCATTAATGCGAGCTTCAGCGCTGATTGTGGTTCTCCTCGATTAGGGGTTTTGGGTAATGAGTTCACCTACCGTGGACCACAAACGAATCTAACCCGGTCTGCCAAAGGCAGCCGGGAGATCTCACAGAGCCAGACGTAAATGTCTGGTTACCTTTACCGTTATCCAACGAACCTGAAGTTCGCGGCATCGGGTGGGAGAATCTCCGCTTGTGACCCAGGTTCCTAGAAAAGGTACCTTGGGCGGTAGTGGATACGACACTAGCAGCCGCTACCATTTAAGGCAAACCGCAGAATACTAGGCATCCTCGCAGGTGGAATCGGGCTCTAGTTTTTCATCCGCAATGGCTTTATCAATGGACTTGAGGACATCATCGGCAAGGTCATCGATCGCGGCGGAGCCATTTTCATAATCCTCGCCCTCGACGATGACGCTCAAGGCCACGCCTACCCTTTTACCGTCCTTTTCATGGACACCGAATTGCCGGAAGGTGTAGTCATCGCTATTTTCATCGAGCCCCCACCCGCTTTTTGCCCGGGTGCTTGTGTGTTTGGAGAGGCCAACGTTTTGCCATTCCACGATGTCATTTAATACCTCATGGACATATTCGGCTTCTTTGATGCAGGGCAATTGCGCCCCGAAATTTGCTTGCTCCTGCAATGGCCAGATGGAGTACCCAAAAGCATCGTCCTCAATGGAGGCATTCGAGCCGTGCTCGCGCAAGAGCTTTTCCACCGCCTCCGAGGCCACACCTTCTTCCCACTGCACTTGCGACCACAATGCGTAGGCGGCATCATTATCGGATTCCTTGATGGCCAAATCCACCAAGGATGGATCGGCGCCGTCCTGCAGGGCCGTAATCGCGATGGGCACTTTGATGGTGGACCATGCTGGGCCTTCGCCTTTGTCGCCCGCAGAAATTTTTTCTTCGCCGACGGAGATGGCCACGCCGACCTTAGCGTCATAGTCCTTGGACACTGCCGCAATGGCGCGGTCTAGATCTTTGGCGATTGCGGCATCGGCATTATCGCTAGCGCTTGCCGATGCCCCTTCCCCCGCCGTATCCGGCGCCTGTTCCGGCGACGAGCACGCCGCCACGGCAGCAAGCGATACCGTCGCCAGTATCGCTCCCATTCTCCGCCGCAGATTCATTCCTCACAGACTAGCCCATCTTTTAGAAAGGGGACAATTTTTCACAGAAACTATCGACTTTAGTTTTTAAGGAAGCAGTTCCTTGAGGTAGCCGCCGGTATAGGAGCCTTCCACTTGTGCAACCTTTTCCGGCGTACCCTGCGCAACCACGGTGCCGCCGCCGGCACCGCCTTCAGGGCCCATATCCACAATCCAGTCCGCTGCCTTGATGACATCGAGGTTGTGCTCAATGATGAGCACGGAATTGCCCTTATCTACCAAGCCTTGAATCACCAGCATCAACCGGCGAATATCCTCAAAGTGCAGACCGGTCGTCGGCTCATCCAAGATATAGATGGTGCGGCCATTGGTGCGCTTTTGCAGCTCCGAGGCGAGCTTCACGCGCTGAGCCTCACCGCCGGACAACGTGGTGGCGGCTTGGCCGAGGCGGACGTAGCCCAGGCCGACATCGACAAGCGTGGCCAAGTAGCGGTGGATGGAGGTAATGGGCTCGAAAAAGTCCGCGGCTTCAGAAATCGGCATGTCCAGCACTTCCGCGATGTTTTTGCCCTTGTAGTGGACCTCCAGGGTCTCGCGGTTATAGCGCGCGCCCTCGCAGACCTCACACGGGACATAAACATCCGGCAAGAAGTTCATCTCAATCTTGATGGTGCCATCGCCCTGGCAAGCCTCGCAGCGCCCGCCTTTGACGTTGAAGGAAAAGCGGCCGGCCTTGTAACCGCGCACCTTTGCTTCTTGGGTCTCCGCAAAAAGGTTGCGAATCTTATCAAAGACGCCGGTGTAGGTCGCCGGGTTGGAACGCGGGGTGCGGCCAATCGGGCTCTGATCCACCTGCACCAATTTATCCAGGTGCTCAATGCCCTCCACGCGCTTGGCGCGCCCAGGAACCTGCCGGGCGCGGTTCAAGTTATTGGCCAAGGTCTTGGCGAGGATTTCATTGACCACGGTGGACTTGCCGGAGCCGGATACGCCGGTAATGCACACCAGAACGCCGAGCGGAATCTCAACGTTGATTCCCTTGAGGTTATTTTCCCGGGCACCAACCACCTTCAGGGTGCGGTCCTTATCGATCTCGCGGCGGTGATCCGGAACGGCCAGGACCTTGGAACCGGATAGGTACTGCCCCGTTAGAGACTCCTTTACCTTCTCCACGCCGGCGGGCTCGCCTTGGTAGACCACTTCGCCGCCGTATTCGCCGGCGCGCGGGCCCACATCCACGAGCCAATCGGACGAGCGAATGGTGTCTTCATCGTGTTCGACCACGATGAGCGTATTGCCGATATCGCGCAGACGCTGCAAGGTCGAAATCAGGCGGTGATTATCGCGCTGGTGCAAACCGATGGACGGCTCGTCCAACACGTAGAGCACACCGGCAAGCCCGGATCCAATCTGCGTGGCCAGGCGGATGCGCTGGGCCTCCCCGCCAGACAGGGTCGAGGCGCCGCGGTCCAGGGTGAGGTAGTTAAGGCCCACGTCCAATAAGAAGCGCAGGCGGGCTTGGGTCTCCTTCAACACCGCCCCAGCGATGATTTCCTCGCGGTGACCCAAGACCAGCGAATCCAAAAACTCCGAGGCATCCTCGATGGACAGGGCGCTAAGCCCCGCGATGGACTGTTCGCCATGCGTGGTCGACGCCAGGCGCACGGCGAGGATTTCCGGCTTCAGGCGCGTTCCCTTACACGTGCTACACGGCACCCGGCGGGTGTATTGCAGCAGCCGATCCTTTTGGGACTGCGAATCCGTGGTATCCAATTTGCGGTGCAGGAATCCGACGGCACCCTCAAAGGGCGCGGTCCAATTGCGCTGGCGGCCATAGCGGTTCTTATAGCGCACCCGCACCTCGGTTTCGGTGCCATAAATCAACGCATCGCGCTGCTCCTTGGTCAGCTCGCTGACAGGGGTCTGCGGGTCAAAGCCCAGGGCCTTGCCCAAACCTTCCACGAGTTTGACGAAGTACCGGGAATTCGGGCTGGAATGCCACGGCTGCACGGCATCGACAGCCGGGGCATCCGGATCCGGGATGAGCAGGTCTACATCCACTTCGAGCTTCGTGCCCAAGCCATCGCAGACCGGGCAGGAGCCAAAGGGCGCGTTAAAGGAAAACGCGCGTGGCTCGTACTCCTCGATGGTGAGGGTATGGCCGTTGGGGCAGGCCGCCTTCTCGGAATAGGTATGCGTGAGTTCCTCTTTATCAACAAACTCGATGGTGACGAGGCCATCGGCAAGCCGCAAAGCCGTTTCCACGGAATCGGTGAGGCGCTGCTTCTGCGATGCCTTGACCTGCAGCCGGTCCACCACCACCTCGATGGTGTGTTTGACCTGCTTCTTTAGCTTCGGCGGATCGCTTAATTGGTGGGTCTCACCATCCACGCGCACGCGGGAGTAGCCCTGCGCCGAAAGGTCCTGGAAGAGGTCGACAAACTCACCCTTGCGCTTGCGGGCCACCGGGGCAAGCACCTGGAACTTCAGCTTTTCTTCCTGCTCCAGGACGGCATCAACGATCTGCTGCGGCGTCTGGCGCTCGATGACGGCATCGCACTTGGGGCAGTGCGGGGTGCCGGCGCGCGAGAAGAGCAAGCGGAGGTAATCGTAAATTTCCGTAATCGTGCCCACGGTAGAGCGCGGGTTGTGGTTCGTAGACTTCTGATCGATGGACACCGCCGGCGACAGGCCACCGATGTATTCCACATTGGGTTTATCCATCTGGCCCAAAAACATCCGGGCATAAGAGCTCAACGATTCCACGTAGCGGCGTTGGCCCTCCGCGAAGATGGTATCGAAGGCCAGCGAGGACTTACCAGAGCCCGAAAGCCCAGTAAAAACCACCATTTTATCGCGCGGAATATCGATATCCACGCCCTTGAGATTGTGTTCCCGTGCGCCTCGCACAATCAATCGTTCTGCCACTGCGCTCCAGCCTCCACATCATAGATTTTAATCTCCCCTTGAATGTACCCGTAGGCTGGGACGTATGACTAACGAGCTACATCTTCACCAAATCTCCGTTTCGGAAATGGACAATAACTGCTACCTGCTTACCGCCGGCGATCAAGGCTTGCTTGTCGATGCCGCCGATAACGCCCCCGCCATCCTCAACATGGCGCGCGAGGCAGGGGTTGACATCACCGCCGTTCTCACCACGCACCGCCATTGGGATCACGTGCGGGCTCTCGACGAGGTTTTGGAGGCCACCAACGCAAAGCACTACGCCTCCTTCATTGATTCGCCGGCCATTCCGGAAGACGTAGACGTTGAGCTGCGCGAGGGCGATTCCATCGAGTTTGCCGGCATGAAATTGCCCATCATCATCCTGCGCGGCCATACCCCCGGCGGCGTGGCACTCGTGGCCACCGTTGACGGGGTCACCAACCTGTTTGTGGGAGATTCCGTATTCCCCGGTGGATTGGGTCGAACGACCTCTGAAGGCGACTTCGTGCGGCTATATAAGGACGTCACCAAGCGTGTTTTCGAGGAGTTCCCGGATAACGCCATCATCCGCCCAGGGCATGGCAAGCCCACCACCTTGGGGGAAGAACGCCCCAAGTTGGGTGATTGGTGGGAGCGCCGTTGGTGATCTAGGCGGCTATTTCAGCGTATAATGGTCAATCACACGATTGGTCTAGAACAACGAGCTAAGGAGCTTAAAGGACTATGATTCGCAAGTTTGCCCGCCCCATGCTGGCATCGGTATTTGTATGGGAAGGTGTAGACGACCTGCGCAATGCCTCGGAGCACACCAAGGAAACCGAAGGCTTCCTCAAGACCCTGCGCAAGTTCGTCCCCTCCGGTTACAAGAACCTGATTCCCAATGATCCGGAACTAGCTACCCGCGCCCTCGGCGGCGCAAAGATCGGTGCAGGTACCACCTTGGCTCTGGGCAAGGCACCCCGCACCTCCGCAGCCGTGCTGGCTGCCGCTACCCTGCCTAACTTAGTGGGCAAAAATAACTTCTGGGCCGCAGATAACAAGAAGGACAAGGAAGACCGTCGCAACGGCTTCATTACCAACACCGCCCTGCTCGGCGCGCTCTTTATCACCACCCAGGACACCGAGGGCAAGCCTTCCCTGCGCTGGCGCGCACAAAAGGCCGGTGAGCGCACCAATAAGAAGATTCAGCAGGCGCTGCCTACCAAGTCTGAGTCCCAGGAAAAGCGCGAGGAGCTTTCCGCTCGCGCCAACGAGCTGTCCAACAAGGCCGGCGACTGGTTCAATGAGACCTCCCAGAAGGCTCAGGCCTATGTGGATGACAACAAGGATGACTGGCAGTCCACCGGTCGCGGCCTCCTGGATACCGCCAAGTCCTATGTCGATGACGCCAAGGACTACGTCGATGACAACAAGGATGACTGGCAGGATTCCGGTCGCGGCTTCTTGGACAACGCGAAGTCCTTCATCGAGGACTCCGTGGATAGCGCCAAGTCCTACGTCGGCGACAACAAGCAGGACTGGCTGAAGTCCGCTGAGTCCAACGCTAAGACCGCCCGCAAGGGTGCCGTCAAGGCCGCGAACAAGGCACAAAAGCGTGCCGATGACGCCGCATCGAAGCTCGACAAGGCAGACTCCAAGCGCGCTGCTAAGAAGGCTTCTAAGCACGCAGATAAGCTGCAAAAAAAGGCTAATAAGAAGATCGAAGCCGCTATCAAGAAGATTGAAAAGCGCGCTAAGTAATTCGCCTTAACCCTCGCACACGGCCCAGCCCCTACGCTGGGCCGTTGTTCTTTGTCACGGCAAGGTCTAAACTCGAACCTCCCCTACACGGCACGCGGATGCGCGCCCACCCCATATTTTCGTGTTTCATTCTGAGGAGTCTTGTGAACTCTGCACCGAAGAATTCTCCAGCCACTCATTCTCCCGCTGACGCATCTTCATCCAGCCGCGCGGATAACGCTGGAATTTCAGCCATCGAAGCCGAGCAGAACTATGTCGATGGCCTTTTTGACCGCCTAGATGACGAGGTAGCCGCGGCAAACGCGCGCCTGAATGAGGTCCAGGCCGAGGTCGATCCGGCGACCCCCGATGCCGATGCCTTAGTGCGCCGCGAAACGGAATACCACGGCTTGCAGGCCAAATTGGACCGCCTCAACGTCGCGCAGATGGGGCTCGTCTTTGGCCGTATCGATATCGATGCTCCCGGCGATAACCCGACTGAAGAAGGACTGGACCGCCGCTATATCGGCCGCATGGGTTTGGATGCGCGCGAAGAAAACTATCGCACCCTCCTTCTGGATTGGCGCGCGCCCATGGCCCGCCCCTTTTACCTCGCCACCACCGCACAACCTGAAGGCGTACACACGCGCCGCCAGATCCGCATGTCCGGCCGCACGGTCACTGATGTCAATGATGAGGCCTTAGATGGCCCAGGCGTGCGAGAGGAAGAGGCGGGCGTGGCGAGCGAGTCCGCCCTGTACTTTGCCATGCAACGCGCCCGCACGGGACACATGACGTCCATCGTGGAAACAATCCAGCGCGAGCAGGACGAGATCATTCGGGATAATACCCGCGGCGTCATGGTCGTAGAAGGCGGCCCCGGCACCGGTAAGACTGCCGTCGCGCTGCACCGCGTTGCCTACCTGCTCTATACCCACCGCGAACTGCTATCTTCCACCGGTGTACTCATCGTTGGGCCCAATACCAATTTCTTGGACTATATTTCCCGCGTGCTGCCAGAACTCGGTGAAACCGGTGTCGTGCTCTCCACCATCGGTGGGTTATTTCCCGGCATTACTCCCACCCATACCGAGGGGCTTGTGGGCCGCGAGATTAAGGGCAGTGCGGCCATGGCGGAAATCCTGAGCGCCGCCGTCAAGGATTATCAGCAGGTGCCGAATGAGCCTCGGGACATCACCGTGGATGGCCTGACCCTGACCATCACGCCGTCCATGGTGAAGAGGGCGCGCACCCGCGCCCGCCGCTCACGCAAGCCGCATAACCAGGCGCGCGAGGCGTTCATCGAGCACTTCGTAGAGGACCTGGCCCAGGAGATGGCCACCAAGGTGGGCACGGATCCCCTGGGCGGGGAAAACCTCTTAAGCCGCGCGGATGTGGACCAATTCCACGACGATCTTGCCATTGATGAGTCCGTGGTGGGCTGCATCGATGATTTTTGGCCCGAGCTTGATCCCTCTGAGGTACTCGCCGCGTTATTGTCTTCCCGCGAACGCATTGCCTCGGCTGCCCGCGGCTACGACGAGGAAACCCAGGCCGCCTTGTACCGCGCTGATGGCTACGCCTGGACTGATTCCGATGCTGCCCTTTTGGATGAGTTGGCCGTCCTCATCGGGCTGCCCAATCCGGAGGAAAAGAAGGCGGCCAAGGACGCCGAGTGGCGCGAGCAAATCGCGGATGCAGAAGGTGCGCTGGATATCCTGTCCTCCTCCGAATCGACCGATAACGACGATGACATGTTTGAGGCGGAAATTCTTTCGGCGCACGACGTGATCGACGCAGAAACCCTGGCGCAGCGCCAGGAGGTGCGGGATACGCGCACCACCGCGCAGCGCGCCCGGGAGGATCACACGTGGGCCTTTGGCCATATCATCGTGGACGAGGCGCAGGAGCTTACCCCGATGGAATGGCGGATGCTCTTCCGCCGCTGCCCGTCCCGGTGGATGACGTTGGTTGGCGATACCTCGCAGACGGGCTCCCCTGCCGGCGTGGATGACTGGGGCGAGGCCCTGGAACCGTTCATCGCCCAGCGCTTCCGCCACCACCTCCTTACCGTCAATTACCGCACGCCCGAGCCCATTACCGAGCTTGCCAATGGCCTGTTGGCCTCCATCGATCCGGATGCCACCCCGGCCATTGCCATCCGCGATGGCGAGCCGGTGCGCCGGCTTGCCGATGCCGACTTCACCCCCGGCATTACCACCGAGGACGATGGCCGCCTGACCGCGGTCATTGATTCCACGAACGCCGAAGCAGTTAAGGGCCTCGAATTCGACCACGTTATCGTGCTTCACCCGCGCGAGATTGTCGATGCCTCCCCGCAGGGGCTGCAGAATCTGTACGTCTGCATCACCCGGGCCACGCAAACGCTGACCCTTGTAGGAGATACTGCCGGCGTGCTTTAGCCCGCTGGGATCACAAAACCCACCGCGCGAATCCAGAGGTGGACTCGCCGCGGTGGGTAAGGCGAAAGCCGGTCAGGCGAAAGCCTAGATTAATTGACGGTGTGAACAATCATGACGTCACAATCGGACTGACGCGCCACATCCGCTGGCACCGAGCCGAGCAGACGGCCGGTCAGGGAATTAATGCCGCGGTTACCAACGATGAGCAGGTCTGCATCATTGTCATTGACAATGGACATCAGGGCTTGCACCGGCGTGCCAGGGCGGACGGCGGTTTCTACCTTGGAAACACCGTGCTTTTCCGCTTCTTCCTTGCCTGCCTGCAGGTTGGCTTCGGCTTTCTCATCACCAAGAATAGTGACGGAATCCTGACGCAAGGTCTTCGAAGCCTGCTCTTGATTCTCGTAGTAAGCACAACCGATGATCAGCGTGGCATCGAATGCAGCGGCAATCTTGGCTGCTCGCTCCACGGCGAGGAGGGAGGACTTGGAACCGTCAGTACCGACAACAATCGTGCTGTAGTCGCTCATGATGACCTTTCTTTGTGGGTGTGTACCCTAACTATTCTAGTGTGCCAACTTGGCGTTACTGCAAGTCTAACAATGAAAAGTGATTAACGTTTTTCACTCGTGTTAACCACCACGACATCCACCTTGGATTTATGGGTAAGTTCCGTTGGCACCGAGCCAAAAACGCGCCCGCGCATGGAATTAACGCCGCGATTGCCCACGACTAGGAGCTCAACGTCGTATTTCTCCGTGACCTCGATTAAGGCGTTGACGGGGTCACCGGGGGTGGTGACCACCTCAATGTTTTCCGCCCCTTCGGACTCAGCAATCCGCTGCGCGTTCGTGAGGTAGGTATCGGCCATTTCTTCGCTGACCACCGGTAGCCTGGAGCCCTCACCGCTGGGGGCGCCGAGCATGGACCCAGAATGGTTATAGGCTGCGGAGACGATAATGAGCTTGGCATCGTATGCCCGCGCCATGGATGCCGCCGAGCGCACGGCGCGCAGGGAAGTTTCAGAGCCATCGGTACCGACGGCGATGGTGTGATACGAAAGCATGATTCTCCTTGCTGGTGAAGTACTAGGTCGGCACATTGAACCGGCTTTTAGTCGCCCCCAGTATAGTCAGGACGCCGGACCAATAAGCCGATCGTTGCAGTAGTGCGCACTTTTAGGGGGAGAGCGTTACCAGGACGGCGCGCACGCCGCTAGATTCCGGCTTCCTTCAGCCCGCGCAGTTCTTTCTTCAAATCCGCAATCTCATCGCGCAGCCGGCCGGCCAACTCGAATTTCAGTTCGCGCGCGGCAGCGCCCATCTGTGCCTGCAGGTCATTGATGAGCGCCTCAACCTCATCGGTGGCCATGCTGGACACGTCGCGCTTTTCCACCACCGCTGAAGGATCCGACTCGGCGGTCTCCTCCCCATTGTTCTCATAGACCTGGTCCAAGATATCCGCGATCTTCTTGCGCAGCGGCTGCGGATCCACACCGTGTTCCTTGTTATAGGCAATCTGCTTCTCGCGGCGGCGCTCCGTTTCATCGATGGCTTCTTGCATCGAGTCGGTGATTTTATCCGCGTACATGATGACCTCGCCCGATACGTTACGCGCGGCGCGGCCAATGGTCTGGATGAGCGACGTCGTCGAGCGCAAGAAGCCTTCCTTATCCGCATCGAGGATGGCCACGAGCGAGACCTCGGGCAAGTCCAAGCCCTCGCGCAAGAGGTTGATGCCCACGAGCACGTCGAATTCGCCCTGGCGCAATTGGCGCAGCAGCTCCACGCGCTGCAGCGTATCGATATCCGAGTGCAGGTAGCGGACCTTAATCCCCTGCTCCAAGAGGTAATCCGTCAGGTCTTCTGCCATGCGCTTGGTCAAGGTGGTGACCAATACGCGCTCCTGAGAGGCGATGCGGCCGCGGATCTCATCAATAAGGTCATCAATCTGGCCCTTTGTGGGCTTCACCGTCACCTTAGGATCGACCAGGCCGGTCGGGCGAATGACCTGCTCGACAAACTCGCCGCCGGAGGAGGTCATTTCGAAATCGCCAGGGGTGGCGGACATATAGACGGTTTGACCAACGCGCTCTTCAAACTCATCGAAGGTCAGTGGCCGGTTGTCCACCGCGGATGGCAGGCGGAAGCCAAATTCCACCAGGTTTCGCTTGCGCGACATATCGCCTTCGTACATGCCGCCTATCTGTGGCACGGTCACGTGGGACTCATCGATGATGGTAAGAAAATCCTCTGGGAAATAGTCCAAGAGCGTGGCTGGCGCGGACCCCGCCGGGCGGCCATCCACGTGGCGGGAGTAGTTCTCAATGCCGGAACAGAACCCCACCTGCTCGATCATCTCTAGGTCATATTCCGTGCGCATGCGCAGCCGCTGTGCTTCTAGGAGCTTGCCGCGGTTTTCTAGATCCTCGAGGCGCTCAGCCAACTCTTCCTTGATATCGGCCACGGCCTTTTCCATCCGCTCTGGGCCGGCCACGTAGTGCGTGGCGGGGAAAATGCGCACTTCATCGACCTGTTCGATAACGTCACCGGTTACCGGGTGGATATAGTACAGCGAGTCGATATCATCGCCGAAAAACTCAATGCGCACCGCGCGCTCCTCGTACGCCGGAATGATATCGACCGTATCGCCCTTGACGCGGAAGGTACCGCGGGTAAAGCCCACATCGTTGCGCTCATATTGGATATCCACCAAAAGCCGGAGGAAACGGTCCCTATCGAGCTCCTCGTCGACGGCGATAATGACCGAGCGATCCAAATAGGATTGCGGGGTACCCAGGCCGTAGATGCACGAGACCGAGGAGACCACCACGACATCGCGCCGCGAGAGCAATCCAGAGGTGGCCGAGTGGCGCAGGCGCTCGACGTCCTCATTGATGGAGGAGTCTTTTTCAATATAGGTATCGGTCTGCGCGATATAGGCTTCTGGCTGGTAGTAGTCGTAATAGGAGACGAAATATTCCACCGCGTTATTGGGCAATAATTGGCGCAGCTCATTGGCCAGCTGCGCGGCCAAGGTCTTATTGGGCGCCATGACGAGCGTGGGTCGCTGCTGCTTTTCAATCAACCACGCGGCCGTCGCGGACTTACCCGTACCGGTTGCGCCCATGAGCACAACGTCGCGCTCGTCACGGTTGAGGCGCTCATCAAGTTCCTTGATGGCCGCAGGCTGGTCACCTGCGGGTTCATAATCAGAAACGACCTGAAACTTGCCGGGGGTGCGTTCTACCTCGCCGACGACGCGGTGTTCAGAGTTTGGAATAAGGGGATGTTCAGCAGCAAAAGCCATGCCCGCTATTCTACTGCTTGGACGCTCCTGCTAGCCATTTCACGGCAGCGCGGCCTGGGCGGTGTGCAGCCACTGGTTCAGCTCCCCCGTTGGTTCCCAGAGCGCGTAGACCGACGAGGACTCAGAGCGCATCGCTTGGTTGATGCGCCGGCGCAGCCATGCCTTAGATTGCGGGGTGTACAGGGACGTAAGATCCCGTGGGGCTACGCCGTCTGGCAGGCCATCGGCAGGCAGCTTCGTCAGTGCACCTAATGCTATGACCGCTTCGGCTTCATCGGAATCGAGCACCCCCGTGCCGCACGATCGCTGAAAGTGCCGGAGATCAAAAGAACCATCCCGCAGGCTATCGAGTACGTCTCGCGCCGCGTGATTATCGAATGGTCCAGTGCCCCAAGTTCCCACGCTCAAGTAGTGTAGGAGCCAAAAGTAAACATTAATAGGAAAATGCGTTAACGCTACCTACCAAAAAGGTTAAGGTTAAGAAGACGCCGCCTCGATCTCATCGCAGACCGCCGCTGCGTGCTCGGCCAGTTGTTCCTGCGTGCCGTTATTGTCTATGACATGGCTTGCTGCCGCGAGCCGCTTCTCATCAGAAATCTGGGCGTTAATCCTTTTGCGCGCGTCTTCCTCATCGAGTCCGCGGAAATCCACGAGGCGCCGCACCCGCTCTTCTGGGTCCACGTCCACGACGATGACAAAATCCATATCCCCGTCGAGCCCATTATCCACCAGCAGCGGCATGTCATAGACCGTAAAATCAACGCCCTCTTCGCGCGCGGCGGCAAATTGCCGCTGGGTCTCTTCTTGGATGCGCGGGTGCGTAATCGAATTGAGGAGCTCGGTATGCTCCTTGTCCACGAAGGCCCGGCGAGCGAGTTCCTTGCGGTCGAGGCTGCCGTCTTCCTGCAGGATGTCCTCGCCGAATTTCTCCGCTAGCTCGGCCAATGCCGGTTGGCCAGGCTTGACGATGTCCCTCGCTATGCGATCTGCGTCCACCACCCGCCAGCCGCGCCGGGCGCACAGCTTCGCTACCGTAGATTTCCCGCTGCCAATTCCCCCGGTTAATCCGATTAGCTTCATAAGGTACCAGGGTACGCGAAAAGGAGCCCGGCACGACTGCCTGGGCTCCTTGGTACGGAATTTACGCGTGTCTATTAGGACTCGAGTTCTTCTTCCGGCTTTGGATGAATCTGCAAGAGTTCATCGCTTGGGGTGACAGCGCCGGTAGTGCCGCTCACGGAACCAAATTTCTTGGCGTTGGTAACAACGACCGGGGTAATCAGGTTGTAGTCCTTGGACTTGATGAAGTCTGCGTCAAAGCTGATGAGCTTATCGCCAGCGGAAACGCGCTGTTTCTTTTCCACGTGGACATCAAAGCCCTCGCCGCCGAGTTCCACGGTATCCAGGCCAACGTGGATGAGCAGCTGTACGCCGTTATCCAGGTTCAGACCGATCGCGTGGCCGGACTTTTGGACGGTGAGCACGGTGCCATCGGCAGGCGCGTAGACGGTATTGCCGGTTGGCTTCACTGCAGCGCCTGGCCCAAGCTTCGCGCCGGCGAAGATGGGATCGGGTACCTCGGACAGGTCCACGGCCTCACCCTCCAGAGGAGAGTCCAGCTTGATGGTTGCCTGTTCTGCTTCCTTGGTGGCGATCCCGGTGGCGGACGCAACCCCTGCAGCCTGTGCATTGTCAGAACCGTCCGACTCATCATCGGATCCTCCGATGATGCGGGACTCGGAGCGGCTAGCGACCTCTTCCACAGTCTCGTTATTTTCGCGGGCGATGCGCTCGAGGTCGGCCTGCTTTTCCTCTGCGGTGCGGTAGCCAAACAGCAGCGTGAGGGAGAAGGAGGTGAAGAATGCCACGGCGATGCCGATGATGTAGCCCACCTGCGGGGTCATGGCTGGGGTGGTCAAGATGGAGGTGAAGACGAAGGCGTTAGCGCGGACATCGAATAGCCCCATCACTGCACCACCAATGGCACAACCCGGCAGCAGGCGGTAGTAGGTGCGGCGGAAGCGGAGCAAGATACCGTAGAGGGACGGCTCCGAAATACCGCCGAGCATGCCGGCTGCGAATGCACCGACGGAAACCTGGCGCATGGAGTTGTTCTTCTCCCTCATGGAGATGACCATCACGGCGCCGGTGACACCGAAGCAGGCAAAGTTCCACGCACCCATCGGGCCCTGGATAAAGTCGTAGCCGTAGGTCGTGATGTTTTGAATCATGATCACGTTGAGCGGCCAGTGCAGGCCCATGGGCACCAGGAATGGGTACAGCAGCGGAATGACAATGGCCAAGATGAACGGCGAGAAGTCATTGATCTGGAACAGTACCCAGGAGATGCCGTTGCCCACGCCGATGCCGAATGGGCCGAGCAAAAAGGCCGTGGCCGGAATCATGATGAGCAGCGAGAAGAATGGCACGAAGACCATGTGTACGGCGCTCGGGATGACCTTCTTCAGACCCTTTTCCACCCAGAACAGGCCGATAGCGGCCAAAATCGGGGGGAATACCTGGGAGCCGTAAGAGTTAATCACCAGCGGCAGGCCGAAGACGTTCACGGTATCGCCCTGTTCACCCAGGGACATGAATTCCGGTGTCAGCAGTGCGGCAGGAATTGCGGCCGAGACCCACATATTCGCACCTAGCTTCTGCGCGGCGGTGGCACCCACCATCACCGGCAGGAAGTAGAAGACCGATTGGAACATCGCGTGGGCCAAGCGGTAGCCCTCAGGCTGTTCTTCCAACGGCGCGCGGAAGTCTTGGATGCCAATGGTATCCGCCAGCACCAGCAGCGTGATGATGAGGGAGGCACCAAGCAGCGCCCACAGAATCGGGCGGAAGGTATCAGAGAGAAACTCGAAGCAGTAGTCGATCCAATCGTACTTACCGCGCACACCATCGTAGTTCTTCTTGGATGAGGAGCCCTCCTCATCCGGCGGGTTTACCCCAGGGTCCTTGATGATTTCGCCGTAGTAGTTGGCCACGCCGCCACCCATGACCACTTGGTAGCCATGCGTACCCTGCGTGACGGAACCGAGAACGGCCGTATCGCTTTCTAGCTTTTCCTGATCTACTTTCCCCACATCAGCGAGTTGAAAACGCAGGCGCGTCGCGCAGTGCGTCAGCGA
This sequence comes from Corynebacterium sp. ACRPS, assembly GCF_022346005.1. GTDB lineage: Bacteria > Actinomycetota > Actinomycetes > Mycobacteriales > Mycobacteriaceae > Corynebacterium. The sequence continues at coordinate 37,648 of NZ_JAKRMY010000016.1, forward strand.
CGTGATGTTATCGGCGCCGCCCAAGCTATCGATGATGTGTGTGGAAGTGTCCTTAACAGATGCCACTTCAACTCCTTGCATAAAGACAAAACAATAGTCAGTACTCAACTGGCTATTACGTCACACTCGGATTATAAGTGAGAGACAACACAAACAAAAGCCCAATTCAGTGGCCTTTAGTGGGGGTAGTTGTCTTTTCTGGAGGCCCAGTCACTTCTCCGCAGGTCAAGAACCCGCAAACGAAAAATAACGGGCAATCGTTTGCATATACTGTCATAAAACTCACAAAGCCGCGTCCTGTCTCCCAAAAGGAGAAGGACGCGGCTAGTGCAGCTGCGTGGAGTTAGGGGTTATATCACCCCAAGTTCCAAAGGCGTCTTAGTTGCCGGCGAGCTTGTCGCGCAGTGCAGCGAGCTGCTCGTCAGAAGCCAAGGATCCACCGGACTCTGCCTGAGTCTCCGATGCCGGAGCTGCATCGGAGGAGTCAGACGAGTAGTTGGAGGATGCTTCAGCGGACTCCGCGGCCTCTGCGGCGGCAGCGCGGTTGCGTTCGATCTGAGCGGTGTGCAGGTTGAAGCGGCGCTCGGACTCTGCGTAGCGTGCTTCCCAAGCCTGACGCTGCTCGTCGAAGCCTTCCTTCCACTCGTTGGTGTCCGGGTCGAAGCCTTCTGGGAACACGTAGTTGCCCTGCTCGTCGTAGGAGTCAGCCATGCCGTACTTGGACGGATCGAACTCTTCGGAGTAGTCCTCGTCAGCCTGCTTGACGGACAAGGAGATACGACGACGCTCGAGGTCGATGTCGATGACCTTGACCATAACTTCCTGGCCAACGGTGACAACCTGGTCCGGAACCTCGACGTGGCGCTGAGCCAGCTCGGAGATGTGAACCAGGCCCTCGATGCCTTCCTCGACGCGAACGAACGCACCGAACGGAACCAGCTTGGTGACCTTGCCCGGCACAATCTGGCCCACAGCGTGGGTGCGGGCGAAGACGCGCCATGGGTCTTCCTGGGTTGCCTTCAGGGACAGGGAAACGCGCTCGCGGTCCAGATCAACGTCCAGAACCTCAACGGTTACCTCGTCACCAACGGTGACAACCTCGGATGGGTGGTCGATGTGCTTCCAGGACAGCTCGGAAACGTGAACCAGGCCGTCGACGCCGCCAAGATCGACGAAGGCGCCGAAGTTGACGATGGAAGAGACAACGCCCTTGCGGACCTGACCCTTCTGCAGCTGGTGCAGGAACTCGGAACGGACCTCGGACTGGGTCTGCTCCAGGTATGCGCGACGGGACAGGACAACGTTATTGCGCTGCTTGTCCAGCTCGATGATCTTAGCTTCCAGCTCCTGGCCAATGTAGGGTTCTAGGTCGCGGACGCGACGCATCTCAACGAGGGAAGCAGGCAGGAAGCCGCGCAGGCCGATGTCCAGGATGAGGCCGCCCTTGACAACCTCGATGACGGTACCGGTAACCGGCTCTTCCTTGGCCTGCAGCTCCTCGATGGCGCCCCAAGCACGTTCGTACTGTGCGCGCTTCTTGGACAGGATCAGGCGGCCTTCCTTGTCCTCCTTGGTCAGGACAAGCGCGTCAACCTCATCGCCGACCTCGACAACTTCGTCGGGGTTGACGTCGTGCTTGATGGACAGCTCGCGGGAAGGGATAACGCCTTCGGTCTTGTATCCGATGTCCAGCAGTACCTCGTCGTGGTCAACCTTGACGACGGTACCCCCGACAATGTCACCATCGTTGAAGTACTTGATGGTGGCGTCTACAGCTGCGAGGAAGTCCTCTGCGGTTCCGATATCGTTGATCGCAACCTGAGGGGTAGTAGAAGATGGCATATTGTAAAAATGCTCCGAATAAATGTAGGAAATCGTTCGTGGACAACTGCGTGTCTCTCGAATTAAAAGCCCATCTGCGCTGCACAAATACAGGAGATAGAGGCCACATTCGATCCCGCCGCGTGATTGCCCCAAGCTTTCCTACAATAGCCTGCAACAACCCGTGGCATAGACATGCTTGTAAAAGCCTACATCTGTCCAGCTTATACGGCAAATATTGCACGCCAATCAGAAAGGTAACCCACCCCAGTGACTTCACCCTCTCACGCCAATCAATCCCACTGGGATGATGATGCGGTCTCTTACCATGCCGAGCACCCCGAGTACCTTTCCTCTTTTTATTGGTGCCCAGAAATGCTGCACGAGGCCGATGCGCAGCTGCTTGGCGATGTCTCCTCCGCCGCCGTCCTCGAAATCGGCTGCGGGTCTGCCGCCTGCACCCAATGGCTCAGCACCCGCGCCCGATTTGTCACCGGCTGCGATATTTCCCGCGGCATGCTCGCCCACGCAGAACCTGGTCTGGCACTCACCCAAGCCGATGCACTGGCACTTCCCTACGCCACCGATTCCTTTGACGTGGCGTTTTCCGCCTTCGGTGCATTCCCCTTCCTCGCCGATCTTGATGCCGCGCTCGCGGAAGTTGCCCGCGTTGTACACCCAGGCGGGCGCTTCGTCTTCTCCGTGACCCACCCAATGCGCTGGATCTTCCCCGACGATCCCACCAGCCTTACCGCAGAGATCAGCTACTTCGACCGCGCCTACCTGGAACACGATTCCACCGGGACGCTCACCTACGCCGAATTTCACCGCACCATCAGCGATTGGTTCCGCGCGCTTCAAGGTCGCGGCCCGTTTCTCATCGAGGACATCATAGAACCGGAATGGCCCGAAGGCTTAGAAACCACCTGGGGTCAGTGGTCCCCGCAACGCGGGGAGATTTTCCCAGGCAGCATGATTTTCATCTGCCACGCCTACAGCTAACGTGGACAACATGATTGCCGAAAGACTGGGAATTGCCCTGCGCCGTGCTGTGGCATGGTGGATCGACGCCTTTCTCGTCGCCGCCATCGTCACCGTGGTGCGGTGGCTGATTAATGCTCTTGCCAGTACCCCCTTATCCGGCCGCCCCGAAGAAATCTACGAGGCGGTCGCTCTCGCCGTGGCCTTTTATATCTACCGCGTGTGGGTGGGAGACGAAGAAGTCTACCTCGCTGGGCAAATGGTCGATGCAGTTAGAAATTATCCCGGCCCGCTCGCCGTTTGTCACCGCCTGCCTGCGCAATTCGTGGCTGCTGCTCACGCCCCTGACGCTTACCGGCTGGGGCATCGACGGCATTATCCTTGCAATTTTAGGCCTTTCGGTTTTAGCCATCGGCCAAACGCCCTTTGACCTCTTGGCCGGCTGCCTAGTGGAAAAGCGGCCTCAGCAAGATTCCACCGCGATGCGCGGCGAGAGGTAGTACACCACGGCAGCAATAGTAATGAGCGCAAATACCCACGAATATGGGAAGGCCACGGCAATGACAGTTACCGCGATCATTACACCGGCCGCCTGTATTCGGTAGCGCCACGGGTTCTCGCCTTCCCTGGCGGCGTTGCCAGCAGAAAGGAAAAACCCAAAAGTTATAACCGCATAGAATATGAAGTCGGATGTATCGCTGCTTACCGCTTCTTTTAAGCCGCTCTCAGCAATCTGTCCCGCCAGGTATGCGACCATGGCTGCCCACGTAGTCTCAAAAAAGCGCAAGGTGTAGGGGTGAGACTTCCACGTAATACGTTTTCCGAGAAACTCCATGAAATTACTTTAAAATCCTCTTCTGCCTCACGCACTTCTCAGCACTCCTTCCACTGGCGTTCCACGCGGCCTGCTGCGTAAGCGGGAATCCCCCAGTCCTCAATCCCCTGTTTATTCCACATGCCGCGCACTTGGCCGTCGATAACGATGGCGCGGCGGAAAATGCCCTGGTTCCCGGGAACGAGAGCATGGTGCATATCCGCTGACATGGCAAAAAGCCGATCTTGGTAGCCCAGGATATACTCATCAAAGGCGCCTAAAAGCAGCACCGATTTCTTCTTTTTCACCTCTGGTAGCTCTAGGACCTCTGCAGAGACCAGCTCCTCGCCTTCCCTTCCTATCCGGATAAGGTCATCAGGCAACTTCTCGGCTGCGGGACGAATAAGTCTTTGGGGCAGCTTGCACCACCACGCAAAGTCCTGCACAGTCGCCGGCCCATGGGTGCGAAAATAGCGCGTCATCAATTCCGTCGTGGCGGCCACCGAGTCGCCATTAAAAAGGGCCTCCATGCCGTCTAGCTCGACCGGAGTAATGAGCTGTTCTTCGCCCGCATAACACGCATGCCCGCTTTCCATGCTAATACGTACTACGTGCCAGAAAGGCAACTCGGGCAAGGCTTGGGCGGCGCGTGATTTCAATTCTGCGCGCGTTAATGGGGCATCGATAAGCTGCAGCACGGCTTCCCGTACCGCGGCATCTCCCTTGCGAGGCTTTGCGCACAGTTCAGTTATCCAGCCCATATCCTTGACGGAGGCGGCGAACAACGTATTGCGCATCGCATAGCCGCGCACGATCTCGGAGTTATCCGATTCATTCGGTGCACGCAGTGCCAAGGACCGGCGCACCGAATGCAGGTCCTGGCCCTGCATGACGCCAAAGGCGCGCACTGCCTCTGCGGCGGTGTGCCAGCGCAGGGCCGTAAGCCCCTGGGCGGCCAAGCGCATGCGGGCGCGCTCACGCCGGTTAAGCATCATCATCGAACTAGTGGGCCGCGGCGTCCCAATCCGTGCCGGCACCAGCAGAGACCTCGAGTGGCACATTCAGCTCGATGGCAGAATCCATCTCGCGCTCAAGAATCTCGCGGACTTGATCGGCCTCACCGGGGGCGACCTCCACCACCAATTCATCGTGCACCTGGAGCAATACACGGGATTTCATATCGCGCAACGCGCGGTCCACGCGAATCATCGCGACCTTAATGATATCTGCGGCCGTTCCCTGGATTGGGGCATTGAGCGCAGCGCGTTCCGCGTTTTCGCGGGCCAGCCGGTTATCGGAGTTGAGCTCTGGCAGGTAGCGGCGGCGACCAAAGAGCGTGGCCGTATAACCATCCTTGCGGGCTTGCTCCACGACATCATCCAGGTATTTCTTCACGCCGCCAAAGCGCTCGAAGTAGCTTTCCATAATGGACTTGGCTTCGCCCGCCGGGATTCCCAGCTGCTGCGAAAGTCCAAATGCGGACAGACCGTAGACCAAGCCATAAGACATGGCCTTTACCCGGCGGCGCAGCTCAGGGGTCACCTGGTCAACGGGCACATCGAAGACCCTAGAACCAACGAAATTGTGCAAGTCCTCGCCGGCCTTGTAGGCCTCAATCAACCCGGGATCGGCAGAGAGGTGCGCCATAACGCGCATTTCAATCTGCGAGTAGTCCGCGGTCATTAGCTGCTCAAAGCCCTCTCCCACGATAAACGCCGAGCGAATTTGGCGACCGGCCTCCGTGCGCACCGGGATGTTTTGCAGGTTGGGCTCCGTCGAGGACAAACGCCCCGTCGAAGTCACCGTCTGGTTAAAAGTGGTGTGGATGCGGCCATCCGGCTGAACGGTCTTGATGAGGCCCTCGAGCGTGGTCTTCATCTTTTGGTACTCGCGGTGGGCCAAAAGGTGATCCAAGAACGGGTGCGGGTGCTTGATGGCCAGCTGCTCGATTTCCTTCGCGGCCGTGGAGTAGCCCGTCTTCGTCTTTTTCGTCTTGGGCATATCGAAGGTCTCAAAAAGTACGTTCTGCAGCTGCTTGGGCGAATTCAAGTTGAGCTTGTCATCGCCAGCAAGCTCGCGCGCGGAGCGTTCTTGTTCCGCGACCTGCTCCACAAAGGCATCCTTTTGGGTTTCCAAAATGTCTACATCGACCGCGATACCCGTAGCCTCCATGCGCGCCAGGATGGTCACCAGCGGCAGTTCCAGGTCGGTGTACAACTCGAAAGAGTCGATGTCCTGCAGTTCCGTAGTAAGTTTTTCCGCCAGCTCCATGATCGCTGCTGCCTGATCTACCAGAGAGGAGTTATCCAGCAGCGACATCTGATCCGAGGCGGCGCCGAGGGACTTTTGAAGGTGGCGCTGGTAGACATCGGAAAGCTCGTAGGTGCGCTGGCCTGGGCGCAGGATATACGCCGCCAAGGCCGTATCGTGTGCAAGCCCGTTAAGCTCGATGCCGCGCCCTGCCAACATGTGGAACGCGGCCTTCGCGGCGTGGAAATACTTGGGGGCCGGCGATTCTAGCCATTGGACCAAGGCCTTTTCCTCATCGGCGGATAGGTCCCCGAGTTCCACCTGCAGGCCGTGGTGCTCACGGTCCACCAAAGCGATGGCAGAGGCATCACCCTGACCCGGGGTGCCCGCGCCCTGCACATACACGGCTACGTGCTCGCGACCAGGTAACCATTCGCTCAGCGAGGCGTCATCGATGGTGAGCTCGACATCTGGGGCATCCGCGGATTGCTCAGCAGCCTCTGCGCCATCGTTGGGAATGGCCGCTAAGACACGATCGCGCAGGTTGGTGCCGAACTCCAGCTCATCGAACTTCGCGGCAACATCGGCAACCTTGGCTTCTCTGAATGCCAGATCGTCTGGGCCGACGTCTAAGTCCATATCTGTAATCATCTGGGTGAGCTTCCGGTTCATCTGCACCTGCTCGATGCGTTCGCGGAAGTTATTTCCCACCACGCCATTGATTTCCTCGGCGTGCTCTACCAGCGAAGCCAAGTCTCCATACTTGACTATCCACTTGGTGGCGGTCTTTTCTCCCACCTTGGGAATGCCGGGAAGGTTATCGGAAGGATCGCCGCGCAAGGCAGCAAAGTCGGGATACTGTGCGGGGGTCAGCCCGTATTTATCCTCGACGGCTTCCGGCGTAAACCGGTGCAGCGTGGATACGCCCTTCATGGGATAGAGCACCGTGGTCGAATCCGTAACCAACTGCAGGTAATCGCGGTCACCGGTGACAATCAGCGTCTCGTAGCCCTGCGCTTGGGTTGCCAGGGTGGCCAAAATATCGTCGGCCTCGTAATTTTCACGCGAGAGCGTCGTAATGCCCAAGGTCTCCAAGGTATCGCGAATGATGTCTACTTGGCCCTTAAATTCTTCCGGCGCGGCCTCTCGCTGCGCCTTATATTCCGGGAACATCTCCGTACGGAAAGTCTTCCGGCCGACGTCAAAGGCCACCGCGATAGCATCCGGCCTTTCCTCAGAGACGATATTGGACAGCATGGATAAAAAGCCATACACGGCGTTGGTGTGCTGGCCGCCGGAGGTAGAAAAGTTTTCCACCGGCAGGGCATAAAAGGCACGAAATGCCATCGAATGGCCGTCAATGAGCAAAAGGCGGGTCTTATTGGAAGTCACCTGCCCCATATTAGGCAACACAATGGACACGGCGATACCCCGCCCAACCCCACCGTCTTGAGCAGGCCTTTTCACCGGAAAGGGACCCCAATTAGGAATTGCGCCAACCCCTGCGCTAGTATTTCCAACAGTCAAAGGCGCTCGCTTTTGATTGCCCCTGTAGCCCAATTGGCAGAGGCAACGGATTCAAAACCCGTCCAGTGTGAGTTCGAGTCTCACCAGGGGCACATTGCAACCCCGCTTCCTTCCGGATAGATATCCACGGAGGAAGCGGGGTTTTGCCCGCATATCCGAATTTGTTGAGTTGTGGGGTTCGCGAACTAGACAACATTTAATGTTGGCGCGGTGAGGTTTCCAAGGTGTTCTCTTCTACTTAAACGGAACAGATCCTGGGACACTTCACAATCGCTTGGTTGAGTGCTTGCAGCGGTAATGCCTCGGTGCGCATCGAGTCCGATAATGCCCATCCACTATCCGTCGGGAGTAAACGTCAGTGACAAATGCGGCATACACAAAGCCTTTCTTCGTGCGCACGTAGGTAATGCCGGCCACCCACAGCTTGTTTAAGGCCTTGGGCTTTGAACTCACGCTCGACCAAATCCGGGCGCAGATCCGGCATGTTGAGGTGTACGGGTTGTGATAGGTGATCCGCCTGTGCCTTTGCCAGAAACACCGGCCAAGCGCATCAGCCGGGCGGTTTGCTCACGGCCGATATCTATTCCGTCACGGTGAAGCGCATGCCACATTTTCCGCACGCCGTAGACACCGTAATTATCCCGATTAACAGCACTAATGCGTTCAACTAGAACAGCATCACGAAGGCGACGAGCACTTAAGCCCTCGGGCTTTGGACTGGCGATAACCACGCGAGGTGATGAACCCACCAGCCCGGTTATTTTTCAACGTCTTGCAAATGAACTCGACAGAGAAACAATCCCGGTATTTATCGATGAACCGGATCATTTCCGACGTTTGGGGTCGAGTTCCGACGCGAAAAAAGCTGACGCGGCCTTCAGTAACTCGTTGGTATCTCGAAGCTCTTGATTTTCGCGGCGTAGCCTGGCGTTTTCGGCGGCCAAGTCTTCAGGCACTGGTTCTGGGGTGTTTCCTGCACGGCGAGCCTGTTGGGTCCATTGACGAGCTGTGTGCCATGAAACCCCCAACTTTGGAGCTACTGCCTGGCACGCGGCCTGCATCGACAGGGCCCGAACCCCGGAAAGTGGACACGGGGATTTAATCAAGATGCGATAGTAAGTGTAGCTGATCCGGCGGCTTCGAAGGCGTTCGGCGAGCGATAGCCGCACCACGAGTGCAAGCGCTTGGTGTTGTAGTGCGTGCACCACCGGAACACGTCCCGACGACATACGAGCTGACTTGGGAAAACGGACTCGTCCTGGAGGACTTCCCGTTTCAGCGTGGCGTTGAACGACTCCGCCAACGAGTTGTCCGCGCTCGTCCCGATTGCTGGGCCCGAACCCCGGAAAGTGGACACGGGGATTTAATCAAGATGCGATAGTAAGTGTAGCTGATCCGGCGGCTTCGAAGGCGTTCGGCGAGCGATAGCCGCACCACGAGTGCAAGCGCTT
>NZ_JAKRMY010000017.1 GCF_022346005.1 Corynebacterium sp. ACRPS
GAGACAGCTTCCCCCACCGTCCCCCAGACGTCGTGGCCCAGGGACTCGTCGATGCGGCGCTGTTGCTGGCTCGTTAGCCCCTCCAGATCCAATTCGCGGGCTGGGCGCAGCGGCGCGAATTCCCCGGTGGACTGGGCCATGACCTTTGCATAGGACTCCGGCAGCAAAAGGTCCCGCGCTTGGTCCGCGGTATCGGCCACGGCGATATTGAGGGAGGAGATGATAGGTGGGGCATCGGCAAGCGCATGCTCGCGGTAGAGCCGCGCCGCCTTTTCCTGCATTTCTACGGGCCCGCCCAGGATGACACCCAATCCCAGCCGCGCGGCCACCCTGACCGACCGGAAGCCGGCGAGGATATAGATGGGCGTGCCCGCATACTCGGGCCGCACCGTCACCGCCGCCTCTCCGCGCAGGTAGCGCAACAGGGCCTCGACCTCGTTCTCGAACTGCGGCTTGAGCTCCAGCGGATCGCCCTGGCGCAGCGCCTTGCGCACTGGCGCCGTAAAGCCCACCGAGGAGCCCAACCCAATATCGATCCTGCCGGGGTACAGCGCCTCCAAGAGGTTAATCTGTTCCGCGACTAGAAACGGCGGGTGGTTGAGCACCATAATTCCTGCGGTACCCACGCGAATGCGCTGCGTGCGCGCCGCCACGTGCGAAGCCAACATGCCCGGCTGGCCCGCTGGGATGCCCGGCACCCCGTGGTGCTCGGCGAGGAAAAACCTGCGAAAACCCAGCCGCTCCACATGCTGCGCATGCTCGGCTATCCCATCGAGTCTGCCTGCCGCCCCGCGGTCCAAAATAGAAAAGCGCATGGCCACCACTGTAGCCATGCGCCTAAAAATTGTGCGGATTATTGATTAGCGTCCGCGTTGCCCTTGGACCATTCCTCCCAGGGCATATTCCAATCGCCCAAGCCGTCCAAGGGGTTAAGCGTCCCACCATAAGTATTGATTACGTGGACGATATCGCCGCGCTTGACGGTGTTCTGGAACCACTGCGCGGCCTCTGGCGTGACGTTGATGCAGCCGTGAGAGGTATTGGAATTACCCTGCGCCCACACGGACCACGGTGCGGAGTGCACGTAAATGCCGGAATAGGACATCTGGGTAGCCCAGTCCACCTCGGTGCTGTAGCCGCCCGCATCGTGCGCAAGCCCGAAGGTCTCAGAATCCATCAGCAGCGACTGGTGCTGATCGCCAATGACATAGCGCCCATTCGGGGTGTCATATTGATAATCGCGACCCAGCGATACCGGAATGGTGCGCAAGAGCTCCTTGTTCTTGTAGACCTTCATGGTCTTGGTGGCATTATCCACCAGCGTGACGGTGCGATCCCCGATGGTGAAATCCGTCCCGGTATTTTCCCCGCCGTAGATGCCGCCACCGAGGTCCTTGCCGTATTGATCGACCTTGACCTCAACCTTGGTGCCCGGCTCCCAATACTCCTTGGGGCGCCAGCGCACCTCTTGGTTATTCACCCAGTAGAACGCGCCTTCCACCTCTGGGTTGGTCTTAACCGTAATCGTGTCCTCTGCCGCCTTGCGGTCGGTGATATAGGTGCCGAAATTGACGCCGATAACCTGGCCCACACCCACCTCAGAGCCGGGGATAGGCGTCATCGCCACCTGGGCGACGCCCGCCGCCTGGGAGGTGGAAAAGCTCAGGTTCTTCTTATTGCCATCCTTGTCAGTGGCCACGATGGAATAAGTGTGGTTATAGCCAAGATCCTCCGCCGTAGTCCACTTCTTGCCGTCCTCAGAGAGTTTTTCTTCAACTTCCACGCCCAGCTCATTGGTCATGGTCACGCTCTTGAGCTCGGTGGTGGATTCCACGGTGACGGGCTTGGATGGATCGACGTCTTCTGCCCCATCCTTCACGGAGGCCGAAAGCTTCGACTTTTCTTTCTGCTCAGACTTCTCTGCTGAGCTCGAGGTAGATTCCTGGTCCCCCGAGCGGTTTTCAGCGGCGGAATTAACGGAGCACGAGGCTACTACCAGGGAAATGCACGCAATGCTCGCAGCAGCAATGCGGCGGGGTTTAGGGAGGGAAATAATCACTAAGTAGACCTTAGAAATACAGTAGTTCTTTCAAGACCAATCCAGACTATCGCCTTGCCACCCCAAATACCAGAAACAAGCGCACCATTATCCAAACTGTTATATTCCCCCAGAAATGTACTATGAGCTGGCGATTTTACAGTTTTTCAACCGGAGTGCTAAAGTTTCTACTCGTTGCACAGAGAGCCACACGGCAGGACGTCGACACTGCGCCATTAGCTCAATTGGCAGAGCAACTGACTCTTAATCAGTGGGTTCGGGGTTCGATTCCCTGATGGCGCACAACAGCAAAATCGCGAGGCAAGTACCTCGCGATTTTTTCGTTTTCAAAGCTAGCAGTTCAAGGCTAGCAAAAAGGCCGAGCATCTCGCTCGGCCTTTGCTTATTTCACGCGTTGGGGCGCGACGACGGGAACACCGCGGTGCTCCACGATGTCCGCCTCTACCCCATAAACACTTTCCACCAGTTCGCGCGTGAGCACGTCTCCAGGCGTGCCCTGGGCACGAATACGGCCGGATTTGAGTACCACCAGCTGGTCACACATGCGCGCGGCCAGGTTGATGTCATGGATGGCCACCAGCCCCAGGCTGCCTTCGCGCCTAGCCTTCTCGCGCACCTCCTCGAGGACGAAGAACTGGCGATGCAGGTCGAGCGCGGACGTCGGCTCGTCCAAGAGCATCAGGCCGGGATTTCCCACCAGCATCTGCGCCACGGCGACGAGCTGACGCTGGCCGCCAGATAGCTCGTTGAGGTAGCGCGAGGCAATGGCGTCCAGCCCCATCGCGTTCAGCACCTCGCCGGTGCGGGTAATAGGGTCCTCGCACGCTTCCCGACGCGCCGCGATCAGCACCGTCTCAAACGCCCGCAGCGCCGCGGTGCTGGGCAAATCCTGCGGGACGTAGCCAATCAGCTGGCGGCGGCGCTTGCCCCGCGGGCTTTCTCCTTCCACCAGGAAATCCACCTCGCCCTTGTACCCGCGGTGCACGCCGGCAAGGGACTTGATCAGCGTGGTTTTACCGGACGCGTTGGGACCTAAGAGGCCGACCAGTTGACCGCCTTGCAGCGTATCCACGTCTACCGCTTCGAGCACGGTGTGCTTGCCGTAGGCCGCGCTTATACCGCGCAGGGTAAGTTCTACGTCCACAGCGCCCTCCTTCGAGTCATCACGATGGCGATAAAGAACGGCACGCCCAAAAGCGAGGTCACGATGCCAATCGGAATGGCCAGACCCGGCTTAATCATCAGACTCGCCGCGTGCGCCGCGCACATCACGGCCGCACCGGCGGCCATGGAGGCGGGCACGAAATAGCGCTGGTCCTCGCCCACCAGCATACGAGCGATGTGCGGGCCCACGAGGCCGATAAAGCCGATGATGCCGGCGAAGGCCACCGTCGTTGCCGCCACGAGGGAGACCACGATGAGCACCACCACGCGTAGCCGCGCGGTATTAATGCCCATGGCGGCAGCGCGGGCATCGCCAAGCCGCAAGGCCGTAAGCCGCCACGACAGCGCCCACAAAATGGGCAGGGCAACCAGCAGCACACCCGCCAGCACGCCGTTGGCGGCCCAGTTCGCACGCGTGAGCGACCCCATGGACCAAAAGACGATCTGCTGGAGCGCCTCGGCCGAAGACTGGTACTGGATAAGCGCGAGCATGGCCTGGAAGAAAAAGACCAAACCAATGCCCAGCAGCACCATGGTCTCCGCTTTCGCACCCCGGATAATGGCCGCCACGACGATGATCGCCGTCGCCACCGCCGCAGACAACCACGCCACCAGCGCCAGGTTGAACTGCGGCTGGGTTAGCAGCTGCCACTTGAGCACGATGGAACTAGCGCCGCCGAAGGCCGCCGCGGCGGAAATACCGAGGGTAAACGGCTCCGCCAGCGGGTTATTCAAGATGGTCTGCATCTCCGCGCCGGCCAGCGAGAGGCTGACGCCGATGAGCAGGGCCATAACGGCCATCGGCAAGCGCAGCTTCCACAGCACCGTATGCGTCTGGTCATCCAGGCTCGAGGGATTCACGATGCCCCTGATGACCTCGCCGGGGCTGATGTCGATGGCGCCGACGAAGTTGCTGACCACAAACGCCACCGCCGCAATGAGGCACAGGCCCGCGACGATGCTGATGCGCTGCCAGGTGAGCTTCTTGTGTTGCTGCGTAAGGGCAGCTACCTCCGCACTCACCATTAATTCGTGCTAAAGAAGGTTCCCTCGCCAGCAACCGGCGAGTACTTTTCTTGCGCTTGCATCCACTGCTTGTCGATGTCCATATCCTCATACGCCTCCGGGTTGATCCATTCCGCGATCTGCAGCAGCGCCAGGTAGTTGAACGGCGAGTTGTAGAACTGGTGCCACATGCTGTGCAGTTTGTGTTCCTTGACCGCGCGCAGGTTCTCAAAACCGGGCTGGTGGCTCGGCAGCTTGGTAACGCTCGACTCCGCCTCATCTTCACCGATGCCATAGCCCACCGCGGCGTAGCCCACGGGGTTGCCCTCATCGTCTTTCATTTCGGACCAATCGCCGCCGGTGGCAATCACCATGTCTGGGTCAGTCTCGAGGACCTTTTCTGGGGTCAGGGCACCGGATTCGCCTGGGATGATGCCGTCGGCCACGTTTTCGCCGCCGGCGACGTTGACCAGCTGCGAGATATTGGAGTCATTCCACGAGCCACAGCAGTCCGAGACACCGGCCGCGCGCCAAACGAAGGTCTTGGGCTTGTCCTTTACCTTGTCCGCACGCTCCTTGACCAGGTCCACGGTTTCTTGCCACTCTTCGTTGAATTCCTTGGCGCGCTCTTCTTTACCGAAGATCTCACCGAAAATATCCATGGACTTGGTGGTGTTTTCCAGCGGCTTGGCGCGGAAATCGGTCACGGCGTACTTGAGGCCTGCCTGATCCATCTTCTCTGTCAGGCCTGCCTCTTGCGAGGCGTCGTACTGGTCCTTGGACAACACGATGAGGTCTGGATCCAAGCTCACCAGGTTTTCCACGGTGACATCGCCCTTGGTGAACCCGCCGATTTCCGGCAATTCATTGACCTTGGGCAGCTTTTCTTCCAAGACGTTGTAGTAGTCCGGCACGTTCTTCTTCAGGTCGGATCCGATGCCTACGACCTTATCCAGCGGATCCTCGGTATTGAGGATGCCGGTGGCGAAGATGGAGCGGCCCTCGCCTAACAGGACGCGCTCGGGGGCCTTGTCGAGTTCTACGTCGCGGCCCGCGAGGTCGGTGAAGGACAGGGCAGCATCGTCGCTGCCGCCGCCGTTGTTGGTTGTTTCTTCGTCGGTGCTGCAGCCTACAAGTGCGGTGGCGGAGGCCGCCACCACGGCCATTACCTTGGGGAATCTATATGCCATCTTGAGTCCTTGGTTAGTCGGATTCCTCGAATTGAGGATAAGTGCGAGCTTATCCTAGCTTAACCAAGTAAGGTGAACCAAACCTAAACTACCTCCTCGGCGATTGCGTAATCTTCCGGCTCACCCTTGGGCACCTCAGTGCCGTCCGCCATGGTACGGTCCTCCAATTCGCCGTCCGGATCCACGATGGCGATATCGAAACCAGCCTCGCGGATGCGCCGGAGGCCTTCCTTCAGCATGCGCCGGCCCATCCGGTTGGATCCGGTGATATGGGATAGCTCCAGCACCACCGTGCCCTCACCAAATTCGCATTCGGTGAGCTGATGCAAGATGGTCTCCGCCGCGTTGAAGTTGATAAGGCCCTGCAGGAAGATCACCGTGAGGTCGTCCTCGGTCTCCATCCTGCGCACGGGGTGCACGCCGTAGCGCTCATCCGTGGACATCAAGTGCAGCCCCATATCCTTCGACAGCAAGGTCAAGGCATCCACTCCGCGGACGGAATTGCCCTCCTTATTAAGCCGCGGCGAGAAGGTCGCGACCCCCAATTGGCCGGGCAGGGTTCCCAGCAGGCCGCCCGAAACGCCGGATTTCGCTGGGATTCCGACCTCGGCCATCCATCGCCCAGCGCCGTCGTACATGCCCGCAGAGCTCATGACAGAAAGCGTCAGGCGGCAGACATCGGCATCGAGGATCTTCTCCCCCGTCACCGGCTGCGTGCCACCATTGGCCAAGGTGGCAGACATCACGGCGAGGTCGCGCACCGTGACCTTAATCGAGCACTGCTCCACGTAGGTCGAAACCGCATCGTGGGCCTCGTCCTGGATGATGTCGTAATTGCGCAGCATGTGCGCCAAAGACAGGTTCCTATCAGAGACCTGCAGCTCGGAATCGCGCACCTTTTCATCGAGTTTCAGCTCGCGGCCCGCCAGCCGCGAAAAGTAGGTGCGCAGCTGTTCCACGCGCTCGGCCGGATCCGAATCCACGCCATTAATTAGCTGCGTTACCGCGATCGCGCCCGCATTAATCATCGGATTCACCGGCCGGTGATCATCGCGGTTGAGCGAAAGCTCATTGAAGGCCTCGCCGGACGGTTCCATGCCGACGATCTCGCGCACCGCATCCAAACCGAGCTCCTGCAGCGCTAGGGCATACGCAAAAGGCTTCGACACGGACTGCAGGGTGAATTCCACCTCAGCATCGCCGGCGGAATACACATGCCCCGTCGTGGTGCAGATGGCCACGCCGAGGTAGTCCGGTTCCGCCTTCGCGAGCTCGGGAATATAGTCCGCCACCGCGCCGCTGCGATTTCCTCGCACCCGAGTCAAAATTTCCTGCAAATAAAAAGGAATTGGAGTTTTCATCGCGACCTAGCATACGAAAAAAGCCCCCACGGCGCGCGTGGGGGTAAGGCGGGGAAAATTAGTGGCGCTCAGACAGCAGGCGCTGCAATTCCTTCAGGTCGCTCTTGCGGCGACGCGAGCGGAACACGGAAAAGGCAATCAGCCCAACGACGGCGGCGCCGACGCCACCGAGTACCAGCTGCACGTTGCGGTCCTGCAACTTTTCGGTGGCGGCATCCTTGGCGTCATCGACGAGGTTTTGCGGCTTGCTGCGATCCGCAATTTCATCCAGGGTGCTAGCCAGCTGGCGCCGGGTGCGTTCGATATCGCGTTGAATATCTTCAATATTGCGTGCCACGGAATTCTCCTCTTAGCTTAAGTTTCGCTCTTAACGAGCTTATCTTACCGTGCAGGGTCTCCACCGCGCAGGCTGGGGAGCACGTAAAGTGGGGTCCATGACTGAAACTCGTTTGAACGTAGGAGATACCGCCCCCGCTTTTTCGCTTGCCGATGCCACCGGCAACACCGTTTCCCTGTCCGATTACGCAGGCCAGCGCGTGCTGGTGTACTTCTACCCGCGCGCCAATACCCCAGGCTGCACCAAGGAAGCCTGCGATTTTCGCGATTCACTAGAAGAGCTCAATGAGCTCAATATCGCGGTGGTGGGCATCTCCCCCGATAAGCCCGAGGCGCTGGCGAAGTTCCGCGATGACCACGATCTCAACTTCCCGCTGCTTTCTGATCCAGATAAGTCCGTCATGACTGCGTATGGCGCCTTCGGGGAGAAGAAGAACTACGGCAAGGTGGTCCAGGGCGTTATCCGTTCTACCTTCCTCGTGGAGCCGGATGGCACCATCGGCCAGACCCACTACAACGTGAAGGCCACCGGGCACGTCGCGCGCGTGATGAAGGGCCTCGAGTAAGCCGGTGGAGGAAATCCTCGTCCCGCGGCGCCGGCCAGCGCAGGCGCGCAGCCGGGAGCGCTTTGCTCGCATCGTGCAGGCGGCGCGCGCCGTGCTTGTCGATGTCGGCTTTGAATCCTTCACCTTCGATGAAGTCGCCCACCGTGCTGGGGTCCCGATCGGCACGCTGTATCAGTTCTTTGCCAATAAATACGTGCTCATCTGCGAGCTCGACCGGCAAGATACTGCCACCAGCCTGGCCGAAATCGAGCGCTTTTCGCGCCTCGTGCCGGCCCCGCAGTGGCCGGATGTCTTGGATGAATTCATCGACCACTTGGCGCGGATGTGGCGCGAGGATCCTTCCCGGCGCGCCGTTTGGCACGCCATCCAATCCACCCCGGCGACACGGGCTACGGCCGCCGATACCGAGCTGCAGCTCTTGGAGCCGCTCGCCGAGATCCTCCGCCCGCTGGCCACCGAGCACAGCGATGCGCAACGCATTGAGCTGGCGCGCTTCCTTATCCACACCGTGGTTTCTCTGCTCAATTACGCTATTTCGGGCGAACCAGACAAGTTCGATTCCGTGGTCATGGAGCTAAAGCGCATGTTGATTTCGTATCTTTTTGCGGTGGCCGCGGGATAACTTTGTAGACGTTTATACAAGTTATCCACAGGTGGGCGCCGCGCCCGATTGGTACTGCGGTAGCGCGCGCCTAGATTTGCAGGCATGAACGCACTGCAGGCCTATGCCACCCAGATTTCCTCGGCGATGGATATCCTCGCCGAGGCCCACGGCATGCCTGAGAGCGACCTCATCGAGCTCGGATTGCCGGATGTCGAGGCCCGCGAGCTGCTCGCGCTGGCAGAGGTTTATTTCGGCACCACTTCCTTTAGCCGCAAGCAGCGCCTTGCCGCCGCGGGCGCGCGCCACCACGATTTGGTGACCCTGAAGCTCATCGAGAAGTACGCCACCCGTGCTGCCACCAAGCGCGCCGCGTGGAACCTGCGCGTAGAGCTGTGCCGGCAACACGGACCGGCCTCCGAGATTGCCCAGCTCGCTAAAAAACGCCTGCGCGAATGGCGCCCGCGCCGCCGGCCGCCGCGCGAGGGCGTACAACTCCTGCGCCGCCCGGATGGCCCGTGGACGATGCGCATTACTGCGCCCTCGTCCTTCCTCGCGGATCTCGATTCCGCCCTCGACCCCGATAACCCACTCGCATCCTTCCGCGAACTCCTCCGCGGCGAGGGCGCTGCCACGGTACAGACCACGACGAACGTGATTATCCCGCTCAACGCACTGGATCAAATACTGGAAGGCGATGGCGACGAGGTCACGCTTCGGCTCACCAACGGCTCGACCATTACCGGCGCGCAGCTCGTCGAGCGCACCTTTAGCGAACACGGGCTAGCCACGCTTATCCACCCAGTGAAGGGCCCGGTCAACCTGTATCGGACCTCGCGGTTCGCCTCGGAAAAACAGCGGCTGATGGCCGCCGCCGAAAACCCCACCTGCCCGTGGCCGCCGTGCAATCACCCGGCGGATAAGTCTCAAATCCACCACCTGCAGGCGTGGAAGCACGGCGGGATGACCAACGCGGACAACCTCACCGTGTGCTGCCCGTACCACAACGGGGTGAACCAAGACGATCCGAACGCCCCTCCCCTGCGCGGCCGCCTTGCCCGGGTAAACGGCAAGGTCCGCTGGGTCCGCTAGCGCTGCCTCATCGAGGTAGCGCTACTCGGCGTGCGCAAGCAACTCCGCACACACATCACCGGGAAAGAGCTCTCGGGTCATCCGGGCGAAGTCCTCCCGGCCCAGCGCTCCGGCCCCCTCCTGCACGCTGCCCCACAACCGGCAGCCCGTGACCGCAGGAAGCTCGTCCACGTTCAACCGCGTCGCCAGATCCGGCCTCGCGGGCAAACTGCCGCCGATAAGCCCCATCACGTTAATCCTGCGCCGCTGCGCCTCGCGGACGGTGAGCTCGGCGGCGTTGAGGCTGCCAAGACCGAGGGAGGTGACAATGAGGAGGTTGGTGGCGACATCGGCAAGCGTGTAGTCGTCTGCCAAACGCACCAGCAGGCCGCCGGCACCTTCCACCAGCACCACCCGGCCTGGTGCGTCCAACCCTGCGATCCAGTCCCAGAGTTCCTCTTTGCTCGGCGGAGTCATGCGGGCCCGGCGCGCCGAAAGGTTCGGTGCCAGCGGCTCGGGAACACGCACCATCTCCGTGACCTCGACCCCGGCCAGGGCCCGCACCGTCGCCGCATCGCCGCTATTGCCCGGCTCGCCGGTCTGCAGGGGCTTGGCATAGACGACCTCGCGCCCACTCTGGGCAAGGGCGCTGGCGAGCACCGCCGTGGCCACCGTCTTTCCCACGTCGGTATTGGTGCCGGTGACAAAGATAATCATCGCTTTCCTCCTCCTACCGCAGCGCGCACACCGCGGCAAATCTGCGCGACCTCGTCTTCGGTACTGATAAAAGGCGGCATGGTGTAGATAAGGCGGCCGAACGGGCGCAGCCACACGCCTTGGTCCACCGCCGCGTCCGTAGCACCTGACATATCGACGTCGCGCTCCATCTCCACCACGCCGATAGCCCCCAGCACCCGCACGTCCGCCACGCCCGGCTCGTCCTCTAGCCCGGAAAGCCCGGCGCGCAGCTGCTTCTCGATGCCCGCAACCTGCCCCCGCCACCTTCCCTCCAGGATCATGGAGGTCGCCTCGGCAGATACCGCGCAGGCCAGCGGGTTGGCCATAAAGGTCGGGCCGTGCATCAGCGCGCGTGGGTGCATACCCTCGGCAACCCGGGCGGTGGCGAGCGTGGCGGCCATCGTCATGAAACCGCCGGTCATCGCCTTACCCACGCACATGATATCCGGCACCACTCCCGCCGCCTGGGTGGTAAAGAGGTCCCCGGTGCGCCCAAAACCCGTGGCTATTTCATCCGCGATCAGCACGATTCCGTGGCGGTCGCAGATTTCGCGCGCCCCGCGCACCAGCTCGTGGTCGTGGAAGCGCATGCCGCCGGCGCCTTGGACGACGGGCTCGATGATCAAGGCTGCGACTTCGTTCGTAATGCAGCCTTCCAGCTCGCGTAGGTAATCCGCGCGCGCCTTCTCGCTCGCCCCGCGCGTGGGCGGTGCTGGGGCGAAAACCTGCTGCGCCAGGGTGCCGGTCCACATCGAGTGCATGCCGCCATCGGGATCGCACACGCTCATCGCGGCAAAGGTATCGCCGTGATAACCCGAGCGCCAGGTCAGCATCTTGGTGCGCTCCGGGTGGCCGATCCCCTGCTGGTATTGCAGAGCCATCTTGATGGCGACCTCTACCGAGACCGATCCCGAGTCCGCATAAAAGACCTGCGCGAAGTCGTGACACGTAAGCTCCATGAGATTGGCCGTCAGCCGCGCCGCCGGCTCGTGCGTGAGCCCGCCGAACATCACGTGGCTCATGCGATCGATCTGCTCCTTGGCGGCAGCGGTGAGCCGCGGATGGCTGTGGCCGTGGGCGGCGGCCCACCAGGAGGACATGGCGTCGATGAGGTGGGGGCCATCGGCAAGCGTGAGGTGGACTCCCGCAGCCGACTCCACGACGCGCGTGGGCGCGCCGGGCTCGGCGTAGGGGTGCCAGATGTGGTGGGCATCGATTGTAGCTATGTCGTTAGTAGAAATATCCACCAAATTAGATCTAGCACACACTGTCGGCCGCTATAGTCCTTTTTATGAAAGTTCTTGAACGGCGTTCAATTCGCCGCGTACCCGTGGTTTTGCCGGCGGTTGCGGGCATCGAAATGTGGGAGCGCTTCAGCTTTTATGGCATGCAAGCCATCCTCGCGTACTACCTCTACTCCACCTCCGGCGGGCTCGGCATGGAGCAAACGCAGGCCACCGCGCTCGTCGGCGCCTACGGCAGCCTGCTCTATCTTTTCACGTTTGTGGGCGGCTGGGTCAGCGACCGCCTCTTGGGCGCCGAGCGCACCTTGCTTACCGGCGCTGGGCTGTTGGTGTGCGGACACTTTGCCCTTTCGTTTATCCCCGGCACCGCTGGGCTCATCATCGGGCTCTTGCCGCTCGCGCTTGGCTCGGGGCTGCTCAAGACCGCCGCGATAACGATTCTGGGCGCCGCCTTCCCCGCCGAGGCCGGCGCGCGCGACGGGGCCTTTCAGATTTTCTACCTCGGCATCAATGTCGGCGCGCTTTTTGGCCCCATGTTGACAGGCTGGCTAGCCGAGGAATACGGCTACCACGCCGGATTCTTCGCCGCAGCGGTGCTCATGTGCTGCGGGTGTGCCACCTACGGCGCGCTGCGGAAAAAGATAGATGTGCCATCGCGCCCGCCTCACTCCACCCAGGCCCCAGGCAAGGCGGGGCTGGTCGCGCTGGCGGCGCTCCTAGCCGGCGTGCTGCTCATTATCACCGTTTCTCCAGCAACGCTGACGGTGCTGCTTCTTATCGCCACGGTGGCGGCCGCGGCGGGGCTTTTTGCCAGCATGCTGCGATCCCCGCAGATTAGCGCAGACGAGCGACGCCGCATCCTGGATTTTATTCCGCTTTTCGCTTGCTCAACGGCCTACTGGACCCTGCAACCGCAAATCTACGGAGTCCTCGCGGTCTACTCGGATCAGCGCCTCAACCGATCCATCGGGGGATTCGAAATCCCGCCGGCGTGGACGCAATCGCTCAACCCGCTATTCATCCTCCTGCTCTCGCTACCCTTGGCCGCGGGCATGACGCGCTGGGCCAACTCGCGGCGCGCGCTCATGGGTTGCGGCATCATCTTCGCCGGCGCAGGCATGTTCCTCCTACTGCCCTTTGTGGGAGGCGGGGAAAATTCCACGCCGTTCCTGGTGCTAGCGGGCACCATCTTGTTCATGTCGCTCGGCGAGCTCTTCATCGGCCCGGTGGGCATGGCCGCATCCGCCGCCCACGCCCCGCGGGCATATGCCACCCGCTTTTCCGCGCTGTACTTCCTCACCATGGCCATCGGCACCTCGCTGGCTGGTTCGATGTCGCAGCTGTACGACCCTACCTCGGCATCTGCCGAAACGACCTACCTCATCATCATAGGCGGCGTCCCCGTCCTCCTGGGGCTGGTCCTCCTCCTGCGGCGCAGGTAGGCTCCTATCGCCCGGCTGACTCATCCAGGGCGCGGTCCGCCATGAGCACGTCGCGCATGCCGCTGAACAGGTCGCCCATGCCCTGCGGATTGGACGGCATGTAGAGCACGGAGGCTCGGCCGTTATTCGAGACATCGACCATCGCGTCGAGGTACTGCGATACCAGCATGAGGACCTCGGGGGATTCCTGGACCCCGGCATCGCGCAGTAGCTCGTACTGCTGGGCGATGCCCTCTACAATCTCCTTGCGCTGCTCGGCAACACCCCTACCCTGCAGCTTCTTTGCCTCCGCGGCACCCTCGGCTTCTTTGACCACGCGGATTTTTTCCGCCTCCGCCTGGGCGATGGCCGCCTCGCGCTCGCGCTGCGCCGCGTTAATGGAGTTCATGGACTCGCGCACGCGGGAATCCGGGCGAATATCGGTTACCAGCGTATTGACGAAGTTCCAGCCGTATTCGGCCATATTATCCCGCAGCGAGGCCGCCACGTTCTGCGCGATGGTGTCCTTGGAGGAAAAAGACTCGTCCAAGCCCATATTCGCCACCGACGAGCGCACATTATCTTGCACATAGGCCACGATCTGCTGCTCGTGGTTGGAGAGCATATAAAAGGCCTCGCGCTCGCGGCCCTCTACGACCTCGTACTGCACCGCGACCGGGATTTGGACGAAGACATTATCCTTCGTCTTGGTTTCTACCATCACGTCTAGCTGGCGCACCTGCAGCGAAATCTTATCGCGCACGCGGTCGATCCAGGGCATCTTGAAGTGCAAGCCCGCGTGGGCGACCGTCTGGAATTTACCCAAACGCTCCAAGATGGCCGCCTCGCGGGTACGCACGATGTAATAGCCATCAAATACGGTGGCGAGAATCAGCAAGATGATGATACCGATGATGATTAAGCTCAACATTTCCTCTCCCTAACTACGTATGTGAAATTAATTTTCGCACAGGCGGAAAGCGTTCGCTAGTGGTCATCGATAAGCGCAAAGAGCTTGCCCATCACCTCCGCGCCGTTCTCGCCGATGCCATTGTGCTGGTACTCATTCGTCACCCACGGCCGCAGATCGCCCAAGTGCGCGGCGGTGGCCAAAGATTCCTCCAGGGGAACGAAGATATCGTCGAGGTAGATGGCGGCGGCGGTGGTGGGGGCATCGGCAAGCGCATAAGGCGCACTAAATTCCCGCTCCGCCAAGCCGTGCGCACCCTCCTTGAAGGCCTGCAGCGCCGGGTCCTCGTCGAACTGCCACGGGGAAATATGCTCGCCGGTCAGCCAGGTGCCGGACTCGGCAAACTCCGGGAACTCCTCGCGCACGCGGTGCGCCGACCACTGCGTCGACGCCTGCCCGCCGCTGCCGGCATAAATGGACTCGTGGATCGCCGCATAAAGCGGCGCCTCCGCAAAGCTCACGCGCTCGCCGATGCCCCACAGGAAATCATCCCGCAGCACCTTCTCTCCCCGCACGGTGCGGAAGGGCTCTTCCAGGAGGTAAGCCAGGCCGTCGAAGCCGGTGCCCCGCCCCAGATCGGTGCCGATGGTGCGAAAACGCAGCGAGGACAGCCGCTCGCCGGTGTGCAGGCGCTCGTCGGAATTATCGAGGTGGGCGATGATTTCCTCGATGCGGCGCTGCACCCAGGGGAACTCTCGGTAGAAGCGCTCCTGGCGGGCCTTGAGCTTGCTAAAAGTCGCGCGGTAAAGGTGATCCGCGCCCTGCAGCGTGGGGATGCCACCGGTGAAAAACGCGTGCTTGACGGACTCAGGAGCCTGAGACAGGTACGCAGTGATGCAAAAGCCGCCGAAGGATTGGCCGAACAGGGACCAGGTCTCAAGCCCCAGGTGTTCGCGGAGGCGCTCGGCATCGCGCACGATACTGTCCTGGTGCAATAAGGCCAGGTGCTCGGCGCTGCGCTCTTCTGCGGGGCTTAGCCTATCGATGCGGTGCGAGCGCCCCGTGCCGCGCTGATCGAGGAGGATGACGCGGTAGCGCTCGAGCGCCTTGCCGATAAGCCCCGTCGGTTTCACCGGCCGCGGGGCCGGAAAACCTGGGCCTCCCTGCAGGTACAGCAGCGCCGGCAAGTCCTCGCCGCCTGGCGGGATGATTTCGCGGGCATAGAGAGCAAAAGTCCCGCGCGGATTGTCATAATCCCACGGGACTTCCAGGGTGTGTTCAATAATATCGTGGCCGAAGCGGCGGTAGTGAGTCATGCCCACCCAGGTTAGTAAACCTCCAGACCCTTCGCGCGGAAAACGTCGCGGACTTTTTCCACGTCTTCCGGCTTTGGCGGCTTGGTATCTGCCAAGTGGTAGGTCATATCGAGCCCCTCCCACTTGTCCTTACCCATATTGTGGAAGGGCAAGACCTCGACGCGCTCCACATTGGACTTCCACCGCGCCACGATGGAGGCGACGTTTTCGACGTTCTCGGCCGAATCCGTCAGGCCCGGCACGACGACGAAGCGAATCCACACCGGCTTGCCTATCGCGTTGAGGCGGTCGCCAAAATCGAGCGTGGGCTGCAGCTGGCGCCTCGTTACGCGCTGATAGGTTTCCTCGTCGCCCGACTTCACGTCCAGCAGGACCAGGTCGATATTGTCTAGGTCCTCATCGCGCAGGCGCGAGCCCAAGAACCCAGAGGTATCGATTGTGGTGTGGATGCCGGCGTCGTGGACTTCCTTGAGCACACGCCGGGTAAACGCAATTTGGAAGAGGGGCTCACCACCGGAGATGGTCAGGCCGCCACCGGAAGCTTGGAAGATGGGCTTATAGCGCTTGATGCGTTTGACCACATCGTCGACCCGCTCCAAGGTGCCGGTCTTCATCTCCATGGTGTCCGGGTTATGGCAATACTGGCAGCGCAGGGGGCAGCCGGACATGAACATGGTCATGCGGGTGCCCGGGCCGTCGACGGCGGTTACCAGCTCCCAAGAGTGCACGAGGGCGATATCGCCGGTGCGGCGCGCCTCCATTAGCTCGGGGCGGGTAATCTCATCGAGTTCGTGGTCGGTTCCCAGGCCCGCGGCAACACCGCGAACGCGCTCGCCGGATTCCGGCGACAGGGTGACCACACCAGTAATGCCATCAGCCATGATTATGAACCCTGGTGGAAGGTGCGGGAGATGACGTCAAGCTGCTGCTCCTTGGTGAGCTTGACGAAGTTGACCGCATAGCCAGAGACGCGAACGGTGAGGTTCGGGTATTTCTCTGGGTGCTCGACGGCATCTTCCAGCGTGGACTTGTCCAGCACGTTGATATTGGCGTGGTACAGGCCAGAGTTCATCTTGTGCTCGTCGCGGCTGGCCTTCATGTCTGAAAGGCGTTCTGCAAAGGTTGGGGTTGCCATGATGGTTCTCCTTGTCGTGATTCTTATTGTTCCATGATGAAGCCGGCATCCAGCACGCCCACCAAGTTGGTGATGCGCTCTTCTGGGGTGCGGCCCAAACCGGACGGGGTGATGGTATTGGTCAGCGAGATGCCGTCCAGGGCATCCTTGTAATCCAACTTGCCCACCGACAGCATGGAGGCAACCATGCCGTGGTTATCCGCGCCGTTTTCGGGGTTAGCGCCCGGGGAGAAGGGGGTGCCGGCCTTGTGGCCCGACGGGAAGGAGCCTGTTGCCTTGCCGTAGACCACGTTGGAGGTAATGGTCAGCACGGACTGGGTGGGGATGGCATTGCGGTACATCGGGATGGCCTTAATTTTCTCCATCACGGTGTGCACGATGGTGGCGGCGATGTCATCAGCGCGGTCGTCGTCGTTGCCGTAGAACGGGAATTCGCCTTCGGTGATGTAATCCGTAATCAGGCCGGTCTCATCCCGGACCGGGGTGACCTTGGCGTACTTGATGGCGGATAGCGAATCGGCGACGATGGAAAGCCCCGCGATGCCGCAGCCCATGGAGCGGATGATATTGGAATCATGCAGCGCCATTTCCACGGCCTCGTAGGCGTACTTATCGTGCGAGTAGTGGATGATGTTTAGCGCCTCGACGTAGGTGCCAACCACCCAGTCCAGCATCTCCTCGTACTTTTGCCAGACCTCGTCGAAATCCAACGGGCCATCGCCTTGAATCGGCTCGTAGCCTTCAACGACTTGCTTGCCGGAGACCTCATCCCGGCCGCCGTTCATGGCGTAGAGCAGGGCCTTGGCGGCATTGACTCGGGCGCCGAAGAACTGCATCTGCTTGCCCACTTCCATCGGGGACACGCAGCAGGCAATCGCAGCGTCATCGCCCCACTCGTCGCGAATCTGGCGATCAGACTCGTACTGGATGGAGGAGGTTTCAATGGAGATGTGCGCGCAGAATTCCTTGTAGCCTGCAGGCAGCTCCGGATCCCAGAAAATGGTGATATTCGGCTCCGGTGATGGACCCAGGTTGATCAGGGTCTGCAGGAGGCGGAAGGAGGTCTTGGTGACCATGTGGCGGCCGTCGCTGCCGAAGCCGGCATCGGACCAGGTGGCCCAGTACGGATCGCCGGAGAAAATCTGGTCATAGTCGATGGTGCGCAGGAAGCGGACGATGCGCAGCTTCAGCACGAGCGCGTCGATGATTTCCTGTGCCTGTTCCTCGGTGATGATGCCAGCGGCCAAATCGCGCTCGAAGTAGCAGTCGAAGAATGCGGACAGGCGGCCGATGGACATGGCTGCGCCGTCCTGGGACTTGATGGAGGCGAGGTAGCCAAAGTAGGTCCACTGCACGGCCTCGTGGGCGGTGCGCGCCGGCTCGGAGATGTCAAAACCGTAGGACTCGGCCATCGCCTTGAGCTTCTTCAGGGCCTTGATCTGCTCGGAGTGCTCCTCGCGGTAGCGGGCCCAGTGCTCGGAAAAGCCGGCATCGGCAATGGCATCGCGGGCCTCAATCTTTTCCTGGATGAGATAGTCCACGCCGTACAGCGCCACGCGGCGGTAATCGCCGATGATGCGGCCGCGGCCATAGGCATCGGGCAGGCCGGTGATGATGTGTGATGAACGGGCGGCGCGGATGCGCGGGGTGTAGATATCGAAGACCGCATCATTGTGGGTCTTGCGGTAGCGGGTGAAGATCTTCTCCACCTCGGGATCTACCTCTTTGCCCGCCTCGCCGATGGCCTGCTTCACCATGCGCCAGCCGCCGAACGGCATCATGGCGCGCTTGAGCGGCGTATCGGTTTGCAGGCCGACGATGACGTCATCGTCTTCTGAGATATAACCGGCCGGGAAGGCATCGATATCGGTCGGGGTGTGCGTATCGACATCGTAAATGCGCTTTTCGCGCTCGACTGACAGGTAGTCCTTTTCCAGGGTGTCCCACACGCGTAGCGTCTTATCGGTGGGGCCAGCGAGGAAGCTGGAGTCGCCGTTATAAGGCGTGTAATTGCGCTGGATGAAATCGCGGACGTTGATGCCCTCGGTCCAAGGGCCGGGCGCAAAACCTTCCCACCCTTGATACTGCTGGGGCTTAGTTGCGGTAGTCATAATTCCCTTCTTCTGGGTCAAATTTCCCGGGGCGCATGCCGCCTTTTTCTTCCCGCAGCATCAAGCCCCGTCACCTCTTAATTGTCGGCTCGATTCGCGAAATTAACAACCGTAAACTTCCCTTTGAGCACCAGTTATAAACCGGTCGTCATACTTTGCTGGTTACCCGATTCATATAAACCACCCGTACGTTTTTGTTCGGGGGCAATCTAGCCCCGATCGTGGCTTTGCTCACGTACACTTTGGCGCCGACCTGCGTGTACCTCTACTGTTAAGGCGGTCAGCTTCGCTTCCGTAACAAGGAGGACTTCGTGGCGTCCCAGCCCAAGCACCCCGTAGACATCGTTCCCCCCGCGCCGAAACTCGCCGCCCTTGGGCTGCAGCACGTCCTCGCGTTTTATGCCGGGGCGGTCATCGTCCCGCTGCTCATCGCCAGCTCGTTAAACCTGGACGCGGAAACTACCATCCACCTCATCAATGCAGACCTTTTGACCTGCGGCATTGCAACGATCATTCAGTCGGTGGGCATCGGCAAGC
This sequence comes from Corynebacterium sp. ACRPS, assembly GCF_022346005.1. Lineage (GTDB taxonomy): Bacteria > Actinomycetota > Actinomycetes > Mycobacteriales > Mycobacteriaceae > Corynebacterium. The sequence goes on from NZ_JAKRMY010000017.1 coordinate 18,766, forward strand.
ATATTGGCGTGCGCCTGCCCATCGTGCAGGGCGTGACGACGACGGCGGTATCGCCCATCATCGCGATTGGGCTGGGTGCCACCGACGGCGAGGGCGGGGTGGCATCGCTGCCCACGATTTACGGCGCCATCATCGTCGCGGGCCTTTTTACCTTCTTCGCCGCGCCGGTCTTTGGCAAGGTGCTGCGCTTCTTCCCGCCGGTGGTTACCGGTTCAGTGCTGCTGGTGATGGGTACCTCACTGCTGGCGGTATCGGCCAATGACTTTGTCAAGTATGCCGAGGGTGTGCCGGCCACGCGCGATTTGCTCTATGGCTTTGGCACGCTCGCGGTCATCATTATGGTGCAGCGTTTTTCCTCCGGCTTCGTGGGCACGTTGGCGGTGCTCATCGGCTTGGTCCTGGGCACGGGCGTGGCGCTCGCGCTTGGCGATGCCTCCTTTAGCGAAGTCTCCTCCTCCCCCGCCCTCGGCATTACGACGCCGTTTTATTTCGGCATGCCGCAATTTGACCTCGTGGCGATCTTCTCGCTGATTATCGTCATGATCATCACGATGGTGGAAACGACCGGCGATGTGTTTGCCACCGGTGAAATCGTCAAAAAGCGCATCCGCCGCGATGACGTGGTGCGCGCCATCCGCGCCGATGGCGTTTCCACCCTAGTGGGCGGCGTCATGAATTCCTTCCCCTATACCTGCTTTGCGCAAAACGTGGGCCTGGTGCGCCTGACCAATGTGAAATCGCGCTGGGTGGCCGTAGCGGCTGCGGGGTTCATGATCGTGCTGGGCCTGTTGCCGAAGGCCGGCGCGGTGGTTGCCGCGATTCCGTCGCCGGTGCTCGGCGGCGCATCGCTCGCGCTTTTTGCCAACGTGGCGTGGGTGGGCCTGCAGACCATCGCAAAGTCGGATCTCAGCGATGGCCGCAACTCCGTCATCGTCACCTCCGCCCTGGGCCTGGCCATGCTGGTGACCTTCAAGCCGGAGGTTGCCACTGCCTTCCCGGAGTGGGCGCAGACCTTCGTCTCTTCTGGCATGTCCATCGGCGCGATTACCGCCATCCTGCTCAACTTGTTGTTCTTCCACACCGGCAGCGCGAGCGCACAGGTCTCGCGCGCCGATGGCAAGGGCGTGAGCCTCAACGAGCTGAACGAGGCCTCGCGCGAGGAGTTCACCGCCGCGCTGCGCCCGCTCTTTAATAATGAGACCTGGCCGCTGGATCTGGCCTGGCAGTCCCGGCCGTTTAGCGATGTCAACGAGCTGCGCGCCGCCATCCAGGTTGCCGTGCTGACCGCGGATGCTGAACGCCGCGATGCGCTCATCCACGACTACCCCGCGATGGACGAGCTGCTTTTGGCCTCGGCCGATGAGGCGGCGAATATTTCCGCCGACCGCGGCTCGCTGGGACTCAGCGAGCTTGACGACGTGCAAACCGAGCGCATTACCGAGCTGTCCGCCGCCTACCGCGAGCGCTTTGGCATGCCGTTTGTGGCTTATTTGGATACCAATGACACGGTGGAGCGCGTCATCGATGCCGGCGTGCGGCGCCTGGCCAATTCCGATGCGCAGGAATACCGCATTGCTCTCAGCGAAATCGTTGAGATCGCTAATGACCGCTTCGATATCCTGCTTGCCGATGCCAACCCCGTCCGCTCCTCCTGGGACCGCAAGTTCACCGAGGTGGACTAAGATCCGCAAAAGCACCGCAGTTCTTCAAGCAAGTACTGCGGTGCTTTTCTTGTGCGCCCGGTGAGACTTGAACTCACACGTCATAAGACACTAGAACCTAAATCTAGCGCGTCTGCCAATTCCGCCACGGGCGCGAGCAACGTTGAATAGTGTACACGGCGGGCTGATAAACAAGAAACCAGGGGCATTCCGTATTGCGGCGGTGGATAGGTAGGCTGGGTGGGGTGAGTATGCACGAGGATCAGAAGAAACGGCGCGTGAAGGTGCGGTGGTGGCACATCGCCCTCGTCATATTTTTCGTGGTGCTTTTCCTCTTCCTCGCCTATTGGCAGTGGACGCGCTTCCGCTCCGGCTCGGGCACCTTCCAAAACTTGGGCTACGCCTTCCAGTGGCCGCTTTTTGCCGTGTTCGTGATCTATGCTTATCGCACCACGCTGCGCTATGAAAATGAGCGCCTCGCCGCGGAAAACGAAGCCCGCGAGATGGATTCGCTGCAGGCCTCAGGAAACGCCTCTGAAAATGTCGGCGAAACCGCCGACGGAATAACAAATTCGACCGATGGTTCTGAGGTGAGGGACTCGGCGGAGAAAACCGCCATCGATGAGGATTTCTTGCCGCAGCGCCCGCAGCTGAATGTGGAAGAGTTTAATGCGTTGAATCAGCCTCGGCGCCGCCGCGGTTCCCCCGCAGAGGGACGCGACGAAGGCACAACAGATAAAAGGAGAAAGTAAATCATGACAAACCAGGTACACCCAGACCGCAAGGCGCGCATCCGCGGCCCGCTGAAGTTCTTTTCCATCGCGGCCACGGTGACCGGTATCTTCCTGATCATCCTGGTCATCCGCATGTTCTTCCAATACGTCATGGGAGCAGAGATCCCGGAATGGGCGACCTATATCGCCATCGTGCACGGCATCGCGTACATGACCTACCTGCTGTCCATCCTGATTCTGGGCCCGCGCGCGCTGTGGCCCGCCGGCAAGCTGATTACCACCGCGCTCGCCGGCGTGGTGCCCTTCCTGTCCTTCTGGATGGAGCACAAGCGCCGCAAGGAAATCGAGGAGCAATTCCAGCTCAACGCCTAATTAGCCGGCCAGCTCCGCGATGAACGGGGCTAGCTGGGAAAGGGCGCGGCCGCGGTGCGAGACCGCGTTCTTTTCCGCAGGCGACATTTCCGCCGCAGAACGCGACTCGCCTTCTGGTTGGAAGAGTGGGTCGTAGCCAAAACCATTAGCGCCGCGCGGCTCGCGCAAAAGCTTGCCCTCCCAGCGGCCCTCGGCCACGCGCTCTGTGCCTTCGGGGGTCACGAGGGCGCACACGGAGACGAAGGCAGCGGCGCGCCGATCATCCGGCACATCCGCCATCTGCGCCAAGACTAGGTCATTATTAGCCTGGTCGTTGCCGTGTTCGCCGGACCAGCGGGCCGAGAGCACGCCGGGCATGCCGTTGAGTTCCTCGATGGCCAGCCCAGAATCATCCGCGATGGTCACCAGACCCGTGGCGGAGGCGCCGGCACGGGCCTTGATGAGCGCGTTATCGGCAAAGGTGCGGCCGTCCTCGACGGGCTCTGGGTAGGGTTCGACCTCGGAAAGCAGGCGCAGCTCCACGCCCTCGATGCCGGCCTCGGACAGGATGCGATCGAGCTCGGCCAGCTTCTTCGGATTGCCGGATGCGACGAGGATTACCATCCCAGCGCCGCTTTCTGCGCCGCGATGAGCTCGCTGCAGCCCTTCTGGGCCACATCCAGCATGCCGTTGAGCTGCTCGCGGCCAAAGAGGCCGTGCTCGCCGGTGCCCTGGATTTCTACAAAGTCGCCGGATTCCTGCATCACCACGTTGAGGTCCACCTCGGCGCGGGAATCTTCCTCATAGGGCAAATCCAGACAGATTTCGCCGTCGATGATGCCCACGGACACCGCGGCGATGGGATCGAGCAGCGGCTCGCCGGGGACGACGCCTTCGGACTTGAGGTGGGCGATGGCATCGGCAAGCGCAACGTAGGCGCCCGTGATGGAGGCGGTGCGGGTGCCGCCATCGGCCTGCAGCACGTCGCAGTCGAGCTGGATGGTGTTTTCGCCCAGCTCCTCCAAGTCCACGGCGGCGCGCAGGGAGCGGCCGACTAGGCGGGAAATCTCGTGGGTGCGGCCCTTGACCTTGCCGCGCATGGACTCGCGCGGCATACGGTCGTGGGTGGCGGATGGCAGCATGGCGTACTCGGCGGTTAGCCAGCCCTCGCCGGAATCGCGCTTGAAACGCGGCACCCCGAGTTCGACGGAGGCGGTGCACATCACGCGGGTATTGCCAAATTCCACCAAGACGGATCCGGCCGGGTTGGTGGTGAAATTGCGGGTAATGCGGACGCTGCGCATTTGGTCGAGCGCGCGCCCATCGGCACGAGTAAATTCAGTCATGCCCTCCAGCGTAACTTAGAACTGCATGCCCGCAGTACCCAGCACGATCTCGCCGTCGAATTCCTCCCGCGCCGCCGCCACGGTGGCCTTAGCATCGCCCCAGGGCTGGATGTGGATCAACACCAGCGTGCCAACGCCCGCTTCCCGCGCCGCGCGCCCCGCTTCCGCGCCCGACATGTGCATGCCGGGTGCCATGCCCTCGGAGGAAGCACCCCAGGTGGCCTCGCAGAGGAAGAGATCGGCGCCCCGGGCGGCATCGACAAGCGCAGGCGTATAAGACGTATCGCCGGAATAGGTAATGGTCTGGCCGGTCTTGGCGTGCTCGATGCGCAGCGCATAGGCCTCTACCGGGTGGTTGACGGGGAAGGGGGTGATAAAGACGTCATCGACAAGCTGGCGCTCCCCCGCCACCCACGGGCTAAACGCCAAGGTATCGGACATATCGTCGATCCCATTTACCTCGTCGGAGGACAGGCGGCCCAAGTGCGTCGGCGTGGCAGACGGGCCGAAGCAGAAGTTGCGCGAGGCTGCCGGGGCGGTGGGATGGAAGCGGCGCCACACCATGAGGGAGGGAAAATCCGCGCAGTGATCCGCGTGCAGGTGGCTAAAGGCTACGTGGGCATCGCACGGATCCTGCAGTTGAGCTAGCTGGCCCAGCGTGCCCGAGCCCATATCCAGGATGATGGACGGTGCATTGTCGAAGGACACGACATAGCCGGAGGCAGGATTGTCTGCGGTGGGTACGCTACCGGAGCAGCCTAGGATGGTCAGCTTCATGGAACCAATAGTTCCATGAATCCGGACCGAATGCTGGTACCGCGCGCAAAAAGGGGGAGGAAATTCGGCTGTCTTAGCCGATCTGCGGGCCCAAAAAGCGCGTGGCCAGCTGGGCGAAGACCTCTGGATCGCCGGTGGATTCGAAGGAATGGACCGGCTGGTTGCCCTCGGGGGCGAGCATGTCCGTTTCCGTAAGAAGGCGCATGACGTCCTTCGTGGTCTCCTCTGAGGAGGCCACCAGGGACACGTTTTCGCCCATGGCGAGCTGGATGATACCGGTAAGCAGCGGGTAGTGCGTGCATCCCAGCACCAAGGTGTCCACGCCCTGGGCCTGCAGGGGCGCAAGGTACCCCTCGGCGACGCCGAGGATTTGGCGGCCTGCCGTAATCCCGCGCTCGACAAAGGGCACGAAGTCCGGACAGGCGGCGGCTACCGCCTCAACATTGGGGTTAACCGCGAAAAGGTCCTGGTACGCGCCGGATTTGATGGTGCCCTCAGTGCCGATAACGCCAATCTTGCCATTGCGCGTGGTGGACATGGCGCGGCGCACGGCCGGGTGGATGACCTCCACGATGGGGATATCGTAGCGCTCGCGGGCATCGTGCAGGAAGGCTGCGGTGGCGGTATTGCAGGCTATGACGAGCATCTTGCAGCCACGCTCTACCAGCTTATCGGCAATATCCTGGGAAAAGGCCCGCACCTGCGAGATGGGCCGCGGCCCGTAGGGGCCGTGGGCGGTATCGCCCATATAAATAACGGATTCTTGCGGCAGCTGCTCCATCACCGCGCGGGCCACGGTCAGCCCGCCGACGCCCGAGTCAAAGATGCCGATGGGAGACGATGCGTTAGGCATTATTTCCTCCCTGCCTTTGCCGGATCATCGGAGGTGATGAACATACCGGCCAGTACGCCGCCCAGGGCGCCGAAGAGGTGGCCTTGCCAGCTAATACCCTCGGCGACGGGCAGCACGCCCCAAATCAGTCCGGAATAGGAAAAGCCCAGGATAATGCCCAAAATGATCTGCAGCAGGGAGCGATTGAAGACGCCGCGCACCACGAGGTAGGCCAGCCAACCATAGACCAGCCCGGACGCGCCGATATGCGAGGTACCGGCCCCGCCCAAGAACCACGTTCCAAGGCCCGCTACCACGGTGGTGATCAAGGTGACCTCCCACCACACCCTGCGCCCGGACAAGCCAATGAGGAAGCAAAACAGGGCACCCGGCAACGAGTTGGACATCAAGTGCTCCAGGCTGCCGTGCAAGAGCGGCGCCGTGATAATGCCCCACAGGCCATCCACGTCGAGCGGGCGGATGCCGTAATTGGACAGCCCGCCGCCGAAGACGACGGCGTTGATGAGGTGGACCGACCACTCCACTGCGAGGAACCCCAGGGCCAAGGATAGGCCGGTGCTGATGCGGCCACGGCCGCGGTTGTTCGTGCTGGTCGACGCCAGCTGATTACGTGAAGTTCCACCCATAGTCATAATGGGCAATATCTTAGCCGAGCAAGTCGCGATACGCGCGAAGCCCCAGGCCAGGGCGTGCGGCGGTGACCGCGGTGACGATGGCCTCCTCCACCACGTCGGCTGCCGCAGCGCACAGCTGGATCTTGTCCACCTCGGCGGGTTCCTGCGCCGTCGACAAGGCGAAAATGGTATCTCCGTCCAGCGGCGAATGCGCGGGCCGAACGGCGCGCGCAATCCCGTCGTGGGCCGTCATGGCGAGGCGTTGGGCTTGGGCGGTGGTAACGGGGGCATCGGTAAGCACCGCGCCAATCGTCGTATTCAGCTTCGCGGCAGCGTGCGGCAGGTCGCGGTAGGCGTCCGCGTTGACCGGCGTGCGGCCCGGCGCGCCGTAGAGGCGGCCGGAGTGCGGGTCGATGACCTCGCCCACGGGATTGGCCACCATCGCGGCGCTGACCTCGTAGTTTCCCACCTTGCGGGTGGCCAGGCCGAAGCCGCCGCGCAGCTTGCCCGCCGTAGCGCCCACGCCCGCGCCGACCGTGCCCACCGTGTCGTCGTGGCCGGCCATTGCCGCCCGCAGCGCCGCCGCGCCATCCTCCGGCCCAGGGCGAGAAGGGCCCGCCAGCAGATCGAAAATCACCGCCGCCGGCACAATGGGCACGCGCGGGCCGGGCTTGTCCTCGCCAAAGACGGGGAAACCCACCCCGTGCGCTTCCAATTCGCGCATGACGCCATCCGCGGCGGCCAAGCCAAAGGCGGACCCACCCGCAAGCACGATCGCATGGACGCGCTCGACGGTATTGTGCGGCTGCAACAGATCGGTCTCGCGCGTACCGGGCCCGCCGCCGCGCACATCCACGCTGGCTAGCGCGCCCTTCGGGCCGCAGTAGAGCACGGTGGCACCAGTGTCCTCGGCGGAAAAATGGCCAATGCTAATGCCGTCAATCATTAATCCATCAACACTTCCAGCAGGGAATCCTGGCAATAGGCCAGCCATTCCACCAAGGTATCGCGGTCCGTCATGAGGTTTTCGTCGGTCGCGTCCCCAGCCGCGACGTATAAGCGCAGATCATTGAGCCCCGCCACGAAGGCTTGGGCTTCCTGCTCCGAAATGGAGACCTCTACCCCGCCGGTGGGGCCCAGCGCATTGCCGATGACCTGCAGGTTCTGCAGCTTCGCCCGCGCGATGTCGTTTTCGTGCAGCGAGCGCAAGAGGGAGGCGTCGCCGTCGTATTCCTCATCGCCGGGCTTTTGGAAGTCCGGGAACAGCCGCGCCAGGGAGGGATCCTCGGGGGCCTCGGTATGGCCGGTGGGCATGTCCAGCATTTCCGCGAGCTCATCCTTCGGCGCGGACTGGGCGCGGCCGATGATCGCCTCAGAGACGGTGGCGGTGAGGTTGCCGATGACTTCGCGCTCCATGGGCTCGAATACCGCCGTGATTTTGGACCCGCGCATGAGCGATTTCTTCTTTTTCCACGGTTGCATCTATCTACCCTGCCTGTTGCATTGTCGCCCACAGACCCGCGATCTGGAGCTTTTTAACGTCCGCCTCAACCTTGTCCTTCTCGCCGCTGGACACGGCGGCCTTGCCCTCCGTGTGGACCTGCATCATCAGCTCGTTGGCCCGCTTTTTGTCGTAGCCCAAAACGGTTTGGAATACGTAGGACACGTAGCTCATCAAGTTGACGGGATCGTCCCAGACGATGCACATCCACGGCAGGTTCTCGCTCGCGGCCACATCAACTTCGATTCCTTCATCCAAGTCGGGCGTGGCCATGGGAGAGCTCATACGGACTTCGGGGTTTTGCGGCTTCATGCCTTATAGCCTAATCATTTTTCGCTGGCATTTTGGGCATTGGGTCTCCCCACAGCTCACTAGGGTGGTGGCCCGGGTATGCTGAAAGCTTCTTAACCTGTGAGTAGTATCAGGCTCATGAATGACATAGCACGCCCTATCGATCGCTCCACCGCTTTGCTCACGGATAAATACGAGCTCACCATGCTGCAAGCCGCGCTTCGCGATGGCACCGCCCACCGCAACGTGACCTGCGAGGTCTTTTCCCGCCGCCTGCCCAATGAGCGTCGCTACGGCGTCGTCGCCGGCACCGACCGCGTGCTGCGCGCGGTGGAAGACTTCCGCTTCTCCCCCGAGCAGCTGGAACAGATGGATTTCCTGGATGAAGATACCCGCAAGTACCTGCGCGACTGGCGTTTTTCCGGGCAGATCGACGGCTACCGCGAAGGCGAGCTGTATTTTCCCAACTCTCCTATCTTGACGGTGCGCGGCACCTTTGGCGAGTGCGTGGTGCTCGAAACCATCGTGCTTTCTATCCTCAACGCCGATTCCGCCGTCGCCTCTGCCGCATCCCGCATGGTCACCGCCGCCGATGGCCGCCCCATTCTGGAGATGGGCAGCCGCCGCACCCACGAGTACGCGGCCGTGACCGCCGCCCGTGCCGCTTACCTCGCCGGGTTTACCGCCACCTCCAACCTGGAGGCCGGCTTCCGCTACGGCATCCCGGTATCTGGCACCGCCGCCCATGCCTGGACCTTGGCGCATACGAACCCGGATGGCACGAGCAATGAGGAGGCGGCCTTCCGCGCGCAAATCGATACCCTGGGCATCGATACCACCCTGCTGGTGGATACGTATGACATCACCAAGGGCGTCGAGACCGCGGTCAAGGTCGGTGGCCCGGAGCTTGGCGGGGTGCGCATCGATTCCGGTGACTTGGGCGCGGTGACCCGCCGCGTGCGCAAGCAGCTCGATGAGCTAGGCAATCACAATACCAATATCGTTGTTTCCTCCGATTTGGACGAGTTTGCCATCGCGGGTCTGCGCGGCGATCCCGTCGATGTCTACGGCGTGGGCACCTCCGTGGTCACCGGCTCCGGTGCCCCGACCGCGGGCATGGTCTACAAGGTCGTCGAGGTCGACGGGGTCCCGGTGGCCAAGCGCTCGTCGTCCAAGCAATCGGTGGGCGGAGCCAAGCGCGCGCTGCGCACCTACCGGTCTTCCGGCGTGGCGGTAGAAGAGGTGGTCTACCCCTTCGCCGCAGACGCGCCGGATACGGGCCAGCTGACCACCCGCGAGTTGACCATTCCCTTGATGCGCGATGGGCACATCGTGGAGGACCTGCCCGATCTTGAGGCCTCCCGCACCTACCTGGACGAGGCCCGCAAGACCCTGCCATGGGAGGGCCTGGCGCTCTCGCGCGACGACGCCGCCGTGCCCACGCGAATGGTGGGCTTTAAGGACTAGGTCGCTAGACTGTGTGGGGTGAGTGACCCCGCAGATGATCCCCTAAACCACGACACGGAAACGCTGCTCGGCGCGGCGGTGGATGCGCTCGGCGGCTCCCGCCGCGCCGGCCAGGTTCGCATGGCAAACGCGGTATCCAAGGCCTTGGAATCCGAGCGCCACCTCGCCGTCCAGGCGGGCACGGGAACGGGTAAATCCCTGGCCTACCTGGTTCCGGCTATCCGGCATGCAATGAACTCGGGTTCCACCGTCGTCGTCTCCACCGCCACGCTGGCCTTGCAGCGCCAGTTGGTGGAGCGCGACCTCCCGCGGCTGACGGAGGCGCTAGCCGATGTCATGGAGCGCACCCCCACCTTCGCCATCATGAAGGGCCGCAATAATTACGTATGCCTGAATAAGATCGCGGCCACCCCGGATGATCCGGAGGCTCTTATCGATGAGTCCGATATCTCCTACCGCGGCAAGGCCGTGCGCCGCATCCACGACTGGGCGCAGGAGACCGAAACCGGTGACCGGGACGATTTAGACTTCGGCGTGCCGGATTTGGTGTGGCGGGCGGTATCGGTGACCTCGAATGAGTGCTTGGGGGCTGGGCGCTGCCCGCACGGTGCGGATTGCTTCGCCGAAGAGGCCCGCCGGGCGGCTGCCGATGTCGATATCATCGTCACCAACCACGCCATGCTCGCCATCGACGCTATCTCTGAGGCCAATATCCTGCCCGACCACGATGTGGCGATCATCGATGAGGCCCACGAGCTCGATGGGCGCATTACCTCCGTGTCCACGGCGGAGATTACTTCCCGCTCCATTAAGATGGCGGCGAACCGGGCAAAGTCACTGGGCAATGCCGGCAACCTGGCGGAGTTGGCGGATGAATTCGATGATCTGCTGCGCGTGCAGGAGCCCGGCAGGTGGACGGATTTGGATGAGACGTCGCAGGCGCATTTGCGCGCGCTTGCCGACGAGTTCCTGCGCGTCAAATCCCTCATCTCCCGCGCCCCAGAAGGCGAGGCCAACGATGACCCCGAAAAGAATGCCGAGCGCCAAAACTTAAGTAATCACCTCACGGACCTGGCCGAGGCGATCGGGAGGATCTTGGAGGTCTTCGCCACCGACGATCCCGCCGCACAGGACGATGTCGTGTGGCTGGAGGGCACCGATACGCTCGCCGTCGCGCCGCTGTCTATCGCGCATATGCTGCGCGAGAACCTATTTGGGGAGCAAACGGTGGTGCTTACCTCGGCCACGCTGGCCCTAGGCGGGCGATTCGACGCCATGGCAGCACAATGGGGCCTACCGTCCGGCACGTATGACACTCTCGATGCGGGAACGCCCTTTGAACCGGCAAAATCCGGCATCTTATATACCGCCAAACACCTCCCGGCACCGGGGCGCGATGGCCTGTCCTCTGAAACCTTGGAGGAAATATACGAGCTCATCATGGCCGCCGGCGGGCGCACGCTGGGGTTATTCTCCTCGCGCCGTGCGGCGGAAGAAGCCGCGGAGGCCTTGGCGCCGCGGTTGCCGTTTGATTTGTATGTGCAGGGCGAAGATGCCATCGGCACGCTGGTGGACAAGTTCTCCACGAAGGAAAACTCCTGCCTCTTTGGCACCTTGACGCTTTGGCAGGGCGTGGATGTGCCGGGGCCGTCGTGCTCGCTGGTCCTCATTGACCGCATCCCCTTCCCGCGGCCCGATAACCCGCTGCTGCAGGCTCGATCCCAAGCAGCCGATGCCGCCGGGCGCTCCGGGTTCATGGAGGTCTCCGCCAATCACGCGGCCCTCCTCATGGCACAGGGATCGGGGCGGCTTTTGCGCCACGTAACGGACCGCGGGGTCGTCGCCGTGCTGGATAACCGGCTGGAGTACAAGCGCTACGGCGCATTCCTCAAAGCGTCCATGCCGCAGTTCTGGCAAACCACGAACCCGGAGACGGTGCGCGGGGCACTTAAGCGATTGGTCGCCGCAGCGCACACACGGTAGCCGAGTCGGGGGCGATCTCGGTAAACCCGGCATCGATGATGACCACGGCGTCCTCCTGCGCGCAGGCAGTGCCAAATACCTCCGCGTCCACCTCGCGAACGGAAAGCGGAAAACCCTCTGCTGCCCAGGCTGCGGCTTCCTCCTGGCTCATAGCTGCGGCGAGCATCATCGAGCCGTGGCTCACTTGGGCGGCGGCCTTGCCCGCGGTCATGGCGAGGCTGCGGTCGACGTAGATAATGGGGGCATCGGCAAGCGGAGGCCCTGGCTCGTCCATTGCGAGATCGGTATGGCCGATCTGCAGCTTCCTGATCAGCGGATCTACCTCCCTCACCGCCGAGGGCGCAAAAGCACGCGCGCGGTCATCAACGGTCACGCCAGGAAGCAGCTGCACATCGCGCCACGCTTTATTGCGCGCGCGGCGGGCGATCTTGCGGATGCGGTGGCCGTACCACTGCGCGAGCGCCGCGGCGAAGGCGCCATCCTCGCCGGCGCGGTCATCCAAGCAGGTGGCCACCACGGCGCGAGCGGCCGCGGCGAGCACCTCGCTGCGCGCCGGGGGATCCTGCTTGGGGAGGTGGAGGACTATCTGCATCGCTTGCACGGTGGACGGGTCAGCGGGATCCTCGTGGGAATCACGAGCCGTGCAGGCGGCGACGAGGCGCTGATGGGCTATCTCGAACTTAGTCATCGGCAATCCCCAGCATCGGTAGGACAGCGTCGAGGCGGCGCGGGGTGATGCAGGCATCAGCGGCCTCTCGCAGCGCAGGCTTCGCGTCAAAGGCAATACCCAACCCGGCAGCGGTGACCATGGCGATGTCATTGGCTCCATCGCCCACCGCGACGGTGGACTCCATCCCGATTCCGGAATCGGCGGCGAATTCGCGCAGGAAATCCTCCTTGGCCTGGCGGTCGACCACCTGCCCAATCACCTTGCCGGTCAACTTCCCATCGCGGATTTCCAAGGTATTAGCCCGCACGTAATCGAGCTGGAGGTCTGTGGCAAGGCCCTCGAGTACCTGAATGAAGCCACCCGAGACCACGGCGGTGCGGTGGCCCAGACGGTGGAGGGTACCGATCGCTTCCTTAGCGCCGGGTGTCAGCTCGATATCGCGGGCGACCTCATCGATGATGGAGGCATCGAGCCCCTCAAGCACCGCGACGCGCTCGCGCAGGGACTCCTCAAAGTCCAATTCGCCGCGCATGGCGCGCTCGGTCACCGCGGCCACTTCTGCTTCCTTGCCCGCGTGGGCGGCGAGCATCTCGATAACCTCGCCTTCAATCAGCGTCGAATCGCAGTCGAAACACACCAAGCGCTGACCGCGATTGCCCAAGCTCTCGAGGGAGATATCTATGCCACGGTCCTCTCCCACTTCCCGCAGCGCCTGCCGCGCCGAGTCTGCGTCTTCGAGCGCCACGGTAAGTTCCACCGCAGAAAGGGAATCCAATGCTATCCGGCTCATGCGAAACGTCTCCCCTTTCACGGTCTCCTGCACCGCGCTAATGTCCTCTGCGGTAATCTCCGCGCCGATGAGCGCGACGGCATAGCTTGGCGCAACGGACACCTCGTGCCCGAAGGGCGCCATGGCCTCGCGCACTCGTTCCTCTAGGGCAGCGTTACCGCACTGCGCGGTGAGGGTGAGGTGATTGGAGTGGGTGGCGAGGCGGACATCGGCAAGCGGGGCAGAGAAATCAGCCACCGCGGTAAAGAAAGCGGCGGCCGCCCCTGGCTCGTCCGGTCCGAAGCTAGTAATGGTCATGGTTTCAGCTTGAGTATTCACACCGGCCATTATCCCACACACGCCAAAGCCGCCCTCCCTACCTCTGAGAGGCTTGGGAAGGCGGCTGTAGTCAGGAGTTAAAGTGCGGGCTTAGTGCTTGCCCACGTGAGCTTCCTCGCGCATGCGCTCAACCATGTGCGGGTAGTGCAGCTCGAATGCCGGACGCTCGGAGCGGATGCGTGGCAGGGAGACGAAGTTATGGCTTGGAGGCGGGCAGGAGGTTGCCCACTCCAAGGAGTTGCCGTAACCCCATGGGTCGTCCACGGTAACGACCTCACCGTAGCGCCAAGACTTGAATACGTTCCAGACCAGCGGGATAACGGAGGCGCCGAGAACGAAGGAGAAGATGGTGGAAATCTGGTTGAAGACCGTGAAGCCATCGGACTCTAGGTAGTCGGCGTAGCGACGTGGCATACCCATGTTGCCGACCCAGTGCTGAATCAGGAAGGTGCCGTGGAAGCCGATGAAGGTCAGCCAGAAGTGAATCTTGCCTAGGCGCTCGTCCAGCATGCGGCCGGTCATCTTCGGGAACCAGAAGTACAGGCCACCGAATGCGGAGAACACAACCGTACCGAACAGGGTGTAGTGGAAGTGCGCAATCAGGAAGTAGGACTCAGCCAAGTGGAAGTCCAGCGCCGGAGAAGCGAGCATAACACCGGTCATACCACCGAAGAGGAAGGTAGCCATGAAGCCCATGACCCAAATCATCGGGGTATCCCAGGTGATGTGGCCCTTCCACATGGTGCCGACCCAGTTGAAGAACTTCACACCGGTAGGCACCGCAATCAGGAACGTCATGAACGAGAAGAACGGCAGCAGGATGGCGCCGGTGACGAACAAGTGGTGTGCCCACACGGCCATGGACAGCGAGCCGATAGCCAGGATGGCGAAGACCAGGCCGATGTAGCCGAAGACCGGCTTGCGGGAGAAGACCGGGACAATCTCGGAGACAACGCCGAAGAACGGCAGCGCGAGGACGTAGACCTCGGGGTGGCCGAAGAACCAGAACAGGTGCTGCCACAGGATGGCACCGCCGTTAGCGGAATCGTAGATGTGGCCGCCCAGCTTGCGGTCATACAGCACGCCCAAGGCGGCTGCGGTCAGCAGCGGGAAGATCATCAGCACGATGGCGGAGGCGGTGAAGACGCCCCAGCAGAAGACCGGCATGCGGAACATAGTCATGCCCGGTGCGCGCAGGGTCAAGATGGTGGTGATCATGTTGATGGCGGAGGCAATGGTACCGACACCGGTAGCGCCCACACCGACGATCCACATATCGGCGCCGATGCCGGGGGTGTGTACGCCATCGGCAAGCGGCATGTACATGGTCCAGCCGAAGTCAGCCGCACCACCAGGGGTGATAAAGCCAAGCAGCATGACGATACCGCCGAGCAGGGTCACCCAGAAACCAAAGGCGTTCAGACGCGGGAAGGCCACGTCCGGCGCGCCAATCTGGAGGGGCAGGATGTAGTTACCAAAGCCCCAGACAACTGGCGTAGCAAACAGCAGCAGCATCACGGTGCCGTGCATGGTGAACAGCTGGTTGAACTGCTCATTGGACAGGAACTGCAGACCCGGGGTGAAAAGCTCCGCACGGATCAGCAATGCCATAAAGCCACCGAGGAAGAAGAAGCTGAAGGCCATGATCAAGTACATGATGCCCAGCTGCTTGTGGTCGGTGGTGGTTAAAAATACCCAAGCCTTTGAACCGGTCTTTTCCCTACCGGTCGGCTCTGGACGTGTGGGAGCGACGTAATCGTCGACCCGTGGCGCCACAGCGGTCATAGAATCCTCCTGAATAACAAAGTGTCAGCGGACCGGGTCCACCTACACCTAGGTTTACTTCGATTATATTAGGACATTTTCCCCTGTTCTTGCCAGCTTCTCTTAAAGGTCTTTCAGCTTGGGGGTATCCCCCCCAATAACCACAACCGTCACATACCCCCAGCACGTGGGGCGGGCATCATTTAAGGTTTACATTCTTTGGGCTAGGTATGGGTGTCGCATGTCACAGCGGTTGCGAGATATGCAGGTCAAAAACCGGAAAACGCACCCCCGCTCGTTATCAACCTTTCGGTTGAGTGTGAAGCGAAGGTGCGCGGGGACTAGGAACGGCTAGAAGTCCCAGTCATCATCCGTGGTGTCCTCGGCCTTGCCGATGACATAGGACGAACCCGAGCCGGAGAAGAAGTCGTGATTCTCGTCGGCGTTGGGCGAAAGAGAGGACAGGATAGCCGGCGAGACGCGGGTCTCATCGGCCGGGAAGAGGCCCTCAAAGCCCAGGTTATTCAGGGCCTTGTTGGCGTTATAGCGCAAGAAGCGCTTGACGTCTTCGGTCCAGCCCAGCTCGTCGTAGAGATCCTCGGTGTAGTCGATCTCGTTGTCATAGAGCTCGAAGGCCAGATCGAAGGTATAGTCCTTCAATTCCTCTTGCCGCTTTTCATCCAGCTTCTTGTATTCCTGCTGGAACTTATAGCCAATGTAGTAGCCGTGCACGGCTTCGTCGCGGATGATCAGCCGGATGATATCGGCAGTATTGGTCAGCTTCGCGCGGGAAGAGAAGTACATCGGCAGATAGAAGCCGGAGTAGAACAAGAAGGACTCGAGCAGCGTGGAGGCCACCTTCTTCTTCAACGGGTCATCACCGTTGTAGTAGGCCAGGATGATCTTGGCCTTCTTCTGCAGGTTCTCGTTTTCCTCGGACCAGCGGAAGGCATCATTGATCATCGGGGTGGAAGCCAAGGTCATAAAGATATTGGAATAGGACTTGGCGTGCACCGACTCCATGAAGGCGATATTGGTATATACCGCCTCCTCGTGCAGGGTCTGCGAATCCGGAAGCAAGGAGATCGCACCGACTGTGCCCTGGATGGTATCCAGCAGCGTCAGGCCGGTAAAGACCCGCATGGTGGTTTCTTTTTCTTTTTCCGTCAGCGTCTTCCAGCTGGGGAGATCATTAGAGACTGGGACCTTTTCCGGGAGCCAGAAGTTACCGGTCAACCGCTCCCATACCTCGAGGTCTTTGTCATCGGGGATGGTATTCCAGTTGATAGCTTTTACCGGGCTGTCATGACTAGCAACGTAGTCATCGTATTCGTGCGACACGCGATGTCACTCCAATGCTTCACTGTGTAGAATTTCGAGTCCCAGCATACCCAATGCCGCCCTACCTCATCCCGCCGCACCGCGTCTATAATAAAAGCGCATTACACAGCCAGGAAAGGACGCCCGCGCCATGGCAGAAACCACTCCCCTTTTAGGCCCTGTAGTAGACCAGCTGGGCACGGATATCGTCAGCGGGGACATGGCGGAAGGCACGCGGTTTCGCCTTGGGGACATCGAAAAGCGCTTTGGCATCTCCCGCACCGTGGCGCGCGAGGCCATGCGCACCCTCGAGCACTTAGGGATGGTTTCTTCTGGGCGCCGGGTGGGCCTTAAGGTGCTGCCGCGCAGCAGCTGGGCGGTCTATGATCCCGCCGTCATTTCGTGGCGGCTGGGCCACGATAGAACGCGCGCGGAACAGGTCGCGCGCCTCAACGAGCTGCGCCTTGGCATCGAGCCGGTGGCGGCGCAGCTTGCCGCGCGCAATGCTAGCCCGCAGCAGCGCCGCGAATTGCTGCGGCTAGCAGAAAGGCTCAGCGAGCTCGAGACCACCCCTTCCCCACGGGTAGGCGAAGAACTCGAAACCGACCTGCAATTCCATACCCTCATCCTGGAGGCCTCCGGCAACGAGATGATCGCCGCGTTGGCGCCAGCCTTGCTGGCCATCTTGAAGGGCAAATCCGTCTTTGGTTCCCGCAAGCGGGATCCGATTCGCGGCACGACGCAGCTACATATGGATTTAGCGCGGGAGATCGACGCCGGCGAGGCCGAAGCCGCCGAGCGCACCTCCCGCGCTATCCTGGACCGCGCCCGCACTTAGAGCATGCAGGAAACGCAGCCCTCGATCTCGGTGCCTTCCAGGGCCATCTGGCGCACGCGGATGTAGTACAAGGTCTTAATGCCCTTGCGCCAAGCGTAAATCTGTGCCTTATTCACGTCGCGGGTGGTGGCGGTGTCCTTGAAGAACAGCGTCAGCGATAGCCCCTGGTCCACGTACTTGGTGGCCTCAGCGTAGGTATCAACGATCTTCTCGTAACCAATCTCGTACGAGTCCTTGAAGTACTCCAAGTTGTCGTTATCCATATGCGATGCCGGGTAGTACACGCGGCCAATCTTGCCTTCCTTGCGGATTTCAATCTTGGAGGCAATCGGGTGGATCGACGAGGTGGAATTGTTGATATAGGAAATCGAGCCCGTCGGCGGCACCGCCTGCAGGTTGCGGTTGTAGAGGCCGTGCTTGGCGACGTCCTCCTTCAACTCCGCCCAGTCCTCTGCGGTGGGGGTGTAGATAGAGGAGGCATCGAAAAGAGCCTTGACCTTTTCGGTGCGCGGCTGGAACTCCGCCGGATCATAGGAATCAAAGAACTCGCCGCTGGCGTAATCGGATTCGGGGAACTCGGTGAAGGTCGTGCCGCGCTCGCGGGCGATCTTATTAGAAGCGCGCAGGGCGGCGTACATGATGGCCGCGAAGTAGGCGTTAGTAAAGTCCAAGCCCTCTTCGGAGCCGTACTCGATGTGCTCACGGCCCAAGTAACCGTGCAGGTTCATCTGGCCCAAGCCGATGGCGTGCGAGTCATCGTTGCCCTTGCGCACGGACGGGACGGAATCGATGGAGGTCTTATCCGCCACCGAGGTTAGACCGCGAATCGCGGTTTCCACCGTTTGGGAGAAGTCCGGCGAATCCATGGTCATGGCGATATTCAGCGAACCCAGGTTGCAGGAAATATCGTTACCCACCTGGTCATAAGAAAGATCCGCATTGAGCTCGGAAGCGGAGTTGACCTGCAAGATCTCCGAGCACAGGTTGGACATGTTGATCCGGGAGGTCTTAACCGGGTTGGCGCGGTTCACCGTATCCTCAAACATCATGTACGGATAGCCGGACTCGAACTGCAGCTCTGCCACGGTTTGAAAGAAGTGGCGCGCGTTGATCTTCTTCTTCCGGATGCGCGGGTCCTCGACCATTTCTTCGTAGTGCTCGGTAATGGAGATATCGCCGAAGGCCTTGCCGTAGACGCGCTCGACGTCGTACGGCGAGAACAGGTACATATCGTCGTTGTTCTTGGCCAGCTCGAAGGTGATATCAGGGATCACCACGCCCAAGGACAGGGTCTTAATGCGAATCTTTTCATCCGCGTTCTCGCGCTTGGTGTCGAGGAAGTTCATGATGTCCGGGTGATGGGCGTTGAGGTACACCGCGCCCGCACCCTGGCGTGCACCCAGCTGATTGGCGTAGGAGAATGCATCCTCCAGCATCTTCATCACCGGAATAACGCCGGAAGACTGGTTCTCGATGTGCTTAATCGGCGCGCCGGATTCGCGGATATTAGACAGCAGCAGGGCCACGCCGCCGCCGCGCTTGGACAGCTGCAGCGCAGAGTTGATGGAGCGGCCGATGGATTCCATGTTGTCTTCGATGCGGAGCAGGAAGCAGGAAACCAATTCGCCGCGCTGCTGCTTGCCGGCGTTCAGGAAGGTCGGCGTAGCCGGCTGGAAGCGGCCGGTCATGATCTCATCGACGAGGCGCTCAGCCAGCTCACCATCGCCATCACCAAGGAAAAGCGCCGTCATGGAGACGCGGTCCTCAAAGCGCTCCAAGTACCGGCGGCCGTCGAAGGTCTTCAGCGTATAGCTGGTGTAGTACTTATAGGCGCCAAGGAAGGACTTGAAGCGGAACTTATAAGAGTAGGCGCGCTTGAATAGGGACTTGATGAACTCGAAGTCATAAGCCTCAATGACCGCTGGGTCATAGTACTTATTGCGCACCAGGTAATCGATCTTTTCTTCCAAGTCGTGGAAGTAGACCGTGTTCTGGTTAACGTGCTGCAAGAAGAACTGATTGGCGGCCTCGCGGTCCTTATCAAATTGAATCTTGCCGTCTCCGTCGTAGAGATTCAGCATGGCATTGAGCGCGTGGTAATCCAGCTGCTCTTCCTGCGATACTGGCTCTGCTACGGTCTTTCCCAATTGCGTACTCACAGCTGACGCGGCCTTTCTTAAAATCAGGATTCTATTAAGTGTGTCGCACCGCGGCTAGGCTGCCTCATCCAGTCCCAACTGGGAAGCATTAGCCAGCAGGCCTTCGCGACAAATTTTTATATCTTCATCGTTGCCGAGCAATTCGAAACGATACACATAAGGCACCTTACATTTGGCGCTGATAACGTCACCAGCTTTGCCAAAATCGGCGCCGAAGTTGCTATTTCCGCCGGCGATTACCGCTCTGATAAAACTGCGGTTGTGCTCATTATTTAAGAATCTAATTACCTGCACCGGTACGGGCCGGGAGTTTTGGTGACTTATGGAGGCTCCCCCGCCGTAGGTGGGACACACCAAGACGTAAGGCTCATTGACCACTAGCGGCTCATCAGTGCGGCGCAGGGGGATTCGTGCGCTAGGAAAACCTAGCTTCTGCACGAACCGGTGCGTATTTTCCGTAGTAGAGGAAAAATACACGACCAACATGACGGCACCTCCCTCCTCGGCTGCTTACGCAGAGGCGGCAAGCGCTGCGAGGTTCTTGATGCGGTCAGGGCGGAAGCCCGACCAGTGCTCGCCGTTTGCTTCCACGACGGGTGCCTGGACGTAGCCCAAAGCCATAATGTAGTCACGGGCCTCATCGTCCACGGTGACATCTACCACGTTGTAATCCAGGCCCGCGCGGTCAAGGGCCTTCTTGGTGGCGTTGCACTGAACGCAGGCAGGCTTGGTGTAGACGGTGATAGACATAATAACTCCCTAAAATCCTTTTGCGAGATAGCTTTTGCTCTTAAAAAGCGGAGGTTCTGACCCCTTTTCAGGCCACTTCCTGCACCGCTCTGAGCGACACCAACGACACTATACTTTGGGGGAATTGACCGCAACTGACACAACATATAGTAGTTACATCCATGATATTCCCAGGAGGGCCTGGGGTCAGACCCCACATGTTGACCACCGCGGCACCCAACCGTGAAACTACACGCCTGCCATTCCTGCAGGTTTACCTTCTGTTCACCTAAACATGTGGCAAAGTTCACATTCTGGCGTCGAACCGTAGAAAACGAAAAGTCCGCCCCGCTCCGAACACTCGGAGGAGGCGGACTTCCTTAAGTTTCAATTAACCCTGACGAGCCTTGAAACGGGGATCCTTCTTGTTGATCACGAAGACCTTACCGTGGCGGCGAATAACCTGGGCGCCCGGCTTCTTCTTCAGCGACCGAAGGGACTTACGGACCTTCATCGGGCGCTCCTTTCGTTATGCGCAATCTACATGCGGTTGAGTAAATAAAGCACGGACTGGGAATCCCCAGCCATGACACGAGGAATAATTTTACCTCACGCGGCCATTAAGACCAAAACACTAGGGCTTAATGGGGTGCGGATTCCCGTGAGTAACGGGTTTTCATCTCCTCGCCTACCTCATCCAGGCTACGTCCCATAGTCTCTGGCACCAAAATGCGGGTGTAGCCGATGGCTATGAGCCCCAGTACGCCGAAGACGCCAAAGGCCACCGGGCCGGTGAGCCACTCCACCAGCGGCAGGAAGTACTGGGCCACGGCCCAGTTGGTGGCCCACAGCGAGAGCCCGGCGATGCCCATGCCCAAGCCGCGTACCTGCAGGGGCACGAGCTCCGAGATGAGCAACCAGGTCGTCGGCGAGACCGCCGCTTGCTGGAAGGCAATAAACGAGGCCATAAATACCAGCGAGACCATCGCCATCGTGGTGGAATCGGCGGCGTGCGAGTATGCCACGGACAAGATGAATAGCGAAATCACGTTGCCGGTCAGGCCGATGAGCAGCAGGCGCTTGCGGCCGATGCGGTCGACCACCTTGAGGCCCACCCAACAGGCGATAACGGATACCACGCCAATGACAATCGAGGTATAGACCGAGTTGGTGGTAGAAATGCCAACCTGGCTCATCATGGTGGGAGCGAAGTAGACGATGGCATTAACGCCGGTGATCTGCTGGGTCAGGCCCATCAGCATGGCGAGCAATACCGTCACCTGCATCCAGCGATTGGCCTTCAGCGCCTTCCACTCGGAGCCGCTGGAGCGGCGCGCCGTTTCCTGGGAGGTAAGCTCCGCCAGGTCCATCCCGGCGCGGCCTGCGACCTCACGGGCCCGCGACATCTTATTGTGCGTGGCAAGCCAGACTGGGGTCTCTGGCAAGAAGAGCATGCCCACGGCGAGGGCCGCGCCCGGTACGGCCGCAAGCCCCAGCATCCATTCCCAACTTTCCGTGGGCGCGAGGGCCGAGTTGACCAAGTAAGCCAACAACTGGCCTACCACGATCAACAGGGTATTCAGGGAGACCATACGCCCGCGGATCTTGGCCGGCACCATCTCTGAGATATACATGGGCGAAACAATGGATACCGCACCAACGGCAAAGCCTAGGAAGGTACGGGCCGTGGCCAGCATGGTCACCGACCCCGCCAGCGCACACCAGATGGAGCCCAAAACAAAGATGATGCCGCCGGCGATCAGCGTAAAGCGGCGGCCAAACCGGTCCGCAATGCGGCCTGCGGTCAAAGCACCCACTGCGGCACCCACCAGCAGCATGGAGGTTACCCACCCCTCTTGGTGGGCTGTCATATTAAATTCCGGGGTGATATACAGCAAAGCACCGGACATCACGCCGGTGTCATAACCAAATAATAAACCGCCAAGGGCGGCAATTGCTGCAACTACCTTGACATAACTTTCTTTATTCACAGCACGCAATTGTGTCAGGAGACTACGATGAACGTCATGTCACCCGATGCCGAAAACTTGCAACAATCCATCATAAAACAGCTGGATGTACGCCCCTTTATCGATCCAGAAGAGGAAATTGCCCGCCGCGTAGATTTCCTCGTGGAATACTTGGAAACGACCCATGCCAAAGGCTACGTGCTGGGCATTTCCGGCGGCCAGGATTCCACCCTGGCGGGAAAGCTCACCCAGCTGGCAGTAGAGCGGGTAGAAGGCGCCGAATTTTGGGCCGTGCGCCTGCCCCACGGCACGCAGGCGGATGAGGACGATGCCCAGATCGCCCTCGATTTCATCCGCCCCGATCACCGGCTCACCGTTGATATTCAACCGGCCACCGCAGCGCTGAGCCACGAGGTCGCCCGTGCGGTGAACCAGGATTCCTTGAACGATTTCAATCGCGGCAATGCCAAGGCGCGCCTGCGCATGACCGCGCAATATGCCATCGCCGGCGAGGTGGGCGCGCTGGTTGTGGGCACGGATCACGCAGCGGAAAACGTCACCGCGTTCTACACCAAGTGGGGCGATGGCGCGGCAGACCTACTCCCCCTGGCCGGGCTAAATAAGCGCCAAGGCGCGGCATTGCTCAAGCACTTAGGTGCGCCAGAGTCCACGTGGTCCAAGGTCCCCACCGCGGATTTAGAAGACGATAAGCCGCAGCTTCCCGATGAAGAGGCGCTCGGCGTCACCTACGCCCACATCGATGACTACTTAGAGGGCAAGGCGGTTCCCGATGCCGCCCGCGAGCGCATCGAGACCCTGTGGCACCGCGGCATCCACAAGCGCCAGATGCCGCAAGGGCCAACCGCCTAAGCCAGCGCCTCTAGCGTGGCGAGTGCCGCGCGCTCCAGCGGCCGGTTATAGGCCGAGCCGTGGGTCAGCGCGTGCACAGCTAGTGGGTGCAGTTGATGCATGGGAATCCAGGTTTCAATATCTTTCGGCGCCCCATAGCCGCGGAAGATTTCCTCTATATAGGGCGCGCCGAATAGCGCCAACATGCCCAAATCAGTGTGCGGATGCCCGCCGTGAGCTGCGGGATCGATCATGATGCCACCCTGGGCATCGAAAAGCAGGTTGCCTGCCCACAGGTCACCGTGGATGCGCGCAGGCGCCACATCCCAGCTGCGGGCGGCAATCGCATCGCAAGCCCGCTTAACCAAGTCCCTTTGCGCAGTACTGATTCCGGCCGGCTCCGCAAACGGCAGCACGCGCTGCTGGGCATAGAATTCACCCCAGTTATCGGTGGGCGTGCACTCCTGTTCAATGGTGCCGATGAAGTTTCTTCCTTCCCACCCCTCCGGCGCGCTGCCAAAAGCCGGCGCCCCAGCACGGTGCACGCGCGCAAGCTCCGCACCAAATTTTCGCGCTGCCTCTGCAGTGGGCGCTACCTCGTTGATGCGTTCTGTAACGATTTCCTTGTCGTCGGCGCTAATTACTGTGGCTACCGCATCCGTGGCTTCACCCAACCACCGGAGGCCGGCAGCCTCAGCACCAGCTTGGTCTTTATCGCGTACTTGCTTAGCAAAGGTCTGCATATTGACCAGCATAACTACTTCGGTAGCACACCAGGTTGGGCCGGAAAACTTAGAATTACATGCCTCGCACTTTAATTGACAAAGTTTTTCAGTTAGTTAATTGGCCCACTGCGAATTAAGATGCTGTACATAAATAATTTACCGAATGGTAAATTCTCTCTCGAATTGAAAAGGATAACTATGGTCGGAATTAACGGCATTAAGAGAAAGTTCGTCGGTGGTCTCCTCGCGCTTGGTGCTGCCTTGACGATGGCCCAGTCTGCCAACGCAGCAGAACCCCACGGCAAGGAAATGGTCACTTTCGGCGACTCTTTCTCCGCTAACGGCGGTGCCCCTGGGGATCGCGCAGCGGTCAGCCCTTTCTCCGCTTCTACTCCCCTACCGAACACGTGCAGTAACGACAAGCACAACTGGGCACATCAAACTGCCCGGAATCTCGGTCACAGCCTGGCGGACTACACGTGCAACGGAACCAGCTATTGGGTAGCTGCCTTCGTCGAACACGCAGTCCGCTCTGGGAATATTGGCCCCGATACGAAGGAAGTCACCTTCATGTATGGCGGCCTGCAGCCTGGCACCTATGTCGATGCACTGGCTAACGCCGCCGCCCCAAATATCCCTAAGGGCTCGAGCTACCGCGGATTGCTGAACGCGCAATTCAGTAAAATTCGATCCGTGGCCCCGAATGCACGCATCACGATGGTCAACTACGTTCCAATGACGGTTAATGACACCCTCTGTGTGGTCAATGACGACCGGATGCAGCTGCCACTGTCCATCCCAGGTGTTACTCGCGCAGAAGAAGAGTTCAACCGCGAAATCGGACGTGCCGCAGACTCCCTTGGCGTGAACTTCATCGATCTTCACAACCAAGCAAAAACGCACGATCCTTGCCAGCCGGACACCAACCACCGGTGGGCAGTCATTGCTCAGACCCCGACGGCCCCTTCCGTGATGCCAATGCACCCAACTGATGTTGGACACACAGGAATGGCAGGTATTATTACGAATGGCCTAAGGAACTAGGCCTCACCTCCCCTATTCCCAGAAAGTAAACTCGGAGTAAAAGTGAAGCGTATTAATAAGCTCGCCGCGGCTGCCACTTTCATTACAGCACTTGCGGGCACGAGCACCGTTGCCACAGCTGCAGTCCCAGGAAACACCGTTCTCGTTGGTGACAGTATTGTAGCCAACCCAACCGTCGCTGACCATGCGCTGAACAAGGCGCATAAAACGGCCAATACCGGAGTGGGCTGCGTTACCGATAATGCCATTGCCACTGAGATGAGCAATGTTTCCGGTGCACACGTTGACCAGTACCAATGCGCAGGTGCTTCTTTAGCCACTGGAGGCGTTCACGTCGATAACTCTCTCCGCAAGGCAGCAGAAGACGGCAACCTTAACCACGAGACCAAAAATGTCGTTATCGTTGCCGGCGCTAATGACACCTACCCCCACAAAACGGATATCGCAGCCTCCGACCGCGCGATTCGCGGTGGTCTCCGCAGCGCACTCGATGTAGCCCACCAGCACGCACCGAATGCCAAGGTGACTGTCGTAGGTTACCCGCACGTGACCCGCGGCAACTCCACTTGCCTGACCTCTTCGATCATTCCCCTACCCATCGCAGCCGTCTCTGACACAGAACAGCGCCTCCAAAACACCCTGCGCGAAGTGTCCGAGCAAAACGGCGCAACCTTCTTAGATGCACAGCCCATGTCTGAAGGACATGACATGTGCTCGCCAGACCGCTGGTGGGTTAACCTCGTTGACCCAGTACCACCAGCTCCCGGCAACCTACCACTGCACCTTAATGCCCACGGCACCGCAGCTTATGGCCAGTTTATCGGCCACGCTCTGCAGTAAGTAGAAAGAAATTATCCCGCATAATTTTAAACTATGCGGGATATTTTTATGAGTTTTTCTGGTTAGTGGTTATTGATCCAATCGATACCTGCCTGAAATTCCGCCCCACCGTACTGCATATGGGCAAGTTGTCCGCGTAGCAGGTTTATATTATCCATTGCGCCATGGTGAGAGGCCTCACCTACGATCTGCTGCAAAGGCAGCTTGCCGTGTGCTGCGTCCACCTCCATGGACGGGGATACCAATCCCAGGTAATCCTCTGGGTAGTTACAAATAATATCCTGCGGGTTGCAAACCTCGAACACGTCAGACCCCAGTTCGCCGTACCCACCGTCGAGGTGGCCTAGAGCGCCGGTCGCATTGGACATGTCATCGTGATATTGCGCAGCACCATTGCCACCCTGGTACGGGTTGGCATAGAGGGCTGCAGATGCAAACCTTTCTTTATCAAGTGGTCCGCGCCCGTGCGCCGCATCGTTAATGATGCGTGCGGAAATATCTGCTCCCTCGGAATAGCCGACCAAGGAAATCTTGCTATTTGGGCAGTCATTCTGGATTTGCTGAATCTTAGCTGCGGTGCGGTTATATCCTTCGTTAGAAGAGTCAGAATATTTCGACACGGCAAATGGGAAGGCCTGGTAGCCCACAAAGGTGGCATTCGTATCCGGCTGGAGTCCGAGCGTAACGCCCATCTGTCCGGTAATTAGACCGTGTGGGGTTGCCCGCAAATCGTGGACACGTAGTGGAGCTACCTAGTGGTTAGGCAGCGATTTCTTTTCTGCTGGTGGTTAGGCTGGTGTGGTTTTCGAAATCGACGGGGCTGACCATCCCGA